>CAMXAU010000008.1 GCA_947179325.1 uncultured Bacteroidales bacterium | reverse complement strand
TTACCCATATTATCAAGTTCCCAAATATCCATCCCATCCCAATCCACAAAGTTAAGCCCCTGCGGGCTTTTCTTTGCTCACGCTCGGCAAAATGAGCAAGCTCATTCTGCTCTCGCTTAATCGCAAAGTTAACAGGATTATTGGAACAGAACGCATAAGGACTGACAGAATAATACTTTTCCGCCATCGGGTCCATGGTCGTCCAGCGGGAAGACAGCGGGTGGTAGAACCTTGCGCCGTAGTCAAGGTATGGAAGGCCGGCGAACTTCTGGGATTCCTTACCGTTGAAACGGTAACGGTTGTCCGGATCGGTCGGGCTGCCGTCATTCCACCTCGTGCCGAAAGGAAGATAATTGTCATGCTCCATCAGATCGCCGCAGGAAAAATAGCCTTAACATTAAAGTTCACCCTGAAAGCTTGACAATAAACTTTCGGGGTGAACTTCACTGCTTATACTCCCGTCCATAAGGGATGCTCATTAAGGTTCTATTAGTAAATTGATTTTTTCATTGTCACCTGTCATTTATCACGTATTCTCCAAACATTGTTAAAGCAAAGGACGTACTGGAAAATTTTATCCTATATTCCTATTTATCTACTTTGACAGCCATCTACAAAACCTTTATCAGGACATCAGATTCTGCCTTGGGATTCAAATTGAAATCTATCTTCGGCAGAACTTCTGATGAAGGGAAGCGGTAAATCACTCCTGGCTTTTCCATAAGCTCATAGTGGTCCTTATCATACCTGACCCACCAGATTGGATAATCATCTTCATATGGGTCTGGCATGGTGTAATAATAATATGTACCGTCTTTTATTCCAAATTTCGGCTGATTATAGTCAAGGAACTCAAGATATCTCCTGTTTCCTGTAGGAATAAATGGATAAGGGTCATACTTTTTAAATGATACTATAAAAGTATGATTATCCAGATACAATACACCGTCATACGAACCGTAACCATAATAAGAAAAAGAGTACATGTTAGGGAATATAGACATCAAAGTCCAGATGGTCGGTGTCTCCTTGCAAAGTAATATGTACCCATCCTTATCATAATACTGCTGATGCTTTTCCGCCTCTATGAACCTTGAAATCAAATCAGCCATACTGCTGTCACGCAATTCATATTCCAGAAGACGGACATTACGGACATTGATGTAATCTTTGTTTTTGTATTCCTTGATTGTCAAATAATTGCGTTCTTGGGGTTTATCTTTTTGATATTCCGACAGACATACAGAGGAGACATTTGAGTCTGCCATGCTCCGTTCCTTGGATACACCATAATCCCGTCCCCAAAATGGCAACGACAGAAAGACTAAAATGATTGCGACCAATATCCTTTTCATATTTTTTGTTTGACAGTTAATATATCGTCTTTTTATCCACTATTGAGTTTTTGTCAAACCCTACGTAAATACCAGGATGCACATATACATTAAATTTACTCTTTGGCTGTGCACCCTGTACCATTTTAGCTAATAGCAAGTCATTATCCGAAGCTCCTTTCCTGGAAGGATGATTATGATTAGACTCCCTTATTGTATAGCCTGTAGTAAACAGATACCCGATGATACCGGTTTGCCCTTCCACATGACTGTTCCCGACTACATTCCTTCCGGAATCCTCAAAGCCAATCTTTACGTGTTCCCATTCGACATCAGCGACCTCCGGATTGGCCATAAATTCAAACAGTTGCTGTGCATTAGCATCTCCATTGACTTCAAACATAGTGAGAGTAAGTTCTTCCCCTTTGTCCGTTTTAACAGTTACCTCATGCGTAGCTCCAATCGTTCCATATTCAAAACTAATCTCATTTCCTGTCCGTTTCCACTCACCATCTGCATTCTTCTCAACAATATGGAAGGCATCTTTTTCTTTATCCTCAATTCTATTGACTACATTACCCATATTATCAAGTTCCCAAATATCCATCCCATCCCAATCCACAAAGTTAACAGGATTATTGGAACAGAACGCATAAGGACTGACAGAATAATACTTTTCCGACATTGGGTCCATTGTTGTCCAGCGGGAGGACAGAGGGTGGTAGAACCTCGCGCCGTAGTCAAGGTATGGAAGGCCGGCGAACTTCTGGGACTCCTTGCCGTTGAAACGGTAGGGCTGGATCGTCACGCCAAGACCGTCAGGAACAGTCCCCGAACCAGTTGCGCCATCAGAAACGCCTGGCTGCACTGCAACCACATCCGACGCTACAGCATCAGCATCACCACCGACCGCCACACCGCTTCCCGAAGCAGCACCATCCGGAAACTCCACACCGTAAGGATAGTAGTCATAAGCCTCCAGCACATTGCCCTCAGAGTCGGCAACAGCACGGACACTGCCCAGGTGGTCAGTCACGAAGAACCGGTAGCTGCCGTCAGCCACATAGCCGCCTGGCACCAGAATCCGCTCCACAGAACCGCCGCGGTACACCACGTTCGAAGCATAGTCCGTGACATCGGATACACCGCTAGGGCCGGAACTGCTCACGCGGAGCTTCATGCCGTCAGGGCTGTACAGGTAACGGATGCTGTGCACGCCGTCAGAAGAGGCACAAATCAGTTCCTCAGGAAGATTCATGCGGTTGTAGGACATCACCGTCAGGCCGCTGTTCAGGTCGCGTGTCATGTTCCCGTTCGCATCGTAGGCGTACTGCGTCATGCCGGAAGGGACACTACCCGCCAAATGGTCCGGTATCATGCTGCCGCCGTGGTCAGACATCGCATGGAGACGGTTCCCGCTGTAAGCCATCATCAAATCGTCACCGGCCGCAGCAGACTCTCCACTATCACGTGCCACGGACAGCACGTTCCCCTGGCCGTCATAAGAATACGATGCGCCATAACCGGAAGCAGGAGCACCGTCAGCGAGCCATTCGGCTCCCGTCACACGACCGAGGCCGTCATAAGAGTAACCGTACCCGCACTTCACGCCGCCGCCGAAAGAACGCACCGAGGCGGAGAGGCTGCCGTCGAACCGCGCAGACGAAGATGCACCGCAGCCTTCCGGGTCATTATAGTAAAGGCCCTCACTGAAAACACCGCTTGACAAGCCTGTCTGCCATGACCGGATGTTGTAGGAATAGTCCGTCAGCAGCGGCTCAGCACCATTGCGCCCATCAGAGGACAGGCGGCAGAGATTGTCGTAGGAACAGTCTGCAAGGGCTGTCTCCGGGCCGCTGCCAAGCCGGTGAGTAATCTTCAGAGGGCGGTCCATGTTGTCATAAGTATAGGTATAACGCTCAACCAAAGGATTGCCAAGAGCCACTGCATCAGGAAGTACATCACCCGACACGGAAGACACGGTGCCTACACTATGCGACAGGGTACGGCTGACAGGCTGACATGTGAACGAATAAACCGTCTTTTCGCTGTCCCAGCCGCCAAGCTGGTTCAGGGAATGCGACTGGACCACAAGTCCGCGGTCGTCATAATAGCAGGAGGAATACAGGGCGTCACGCACATCACCCACAGTCCAGACCACACGGCCGGTCACACGCGAACTGCCATAGCGGTCGTACTCCGTCGTAACAACGGGCAACTTCAGTACAGGCAATGGGACAGGAGTAAGGGTTGCGCTGTCCTTTATAAGTGTGCTGTCCCTCACAGGAGGGAATGGAGCAACAGGAGGTGCAACAATAATGCTGTCCCATACAGGAGGAAGGATGGCAACGGAGGAAGGTTCAGCAAGGGCAGCTGCAGCATTGCCTGACGGCTTCGGAGGCTTCACCACCACAGGCTTCAGCACATAAGCGCGAAGGCTGTCACGGCAGGACTCGGGCGCAAGGGAAATGAAGTCATAATTGTCATAATAAGTGACATCAACAAGCTCAGAGCCGGAAGGGAGTGAATGGCTCAGGACATAGCCGCAGACATGGCCTGATTCACCGGAATATGACGCAGTGAACTCTGTGCCGGACACATCGCCGGAATAAGGCAGAGAACCGCAAGCCCTAACACAGGGGCGTCCCAGGCCGTCATACCAGACAGACGTCCACTCGCCGGAGACCGCCTGGTTCCCGTCCTGGCTGAGCACGAGGCGGTGATGTCTGTCATACTGCATCGTCACGGGAGAACATCCAGGAAGACGTTTCCAGATGCACTCGCCGAAACCGTTATAGCGATACACATAAGCGTAGGCCCTCATGCCGGCATCATCATCCGATGCAGAGGAAACGCCTGACAGGGCATCGCAAAGAAGAGGAGGAAGAACATAGCGCAGTCTGCCGAGCACATCATACACATAGTACGTGTCAAGGGCCCTGTCAACGCCACCCTCGGACAGCCACCGGCGTTCAAGAACCGTGTTGCCGGAATAGTCGGTATAGACGTCAACGGTCCCGTCACGCCCGGAAAGCCAGTTCTCGCCCATGAGCGTCTGACGCACAAGACGCCCGGGAACATAATTGCCGGAAGAGGAGATACCGCCGGAGGCCACCTTCCACAGCCTTACCACATCATCACCGGAAGAAGAGCATGTGCCATACCCGTAGACCTGAGTGCGTCCGGAAGTGTCTGTGCGGTGGTCGGCTGGCTGCCACACCTCACCGGGAAAGCCCTGCTCCAGAACTCTGTCAAGCGTGCTGTTGCCGTAGACAGTCACAGACCATGGAGCGGAATCTGGAGACATCCCGGTCAGGGAACCGTCACGGTAGAACGCAGCAGTCGCCGCACCGGCACCGTCACGAAAGCCCTGACCTGATCCGCCAGCCAGGTCTGCATAAGGCAGGAAGATCTTGCTCTCACGCATATAACGGTCATACTCCTTATGCTGCACAAGGTCATGCGTCCCACCTCCCACGGCACCGACAGAGACTGTCTGGGAAGGAAAGCCAAGGCCGTCATAATAGTTCACCGTTCTCATCGCACCCTCGGACGGCAAGGCGTTCACCGCAGCGGTATCCTTCGCACCGGAAACGCGGACTACAGTGCCGACTACAAAATTGTGACTATAGTCAGGGCCGGATTGGGCATATATATTTGTCAGATGGCATACTAATATTGCCAGGACTGAAATGGATTTATATATCGTTTTCATGGATTTTTGTCTTTATTGGATTATATACGTGTCTTTGTTCTCATCATAGTAGCCTTCGTCATAGAAAAAATTTATCGTATATCCTGATTCAGCCGTAAACGGCACAGATTGACCTTCCTCGTTGTAAAGCGATGCACTTCTGTAGTTGTGCCGTGGCACATAAATAATTGTCGGTTTATAATCCTCCGGTATTTTTGTTGAAGACGCTGTCAGATATCCAGCAGGTATATTGAATTGCAGATGCTGTATGCTGCCCTGAACTCCCCATGAATAATCAAGCGTATATGCCTCGGGAGTCAAATTATAGACATATACTATTATATAGGTCCTATATGATCCGCATTCGCCATTAGCATCGGCATATTTCTGGCCGTTCACCAATAGGTCGTCAAAAGCCATCCTGTTTGCATCAGACTGAGAAACTCTTGAAGTATATTTGTACGCAGGGACGGTATATTTCACAGGTAGAGGGAAATAACCCTCAGACTCACTGCACCTGTTGCTGTAGAAATACATACTCATGCTTTCATTGCCATAATATGGAGCATATACTTGAGGTGAGTTTCCAGCATAATTATAAACATACTGTTCCGTTATATCATCTGAATTGTTTTTGACCGTCTGCAGCCTGCCACAGACATCATAAGCATATGATTCCGTGACTCCTCCCGCGTCAGTGCGGCTACGCAACCCGATTAAAGGATACCATGAATATGTCTCAATATCTGCATCCTCAGGCCAGACGCGCACATCATCAATAGGATTAAGACCCTCATTTATTGTATAAGACCGTCCTGGCAAAGAGATCCTTACATATTCCCACTTGCCGTTCCTGTATACCCTGTAGTCAAGCAGGTATCTCCTGGAGGAATCACCACTAAGTTCTATATAGCACTCTCCAACAAAGCATTTGCCGCTATTATAACCGAAAGGATATATGTCTGGCCCTACACGAGACTCAAAGCCCTCATACAGGAACTCATCCTGTCCGGAACTCTCGACATGAACAGTACCTCCCATATAGGAATATGACAGACGTCCCATATCACCGTCAGTTCCAAAGCTGCCTTTCCGCATATCCGGAGTGCCTATGCTCAACGTATGGGTCCCTTTGGGCACATTATGGAAAGTGACCTCATACGTATAGGTGCCGACATATTTGTCCCATGGCTCTGCCATAGGCATCAAGCCGCGAATCTGCACTAAGCCGAACGATTGACCATCAAAGGTACCAGGAACAAACCAGTCATATCCCAATGCACCGATCAAATTAAGGGTAACATCTCCATATTCACATGAAGTAAATGTATATGTTCTGACATTCTGGTATATATTATTAGGATCCAGATATATTGTTTGCGACTGAATTTCCGGTTCCAAGATAGTTTCTGCCTTATATGTATTCGCTGCACCAGACACCACGGCCACGGGATAGACGGAAGAATATCCCCACTGATAAGACACCGGAGTCCCGTCTGCCGATTTCACAAGAAGAGGATTGCCGGAATCGTCAACATCCATGACTTCTGCCTCTATCTCATACCGGCTGTCATGCATACTTCCGGTGTATTTCTGGAACGATGTGCTGTCAAGGCCTTCGGTCAAGCCCAGTGTCCATGTCCTGCGGGGGAAGAATATAGAGTTGTCAAGTTCATATTCCACAAGTCTGCCGTCCGTCACCTCACCGTCAATATATGTCAGGGACTCTACAGGGCTTGAAACCATGCCCCTGCCTGTCATCTGGTTCAATATGTCAGTATTGTAATCGTCCGGATATGTCATGGTCTGTGTCTCGATGCTGCCGTCCGACATGTTTCTTGTCACCCGAGTAGGCATCAGGTTTCCGTTGTATGTGAAATTCTCCGTAACACTTGACATCACGGTCTGCCCAGAAGGGTCATAGAGAGTCTCAGTACGGCTTTCAAGATATGGATAGAAAGTCAGGATCTTAAAGGGAGTGTAACGGACGAAAGGAATATTAATAAGGTATCCTGGAACACCTGGTATACTGAACTGCTCTATTGCTCTTGCATAATCTTCAAATCTTGCAGGATTGCTGCTGTAGCCCTGCTTTATTTCCTTGACCTTTTTGCCTTCACTGTACCATATCTCATCAGTAAGAAGGCCTCGCATCAGCTCACGTGAAGTGAATTTGTTGTCAAGCGACAGATTATCTATATTGGTGTACATCTTGAAATCTGCAGTGTCAGGCCAATTATTGTGATTGGTATACCTGTACTCCTTGACAAGGGGCTTTTCGTCTCCGACAGACTCGACTACCCTGCTGTAGGTAACGTAATTGCCGGTTGTAAGGCCAAGGGCATTTATATATGTTTCCGACCACATTTTATAACGCTGTTCTATATCTGCGGTATAATGGAAATACGTCAGCCCTTCCCATGACGAATATTCACACTTATCATACTTGTCACCATTCGCCACATATACAGGAATTCCAGAAAGTATTCCAGATGATGCCCCGTCTTCATTCTTATATTCAAATGAATGAATATATGAGGCTGTATCTGTAGAATAAGTTATTCTCTTTATTCTGAGACCTCCAGCTTTACCGCTCTGCTCCAGGATCTCGAAATCAGGAGCCTGGGTTGCTATCTTTGAATAGTCATTAAGTTCATAATCAAATTTGGCACAGCCACCTGTTGGATATTGTATCTCAGTCAAGACTTCCGCTTTTGTATAATATTCATTTGCCGAACGGAATCCAAAAAAATCATTTTCTATATCTGTCTTTCTATAATCCTTATTATTCCAATAGCCCCAGTTGTCAGTTACAGTGGCATTGTAAGCTGGAAGTTTAAGGCTATTATATTTTAATGTGTATTTCTGTTCAGTTATACCACTGCTACCCAGGACGGACACAGTATTGAGTTTCAGTCTTTCATTTGCATTCTCTGTATAGCCAAATCTAAAAGAGTGCTGAGGCTCATCATTGTATGTCACCATTATCATGTTCAATTGCTGTGAATAATTGTGGGGAGCATATGCTATACGCGATGAACTTCCCTCGGCGTCATAGCACACATTATCATTAATGCGCGAAAAGCCATAATATTGCAGCCATTCTTCATACTGTTTTCCTACTGTACTTAAATCATTATCCTTAGATGGGAAAAACTCAATCTTTAATCCGTCATCTGTAGAAATTGACTTTGGATAAACTGGATGCTGAACTATAAATGACAAGCCTCTGTCTATATTCTGTGACGGCAGCAATGCAGCAGTTCCATTAATTCCATATACAGCACAGTCAGTTCTGACATCGCTAAGTATAATAGGACTGCCATTACGCTGATATTCAAAGTGCATTTTATTACCGTCAGGCGATATAACCTCCCTAAGCATCCATGCGGTGGGCCATGTTTTCAACAGATAGGTCACGACTTGTACCGGCACAGCAAATCCTTCGGTAAATTTCTCCGTATAGAATTCAATACTGTCGTCACTTCCTCCAAAGATAAGTTTCGTTCCATCGCTCTTGATTACAGTAAATTCGTAGAAAAGTTCATATATTCTATATGAGTCCAGGGGCTTCTCTCCGCCTCCAGGGAATTTAAACGTTTTGGGGTTCTCTATGACTTTAGGTGGCTCAACACTAAAAGATTCTCCATTGTTGCTTTTGACTTTAGCTTTTACGTTATTATTTTCATCTCTGTAAAAATATACGCTTCCACTCACCCCGTATGCATTGATGACAAATTCATCCGGCTGAAGATCATATTTAAACGTCTGTGATGAATTGATATAATCTATGAGCCTGCTTTCAGAGGCCCAGTCATCACGGTCTAAGTGCTTAGAGGAGAAATAATAGCCCGGATTCGTCCCTGTATATCCATAGCCTGTCTGATCACGGACATCCTTCAGGCACGTCTCGTCCGGAATCCCATTGACGACACGGGTGATGCACCCGCCCGCGTTAAGATTCCAGCCAAGCCCCACACAGGTGGGATACTGGTTCAGCCGGATGCCGGAAGCATAATATGAGAGATAAATCGGAAGCTTCAGATCTTTTACTTCCAATGTGTACAGCGGTATGTCGATGGTAGGCAGGCCGTTGAAGTAGCTGACAGGGATTCGCTCGTATTTAACGAAGTCTGTCGCGGCAGGTGAAGTTACATTCATCTGTCCAAAGCAGCGAAAGCTGCATGCGGCGAAGATGACAATGGCCATCACGCACGCCCTTGCTTTTCTTTTCATGGCTTTGAAAATTGTTGAATGCCGCAGCGTTATACAACACTGATGCCATGTATGCCACGAAAAAGAAAAACAAGGACCTGAATTTTACGATGCCAAGGGCATGCGTCTACATCCTGAGTTTCAGTCCGGAGAGTATAGTGTCGGGACGGAAACTGAACAAGGCGCTCATCTCGCCTGCCATGCAGAAGCCGCATCGGCTGCATATTCCAAGCTCCTGGCCTTTGCACAGCCCCATGCTTCCGTCCGCATATATGAAATTGGTGACCCAGCACCGTGGAGTGAACTTCCCGTCCTTGATTCTTTTCATATATTTCAGGCCCGAGATGCTGTTCATTATCGGATAGCCGGCTTTCTTCATCTCTATGACCTTGTCTACAATCCGTGCCTGCAGCTCCGGGGCAAGCGTCAGTTCCTCTGCACCTGGGAACGGAGTGTAGAAGTTGATTGCAATCATTTCTATGGCAGGATTTTCTGCTGCATATCTGATTGTCTCCTCCACGCTTGTGTAGTTCAGGGTATTTACGACCATGTTTACGCTGAGGTGAGGATGTCCGCACTCAGCAATGTTCTTTTCAAGACGGGCGAATGTCCCCTTGCCGCGCACCTCTTCATGGAATCTGCCATAACCGTCAAGGCTGACCCAGATGCTGTCTGCATGGTTGCCGGCAAACGGCAGCTGGGCATTGGTGGTGATGGTGGCAGAGAAGAAGCCGATTTCGCGCGCCAGGTCTATCAGGTCATTGATGCGGTAGTCTCCGTCTCTCCAGATTGTCACTTCCCCTCCCTCGAAATCCACGAACCTGGAGCCAAGCGAATAGGCATACTCAAGCTGCTCCTTTATCTTGGCATAGGTCGAGACATGCGGATTCACCTTATTATATACGCTGCAATGGCGGCATTCAAGGTTGCACAGGTCTGAAATGAAAAGCACCGTCTGCAAAGGAGCGCGCCTTCCGAAGAAACGGGCACGGAAGAACCACCATGCCAGATATATCATTTGTCCTATCTTTTTCATGCTGTCAATTATATTCTCAGATTACAACAATCCAATATTCAGCCTGCCGCGCAGCCCGTAAATCCGGCATGCGGCAGAGGGTCCTCTATATTATTGCAAGTACAATGTTAACAATGGCTATAATGAGGCAGAAGAATGAGAGCAGGTTCCTGGCGATGAGCCATCTGAGCATGAACCAGCCGATTCCGGCCTGCTCATATGCGGGGAAATTGCCCATAGGCCCCATCCACGGTCTCAAGCGTATTTCAAGAGGCCTCTGATAAACAAAATCCGTAATCGAGCGTCCGAGATATATTGCCATCGGCAATAGGATGACGACACTGCAATATGCTGGATGCAGGACTCCTGCAATGACGCCTGCCGCAATCAGGGCGAAAGGCACAAGGATAAATATCCATGCAGCAGCGAGAATCGGGACCGGACGTTTCAGGAGCCTTGCGAATGTCATCTTGTCCATCTTGGCATCAGGCACGGCATCCATGATGGAATGCATGTAAAGGATATTTGTTACGAGCATGCCTACAGCAATGCTCACCAGGACGATGTCTGTGCCGAAGACGCCGCATGAGGCATATTTGACCCCTGTCATCAGGAGTGGGCCGAACATAAGGCCTATGACAAGTTCACCATATCCGTAATAGCACAGACGGAACGGGAAACCGGAGTACGAGATACCGAGAAGTCCTCCTATAGCCAATATCGCAAGCACGGGCCAATCCCTGAAAAACGCCAGTACAAGCCCGCAGCAGACAGCTATGGAAAGGAAAGCAAAAATTGCGGTCCTCAACTGCCCCACAGTCGCCTCACCGGATGTGAGATAAGGATATTTGGCGATCCTTGCACGAAGTCCCTCGGAGGCAAGCTCTGTGCGTTTCTCCCCGCTGCTGACCTGATAGTCGAAATAGTCGTCTGCCAGGTTCATCCCGAGATGGGCGCATGCCACCCCGAAGACAGCTATAAGGGCCATCCACCATGAAAATCCCGGGACAGCCGCACTCATTGACACTGCCAATATTGCCGGAAGTATACTCTGCGGCAATGAAATGGACCTTGCATTGTCCATCCAGATGCCTATCTTGCTGCGTTTTTTCTCCATAATCCTGAATGTTCTATAATCCGGAAGCGAGACAGGCGACACTCACCACATCTCTATCCCGGAATTTCCGGCGGCAAAGATACTATCAAAAATGCTCCCCGCAAACAAAAAAAGAACCGGAACGGAAGAATCTCCGTCCCGGCCTGTCTGACATATGCCTCAAGGTGCAAAGTCAAGGCAGCTGCTATAGCATGCCATTTGACCCGAGGGTGATGAGAAGCGCATAGCCAAGTATAAGTCCTACAACTCCCATGATTATACCAACCTTCTCCATATCCGTCTGCTTGATAAGGCCTGTTGCGTGTGCAAGGGCATTCGGCGGTGTCGAGATAGGAAGTATCATTGCAAGCGACGAGCCGAAAGCCACACCTATAAGGAGTGTACCCACTCCTCCGACAGGATCGAGGGCTGCCCCCATGCTGCTTCCCGCAAGTGCAAGGATCGGGACAAGAAGAGCCGCTGTAGCTGTATGCGAGATGAAGTTGGCCATCACATAGCAGAGGAGTCCGGAACCGAGGATCACAACAACAGGAGGCCATGTAGCAAATGGTATTGCACCGACAACCGCCTTGCCAAGCCCTGACTCCTGGAGAGCCACGCCAAGGGCGAAACCGCCGGCAACCATCCAGAGGACACTCCAGTTGATCTCCTCAAGGTCACGTTTCCTGATTATTCCGCATATGCTGAACACACCGACAGGAATCATTGCGACCGCGTTGGCGTTCATCATTGTGTATTTATCTGTCATCCAGAGAAGGACTGTAACTGCAAATGTGATATAGACAACGATTGACCTCCAGTCTTTCTTTGCCTCTCCCTCAATCTCAAGTACAATGGTCTTCTGCTTGAAAGGGAAAAGCCACAGGAGAAGCACCCATGCGAAAAGCAGAAGCACTATTGCCAGAGGAAGCATGAAGCTCACCCACTCTCCGAAGCCGATGTTCAGGTTCATGCCGGCAGGGTCGTTCAGATACTTCAGCGCAATTGCGTTAGGCGGAGTTCCGATAGGTGTAGCGATACCTCCTACATTCGCCGCGATAGGGATGGAAAGCGCAAGTCCGATCTTGCCTTTTCCGTCAGCCGGAAGCGAGCGGAGCACAGGAGCAAGGAAAGTAAGCATCATTGCAGCAGTAGCTGTATTGCTGAGGAACATGGAGAAGACACCGGTCACCATTATGAATCCGAGCAGCACAAAGCGGGACTGCGTACCGAAAGGTTTGAGAAGCACACGTGCGAGGAATGCATCCAGACCTGTCTTCGTTGCGGCAATCGCGAGGATGAATCCTCCGATGAACAGCATGATAGTCGGGTCCGCGAAACAATGCAGGATGCTCTTGTAGCCGACAAACGCGCCAAGCTCATTTCCCTCAGAGACCTTCCTCATGAACCAGATGCTGCTGTCGGAAGTCGACATCAGAAGCATCACCACTGCAAATACGGAAGTGGTCCATGACGGCACTGCCTCCAGGATCCACATGAGTGTTGCAAATGCGAAGATCGCAATCACACGGTGCTGCACAACAGTAAGCCCCTCAATCCCGAACGCAGATGTAGGGATAAACCAGAGCGTAAGGAAGACAACGGCTACAACAGCCAGCTTGACAATCCTCGAGACATGGAAATCCTGCCCCTTGTTCATGCGCTCTCTTTTCCACTTGTGGTAATCCTCCACCAAATGGAAGCCAATGAAATTAGTAAACATAATTATTTATTTGTTAATTCTTACAATTCCGCATACATATGGAAAAAGCGGCCGCAAAGTTAGCAAAATTTTGCATTAACCAGCTTCTTTGCAGGAATTCAGCAGAAATAGCACGTCAACGGAGACCGGAAAGATATCTGAAATGCCACAGGACAATCCCGGCGGACACAGATACATTCAGTGAATGCTTGGTGCCGAACTGCGGTATCTCGACAGAAAAGCAGGAGGCATCCACCACCTCCTGCGAGACTCCATCCACCTCGTTTCCAAAGACAAGCGCATACCTGCCCCCCGGCTCTACTGCGAGCCTGTCAAGAGGGACGGAATCAACAGTCTGCTCTACACTTACTATAGAATACCCTTCATCCCTCAGCCTTGCCACAGCATCAACAGTCCTGTCATAGTGCTCCCATTCGACACTGTCTTCAGCCCCGAGGGCAGACTTATGTATTTCAGCAGACGGAGGAACTGAACATATCCCGCAAAGATAGACCTTGTCAACCTTGAAGGAGTCCGAGCTCCTGAATATCGATCCGACATTATGTGCGCTGCGGATATTGTCCAGCACCACCACAATTCCTGACTCAGGAAGTTTTCTGTATTCTTCGGCACTGACCCTGCCGAGCTCTATATTAAGCAGTTTACGGTTATGGTTCATAAAATTCCATGAAAAGTTTTCAACACAAAGGTAGTAAAAATAAAAAATTGCCTTACTTTTGTGGCTTCATTACATCAGGACACAACAGGTCCAAGGACCGGAATTATTTATCAATCTTATGAAACAGGATCTACAAATTTTCAATCTCATCAAGAAAGAAGAGGAAAGGCAGTCCGCCGGAATTGAGCTTATTGCATCGGAGAACTATGTCAGCAGGCAGGTTCTTGAAGCACTCGGGTCTATCTGCACCAACAAATACGCAGAAGGCTATCCGGGAGCACGATATTATGGAGGATGCGAAGTGGTAGACCAGATTGAGCAGCTTGCGATTGACAGGCTCTGCCAGATATACGAGGCAGAATACGCCAATGTGCAGCCACATTCCGGTGCACAGGCCAACATGGCTGTGCTCATGGCATGCCTGAAGCCCGGCGACACATTCATGGGACTTGACCTTGCACACGGCGGCCACCTCACCCACGGATCTCCGGTAAACATGTCCGGGATACTCTACAACGCAGTCTCATACGGCCTTGACGAGACAACCGGGCTCATCGACTATGACAACATGGAGAAAGTCGCACTTGAGACCAGGCCAAAGCTCATCATCGGAGGCGCATCAGCATATTCAAGGGAATGGGACTATGCCCGCATGAGGGAAATCGCGGACAAGATCGGTGCGCTGTTCATGGTCGACATGGCCCACACGGCAGGAATCATAGCTGCCGGGCTGCTAAGCAACCCTGTCAAATACGCGCATATAGTCACATCGACGACACACAAGACACTACGCGGACCACGCGGAGGAGTAATCCTGATGGGAAAGGACTTCGACAACCCATGGGGGCTCACCACACCTAAGGGAGTTGTCAAGAAAATGTCGCAGATCCTTAATTCAAGCGTATTCCCGGGAGTACAGGGCGGTCCTCTGGAGCATTGCATAGCCGCTAAGGCAGTGGCATTCCACGAAGCTCTCCAGCCGGAATTCAAGGAATACCAGAAGCAGGTGCTGAAAAACGCCTCTGCAATGGCGGAAGCATTCTTTTCAAGGGGCTACAAGGTTGTATCCGGAGGCACAGACAACCATCTGCTGCTGATCGACCTGCGCAGCAAGTTTGCCGACCTGACAGGAAAAGTCGCAGAGAAGGAGCTTGTAAAGGCAGACATCACAGTGAACAAGAACATGGTGCCTTTTGACAGCCGCTCGCCTTTCCTCACATCAGGGATAAGGGTTGGAAGCCCGGCTGTGACATCAAGGGGTTTTGTGGAGAAGGACATGGAGACAATCGTTGACTGGATTGACACGATACTCACCAATGCAGCCAATCATCTTGACCTGATCGCAGGAAAAGACGAGACAGGAAAAGAGGAATACGAGAGCACAATCAAGGCGGTACGCAACCAGGTACGCATGCGCACTGCAGGAATGCCGCTCAACAAATATTAATCCTTCAGAAAGTACAGGACATACTAAAGACGGGGACCGCCTGCTGGCAGCCCCCGTTTTCATAGTACAATGTTCAAAGAGATCATCTGATCTCGATCTGCCTTGCCGCCGGCACTTCCTTGCTCATGTCCTTTTTAGGCAGTTCCACGGTAAGCACCCCGTTTTCCATGCTTGCGGCAATCTCCTGTTTCTCGACATCGTCAGGAAGCACAAAGCTCTGGCGGAATGAGCTGTAGGAAAATTCACGGCGGAGATATGTGCCCTTTTTCTCCTGGGCCTCCCCATTTTCCTGTCCCCTGCTGCCCCTTTCAAAGGACACAACAAGTTCATCATTCTCATTGATAGAGACTTTAAGGTCTTCTTTCCCCATTCCCGGCGCCGCAATCTCTATGCGGTAGTCCTTTTCATTCTCGATGATGTTCACTGCCGGCACCGCTGCACGGCGTGTACGCTGTCCGAGCATCTCATCGGTAAAAATATCATTGAATATACTCGGTAGCCAATTCTGTGTTCTCATTGCTGGTGTCATGATAATATCCTCCATTAATTTTAGTTAACATATTGTCCGCCACTGGACTTGGTCACAATCATCATGCAACCTTGTCCCGGCCATCTTCAGGCCTCTGCGGTTACGGCGGGAAGACAGACAAAGTACGGGCCAGACGCGACAGGTAAATAGGAATCTGACTTTTTGTCATTATAACACATTAATAATCAGACATTTTGACATAAACACCGACATTTTGTCGCATAGCTCCCCTGCCATGCCGGCAAATCAATGTTCCATCCTATATGCATTCATTAGCCCAATGGCATAATATTCAGGACCAGGCACTTATTCCTTCCGGAGACACATTGGCATCAGGCATGTTAATATCATTGTGGAAAAAAATGGAAAAATTTGGAATTAAGTGGAAAAATATTACTATTTTTGCGGTGAATAGGCCAAAGGACCGCGCGGTCCTGACTGCGGCCACGGCAAAAGCATACAGCAAGAAAAGGACATGATCAAATTTATCGGCGAATACACTGCAAAGATTGACGACAAAGGGCGGCTCGTGCTCCCCTCTGCCTTCAAGGCCATCATGGCGGCAGACAGCAGGGTATCCGGCAGCGAAGACGCAGCCGGGGAAGCCGACATGAGGATGGTCATCAAGAAGGACATCTACGAGGACTGCCTTGAGATGTACACCTACGATGAATGGGTAAGACAGTCAGAAGAGCTGAAATCCCGCCTCAACTTCCTCAAGAGGGAGCACGCCATGTTCTGGAGAGCATATATGCGCGACCGTGCGCTGGTGGAGCCTGACGGGAAGCTCGGAAGGATAAGCATCCCGAAGAAACTTTTGGAATCAATTGGTGCAGACAAAGAAGTTGTATTCTCTGGCAATGACCACAAAATCGAAATCTGGGCGAAGGAGAGATTCGAGTCCAACGAGGTTACAGACGAGGAATTTGTTGCTCTTGCAGGGATGCTGTCTGACTAGATAGGAGGCCCTGGAATGTCTGAATATCATATACCGGTACTGCTTGACGAAAGTGTTTCCGCGCTCATAGGGGACGCGGACGGAACATATGCCGACGCCACATTCGGCGGAGGCGGGCACACAGCCGAAATACTTGCACGGCTCTCCCCGAAAGGGAGAGTCATGGCTTTTGACCGCGACGAAGACGCGATAAGGAACGCATCCGAGGGGAACGGGCACAAAGCTGCGACCATAAGGTCAGCCGCAGAAGACGGAAGACTCATACTTGTGCGCAACAATTTCAGATTTATCCACAACTACACAATCTTCGAGGGATTCAGCGGAGGCCTTGACGGGATCCTGGCCGACCTCGGGGTCTCATCCCATCAGTTCGACACGCCGGAAAGGGGATTCTCTTTCCGCTACGACGCCGCACTTGACATGAGGATGAACACACAGGCGGAGCAGACAGCCGCAGACATATTGAACACCTATGACGAAGAAAGCATAGAAAGGATACTGAGGATATACGGAGAAGTCGACAACAGCAGAAGGATAGCGTCAATGATCTGCAAGGCAAGGGCAGGCAGGGCAATCGAGACCACCGGGGACCTCGACAGCGCAATCAGGGACGCCCTTCCGAAATTCGCCGAACACAAGTTCCTCGCGAAAGTATACCAGGCACTGCGGATAGAGGTCAACCAGGAGATGAAGTCACTTGAGAAATTCCTCTATGGAGCCGAAAGGTCGCTCAAGAAAGGCGGAAGGCTCGTGGTGATAACATACCACTCCCTCGAAGACAGGATGGTCAAGAACTTCATCAGGAGCGGGAACATAGACGGCAAGATGGAGAAGGACCTGTACGGAAACATCGGGACATCAATGAAGGCCGTGAACAAGAAGCCGATACTCCCGCAGGAATCAGAAATATCGGTGAACACGCGGGCAAGGAGCGCGAAACTGCGGATAGCGGAAAAGACCAGGTAAAGAGGACAGACATATGGCTAAGATAGGCAAGACATTAAAGAACCTGCTGGCAGCGACGGCACGCGGAGAGCTCCTGCTGAGGATGAGGGCCGACAAATACCTGGCCCATATCATCTACCTTTTCGTCCTCATCGCATTTACACTTTTTGTAAACCTGAAGATGGACGAGACGATGGTCAGGCGCGAGCACAGCAGGAAAGTCCTTGAGGACACAAAGATTTTCCACGCCCAGAAGACCTTCGAGCTTGCGAGATACGACCGGATAAGCAAGGTGCAGGAGATGCTGGAGAGATCAGGGTCGAAAGTCACCCTGCCGCAGAAAAAGGCGGAGAAGCTCAAGTAATTTGACACAGAAAGAAGAACATGGCAGAGAAACGGACCGGCATACAGGAGGAGAACACCTCCAGGAAGACAGACAGGGTGGGCATCATATTGATGGTCATCCATGCCTTTTTTTTGATGGCCGCCATCATGCTCTTTGCCAGGATTGTCTACATACAGCTCACATTTAAGCCGGACCCGAGGATGCTTTCTGCAGTCAAGACCCGCAGCATAAAGACAACCATAGAGCCGGAAAGGGGCACAATACTCGCCCATGACGGGAGAATTCTCGCTACATCGATACCCATGTACCAGATCTACATGGACTGCACCGTCCAGAAGAAGGCATTCGCTGAAATGAGGGACAAGGAAAAAGGCAAGGAAAAAGAGGCGGAGTGGCTGTCAAAGGCAAAGGGGCTTTCGAAAGGTCTTTCAGCCACATTCAACGACAAGTCTGCCGACGAATACTACAAAAGCATTGAAAAGGGCAGGAAGAGCGGTAACCAGTACATGAAAATCGGAAGGCCAGTGGACCACGGCCAGCTGCTGAAGCTGAAAGAGCTTCCGCTGTTCAATGAAAGCGGATACAGGGGCGGGCTTATCGTCAAGAAGATTGACACACGCAAATACCCTTACGATGCACTCGCAAGGAGAGTCATAGGACATGTAAACAACAATAGCGAGACCAACAGCACAATCGGCATCGAGGGCAATTACGACTATACCCTGCACGGGAAAGAGGGAATCGAATGGAAGAAGCTGACCGATGCCAGACAGCGCATCCCTGAGTATGACAGTACATCTGTAGCAGTCGAGAACGGGCTGGACATCAGGACAACGCTTGACATTGATATCCAGGACATCACCGACAGGGCACTCCGCAAGAGGATCAAGGAGAACAGCAACATAGAAGGCGGATGCGCAATCATAATGGATGTCAAGACAGGGGCCATACGCGCAATGACAAACCTTATGATAGACAGCAACGGAGAGCCGCGTGAAATATACAACTATGCAATCGGACGCTCCGGAGACCCAGGTTCAGTGTTCAAGCTTGCGACGCTGATGACACTTATCGAGGACGGATATGTCAAGAGCCTTGAGACAAAGGTGCCAACCAACAAGGGATCGTGGACATACAACAAGAAGACGTTTACCGACGAGTACCTCTACAAGTGGCCAGACACACAGATCAGCATCATTGATGCGTTCAAGATCTCATCCAACAACGTATTCCGCCAGCTTGCCTGCGAACACTACGAGAAAGATCCGGACAGGTTTATCAGGAAGCTGTACGAATACAAGCTCGCCGAAGAATATGACCTGGACATAAAAGGCCTTGCCAGGCCTGTCGTACCAGGACCCGGAAGTCCGGCCTGGAGCGGCACTGCCCTGCCGTCAATCGCAATCGGGTACACAGTCAATGTCACCCCACTGCACATAATCACACTGTACAACGCAGTGGCGAACAAGGGGAAGATGATGAAACCTTATTTCGTGGAATCATTCGAGGAGAACGGAAAGGTGAAGAAACGTTTCAGCCCGACAATACTGAACGGTTCCATTTGCTCCAAGGCGACAGCGGACACCCTTACAAGGGCACTCAACAAAGTGACTGAATCCGGTACAGGAAGCGCGCTCAGGAGCGCAAGGTGCAAGATTGCAGGCAAGACCGGCACGGCACAGATCCCGTTCACCACTAAAGGCAGCAACGGGAAAGACAAGGTCGTGTACAAGGACGCAAACGGCAACAGGCAGCACCAGGCAACATTTGTTGGCTTCTTCCCTGCAGACAACCCTCAGTACACCGCCATAATCGTCTTCTATTCCAAGCTTTCGCGCGGCAACCTCTATGGTGCATTCGGGATACCGGCGTTCAAGACGATAGTGGACGAAATGTATGCATTAAACATGATTGAAGACTAAAGGACATGACACTTGAGAATATAATAAAGGGATGCATGGTACTCTCGGCGGACGGCAGTCTGGACCGCGAGATACATCTTATTGCCAGCGACTCCAGGAAAGTCTCCGGAGACACGCTGTTCATAGCAGTCAAGGGCTTTGCAAGCGACGGGCATTCATATATCGGCTCCGCCATAGAAAAAGGAGCGACTGCCATAATGTATGAAGACCGTACAGCCGCCGAGCCTTATATGGCAGGCTCGGAAGGTGTCACATTCATACAGGTAAGGTCATCAAGGCACGCTATCGCGACAGCTGCCGCGAACTTCTACGACAACCCTTCACGCAAGCTTACGCTGGTCGGGATAACCGGCACAAACGGGAAGACCACAACAGTCACACTACTGTACAGGATGTTCATGTCGCTCGGATACAGCTGCGGGCTCCTCTCTACAATTGCCAATTACGTAGGGACAAGGGGAAGCGAGGCCGTGAACACGACATCAGACCCGATAACAATCAACTCCCTGCTTGCAGAAATGGTGGAAGAGGGATGTGAATACTGCTTCATGGAGGTAAGCTCGATAGGAGTGGAGCAGGAAAGGGTCGCAGGGCTGGAATTCAAGGCCGGGATATTCTCCAACCTCACCCACGACCACCTGGACTACCACAAGACTTTCGCGGAATATCTTAGGTGCAAGAAGCTGTTCTTCGACACTCTCCCGGCAGAGGCATATGCGATAACAAACATCGACGACAGGAACGGCATGGTGATGATGCAGAACACAAAGGCACATATCGTCACCTATTCATGCAGGAGCATCGCCGACCACACCTGCCGCATAATCGAGGAAAGTTTCGACGGCATGCAGCTGAGAATCGACGGCGTTGAGGCCTGGACAAGCCTGATCGGGCAGCATAACGCATACAACATACTGGCGATATACACCACCGCGGTATGCCTCGGCGCAAGGCCTGAAGAGGCCCTCGTGGCACTCAGCAGCCTGCAGCCTGCACCGGGAAGACTCGAGAACCTCAAAGGTCCGAAGGACCTGTCCGTAGTGATAGATTACGCACATACCCCGGATGCACTTGAAAACGTCCTCAGGACACTCCGCGAGATCGCCCCTGAGCGCGAGCTGATATGCCTTTTCGGATGCGGAGGCGACAGGGACAGGACCAAAAGGCCAGAGATGGCGCAGATTGCACAGAAGATTGCCGACAAGATCATAGTGACCTCTGACAACAGCCGAACGGAGAAGACATCCGACATCATGGCCGAGATCAAGGCAGGCATGGACATATCCGGAAAGGCACGGTCAATCTTCATCGAGGACAGGGAACAGGCAATACGGACAGCAATAATGACAGCACAGCCCGGCTCCACGATACTCCTTGCAGGGAAAGGCCATGAGACCTACCAGATAATAGGGACAGAAAAACGCCATTTTGACGAGAAGGAGATTGTGAGGGAGGTATTCAGGGACATGATGGCCATACAGTAGACCGGAAGGCCAGATTAAAGTAAACACGCAATCACAAGAAAGGATAAAAGAAATGATATACCATTTATTTGACAGCCTCAAAGACCTTGACATTCCTGGACAGGGACTCTTTACATATCTATCATTCAGGGCAATAATGGCAAGTGTCACAGCCATGCTGATATCAGTCTTCACAGGGAAGAGGATAATCAGATGGCTGCAGAAGCAGCAGATCGGCGAGGAGATAAGGGACCTTGGCCTTGAAGGGCAGATGCAGAAAAAGGGAACCCCCACAATGGGCGGCATAATAATAATACTCGCGATACTCGGAGGCGTGCTCCTGTTCGCGGACCTCACCAACATATACACAATCCTGCTCATCGTCTCGACAGTCTGGCTTGGAGCACTCGGCTTCGCAGACGACTACATCAAGATATTCAGGCACAACAAGGAAGGGATGAGCGAAAGAGGCAAGCTTGCAGGGCAGGTCGCCCTCGGGCTTGTGATAGGGCTGACGGTATGCTTCAGCGGAAAGATTGTCGTGAGGGAATCCGCCCCGGCCGAAAATCCTCCTGCAGCCGAGTACCTGGAAGAGGCAGAGCAGGCCACCCAGGCAGGCACAGTGCAGATGGATGTAATCAAGAGCACAAAGACGACCATACCTTTTGTCAAGGACCATGAATTCGACTACAAATGGCTCTCCCCTCTCAAGGGCAAATGGGGCTGGTACTGCAAATGGGCAATATACGTAGTGATGATTGTCATTGTCATAACAGCATGCTCAAACGGAACGAACCTGACGGACGGGCTTGACGGGCTTGCGACAGGGACTTCCGCCATAGCCGGTGTCGTACTCGGCATCTTCGCATGGCTCTCAGGAAACATAATAAACGCGGACTACCTGAACATAATGTATATCCCGGGGACAGGAGAGATTGCAGTCTTCATGGCGGCATTTGTCGGTGCACTGATAGGGTTCCTGTGGCACAATTCATTTCCGGCACAGGTGTTCATGGGAGATACCGGCTCGCTTGCAATAGGCGGCATCATAGGCGTCTGCGCCATACTTATAAGGAAAGAGCTGCTTCTGCCAATCCTGTGCGGAGTGTTTTTCGTGGAAAGCCTCTCCGTGCTCATGCAGAGGAGCTATTTCAAATACACAAAAAAGAGATACGGGACAGGAAAGCGCATATTCAGGATGGCGCCTCTCCACCATCATTTCCAGAAAGAAGGGATTCCGGCAATAATTGATATGCCGAAAAGGGCACTGGCCGAATCCAAGATAACCGTAAGGTTCTGGATAATAGGGATAATCCTCGCAGTGCTGACAATAGGTTTATTGAAAATAAGATAAAAGGGTCAAGAGACATGTCAAGAATAGTAGTATTGGGCGGCGGTGAAAGCGGTGTAGGAGCTGCCGTGCTCGCAAAAGTGAAAGGTTTTGATGTTTTCCTTTCAGACAAAGGCAATATCACAGGGGAATATGCGGAAACACTCAGGAAGTGGGACATCCCGTACGAGTGCGGACAGCATTCAGAAGAGCTGATAATGAACGCCGATGAGGTAATTAAAAGCCCCGGTATCCCCTCCACTGCCCCGATGGTCAAGAAACTCACCGAGGCGGGGATCCATATCATCTCCGAGATTGAGTTCGCCGGAAGATACGATTCCGCCAAGAAAATCTGCATCACCGGCAGCAACGGCAAGACAACAACGACATCGCTCATATACTACCTGCTCCAGCAGGCGGGCATGAACGTAGGGCTTGGCGGAAACATAGGAAAGAGCTACGCATACCAGGTAGCCACAGAGAACTTTGACATATATGTACTGGAGCTGAGCAGCTTCCAGCTTGACAACATGTACGACTTCAAGGCAGACATAGCGGTCCTCACAAACATCACCCCGGACCATCTTGACAGATACGACCACAACATGGAGAACTACGTAAAGGCGAAGTTCCGTATCACGAGGAACATGGAGAGCAGCGACTGCTTCATATTCTGCTCAGATGATGAGATCACAATAAACCACCTGAACCAGATTGTGGTAAAGGCCAAGATGCTCCCGTTCTCGCAGAAATCAGAGGTCAAGGAAGGAGCGTTCCTCCGCGGAGACAGGATGGTCGCAAGGGTCGGCAACGATGAATGCGACATGTTCATAAAGGAGCTTGCCCTCGGTGGACGGCACAATGTCTACAACTCCATGGCGGCCGCCATTGCCGGAAAAGTAATGGATATAGACAACGAGATGATACGCAAGAGCCTATCCACATTCCAGGCTGTCGAGCACCGTCTGGAAAAAGTGCTGAGCATAAAGGATGTGCTATATATAAATGACTCAAAGGCCACAAATGTAGACGCGGCATGGTACGCACTGGAGTGCCAGGACAAGCCTGTCGTATGGATTGTCGGCGGCACGGACAAGGGAAATGACTACTCCACCCTGCTCCAGCTTGCAAAGGACAAGGTGAAGGCTATGATATGCATGGGGCTTGACAACAAGAAGTTCCATGACTCGTTCGAGGGCGTCGTACCGGAGATACATGACGTGACATCTGCAGAAGAGGCCGTGAAACTGGCAAGCACCCTGGCCGTCGCCGGTGATGTGGTGCTCCTGTCCCCTTGCTGCGCAAGCTTTGACCTCTTCAAGAACTACGAAGACAGGGGACGCAAGTTCAAGGAGGCTGTACGCAACCTGTAGAAGGGGATATCATATTGGTGGAAAATAACGGCTGTCCGGAAGAGACAGGCAAAGGATTAGGGAATGGCTGAAAGCAAGACAAATAAGGGCAAATGGATATGGGGCTGCCTGGACAGGATCAAGGGAGACAAGGTGATATGGATAATACTCACCATGCTCATCATGTTCTCCATTGTGGCCATATTCGATTCCACAACCCTCCTTGCAAACATGCAGCACACGACAAGGCTGGCGATATTCAGGGAGCAGATAATAATAGTAATCATCGGACTGGGGCTTGTCTTCGGCTGCAACGCCATTGACAAGATAGGATTCTTCATGTTCCTGTCGCAATTCGGTTTTATAGTCTCCGCAGCTATGCTGCTGATGCTTCTGACACACGTATGTGCTGTACAGGTAAACAACGAATGGAGGGCATTGAAGATCTTCGGCTTCCAGCTGCAGGTCTATGAGTTTGTGAAGATAGGCATGATATTCTATCTCTCCTGGGCGACTGACGCCTACAGCCAGGACCGTTTCTGGATTGCGAACAAGCTGTCAGGACGGTTCAAGTCCCTGGCCTTCCTCAGGAAGCCTTTTGTCAAGAGAATAATATACATCCATGCGCCCATACTGTTTGTCACAGGGGCCGTTGCAGCAGGAAGCGGCTCAAGCGCATTGTTCATCCTCTCCCTCATGATAGTCACGATACTTATCGGCGGACTGCCTATCAAGGACATCCTGCTTGCTGTCGCAGCCGCCATAATAATGATAGGCGCTTCATACGGGCTGTACAAGACTTCAGGAGGCGTACTCGTGGACAGATGGGAGACATGGGAAAACAGGATCCACAGATTCTTCCATCCAAAGGACCCGTCAGAAATAAAGTCGGGTACAGCCGAATGGAGAGAATATGTAGACAAGAACAGCCAGCAGATCGGTGCACTGATTGCGGTAAAGGAAGGAGGAATAGGCGGCAAAGGGCCGGGCAGAAGCACACAGAAATACATTGTCCCCCTCCTTTTCAGCGACTTCATGTTCAGCTTCATAGTCGAGGAATACGGGCTTTGGGGAGCGGCATTGCTCATAATACTGTATCTCAGCCTGCTCGCAAGAGGCTCGATAATAGTGAAGAGCTGCGACAGCCTCTATACGAAGACTGTCGTCGCCGGGCTTACCCTTGCAATCAGCGGACAGGCAATGATGCATATCTTCATCAATGCGGACGGCCCGCTGACAGGACAGACACTTCCGATGATAAGCCACGGGAACAGTTCGTTCCTTGCATTCAGCATAGCATTCGGGGTGCTGCTTTCAATAAGCAAGATGGTCAAGAGTAAAATGGAGAAAGTCGAGAATATGGCTGACCCGATAATCGACCACAGCGATGATGAGCTGCGAAGCACACTTGATGACCTTGACAGGCTGGAGTCGCTTGATGACGGTGAATTCATGGAATAGCGAACCATGCAAGACATATGAAAAGACAGGAAAATCAGATATAGACCATGGACAGAGGACATAAGGCAATAAGGGCGATAATCAGCGGAGGCGGCACAGGGGGGCATATCTTCCCTGCCATATCCATTGCCAACAGGCTCAAGGAGCTGAATCCCGACACCGAGATACTCTTTGTCGGTGCAGAAGGCAAGATGGAGATGGAGAAAGTTCCGGCAGCAGGCTACAGGATAATAGGGCTTCCCGTAGCAGGGCTCCAGAGGAAACTTACAGCATCCAACCTCATGCTCCCGTTCAAGATTGCAAAGAGCCTGTCAAAGGCTGGAGAGATAATAGACGGGTTCAGGCCCGACATCGCGATAGGCGTAGGAGGATACGCCAGCGCGCCACTGCTCTGGAAAGCGGAGAGGAAAGGCATCCCTACCCTTATCCAGGAGCAGAACGGATTCGCAGGCCTGACCAACAAGATACTCGGCAGGAAAGCCGGTAAGATATGCGTTGCATACGATGGCATGGAGCGTTTCTTCCCTGCGGACAAGATTGTCATGACAGGCAACCCGATACGCAGCGAAATAGTTCCGGCCACCGGAGACATGAAAAAAGAGGCCATCGGATTCTATGGCCTTGACCCGCAGAAAAAGCACCTTTTCATAGTAGGAGGCAGCCTCGGGAGCCGCACACTCAATGAATCCGTGATGAAGTGGATTTCAGACGGATGCCCTGGTGGAGAAGGCACAGAAATCATATGGCAGTGCGGGAAATGGTACAGGCCGCAGGTTGATGCGTTCATGGACGAGGCGAAAGCCAAAGGACTTGGAGGGAAGATTCTGGAATCCATACACCACAGCGACTTCATCAAGAGGATGGACCTCGCATACGCAATTGCTGATGTTGTGGTCTCACGTTCCGGGGCAAGCTCCATTTCAGAGCTGTGCGCCGCACACAAGGCCTCCATATTCGTGCCATCACCGAATGTGACCGAAGACCACCAGACACATAATGCCATGGCGCTTGTCCGCAAGAACGCCGGTCTTATCATACATGACGCAGAGGCTGTCGAAAAGCTGATGCCTGCAGCATGCGCACTTATTGCGGACAGCGCAAAGACCAGGGAGCTGGAAGAGAATATCGCCACACTCGCACGCACTGACGCCGCTGATGCCATCGCCGAGGAGATATACAGGCTGGTCTGATGCGGAACCGGAATAAAAGACAATGAATTACGAAAGTTTTAGGATTATGGACTACAGAAACATATATTTCATAGGAATCGGCGGAATCGGCATGAGCGCGATAGCCAGGTACTACAATTTCAAGGGGTACAAGGTATCGGGCTATGACAGGACTCCGTCTGAACTGACCCATGAGCTTGAAAGCGAAGGGATCGAGATCCATTACGAGGACAACACAGGATTCATCCCAAAGGATGTCGAGGGCACGCTGGTGATATATACCCCGGCCATACCGCATGACATGGGAGAGCTGGTATATGTACAGGAGCATGGCTACAGGACAGTAAAGCGTTCAAGGATGCTCGGTGAGATTTCTGAGGGCCAGAGCTGCCTCGCTGTTGCCGGAACCCACGGAAAGACTACAACAAGCACACTCCTGGCGCACATATTCACGTCAGACGGCACCGGATGCTCTGCTTTCCTCGGAGGAATATCGAAGAACTACGGGACAAACCTCCTGACAAGCCACAATCCGGTCATAGTTGCAGAGGCGGACGAGTTTGACCGCTCATTCCTGCAGCTGCACCCTGAAATCGCTGTGATCACATCCATGGATGCAGACCACCTTGACATATATTCCGACATCTGCCACCTGCATGAGGCCTTCAAGGCATTCGCCTCACAGGTCAGCGGAAGTGTCATAATTAAAAAAGGCCTTGAGATAACAGCGGAGGACACAGCTGCCAGAATCTTGACATATTCATACAATGACACGTCGGCAGACTTCCATGCAGAGAACATAAGCTGCGACAGCTGCGGATATTTCACATTCGACCTTGTATGGCCAGGCGGCGTGGTAGAGAAATGCAGATGCGGAATACCTGGATGGGTGAATGCGGAGAACAGCATTGCCGCGTCGGCTGTCGCCCTCACCTACGGGCTTGACCCGGAGAATGTCAGGGAGGCACTTGCATCATTCAGCGGAGTCAGGAGAAGATTCGACATACATGTAAACACCCCGGGATGCTCATATATAGACGACTATGCCCATCACCCAAAAGAGATTGCCACAGCCATAAGCTCAATGAGGGACATATTCCCCGGCAGGAGGCTGACAGCTGTTTTCCAGCCGCATCTCTACACCAGGACAAGGGACTTTGCGGATGAATTCGCGGAAGCGCTCAGCAATGTTGACAAGCTGATAATGCTGGACATCTACCCGGCACGCGAGGTGCCTATCCCCGGAGTGACGTCAGAGATCATATTCGACAAGGTCGCTGCCCCCAGCAAAGTGCTCATGAAAAAGGAAGAGCTTATGGACTACCTTGAAAATGAGCCGGTGGACACTTTGATAACATTCGGTGCAGGAAACATTGACAGGTTCATAGAGCCTATAGCAGAAATGCTCAGGAAACGCATTGAATCCGGACAAAGATAAAACTAAAGGACATGAAAGCCGCTGCCAGATATATCATGGCGATAGTCTTCGCCTCCGTTGTGACCATATATATGGCCGCAACGCTTGGCGCTGGCGCAGCAAAACGTCATGGGACAAGCTGCTCAGGCCTGAATATTGTCATCAGGGACAGCCTCAGGAACCGTTTTGTGACACGCGAGGATGTGAAGTCCTATCTTGACATGGAGAAAATCGGATACATCGGCATGAAGGCAGGAGAGATTGACCTTGTGAAGATAGAGCGCGCGATAGACAGCAAAAGCGCAGTGCTCAAGAGTGAGGCCTACATGACACGTGACGGCCTGCTCAACATTGAGGTCACGCAGCGCACGCCTGTTGTCCAGTTCAGGAAAAACGGCGGAGGCTTCTATTCAGACGCTGACGGCTACCTCTTCCCGCTGCAGAGGCACAACCCGGATGACATACTTTACATTGACGGGAATGTGCCGCTGAGGGCAGACAGCGGATATAAAGGCGAGGCCGGCAGCCAGGAGGAAAAGAAATGGCTGGACGGGATACTCGGCATGATAAGCTACATCGACGGGCACAGCTGGCTGTCAGGAAAGATAGCGCGGATGAGCGTCCTCGGCAACGGTGACATCGTCATCTACCCGGTGGAAGGCAGGGAGAAGTTCATCTTCGGCAGCCCGGACAACATTGACATTAAATTCAAGAGAATAAGATACTACTATTCCGAGATTGTCCCGGAAAAAGGAAGCGGGACATATTCAAGCGTCAACGTAAAATATGACGGACAGGTTATATGCAGGAAGTAAAAGGAGGTAAAAATATGGATGAGAGACACATAGTTGCCATTGACCTTGGAAGCTCGAAATTTGCCGTTACCGTGGCAAAGATTGAGGGCGACAACATGCAGGTCATCTATTTCAGGGAACATAATTCCGACGGCATACGCGACAGCAAGGTCTTCGCGCCTAAGAAAGTTGCCAATGTGCTGGAAGTCGCAGTCAGGGAGGCCGAAGAGGAACTGGGCATGAAGATCACGCAGGTCGTGGTAGGCATGCCAAGATTCCAGGTCAGCCAGGATACAGCGCAGATGGTTGCAGAAAGGAATCCCAAAGAATGCATTACAGAGGAGGAAGTCAGGAACTTCAAGGAGATTGCCATGGACACATATCCTATGGAGGACAGGCAGTCGGAGATTCTCCTCGGGGCTGTGGCACAGTCTTTCTCCAACGGGGAGGAGTTCCAGCTTGTCGAAGACGACATAATCGGAATGGCAAGCGACAAGATCGAAGGTAACTTCAAGCTGTTCATCGGAAAGAGGAAACCGCTTGAGGACATTGACCTTACGTTTGACATGATAAGGATTTCCGTGGCACGCAAGTATTTCACCCCCGACACGACCGCAAAGGCGGTACTCAGGGAATCCGAGATAGACAACGGTGTCGCCCTGATCGATTTCGGAGGTGGAGTCACATCTGTAGCAGTCTATTACGGAGGAATCATGAGGCATTACGCCTCGATTCCTTTCGGCGGAAAGCTGATAAGCAAGGACATAAAGTCTGAAGCCTCCATTCCTGACGTCCTCGCGGAAAACATAAAGCTGGCCTACGGTGCATGCATGCCTGACAGGCTGCAGAACATGAGCGAGAAGATACTTTACATAAACAGCGTCCCGGCAAAGCGCCTTCCTGTCCAGTACCTGTCGGAAATCATCACTGCAAGGACACAGGAGATCGTCAATGCCATATTGTACGAGATAGAGCAGAGCGGATTTGCAGACAACCTCAACAGCGGCATTGTCATAACAGGAGGAGGGGCTAACCTTACAAACTGCGGAAACCTGATCAAGGAAATGTCCGGATACAACGTGCGTACCGGCTATCCGAGATCAATGTTCTTCACATCAGACTGCGAGGGTGTATTCGGGACAGGTGCAGCGACTTCCATAGGGATGCTGCTCTGCGCAAAGGGAGAGCCTGCCCTCAACTGCTGCCATTCAGCAAACGGACCGGTACCGGAGGAGACTGCTGAAGAACATTCACCAGAACCTCCAGCAACTGGAGAGACGGGGGACCTGGGGATGGAGTTCGATGAAATCAGCGAAGAGGAGAAGAGGAGAAAAGAAGAGGGGGAAAAGAGAAGAAAAGAGGCAGAGAGCAGAAAGAGAGCAGAGGAGGAAGAGCGGAAGAAAAATGCCCCTAAAGTGAAATGGTTCGGCCTGTTCGGGGAAAAGATCAGACAGAATGTTGGCAAGAGCCTTGAAGACTTGTACGAAAACATAAGCAAGCCAGAAGTATAGACACACGGAAACCTTCCGGAGCCTTACGCGACCGCTCCGGGCAAAACAAAAGACAGATTATGGAAGACAACTATATAGATATGGTAGCACCTTCAGACTGGATTCCAGATGACTCTATAATAAAGGTCATAGGTGTAGGCGGCGGTGGCTGCAATGCTGTGACATACATGTACAACCAGCAGATCAAGGGATGTATTTTCATCGTCTGCAACACTGACTCGCAGGCCCTGACGACAAGCAATGTACCGGTAAAGGTACAGCTTGGGGAAGGCCATGGCGCAGGTACAGACCCGATTGCAGGAAGAAATGCCGCACTTGAGAGCCAGGAAAAGATCGAGGAGGCGATATTCAGCACCGACACTGAAATCCTGTTTGTCACTGCCGGCATGGGTGGAGGAACAGGAACCGGCGCCGCCCCCGTCATCGCAAATATGGCAAAGAAGAGAGGCATCCTCACAATAGGTGTGGTGACAATCCCTTTCGAGAATGAGGGGAATGAATCCATGTCCAAGGCAATCGAGGGCATCAAGGAACTTGAAAAGACGGTTGACAGCCTGCTCATAATCAACAATGAGAAACTATATGAATGTTATGGCAACCTGCTGTCACATGAGGCATTCCCAAAGGCCGATGAAATCCTTGCCACCGCAATAAGGGGCATCACAGAGATAATCAAGAAGCCAGGGTACATCAATGTGGACCTCAAGGATGTACAGAAGATGATGCGTGACAGCGGCATGGCCCTCATGGGCTGCGGGACTGGGACAGGCGAGAACAGGCTCGAGGACGCGGTGAAGCAGGCCATGGAGTCTCCCCTGCTGAATGACTATGACCTGAAGACATCAAAGAATGTCCTTCTGAACATCACCGCAGGAAGGAACGAGCACGGTCTCCTTATGGATGAGCTGAAAGAAATCAACACCCTCATCAATACCTACACCGGGAACGCCAACAACTTCAAGCGTGGAATCGTATGGGATGACAATCCTGACACCGGAGACAAGGTCAACATAACAGTCATCGCCACAGGCTTCAAGATGAACAAGATACTTGGCCCTAAAGAGAATATCGGCAATTTCATAATGATTGATGAGACATTCACATACAGCAAGGACATGGAGAACAACGGCGAGATTGAGCTTCCTGAACCTCCTGACAGCATAAAGATCGGATACAATGCCACCGCCAATGTCAGGAAATTCCATTTCACAGATGAAAACAGGCCGATTATGGCCGTTGAGCACGGCCAGGACCGCAGCCAGATAGAGAACGTCACTGCCATCAGGCGCGCTGTACCTTCAAGGTCCGGGCACATGCAGAATATAAACAATTAGCAATTAACATTAAATTGTTTATCTTTGCGCGATTTTTTGACAAGGATAAAAGGTTCTAATATATGACACGCAGGACAAGAGTAAGGTTTGCACCGTCACCTACAGGCCCTCTCCACATGGGAGGAGTCAGGACGGCGCTTTACAACTACCTCTATGCAAAGCAGCATGGAGGAGACTTCATCATAAGGATTGAGGACACTGATTCACAGAGATTTGTGCCTGGAGCCGAGAAATATATCATTGAGGCTCTGAACTGGTGCGGAATCATACCCGACGAAGGTGTAGACTCCGAGGGCAATGTAGTGGAGACTGCATCGGAAAAGCATCCGCATGCACCTTACAGGCAGTCCCAGAGACGCAGCATCTACCGCAAATATGCAGAGGAACTGGTCGAAAAGGGATATGCCTACTATGCATTCGACACGTCAGAGGAGCTGACAGCCAAGAGGGCGGAGATGGAGGCGAATAAGGAGACTTTCATCTATAACCATATCACGAGAATGTCGCTCCGCAACTCACTTTCAATGCCGGAAAGCGAGTGGAGGCCTTTGCTTGAGGCTCGTACAGACTGGACAATCAGGTTCAGGATGCCTGAGAACAGGGTGGTGAAAATGGATGACCTTATCCGCGGCCATGTGGAGATAAACACCGACACACTTGACGATAAGGTGCTGTGGAAAAGGGCTGACGAGCTGCCTACATATCATCTCGCAAACATTGTGGATGACCATCTTATGGAGATTACAGAGGTCATCCGCGGTGAGGAGTGGCTTCCATCGCTGCCTCTGCACTACCTGCTGTATGAGGCCTTCGGATGGCAGGACACTATGCCGCGGTTTGCACATCTTTCGCTGCTGCTGAAGCCAGACGGGAAAGGCAAGCTGAGCAAGAGGGACGGTGACCGTCTCGGCTTCCCGGTATTCCCGCTCAAATGGGTGAACTCAGAGGGCGAGACATCACGCGGATACCGTGAGGACGGATATTTCCCAGAGGCATTTGTCAATCTGCTTGCAATGCTTGGCTGGAACCCGGGAGATGACCGTGAGCTGTTCACGACGCCCGAGCTGATCGAGGCATTCTCGCTTGAGCGTGTAATCAAGTCCGGGGCACGTTTCAACCCGGATAAGGCAAAGTGGTACAATAAGGAATATCTGCGCACAAAGAGCGCGGCAGAGCTTGCCGGCCTGTTCATCCCTGTGCTTGAGGAGCATGGAATACAGGTGGTAGACTGCCCGAAATGCGCCCTTACTGCAGGCTCTGAGATGACCGTTGGCGGAGCGGATTTCAAGAACGGCATTTTCACACGCAAATATGTCGAGAACGTTGTTGCACTTATCAAGGAAAGGGCGTCATTTGTTGCTGACTTCTGGGACATCGCATCCTATCTTTTTGTGACTCCGTCAACTTACGCTGAAAAAGATGCAGCAAAGTTCTGGAAAGAGGAGAACTACAGCCTGGCACTCCAGGTGGCTGATTTCATAATAAGCGGCAAAGGTACATACGGACCAGCAGCCGGTGATGCTGAGAATGCTCCGGCACCAGGCAGCGAACTGGCCATCAGCGAGTTCACCAAGGAGGGCATCGAACATCCCGTGGAGCAGTTCATCCGCAGCCGCGAATGGCCTATGGGCAAGGTGATGAACTGTCTGAGGCTCGCTCTCGTGGGGGCGTCAAGCGGACTTGGAATCGCTGATATTGTCTCCCTTATCGGACGCGACGAATTTGCTGAAAGAATCAAGAATATAAAGGCGGCGCTATAAAGCTGCGCAAAAGCGACCCCAATATGAAAACAACCAGAACTATCACATCAATTGTCATCATGATCCTCTGCAGCATGCCGGCATTCGGCTGGGGCCAAAAGGGACATGACATCGTGGCATCAATCGCCCAGGAACATCTGACTCCGCGCACAAAGAGAGCCTTGAACAAGATTCTTGACGGGCATTCCATTGTCTATTATTCTTCGTGGATGGACAACCTCCAGAACGCCCCGTCATGGGAACGCGGACATAACCTGACCAAGACATGGCACTATGCAAATATCGACAAAGGACAGACCTACCAGTCAATGCAGAAGAACCCTAAAGGTGATGTGGTCACAGCCCTTGACAGCCTGACACGTGAATTCAGGGAGAACCGCTCGACTTTGTCTGACAGTCTCAAGGCAGACTATATCATGATGATTGTCCACATGGTTGGAGACCTGCACTGCCCTATGCATGCAGGCCGCCTGTCTGACCTCGGAGGAAACAGGGTGAAAGTGAAATGGTTCGGACAGAATACAAGCCTTCATTCCGTATGGGACAGCAAAATGATTGACTCTGCCAGGAAATGGAGCTATACGGAATGGACGGAGCAGCTCGACAGGGCCGGACGCAAGGAGCGCAAGAGCATCTCCAAAGGCTCATTCGAGGAGTGGCTCACCGAAACTTCCGCCTGCGCGTCTGAAATCTATGACTACGTGGAAAATCTTTCAAGCACAAACCTTTCCTATCAGTTTGTCTATGATTTTTCACCTATGCTTGAAGACAGGCTTACGGTAGCCGGCTACCGCCTCGCCGCTGTCCTGAACTCTTTGTTTTAGTCTGCACCGTTTTTGAATCTGTTGAGCGTAAGTTACCGGCTCTTAGGCTTATTATAAAAAAATCGCTGCCCTGTCTTCGGAGCAGCGATTTTTAGGTATATACTGATTTGCAGCGGGTTGCATACCATACGGCTGGCTATATACCATATGTTCCATATTGTTTCACTTCTTTGTGAATATACCGATGGTCTTTTCTGTTGACATATTTACCACACTCATTGTATTGCCGCTGATTATTCCTCTCACGGTTGCCTTCCCGTCTTCCTCCGGATACATCATGACAACGGAAGAATCGTATTCATAGACATAATAAGTATTAGTATAATTAGACGGATTCTGCGTTGAAGCTATTCTCAATTCGCATTGGACATCTGTAAAGGTCAAGGTTACAATTGTACCGGTTCCATTCTTTTCCCACACAGTCCCGGACAAAGTCTTGAGTTCCTTGGAACATCCTGAAAGGAAGATTGCTGACATCACAACAGCGAAAAGCATCAAAATACGTTTCATAAAATATTAAATCTTAAATGTTTATATATCAATTACAGCACAATTCAAAAATGCACCGGCTCACCCGGGGAGGCCTCGGATACATTCACACGGACAGAAACTGCACAAAGATATAAAATTTACATATATGATGTTATTATATATGTTGTAATAATTTAAGACTACATAAAATAATTTCGCTGCAAATTCATTTGACATGCAGCAGGAAGATCCAAGAGTACAGGCAATCGCAAACAGAATCAGGCAACTGCGGATTGACGCAGGCTATACAAGCCATGAAAATTTTGCATGGGACAATGACCTCAGCCGGGTGCAGTACTGGAGAATCGAGACCGGGGCAAACATTACAATGAAGACATTGCTGAAGATACTTGACATCCACGGGCTTACATTGTCTGAATTCTTCAATGGACTATAAAATTACGCCCTGACCTGGACATCCTCTGAGATTATTTTGTAAGTTTGTGACATGGCTGAGGTTCATATGTGCATAAGTTCCATAAAAAACGGAATGCATAATATAAGCGTACCTGTAATGAATTTTGACTTACTGCAAAGAATCTATATCATGGAGACACAATTCAAAATTGCCAGAAAATTGAAAATGGCGGTTTTAGTGGCGGGACTTATATTCCCGGCCTTCCTTTCTGCCCAGGACTATATACATACCGTTGACGCAAAGCCGATTGCAGCAAAAGTCAGCGAAATCGGGGAAGACTATATAATTTACAAAACATATGACAACCTCAACGGACCTGACTACAGGATGTCGACCTGGAAAATACTGAAAATTGTCTTCGAAAACGGGACAGAAAAAATATTCGCACAGACAGGACCATACCTGTCAAACCAAGGCATATACCCATATTCGTCACTTCCGCAGCACAATAATTGCCGCATTGAGTATCACCACGGGCATTATTACTGCCGGCATGAACGCATAAGAGGGGATGCAATAGCTGACTACATAGGCTATTCGTTATACGGGACCGAGTATATGTCAGCCAGGCGGAAATACTCATGGGGAATACTGCTGACATGCTTTGGTGCAGGCTCTCTTGTCATGGGAGTTGCCATGCACGCCAGCACTGCGTCTTTCAACAGATTTACGCAGAACAATATCCATCCCTCATTTATGGCCACAAGCACTAAGGACAATAGCGGATATGTCGGTGCCGCAGCATGCTACATTGCAGGTGCCGGATGCCTTGGAGCAGGAATCCCGCTGCTCGTAAAGGGGCAGCGGGGCCTGCGCAAAATTGCTGATGACTACAACAGGAACTATAGGGCCGACAGCCGGGAATACAGCCTGAATCTCGGTGCTACACGAAACGGTATCGGGCTGTCACTGAATTTTTAGTCCGGTCTTCCTTTACTGATTGTTCTTGAGCCATTCTGTACGGCGGGCGTCAGGGAGATGCTTTATGCAGAAGTTCTCGAATATGGCCTTGAACCCCTCCCCGTCAGGGCAGGCGGCCATCATGCCCACAGCAACCGGAGTATTGTCCTGAAGCCAGCAGTTGCGCATCATCGTATATTCCTTGTCATCAAACGAGTAGAAGATTTCCACAGCATCCAGCCTTCTCACGGCCTTTATCCATATGTACGGAACAGGCTTGTCCAGCGCGATTACACTCCAGTCACTCGTGCCATGGGTCACAACTGTGCTGAGGTTATATTTTCCGTCAACAAATTCGATTCCGGTCTTGATGTAATTTTCCTTGTCTGCGCGAATCATAAGTCCGGCCTGGTCGAAACGCACTTTGTATTCGCCTGAAACCTTGACCTTCACCTCAAACTCCCCTCCTCTTACGGTATACATGAAAGGCGCATCGTCTACTGTAAAACCGTAATGGGATATGCGCCAGTAGTCGCTGTGCGGAGTGACATCCATGACAAGCCTCTCCCCTTTTTCAATTTTCCATGATTCCGGCTCATTGAACCACTGCATCTTCTCCAGTGTCTGCGCTGAGAGAGATGCCGCTGCCATAACTGCAGCCAAAGACAAAACAATCTTTTTCATATTCATATGTTCTATAAAATTTATTTTCATCCACAGCAAAACCGTTTCTTGAAACCAATCATTAACTTTGCAAAGTTAAAGGCCGCCGGGCCCATCGGCAATAGTCAAAAATAACCATTATGAACAGGACACTGGACAGAAAGCTTCTTATACAGGATTTTGCGGAAAACGGCACATCGCCTGAGCTCAGCCTCTATCTTGAGACTGCGTTCATATATGCCTCAACGGAGAATTCAATTGCTGTGCTCAGTGACCTGAAAGACAAGGTAAGCCACATCTTCTATGGAGGTCTCGGGGACACACTTGGCATAGCTGCCAAAGGTACTCACCACCGCCTCGACACTATATGGGAGGATGAGATCCTATGCAGAATCCATGAAAAGGACATTGAGCGGAAACAGCTTGAAGAACTATGCTTCTTCGAATTTATCCGGAACGGTGCCGCTGCCGATGAACATTATATGCAAAGCACCCTGACAATGAAGGATGACAGGGGCAAGGACCTGACCGTAATGCACAGGATATTCTATTTCATTCATGGCAGGGCAATCCGCTTTGCCCTGTGCCTGTATACGCCTGTGCAGTCTGAACAGATATCGGCAATAGTGCATTCCCCTACCGGAAAAATGATTGCGATGGCGGGCATCAACAGTTCAAGGATACTGTCCGACAGGGAGCGGCAGATATTGTCTCTTGTAGACAGGGGGATGTCAAGCAAAGAAATATCATCACAGCTGTCAATCAGTCTGCATACCGTCAGCCGCCACAGGCAGAACATCCTGGCAAGGCTGAGAGCCTCCAACTCGGCACAGGCATGCCGCATTGCGAAACACCTTAGACTCATATAGGTGGGCATGTCGCCGTGCATAAAATGCAACTCGATGAACAATAGCCAAATATACAATCACAAGTGCCGTTATTTCAGGTGCACCCGTGATTACATAACACATATATAAGAACATTACATTGTACAGTAAATCAGAGAAGGTCATTTGTACAACTCACACATCGCCAAAATCAGGAAAATGTGAAATTTCAGCCCAAAACAGAGCGGATTATGTGAAATTTAACCCTTAAAATGGTACGGATTATGTGAAAACTGCTACCTTTGCTGTAAACAACATAAGATTTGCGACATGGATAATCTGCTTAGAAGAAAGGTTGACACATACCTTAAGGATTGGAAGAATAACCCTGATAGAAAGCCACTTATAATCAAAGGAGCACGTCAGGTTGGCAAAACTCGTTCGATTGAACACTTTGCCAGTGGGTACTATAAGCACGTCATTCAAATCAATTTTGTAGAGCAGAAGAAGTATCGCGATATCTTCAATGACGGTTTTGAGGTGGATACAATCCTCAGAAATATCTCGCTGCTCAACCCGGGATTTGAATTCGTTCCAGGCGAAACACTCTTCTTTTTTGACGAGCTGCAGGCATGCCCCAACTGTGCAACCTCTCTGAAGTTCTTCAAACTTGACGGCCGATTCGATGTCATCTGTTCCGGCTCGCTGATGGGAATCAATTACAAGGAGATTGAGTCCAACAGCGTTGGATATAAAGAAGACTACGAGATGCACTCGATGGACTTCGAGGAATTCCTATGGGCAAACGGATATAAGGAGGATTTCATAGAAAGTATCTATATGAGCATGCGTGAAGTAAAGCCACTGCCGACTCTTCAGACAGATATTCTCTTCAGACTGTTCCGCGATTACGTGACCATCGGAGGAATGCCGGAAGTTGTCAGGACATTCGTAAATAACAAGAATTTCAGTGGTACACTCGCTATTCAGAAGCAGCTTCTCAAAGACTACGAGGAAGACATCACCAAATATGTAGAGGGCCTGGATAAAGCTAAAGTCAAAGCAGTGTACAACCACATCTCCACATTCCTTGCAAAGGAGAATAAGAGATTCCAGATTACCAAGATCGGAAAGAATGCTCGCAACAGAGACTATATAGGATGCGTAGAGTGGCTTGCAGATGCAGGTGTAATAAACATCTGCTACTGTCTCAATCAGCCGGAACTTCCGCTAAAAGGCAATTATGATCCTAAACTCTATAAGACCTATTTCAAGGACACAGGACTTCTTATCGCATCACTTGACGAGGAAGCTCAGGAAGACCTTAGAGCAAACAAGAATCTCGGCACATACAAAGGAGCAATCTATGAAAACATCATAGGTGACATGATGGTAAAACAAGGATATGACCTTTACTACTACCACAGTGACAAACCTGCTCTTGAAATGGATTTCTTCGTGAGAGATGCAGACTCACTCATTCCGGTGGAAGTCAAGGCAACAGATGGAGCCACAGCGTCCCTGAACAACCTGCTGAAGGAGGACAAATATCCGGACATCAAGTATGGAATCAAGTTCGGCTACAAGAACATCGGCTTCAACGGCAAGTTCTACACCTTTCCATACTTCCTGGCCTTCCTCCTCAAGAGGTTCATTGCAGAGAGAAAGTTTTAATTATGGATAGCCACGAGATAAATTTTAAAAACACAAACAATTGATTGTCAAGACAATAAATCTTTAACATCTTAGTAAAATGGAATAAAAAATCCTCCGGGCACCGTGGAAAAGTGAATTTCGGAGGAAATGAAGTTGAAAGCCTCATGGCAAAAGTGCGAAATTCATCTGACACAACAACAAAGAGAATCCGGAGTGCCGCACTGCAAAACACCTTAGACTCATATAGGGGCGGGTGACATCCTGCCGCACATAAAATACAACTCATTGAACAACAATCGAATATGCAACATACGCCGCATTTTATATAAGAAAGGAAACAGCTTATTGTGTTTTATTTGTACATTTGTGCCGCTTAAATTCAATTGACGATGAAAATAGGAATCTGCAATGACCACGCGGGAGTGGACTATAAGAACCGCCTGTCCGGGTACCTGACGGGCAAAGGCTATGAAATTGTGAATTTCGGCACTGACACGACGGACAGCATGGACTATACGGATGTGGCACATCCGCTTGCATCTGCAGTCGAAAACGGTGAAGTAGACCTCGGTGTGGCATTCTGCGGCACCGGAAACGGTATGGCAATGACCCTGAACAAGCACAAAGGCATACGCGCCGGCCTTGCATGGAGCGAGGCTGTAGGCGTACTTGTCAAACAGCACAACAACGCAAACGTACTGGTAATGCCTGCGCGTTTCATCCCGTTTGAGGAAGTCCTGAAGATTACGGACGCATGGCTGGACACGGAATTTGAGGGAGGCCGCCATCTCAAGCGCATCAACAAGATTCCCCAGGAATAGCACATGACCCATCTGCACATGAAGCCGCAAGAGAAGGACGGAATACTTAAGACAGGAAATACTGCACAGCAGACGGACAGCCATGCCATGCCTTTCATTGCAAGTCCGGGAACTGCGGGACTGTCGCACGACATCGCTGATTATCCCGGAGGCATCGTCATACCTATAGACAAGCCCTACAGGTGGACATCTGCCGATGTCATACGCAAAGTGAAATTCGCTGCAATCAGGCATTTCGGGAAAAAGAGCCTGAAAGTCGGGCATGCCGGGACGCTCGACCCCCTCGCGACTGGAGTCCTGCTTGTATGTATAGGAAATGCCACAAAGATGGCCGAGACTTTCCAGTCGCATGACAAGGAGTATGTTGCCGGAATCACATTCGGGGCGACGACCCCTTCATACGACCTTGAAAAAGAGATCGACAGATTTTTCCCATATGCACATATTGATGAAGACGGCATAAGGAAGGCCCTTGAAGGCTTCATCGGAGAGCAGGAGCAGATTGCACCGCTATTCTCCGCAAAGTCAGTAGACGGCATACGTGCATATGAACTCGCACGCAGACTCTTCAGGGAGTCAGGCAAGGACGCGCTTGACAATGCCGTCAATGAAGGCACTTTTGACGAGGCCGCCAAAGAGCTTATCCGTTCCTCAAAGATAAATGTCACAGAGCTGGAGCTGCTTTCATTTGAGCCGTCAACGGGCGATTTCCAGGCTTCAGACAAGCCGGCAAGCCTGACGGAAGGATGCAACAATCATGTAAGTCCAATACAGGAGCCTGTCTCAAAGGCGTCTTCCCGTATCAATGTGACAGACAATTCCGCGCTCGGGCTGCCACGTGCCGAAATAAGGATGGCATGCAGCAAAGGCACATATGTGAGAGCCTTCGCACGTGACCTCGGCGAAGCCCTTGGCTCAGGCGCACATCTGGACAGCCTGCAGAGAAGCAGGTCAGGAGATTTCAGGGTGGAGAATGCTGTCAGCGTAGAGATGGCAATCAAGCTCTTGCAGAACACGGACAGCATCTGCTCCCCAGCCAAATGAGATGTCTCACTGCACAAGGCCCAGTAACCGCATAAAGACACGAACTTATATCAAATGGACAGAAAAAGAGAAAATTTCGGCAGCAGGCTGGCAGTGATCATGGCCATGGCCGGCTCTGCGATAGGCTTGGGAAATATTTGGAGATTCCCATATATGGCAGGGCAATATGGAGGGGCAGCATTCATAATAGTATATGTCATATGCTCGGTATTCCTTGCCTTGCCGATCTTCCTGTCGGAGTCTATAATCGGGCGTGCCACCCAGAAAAGCACTTTCGGTGCATTCAGGCAGCTCGCGCCTGGCACAAGATGGAGCAGCCTGGGACTGCTTACTGTCATCACCCCTGTAATAATACTGTCATACTACAGTGTTGTAGGCGGATGGAGCATTGAATATCTGATCAAGTCAATAAGCGATGGGTTCCATTCTGGAAGCATAACAGATGCAGCATCGGAATTCAGCCAGTTCTCATCCTCCACCGGAGGGCCGGTCCTCTGCCATACAGTATTCCTGATGGGATGCGCCATAGTGATACTTGGAGGTGTGAAGAAAGGCATAGAGAAGTTCAGCAACATAACGATGCCCGTACTTTTCATGCTTATGCTGATGATTATGATATACTCAATATTCCTGCCTGGAGCGGGAGAGGGCATAAGCTATATGCTGAAACCTGATTTCAGCAAACTCACACCGACAGCTGTGGCGGCCGCCATGGGACAGGCGTTCTTCTCGCTTTCACTCGGGGTCGGGACAATCCTGACATACTCTTCGTATGTGCAGAAGAAGGAAGACATTTTTGTATCAGGACTCGGCACGGCTGGATTTGACCTGCTGTTCGCACTGATTGCTGGATTCGCCATTATGCCGGCTGTATTCGCTGCAGGGCTGGAACCAGGGGCTGGCCCAGGACTCATTTTCGAGACACTTCCCTACATATTTGCACAGATGAGCGATGTTTCACCTGTTATATCCAGCATCATTGCAGTAATATTCTTCATCTCGATAACTGTCGCGGCACTGTCTTCAGCAATATCGATGTTTGAAGTAGGAGTTGCGTATCTGGTTGAAGAGCATCGAGTGTCACGAAGAAAAGCCACTCTTGCCATATTCTCCTTCGCCTGGATTCTCGGTATAGCATGCTCACTATCGTTCGGTATTCTTGGAGAATTCAGGATATCAGGAATGACTATCTTCAGTTTCTGCGACACGCTGACATCAAATTTCCTGATGACATTCGGCGGCCTGCTGTTTACAGTTTTCGTTGGATGGAAAATGGACAGTGCCATAGTCCGCAGGGAATTCACCAACAACGGGACGCTCAAATTCAATTCAAGGATTTATCCGGCTGTACGTTTTCTGGTGAGATATGTTGCCCCTATAGTAATCGTGACAGTCTTTGTCACCAACCTGTTCCTGTAGAAAACTCGTCCGGCAGCCGGACCTGCAGAGGAATTACCGTCAGAAATTCAAGGCAAGTCCGAATCCGCTGCGTGTTGCACCAAAAGACAGCTGAGGCTGGCGTACCTTGCCGGCATTGTAGTTATACTCCTGTGCAAGCCAGTTGAGACGTCCTTTTCCGACACAGAGAAATGCGATTCCGCCTCCAAGGACAGGCTGCGCCAAGGCAAAGGACACTGCTCCGGCAGCTACCGCATACTCGTCATCTGCAGAAACGCCTCCAATCATAAGGCCAAGGCCGAGTCCAGTCAGACAGGAGCCTACAATAGTCATAGCCTTTCCTGCACGGTACTGCATCCTTGCACCACGGTATGTAGTCTCATACAGTTCACGTCCGATATGCTCCCACGCATATTCATCCGCAATCATACGTCCTCCAAGATAGAGACGCCCTCCTGAATAGGTCATATATTCAACCTTGTCTGCTTTACTCTGTGAAAACAAGTCCTGCTGATACTGTGCGAAAGCCATATATGAAGACATCATGGCCACTGCTGCTACAACTAATCTCTTTAGCATAAATATATCCTCTTTTAAAATTCCATTGCGAATATATTCAACAATAAGCAATTTTACAACTATATCGGGCTCCAGACCTCCAGCTGACTGCAGATGCATTGTGCAAAGCGAAACATTCCACACGAGACATTTTACACAAAGGGGCCGGCTAACAAGTTTAGCCAAGCCCCTTTTTCCGTTTCCAGTGTGGCCGGCCTCGGCCTTATCACCAGATTTTCAATATAGCATTACTCCTCCGGAAGGAACATCGGGTCCCATGCAGGGAGAGCAACCGGTTCCTGGTTCAGCATGTCAAGGATATCCTGCGGAACATATTTCTTCTCCAGCACGAGACGGAACATATACTCATTGAACCACTCGTCTGTCATGATCAGGCATCCCTTGTAGCCAGAGGAAGGTCCCCAGCTGTTCTCCACCATCCATTTCACCGGAAGCCCAGACTCCTTGTCAACATCAACTGCAATAAGGGTCATCGCATGGGACGAACCGCTGGCATGAGTCTGGACCCTCTCCTTCTTGTCCATCCCGAAAGTAAATCCGGAAAGCGACTCATAGTCATAATTCGCAAGGTCAAGGGTACCCTTGGTGCGGCTGAAGAATTTTCCGACATCACATGAAAAATACATGGCAGTATTGTCCTTGATGGAAGCGATGGCCATTTCTTTGATGCGTTCCACCGGAAGATTGATATAAAGCCAGTTATGTCCGTCATACACATGGCGGTCATATTCGATTTCATAGACCTTCCCATATTCACGGCAAGGGTCGTTCATCACCATGATATAGTTGTTTTCAAGATCCTCTCCTATATATTCGGCATAGAACGACTTTGGCGTATATTCCTTGACGCTCACCAGTTTGTCATCCTTGTCATACATCGCCCATTCAAACTCCACAGGAGGCTCACCGAGGCACAGCACAAGGAAATGATATATCTCAGAAAGCATTTCAGTCTTCATCTTCCGGAGTTCCTTTTCCGCATTTGCAAGGGCCGTCTCACGTGACTTTTTAGACAGTTTTCCGGCAGCGGCGACAGAATCAGACCACGAACCGCGCAGCCTCAGTCCGTCCTCACGGAGTTTCAGTTTCAGGAGCATTGCCATCTGGGAAGTGTTGTTGCTGCAGAATGTCTCAGGCATCACATCCGAAGGGACAACACCGTATTTGGTGACAAGGTTGGACACTCCGGTGAACTGTCCGCCGTCACTGAGAGGATTGGAGAACAGCCAGTCGACAGTCCTGCCGTCTGCAGGAAGTTCCCTGGTGTCGATTATGCCCTGGAGGAAAAGATTGGATTTTTCAAGCTGGTCATAGAAGAACAGATAATTCTGGGAAAACTCGAAGGCTGCAAGCCCATATTTGTCAATCATCTTGGCACGGAGGACGTTCAGTCCAGTGAAGAGCCAGCAGCGTCCGGAAGATTTCTGGTCCGTGATGCCCTTGGTCCTCACCCGGTCTGAAAAATGTGTGTCAATCATGGCTGCGTTTTCGGAGTTGACAGCCAGGACATTGATTGCTGTTCCAGCAAGGGCATTCTTGACTGCACGGTCAGCAGGGGTATTTGCATAACCCTTGCTTATCTGCTCCAGCATTTCCGGAGAGATGCCTCCCTCCACGCTTCCGGCCCTCTGCTGAGCCATAGCAGGGAAGACTGACGCCGCCAAAAGGGCAGCTGCAATAAGTACTTTTTTCATAATATCTGTGTTTTTAGAATTTATCAATGCACGGTCCGGAATGCCATCCTGATCCGGAATGCCATCTTGGCCAGTGGCACACAACATGGCCCACGTCCGCCGCCACCGGACAGCAAATATAACTACTATTTCCCAATTTAAAGGCAATCACCGATTACACATCATGTTTTAACAATGTACATTTGACGATGCTTACATCAGCCTACAAACCGGGCTGATATTTATGCAAAACCTCCTGTGTGGTAAATCCCAACCTGCGCCCGCTTTTGAGACTGAAACGGATATTTTCATCATAATCCACGCGGTCAACAAAACGCATCGCCCCAAAGCCAAAGAAAAATCAACACTGTTTCCTTATATAATGACAATAAGATACACAAATGGCAAGAGTAACCAGAGGAATAATATACATGGCGCGGCGGGTTGCACCTGACAGCGGAAAGCCGTATCTTTGCCGGCCGTTTCACCGGGACTGAGCACCAAAACAGATGGCAGGCCCGGTGATTCATTGGCCAAACATAAGACACAAAGACAGCATGGCGGCAAAGACACTGCCGCCAGCCATGGAAGACCAGGGCAGAAAGGACTGGCACGGCAGGCTGCGGAAGCACTAATACAATTAAATCAGGATGGACATACACGGCAACGCATATCAAGAAATGGGAAAATACTCATACAGAAACATATGGAAAGTGGCATACCCGATTCTCATCAGCCTCATCATGGAGCAGCTGATAGGAATGACAGACACGGCATTCCTCGGCAGAGTCGGTGAAATTGAACTTGGGGCGTCAGCCATCGCAAGCGTCTACTATATGGTGATTTTCATGCTCGGATTCGGATTCAGCCTCGGGGCACAGATCATAATCGGCAGACGCAACGGAGAGGAACGCTACAGGGATACCGGGAAAATTTTCTGGCACGGGGTATATTTCCTCATCGCCCTTGCGGCAGTGCTTGTGGCTGCCTCGGAGATATTCTCCCCGGCACTCATGTCACGCATGGTGTCCTCCGAGCATATCCTGGCAGCCTCACTCAGCTATGTCAGATGGAGGACACTCGGCCTGTTCTTCGCCTTCATCACCGCCATGTTCAGGGCATTCTATGTCGGGACCACACAGACAAAGACACTGACATTCAACTCAATCGTCATGGTCTTGTCCAATGTCGTGTTCAACTGGATCCTCATATTCGGCAAATTCGGCCTTCCGGCATTGGGAATAGCAGGAGCGGCCATCGGCTCGGCAATGGCAGAACTGGTCTCGCTGATATTCTTCATGGCATATGCCCGTATAAAGACCGACAGGGCGAAATACGGATTAGACAAGGCAGCACGCTTTGACCCGCAAGAATTGAAGGGAATGCTCTCACTGTCTGTATGGACAATGGTGGAAGCCTTCCTTTCCGTAGCCACATGGCTCATATTCTTCCTTTACGTAGAACATCTCGGCGAACGGTCACTTGCAGTCTCAAACATCGTCAGGAATGTATCCGGCTTAGTGTGGGTCTTCCTCATGGCCTTTTCGTCAACAGGAAGCACCCTCGTCAGCAACATGATAGGCGAAGGCCTGCAAGACAATGTACCGCGCCTTGTAGGAAAGGTCATCGCCATGGCATACGGCATAATAGCCATACTCCTCATATGCTTCGCAATATTCCCCCGGCACGTCATCGGCATCTTCACCGACATGAAGGAAATAGTGGAGGCGTCAGTCCCGGCCATGCTCGTGATGGCGTCCTCATACCTCATAAACATACCGGCAAACATCTGCTTCAACGCATCTGCGGGGACAGGAAACACGAAGACCGTCTTTGCGCTTGAGGTGACTGCGCTTGCAATCTACATGGCATATTGCACCGTAGTCATCACCATCCTGAAAGCTGACGTCGCAATCTGCTGGACAGCCGAGCACATATACGCAGCGGCAATGCTCATCCTTTGCGGGACATATCTGAAGAGCGGCAGGTGGAAAGGCAAAAAGATATGATTCAGACAAGGCGATATGTACGGATGGCCTTTTCGAGAAGATGACTGACGGGGAAGGCTGCCCTGGAGCGTGCGGCGAACACGAGAATGTCGGCCCTCAACTTATCATCCCTTTCATCCTCATACCGCGCAACAGACATCCTGTCACGGCACAGGTTCTCGAGAAGGGCATGGAATCCAGGACCGTGGTCATGATGGCGGAGATGGCTGAGTTCATGCAGAAGCACATAGTCGCGCAAAGGCTCAGGCACAGCAGCAAGCCTCAGGTTAAGATTGATGTTCCCTCTTGTGGAACAGCTGCCCCAATTGGACTTGTTGTTCTTTATGGCAAGCGACTTATATGCAAACCCATAAGTGGCAGCTAAAGCGGAGAGACGCCCCGGAAGCCACGCCCTGGCCTTAGCTCGCAGTTCCTCCACCTGTCCCGGGGTCAATGCCATCACATTCTTCTGCACCTCATTCTGCCTCGCAACGGCAGCCTTCACCCACTCCCTCTTGGCAAGAAAGAATTTCATGCCGGTATCATATGATGTAAGGTACGGGACCGTAACGACAATGCCGCGCACAGGGTGGACACGGATGCTCACCCTCCTGCTGCGGCTGCTTTTGCGCAGCCTTACCTCGCCTATTTCCGGATCATGATATATTTTCTCCACCATAGGCCGGCAAAGATACTACAACATTTCTACATTCTGCTGTCCTCATCAAGAGTTCCTACATTTTTACGTGAAGAGGACGATGCCGTACCGAACCGCCATGTGAATGAAACGGAGACACCGAGATTTCCGGAGCCATTTTTCATGCTGTAGGTGTCTGTCCCGTCCTGCCTGATATAGACATTAGTCCTGAAAGTGTTTGCAAAGTCATTCACCCTCAGCGCAAGACGGCCACGGCCATCAAGGAAAGACTTCTCCGCATTGAATCCAAGCATCAGCATCGGGCTGACAGTGTAGTATCCTGCGGTCTGTGAAGTCGCGCCCCACCCGTCTACGCTTATCTTGAATGATTTCGGCAGGAAGAAGGTGGTGCTGAAATACCCGTTGAACATTCCGCCCTTATTGGTGAAGTCATCACCCATTCCGGAACTTAGCCCAGGATATGCATTGAACCAGCTATAGTAATATGAGCCGCTGAATGTAAAGTTCCACCATTTAGTAACAGGCTGCTCTGAAACCGATACGGAAGCATAAGCCCCCTGCTGGATCCCGGCATTTGCAAACACCAGTCCCATCATCCCTGTCTCACGGTCATAGACTGGCACCTGGGTCTCGGAATAGTTCCTGTTGCCGGAATATCCGAGACTTATTGTCATCCGGCTGAACAGGACTGCAGAGAGCGATGCATTCTGGCTGTATGACGGGCTGAGCGCCGGGTCACCCTGCGAATACGTAGTCGCATTCAGATACTGGCGGAAAGGATTCATCTGCCAGTATTTGGGACGGCTTATCCGATATGAATAGCTCGCTGTCAAGATGGCCTTCATCGATGGCATATAGCATACATATGCACTCGGGAAAAAGTCAAAATAATCCTTATATGTCCTCTTTGTCCCAGAAGGAGTCCCGTCCGGATTCATGCCAGTCATCCAGTCTCCCATCTGGACAGTATATTCACCACGCACGCCAAGCTGCGCGTTCCACTTCTGCGAGAACTGCTTCGCGACATTGAGATATGCGGCATAGACCTGCTCGTTATATGTAAAGTCATTGCGTTCAGACGGGACATCCGGCAGCACAGCAGAAGCCTGCAAGCCATCTGCCGCTTCATATATATAGTCATATCTGCTGAACCAGTTGCGCGTATTCGAGACCGCAGCCTTTGCACCTGCTTCTATCCTGCCGGTACTTTTCCAGAATGTCTGGGAATAGTCCGTCTTGAATGAATACAGGTCAAGAATCCTCCTTGTGTTGTCTTCAAAGCCATAGTCCTCGAGACCGGATGCATCCGGAGCAAGCAAATCCTTGTCAAATATGTTGGACTGGACATTGCCGACCCTGCCGTTTGTCCTGTCATAGTCTGCATTCAGGGTAAGCTCCTGCAGCCTGGATTCATCAAAAGTCCTGGTATAGTTCAGGTTGACGGAATATCTCCTGCTGCCAGAGAGATTATCTGTCCTGGAATCCATGACCGAATACAGATATTGATCAGCATTGCCGAAATTCCTGTAGTCCTCAATCTTGCTTCCTGGCATTATATGGCTGCCATTGTCAGATATCGTAGTCCTGAACATTAATCCAAGCACATCCTTTTTGGATATTGTCCAGTCATTCCCGAGAGACACATTATGGCCAAGCCAATATCCGTCAGACCTGGATTCTGAAATCTGCCTGCTTGTATTGCCCTCACCATACAGCTTGATCTCCTCCGTCAGGCTTCTGCTGCCATAATAGCTTGGAGAATAAGAAAACGAGGTATTCGTCTTCTCCGTCTTGTACATCACATTGGCAGAAAGCGAACCGTTCCAGGAAATCTCCGGAAAGAAATCCATGCCGGCACTGACCATCACAGAACCGTTAAGGCCCTTCATGAACCCTTTCTTCGTCCTGATATTGATTATTCCACCGCTCCCCTCTGCATCATATTTCGCAGACGGGTTGCTTATAAGCTCCACCTTCTCTATTGTATCTCCCGTACTGCCAAGCAGATATGTCTCAAGGTCCTTTCCCGACATCTGCGAAGGGCGCCCGTCAATCCACACAGCGACAGTCTGCCCGTTAAGCTGCACATTCCCGTCCTTGTCCACTGTCACACCCGGGGAGCTTTTCAGGACATCAAGCGCATTTCCGGTCTGGGCGACAGTAAGTTCAGAGACATTAAGCACAATACGGTCAAAATGATGCTCCAGAAGAGGCCTCTTGCCTGCCACAACCGCACCCGCAAGCATCTGCGCATCCTCTTCCATGGCAACCGGATGCAATATCCCTGTTCCGTTTTCCACTTTCTCCACTGCATCCCCGAGAGAAACCCTGTACTCCCGGTACCCGACAAAAGAATATACAAGACTGGCTGCGGCATGTATTCCTGCACCTGACGGCACATTGAGAATGAAGACTCCGGACGAATCACTTGTCGCGCCGCCCAGGACCCTGCCGGAAGTATCCGCCAAGGCAATCGTCACATATGGGAGAGGAGTTCCGGAAATTTTCTCCATGACCTCTCCCTTCAACGACCTGATGTCGTCAGCATTCATGGAAAACATGGCGATGTATATCACACCCGCCAGACACAATAACTTTTTAAGGCTCAATTTCATATCCGTATCGATTTGTCAAGTGTTCGCCAAAACTTACAGTACTACATTACTAATACACTACAAAAGTATGCAAATAAATTATCTCTGCAAAATTATTTTGGCATGAAAAACGTTTGTCTATATTATTAATGCCGCAGCCATTAATGTCAAGGCTAAATTATTGATATCACAGCTAAGGCAGTCCAGCCTATTCCCGTTCCGGTAAACCAGTAAAAAACAGATAGCTTGAAGTTAGACTCCGCATAAAGGAAATTTGTTGCCAGACCTCACAAATATTTTCCTCAAACAGTTTGTTTTATCTGATTTTCTGACTATCTTTGCGCCCGCTTTCAGGACTCCATGCAAATGGAACCGTGAGGGCAATGACAGTTTAAATTATTAACCTCTTAAATCTTTTTCAGGATGGCTGAATATTTACAGGCTGAAAAGAAGCAGGAGATTTTCGCGAAGTACGGAAAGTCTAATACTGACACCGGCTCTCCAGAGAGTCAAGTTGCTCTATTTTCCTACCGTATCGCTCACCTTACCGAGCACCTCAGAAGCAACAAGAAGGACTATGCAACACGTCGTTCATTGCTGAAGCTCGTGGGTAAGAGACGTCGCGTCCTTGACTATCTCAAGGAAGTTGACATCGAGAGATACAGAAATATCGTCAAGGAGCTTGGTCTCCGTCGATAACCTATACCCGTAGGAAACTGAAGGGGTGTCCCAGAGAGTGGACCCCCTTTTTTATTGAGACCAAATCTACGTCAGCTAACAAATCAACCTGCGGCAGACGTCAGACTACTATATATAAGACACAGTATACGAAGGAACAATATTAATCAACTCCCATCGGGGGAGGCAGGTTGAAAAAGCAATAATGAATATCATTAACAAAAAGATTGAATTATCCGACGGCAGGGTAATCGAGATTGAGACCGGCAAACTGGCAAAGCAGGCCGACGGCTCAGCAGTAGTTAAAATGGGAGGCACTATGCTTCTCGCAACTGTCACCTGTGCAAAAGATGCAAAGGAGGATGTGGACTTCATGCCTCTCCAGGTTGACTATAAGGAAAAATTCGCTTCCGCAGGAAGATTTCCTGGCGGCTTCATGAAGCGTGAAGGAAAAGCATCTGACTATGAGATCCTCATAGCAAGGCTCGTGGACAGGGCACTCAGGCCTTTGTTCCCGGATGACTTCCACGCAGAGGTATTCGTAACCGTAAACCTTATTTCAGCTGAAAAGGACATCCAGCCGGATGCACTTGCAGGACTCGCTGCATCTGCTGCCCTTTCTGTCAGCGACATTCCTTTCGGCGGACCGATCTCTGAGGTACGCGTTGCAAGGATTGACGGCAAGCTCGTTATCGACCCTAACTTCAGCGAGATGGCCAAGGCAGACATCGACATCATGGTCGCTGCGACATATGACAACATCCTCATGGTCGAAGGCGAGATGAAGGAGGTCAGCGAGGCTGAGATGCTTGAGGCAATCAAGTTCGCGCATGACGAGATCAAGAAGCACTGCAAGGTGCAGATGGAGCTGACTGAAGAGACTGGCAAGACTGTCAAGAGGACATACTGCCATGAGGAGAACGATGAGGAGCTGCGTGCTGCTGTAGAGAAATTCTGCTATGACAAATGCTACGCTATCGCAAAGAGCGGCAGTGCAAAACACGAAAGGTCTGACGCATTCGAGGCACTCAAGGAGGAGTTCTACCAGACTATCCCTGAAGAGGAGCGCGATGCAAAGACCATGATGGTCGAAAGATATTACCATGCAGTCGAGAAGGCTGCCATGAGGAACATGATCCTTGATGAGGGAATCCGCCTTGACGGACGCCATACGACAGAGGTTCGCCCTATCTGGTGCGAAGTCGGCTACCTCCCATGCGCACATGGTTCTGCAATATTCACACGTGGCGAGACACAGTCGCTCTCAACAGTGACACTCGGCACAAAGCTCGACATGAAGGAAAGGGACGAAGTCCTCATACAGGGCACAGACCAGTTCGTGCTCCATTATAACTTCCCTCCGTTCTCAACAGGAGAGGCAAGGCCTCAGAGAGGTGTAGGACGCCGCGAGATCGGCCACGGACACCTTGCATGGAGGGCACTCAAGCCAATGGTACCTCTTGCTCCTGAGAATCCATACGCAGTTCGCGTAGTTTCAGATATACTTGAGTCAAACGGTTCATCATCAATGGCTACCGTATGTGCAGGATGCCTTGCGCTCATGGATGCCGGTGTGAAGATCAAGAAACCGGTAGCCGGTGTGGCAATGGGACTCATAACTGACAAGGAGAACCCTAATGGACGCTATGCTATCCTTACAGATATCCTCGGTGACGAGGACCACCTCGGAGACATGGACTTCAAGGTGACTGGAACAAAGGACGGAATCACAGCTACCCAGATGGACATAAAGGTGGACGGACTTTCATATGATGTACTGGAGAAAGCCCTTGAGCAGGCACGCCAGGGACGTCTACACATCATGGGCGAGATGATGAAGACCATCAGCGAGCCTCGTGAGGACTACAAGCCATTCGTTCCACGCATCATCCAGATCAGGATTCCAGGTGAATTCATCGGTGCCGTTATCGGTAAAGGCGGTGAGGTCATCCAGAAGATACAGAAGGAGACAGGCACTATTGTCACCATCACTGAGGAGCAGAACAACGGCGTAAGCGAAGGAGTTGTTGACATCTTCGGAGAGAACAAGGAGTCAATGGACAAGGCTCTCAACTGGATCAACGGAATCTGCGCTGTCCCTGAGGTAGGCAAAGTATACAATGGCAAGATTGTATCTATCCTTGAATTCGGTGCATTCGTTGAGATTCTCCCTGGCAAGGAAGGTCTTCTCCACATCTCCGAGATAGACTGGAACAAGACAGAGAAAGTTGAGGATGTCCTCAATGTCGGTGATGAAGTTGAAGTCAAGCTCCTTGAGATCGATGCCAAGACCGGCAAGATGAGACTTTCACGCAGGGCGCTGATCGAGAAGCCTGAGGGATATGTAGAGCCAGAGCGCAAACCTCGTCCTCAGGGCGACAGGGGTCCGCGCCGCGATGACCGCAGGAACTTCGACCGCCGTGACAGCCGCCGCGACGACAGGCGTGATGACAGGCGCAGCAATGACCGCCGTCCATTCCGCGAGGAGCGTGCTCCACGTAACAATGACAATTTCGACAGCCACAATAACGAACCAGAGATGTTCTAATTGACGGCAGTTAAACGATAGAGGGGTGCGCTGATTGTTGCACCCCTTTTTATTTATTATTGCATTCACCGGATCCGCCCTTTATTCCGGGACAGACAACCAGATACCGGAAATATCCTGGGCATCCGACAAAAAATGACATGATGAAAAAGATATTTATATCACTGGCATCCGCACTGCTCTTCTGTGTATCGGCATTTGCACAGAGAAGCGAAGCTGAAATAAAGAAAGACATCCACAACCTTTCCGGAATATATACATCATACCCTGATACGGTGCACACGCTTACTGCTGCTCCCAAAGGATACAAGCCATTCTACATCAGCCATCTCGGACGCCATGGCTCACGTTTCCACAGTTCAGCCAGTTTCTATGAAAGAGGTCTCACCTGGCTGGAGCAAGGCCTGGACAGCGGAAAACTGACAGAAACCGGCAAGGAAGTCTATGGGAAAATGAAGATAATTGCCGATGATGCGAAAGACCAGTACGGTACACTGACCCCACGCGGGGCACGCGAGCACAGGCATATCGCAGAAAGGATGTACAGGAATTTCCCGGAGATATTCAGCGGGAAAGGGAATGAGATAGATGTCTATTCATCAACTGTAGGGAGATGTATCATCAGCATGACAAACTCGATAGAGAGGCTGAAGGAACTCAATCCGTCACTCAAGGTGACAAGGACATGCTCTGACCGCCTCATGAAATACCTGTTCCACATTGATGAGTGCAGGAAACTCTATGCAGAAAGGAAAGAGGCAAGAAATGAGGCATATGAGTCCCAGTCCAGCCCCGAAAGGCTCCTGAACCTGCTGTTTACAGACTACAGTTTCATTCCTGAAGACAAGAGGTGGGAGATTCTCTACACACATTATATACTCGCTGCCATCTGCAGTGATGTGGACTATCTTGGCATTGACCTGTATGACTATCTTACAGTCGAGGAATGCTATCCGCTCTGGCAGGTACGCAACAACTACATGTACATGGAGAGCGGCCCGTCAAAGGCAAATGGCACAAAATCCCTGTCCGATGCCGATGACCTGCTGAGACATTTCATCGCAGGAGCAGACGAGGCTGTTGCCGGCGGAAAATATTCGGCCACCCTAAGATATGCCCACGACCAGAATGTCGTGCCGCTTGCAGGCCTGATGGGAATCGAAGGCTGCAGCACCCCGGTAGAAGAGAGCAACAGCATACATGATGTATGGTGCGACTATGTAGTGACCCCCATGGCAGCCAATATCCAGATGGTATTCTACCGCAAGAAAGGTTCAGAGGACATCCTGGTAAAGATCCTTATGAATGAGAAAGAGTCTCTCGTACAGCTTGGCACAGACTGCGCCCCATATTATCACTGGTCAGACCTGCGCGAATACTTCATGCAGCGTATAGCAGACTTCCCTGCACCGTCTAAGATGCAATAGTCCATTATCCGGGGATGATTTGGCTGCAAAGTCAAAGTTCCGGACAATCCAATATAATAAGCGTGGAAGCAAGCCTGAACGGCTACAGCTTCCACGCTTATTATATTCCGGACCTGGAAAGATACTATTTCCCTGCAAGATGCTTCTCCCATGCCCATGCCGCAGCAAGGGTCTCTTCCACTGTGCGCTCTGCCTTCCAGCCGAGGACTTCATTTGCACGGGTAGGGTCTGCCCAGATTGCTGTCACATCGCCTGGACGGCGTGGAGCGAACTTGTGGTTCACCTTTACCCCATTTACTTTCTCAAAGGCATTCACAAGCTCTGAGACTGAGACCGGACGGCCGGTACCTACATTGAAAACCTCATAGTTTTCATCCATCTTGCCCTCTACCATCCTTGAGACAGCAGCCACATGCGCCTTTGCAAGGTCAACAATATCGATATAGTCTCTCTGGCATGTTCCGTCAGGGGTAGGATAATCGTTTCCGAAAATGCTCAGGCACTCACGTTTCCCTACAGCCGTCTGTGTGATGAAAGGCACAAGATTGTTAGGGACACCGCGTGGCAGTTCGCCGATAAGTGCTGACGGGTGCGCTCCGATAGGGTTGAAATAACGCAGGGCTATTCCCTTTACTACACCATTGCGTGACGCCCCCTGCTCCATTGCCTCGTATCCGGCCGTTGCTGCGACTACATCACGGAGGATATCCTCACAAATCTGCTTCGTATTTCCGTATGGAGATGTTGCAGGCTTCCTCTCTGACTTCTCGGTCACCGGAAGTTCATCCGCCTCTCCATATACAGTCGCTGAAGAAGAGAAGAGCACATTGCACCCGCCATGTGTCTTTGAGGCCTCAAGGATGTTAAGGAATGAGTCAAGGTTGTTCCTGTAGTATTTTATAGGCTCTGCTACAGACTCGCCGACAGCCTTATAGGCAGCGAAATGGATTACCGCATCAATACGGTAGTCTGAGAACATCTTCATCACGGCTGCATCATCACAGCAGTCAATGACCTCGAAAGGAATATCATCCCTTCCTGTAATCTTCTTGACACCCTCAAAGCATGTCATGTCGCAGTTTGACATGTTGTCTGCCACAAGGACATCATATCCGGCATTTATCAGTTCCACGGTAACGTGGCTGCCGATATATCCGGCACCGCCGGATACCAAAACTCTTTTCTTCATAATATCAATTTTAAAAGTTTTCAAAAATTCATGAGGGTGTGATATCAGACGCTATCTTTCCCGAAGCAGGCAAAGTTAAACAATTAATTTACAAATCCATGCAAAATATTGCACAAAATATCGCCAGGTTCCGGAGCTGATAAGCGGACTTCAAATAAAGACATCCAGGATATGGAATAAACCGCAAGTATTCTAACTTTGCAGCGTATTCAAGAAACCCCAAAGCAGATATGGACATGAGAACAGCAGGAATATCGGCGGCATCTGTCATTGCGGCCACAATCATATCACTATTCAATCTGCCTGCGCAGACCGGCACAGGCCGCAGGACGACAAACCTGGGCACAATAGGGCAGCTTGGCACCTGCCTTAAAGAGATGGAGGCGGACAACAGCCTGAAAGGTGCCGGCATAGCCATCCTGGCCGTGACTCCAGGCTGCGACACACTGGTCAGCAGAAACAGCGGCAGGCTCATGGTCCCTGCCTCCAACATGAAAATGATCACCACTGCCCTGGCGCTGCATAGCCTTGGCGGGGATTTCAGATATGAGACAAGAATAGGATACACCGGGCATATTTCAGGAGGCACACTGCACGGTGACCTCTACATTATAGGTGGAGGAGACCCGACATTATTCTCGTCCGGACGCATAGCGGAACCACGGGAGACAGTATTCGGCAGATGGCACAGCATTCTCTCTGACGCAGGGATCAGGGAGATTGACGGATATATCATAGGGGACGGAAGGGCCTTCCCGGGAATGCTGGAGCAGGAATCATGGCAGCTGAATGACTCGGGCACATATTACGGCACAGGAATAAGTGGGCTGTCATTCAACGAGAACATACAGAGTTTCAGGGTAGCCCCCGGCGAGAAGCCTGGCGACCCGGTTGAGATTGCCCCTGTATATCCGGAAGCACCATGGATGAGATACATCTATTCATGCACAACCGGCAAGAAAGGTTCCGGCAACACCCTGTACTTCTACACAAGCAGCCTTGCGCCTGTCGGGGAGATGAGAGGGACTTTTGCCATAGACCGCAAGCCAAGGACCGAGGAGGCTGCAAACAAGTTCCCTGAATATACATGCGCACATTATTTCACGGAATATCTGAAAGGCAAAGGCATGTCATGCTCCGGAGGCCCGGCTGACCTTGGAACTGTATTCTGCCCGGCCGCGCCATCATGGAAAGAATGCCCGCAGGAAAAGCTTTGCATCCTCGGCGGCACAATGTCCCCGTCACTTGCAAAGATAGCGGCTGTCACAAACATGGAGAGCAATAACCTATATGCCGAGGCAATGATGAAGACAATAGGAATGGAATACTGCGGCAAAGGCAGCTACGATTCCGCATATGTTGCAGTAGACGGCATTCTTTCAGAACTTGGGATCAGCCCCTCAGGAGCAAGAATCAGGGACGGGAGCGGGCTGTCAAGGGAGAATCTCGTCAGCCCTGAATTCTTCTGCAGGCTTCTCATGGCAATGATGGATTCCCCGGCATTCGATGACTATCTGGAATCACTCCCCTATCCTGGAGGTGAGGGGACACTGAAATACATGCTGAAAGGGACTCCTGAAATGACGAAGACAAGAATAAGGATGAAGAGCGGCTCAATGGGCGGAGTCCGATGCTTCACGGGCTATATCATACCAAGCTCCGGATGCAAGGAAGATGCAATAGTCTTCTCTGTCATGATAAACAACTTCACAGCCCCGGTATCCCGCATCCAGCCGGTAATCGAGAAACTGATCTCCCTGCTTGCACAATGCAATTGACATGCACAGTGCATCCGCATGGCTCTACCGTGCAAAGTCAGAGATGTCCTCTGCCCTGTCCGTATAGAGAATCCCGTCAAGGTGGTCAACTTCATGCTGGAAAATCACAGCCGTGAAACCGGAGACAGTATCACGGACCTCGCAGGCAGAGAGTTCCGGAGAATCGCCCTTCAGGGCCTCTACATCTGAATACGATATCACTATATTCCGGAAACGCTTCACCAGTCCTCTTTTGCCAGGAATTGAAAGGCATCCTTCCATTCCTGGCTCCGTTTCTCCGTACATTTCCTCTATCCGGATATTCGGGTAGACCTCAAACGGCTCTCCCTCCTTGTCAAACCTCTGCACTGCAACAACCCTGCGGGACAGCCCGACCTGTGGAGCCGCTATCCCGACTCCACCCTGGCCTGGTGATGTAACAGTAGCCAGCATCAGAGATGCAAGACGGGAATACGTATCAGACAGCAGGTCAGACTCATTCAGCCCGACAGCCTTGCCTCTTAGGATTATGAGGTCGGTACTGTCCGTAACTGTCAGCACCCTCATCAGGGAATCCGCAGAAGCGACCAGCCCCATCTCATCTTCTGTCCACGAGACAGATGCCCCATGTCCTGATTTTTCCCCAGTAAACATAATTATAACGATTGTAACAATGGCTATGACAGATGCAAAGCCAACAGAAAGCAAATCCAGTCTCTTCATATAAATGTATAAATACGGAGCACCTATCCTTTGAACAGGGTACGGCACAATGCCGGTACATCAGGCACCCTCACCACTTCAATACCCTTCGGCATATTCTCGAAATTGCCGAAAGATGACACAAATATCTTCTTGAAGCCAAGTCTCTGCGCCTCAATCACTCTCCTTTCTGTCTGGGAGACAGGCCGTATTTCGCCGCTCAACCCGATCTCCCCAGTAAAGCAGATGTCGGACGGGATGGCAAAATCAAAGTTCGATGAAAGCACTGCGCATATAACGGCCAGGTCGCATGCGGGGTCATTGACCTTCAGGCCTCCAGCCATGTTAAGGAACACATCCTTGACACCAAGCTTGAATCCGGCACGCTTCTCCAGTACAGCCAGCAGCATATTCAGTCTCCTGACATCAAATCCCGTAGCAGAACGCTGCGGCGTGCCATAGGCAGCCGAGCTTACAAGCGACTGGACCTCAATAAGGAAAGGTCTTGAGCCATCGAGCATCGCGCTTACTGCGACTCCGCTCAGCCCCTCGCCATGCATCGGGATCAGCATCTCTGAAGGATTGCTGACTTCCCGCAGCCCCTTCCCCGTCATCTCGAACACGGCAATCTCTGACGTGGAGCCGAAACGGTTCTTGATACTTCTGAGCACCCTGTAGGCACCCCTGTTGTCTCCCTCAAACTGCAGGACAACATCCACGATATGCTCAAGAATCTTCGGTCCCGCAATACTTCCCTCCTTGGTTATATGCCCTATAAGGATTACAGGGACTCCTGTCTCCTTGGCAAACCTCAGAAGCTGGGCTGCTGTCTCCTTGATCTGGGAGACAGACCCCGGAGAAGACTCCACATTCTGTGAAAACATCGTCTGCACAGAATCCACAATCATCAGGTCCGGCATGATACTGCGGGCTTCAGACAGGATATTCTCCATCAATGTCTCACTATATATCAAGCAGTTGCTCTCATCACCACCTATCCTTGAGGCACGAAGCTTGACCTGTTTTGCGCTCTCCTCACCTGTAACATACAGTGTCTTCAGTTCCGGGCACATCAGGGGAATCTGAAGGGAAAGTGTCGATTTGCCGATACCTGGTTCACCACCTATCAGCACAAGCGACCCTTCAACCATACCTCCGCCAAGGATCCTGTCAACTTCATTGCTATGCAAAGATATACGGTTCTCTGAAGTGGAATCTATGTCAGACAATGGCTTAGGCTTCTGTCCCCCTCCCGGGACAGAGACCGCCGCAGAAGACTTCTTTCCGGTCGCGACTGTCTCTTCAACCATGGTGTTCCATTCCCCGCAGGCAGGACAGCGGCCCATCCATTTAGGGCTTTCATTTCCGCATGACGTGCAGAACCACACTGACTTAATCTTATTTGCCATAGTCAATTATATTAATATTCATTATCTCCACACAAGAATTCCGGCATAGGCAGCAAGAAGACCATACAATGGAAGAAATTTTCAAACATCCGGCTAAGATAGGCAAAAAAAAGATATTGTTCCATCAATGGACAATATCTATTCCGGCGCAAAAAGCGCAAAAGCTGCAACAATGCAATTACTTGCATTCATCGCTGCAGCATTCGCCACCGCAGCATGCAGTTGAATCATTGTCAGCCTTTGCTGCACAGCAGTCAGATTCTGTAGCGCAGCACTCTGTTGCAGTCTCTCCCTCAACGGCTTTCTTGCAGTTGTTGCAGCAAGAGCATGAAGTTGCAGCAGCAAGAAGAGCCACAGCAGCCAAAGTCATAAATACCTTTTTCATAACATTAAAGATTAATTATTGAACATCCACTGGCAAAACTAAACAGAAAAAACGACAACACAAAAGAAAAGTTACAAAATGTTACCAGCTTTTTTCGGCAACTCAAATACCTCCATGTCCGATATCCTGCCATTTTCTATACGGAAACGCAGTGCTGTCCTTACAATATGAAAGCCATATATGCCAGCTGCTCCTGGATTTATAACGAGAAAGCCTCTTTTCGCGTCATTCATGACTTTCAGGATATGCGAATGGCCGCATACGAATATGTCCGGCCGGCATTCTTCTATAAGTGCAAGCGCTCTCTTGTCATAACGCCCTGGATAACCGCCTATGTGCGTCATAAGGATCTTCATCCCCCCGCAGGAGAAGTCCAGGAAAAGAGGATAGTCATATCGTATGTCCTGCCCGTCACAGTTTCCATAGACTCCCCTCAACGGCTTGAATCCTGCAATCTTCTGCGCAACCTCAAGACTGCCGAAATCCCCTGCATGCCATATCTCGTCCACCGGCTCCAGGAATTTCATGAACGGTTCATCGAATGTACCGTGGGTATCAGATATCAGTCCTATATACATTTCAGCATCAATTAATTCATGTTCAGCGACTGCACCAGGCAGCCACATCCATTGCAAGGCTGTGTCGCAATGCAGGATGCAAAGATAGCATTTCCAGCCGACACAGGTGCTGAAGCATAGAAATAAAAATCTCTTGCCAAAGCCCGTATCATGATATTTCACTATATTTGCCGCTGATTTAACCGGAATCCCGCGTATACGGGAGATAATCTAAGAAGAAGTGGAAATTTTCTATTCCAAGGACATAGAAGGAAATATCTGCAGGCTCGACGCAGAGGAGTCGGGGCATTGCATAAAGGTGCTCCGCCACCGCAATGGAGATGAGATAAATGTAATCGACGGGAAAGGAACAATGATGAAGTGCGTCCTGACCCAGGATTCGCCCAAGGGTGCCGTAGCGGAGATTATCGGACGCACACCATGCTGGGGCGGGCATCCATACCGCCTGACACTCGCTGTCGCCCCTACAAAGAACTCAGACAGGTACGAATGGTTTGCAGAGAAGTCGTGCGAAATCGGAGTAGACAGGATATTCCCTGTTATCGGACAGCACTCCGAAAGAAGAGTCTTCAAGACAGCAAGAGTCGAGAAGATCCTTGTCTCCGCATCAAAGCAGTCTCTGAAAGGAGCTGTACCAGAGATATGCGAGCCGCTAAGTGTCAAGGACTTCATCCTGAAATACGGTGCAAGTCCACAATGCAGCGGACTCCAGGATGGAACATCAGGTAACGGATACGCCACACTTCCGCAGGACGGCATACTTCGCCTGATTGCATACTGCTTCGAGGATGATAGCCACAGGAGGACTTCGGTGATGGAAGCACTGGACAGCTACAGGAAAGCCTTCGAGCCGTCACCTGCCGGCAATGGGGTTCCTGAAATCATCATGATGATTGGCCCGGAAGGCGACTTTTCCGTAGAGGAGGCAGACCTTGCAATAAGGCATGGATTCATCCCAGTACATCTCGGCCCGTCACGCCTGCGCACTGAGACAGCAGCAGTCACGGCTGCAGAGGCAGCCTATTTCGGATTCCTTTTCTGATTACCCTGGCTGCAAGACACTTACATCAGTTCCGCACAATGTCAGGCAGCAATACGGCTGAACAGGCGGCATCCCTATTTACGGATAATCTGGACAGTGTAGTCGAGCCCTACCTTGATTATGGACGATGACTTCCCGGTCGAGCCTTTTTCAAGGGACGGGTCAACAATATAGTCTACTGCATCCCTGATTTCCTGCGTGATCTCCGCAAATTTCCCAGGAGTAGGCTCACCTGAGATATTGGCCGAAGTCGAGACAAGCGGACGTCCAAGACGATGCACAAGATTACGGCAGAACTCCATCTGCGGAATCCTTATCCCGACGGTCCCATCCTCAGCCACAGTGTTATATGCCAGCACATGCGGACTTTTAGCCCCATGTCCTGCAGCTGTGTCCTGCGGTGCCTCGCCGCAGATTGCCCCAGGATAGATTATAGTCATCGGGCTGTCATTCACCTCGACAAGCTGCACAGCCATCTCCGGCACTTCCTGCACATACCTGCATATCATGTCCATGCTGCTGGCCAGCAGGACAAGGGACTTGCTGTCAGACCGTCTCTTTATGTCATATACTTTCGCGACTGCATCCGGGTCAGTTGCATCGCATCCTATCCCCCAGACAGTATCTGTCGGATAAAGTATCACACCGCCTTTGCGGAGGACCTCAAGGGCCTCCCTGAAAACATCTGCATTTTCCATATCAATTATCAATATAATCCGTTATCTGAGTCTCCATTAAGCTATATCCTGATCTCCGCCACTACAGGATAATGGTCCGAATATGACTTTTTCGGAGTCTCATGTGATATTCCTGTATATTTCTTCGGATAGAGCACGTAGTCTATCCTGATGAGAGGCCACAGGAGAGAGAACGTAGCAGACAGGCCTTTCCCGGATTCGCGGAATGTGTCCCTGCGGCCGCGGGACAGCCGGAAATACGTATAGGACATCGGGCTGTCATTGAAGTCGCCGCACACCATTGCCTCCACAGGGCTGTCCGCAATATGCTTCAGCACTTTGCTGACCTGTTTCGGCCTGCGCAGGATTCCGCTCCTCATCTTGTCCTCAGTATCCTTTATCTTCTCCTTGTCGCGCTCCAGCACAGAGCGGAGAATACCCGACGGGGAGACATTGTAGCTTTCGAAATGGCAATTATATACACGCAGCCTCTCTGCACCGATGCAGTAGTCAGTATAAATGGCAAGATTGGCACTTCCGTCAAATTTTATCACTCCCTTGTCCTCTGACTTGAAACGGCTCAATGTCACATTGCCGTAACGTCCCCTCTTCCCGTTGAAGAGATAATACTCTGCATTATACCCTTTGATTTTCCTTGTGATAAGCCTCCTGAGGTCGACGTTATCGGAAAAATAGAACTCCTGCAGGCATATGATATCAGCGTCAGTGGCTTTCAGGAAGTTCATTACAGAATCCATGCAGGCGCTCCTGGCCTTGGCGCCGGAACCTCCCTGCATGAAACGTCCCACATTGTAGGAGACGACCTTTACATCACGCCCGGCGACATCGTCAGCTTCATCCGCACCAGCTACCTGCACATACGCCCCGATAAAGAAGAACGACGGAAGAAGCGCAAGGAAAGGTATCATGAAAGACCTGGAACGCCGCTTGACAGCCCATCCGAGAAGGAAGAGGTTTACAATGGCCAAAGGGATAAACAGCAGGCCGAACAAGGTGATGAACCAGAAATATGCAGGATTTATAAAGACAGACAGATAGGAAAGAACAAGCAGACCGGCAACGACAAACATCACAAAGCGTGCTGTTATCCCGGTGAAGGTCAACCGTTTCCTTATCTTCCTGCTTTTTCCTGGCATTGCTCTATCTGTACTGGTACATCTTGTTATTGCGCTTCCAGTACAAGACTATCAGCCAGCCGAAAAGAAGCCCTCCGAGATGTGCAAAATGAGCTATGCCTCCGCCTATCCCGAACACCCCAGTAGAGAGTTCTATCGCAGCGAATATCAAGACAAACCATTTGGCTTTCAATGAGACAGGAGGGAATATAAGTGTAAGGACCGTGTCAGGGAACAGCATTGCATATCCCATAAGCAATCCATATATCGCACCGGAAGCACCGACTGTCGGAGTCATCTTCAAGGCATGCAGTGAAGCTGCTCCTGCTGCTTTCCCTTCTGCAATCTGGGCCATATAGCTCTGTGCCTCAATCCACTGCACACCTGTATGGAGCGCCACTGCTCCAAGCCCGGTCGCAAAATAGAAGAAGAGGAACTTCTTTGTACCCCACACCCTTTCGAGGACACTTCCGAATATGAATAGGGTGTACATATTGAAGAATATATGCCAGAAGCCGCCATGCATGAACATATGCGTCACAATCTGCCAAGGTCTGAAAAACGGAGAAGACGGATAGAACATGGCGAATGTCTCTATCATGAAATGCTGGTTCAGCTCCGTCATTATCCATATCAGTACATTTATTATTATGATATTCTTCGTCACAGGCGGAATAGAGCTGAGGAATCCGCCTCCCCTGTTGTATGTAAAGTTCATTTTCAGCTTAATTTTTTGTCAAAGTCCTCTATGGGTATTATTGTCAATATCCGGTGTCCGGAACTGGTATACTCCGCATTCTCGCAGGCAAAGAGCGCGTCTATCAATCTCTGTGCCTCCACAGTTGATGCGACAGGGCTGTCAGAATATGCGCCGAGACGGGCAAACCTCTCCGCCATGGCCGACACCATAGTGCCAGGAAGCGACACATGGTCGTCCGCAAGGGCGACGATCAGGTCAGAAACCATTGTCTGCACCTTTCCTGGCTCAGCTGAATATCCCTCAGGGACACCATTGACAACAATAGTGTCTGTCCCGAAAGGGCTGATGTCGAACCCAAGTGACACAAGCATGTCTGCATGTTCCTGGAAAAGCAGCATATTCTCAACTCCGACCTGCACGGTGACAGGGAAAAGGGTTGTCTGGGTTATATGCGAATTGCTGCCGAGGGCTGAAAGGAAACGCTCATACAGGATCCTCTCCCTTGCCCTGCGCACATTTATGGCCATCAGGCCTGACGGAACAGATGTCAGTATATATCTGCTCTGCAGCACAATGACAGACTTTGAAGGCATTGTCATGTCCTCGAAAAGCTTTCCGTAGCTGTCATTCTTGTCCACATAAGCGGAGAAATTCCCGTTATTCCCACTATATTGTGCATTGAAACCAGGGACATTGGCGTCATCTGAAGGAAGCGGACCGAAATCCCCTCCCAGTCCAGCAGGAAAATCATCCGCAGACGACGGACGCGAAAATGCCGCAGACGGATGCGAAGATGCCGCAGGCGAATGTACAGCAGGATCAGCGGTAAACCCGTCATTCTCAAAAGGATTATAATTAGGGTCCAGACCTATCTGCGGCTCTGAGATAGGACGGAACTCTTCCATATTCCTGGTAAACACAGGAATCTCCGGTATGTCTTTCCTGTCAAACTCAATCCTGTCGTATGTGTTCTGGCCAAGCGCCTGCCTTATGCAGGCAAATACAGTCTGGAATATCACCGAATCATCTTCAAACTTTATTTCCGTCTTTGTCGGATGGATATTCACATCTACAGTACGCGGATCTACCTCAAGATAGATGAAATATGAAGGTGTAACCCCTTCAGGCAAGAGGTTTTCATACGCCTTCATTACAGCCTTGTGGAAATAGCTGCTCCTGAAATACCTTCCGTTTACAAAGAAGAACTGGTTCCCGAGACCTTTCTTTGCAAGGTCAGGCCTGCCGACAAAACCGTAAAGACGGACTACAGAAGTATCCGCGTTCACATCGACAACCTCGTTGGCGACACGTGAACCGAGTACATTCTGTATCCTGAACTTCAAGGACATGGCCGGCTTCAGCACCATTATATCCTTGTCATTGTGGACAAGCGTAAATCCTATTTCCGGCCGTGTAAGCGCGACACGGGTGAACTCTTCAACAATATGCCTGAACTCTACATTGTCCGACTTGAGGAACTTCCTCCTTGCCGGGACATTGTAGAAAAGATTCCGTATTGCGAAATTAGACCCCTTAGGAGCCGACACCACATTGGTTGCCTGATGTGTTGAATCTGCAAACATGACCTCGCATCCGACCTCATCCTCCTCCCTCCTTGTCCGGAGAGTAACCTCCGCAACCGCGGCTATGGAGGCAAGCGCCTCTCCCCTGAAGCCGAATGTCGTGATATCCATCAGGTCCTCAGCGGTAGCAATCTTTGACGTAGCATGGCGTTCAAAGCAAACTACAGCTTCATCCGGTGACATCCCGCATCCATTGTCTATCACCTGGATCAGTGTACGTCCTGCATCCTTTATCACTACAGTGACCTGGTCAGCCCCTGCATCGACAGCATTCTCGACAAGCTCCTTGACAACAGAGGCCGGTCTCTGCACGACCTCCCCCGCCGCTATCATGTTGGCAATATTGGATGGCAATATTCTTATATCCATAGTTATCCTAAAATATATTTATCCTACCCTTCTGCTTTATCCTTCCCTTCTGCCAGGACATATGTCCATGGACCATCCCGGCACATGGGCACACCCTGCCCGCAGACACATTAATATATTAACTCCAGAGCATTGAATATAACCTTATAATCAAGATAAGAACCACAAAAAACAGTATAAGCCCCACTATACCGATGATTTTCTGTGCCCTGTTGGCATTCCTTGTACGCTGATAGTTCCCGTCACGCAGGCTGCCCTTGATATAATTGCCCGGAGTATAAGGCTCATTTTCAAGTGAACCGTCCACCTTGCCGAACTTTTCCTTCAGCTCCTCCTTTGCCGGATCGTAATAACGTGGCCTATAGTTAAATACCCTATGTTCCTGCGAACCGAAGAATCCAAAATTAAATCCCATAACAAATTCTATTTCATAAGCATGCGTCATCTCATCAGAAATATAATCCATCAAGAAAAAACCGCACGGCTTCATAACCCAAACTACAAAAATAGGAAAATTTATGATTACTTTTGCAGAAAGTTCCCGGTAAAAGGCTAAACCGGTCATTGGACCTGAATAAATAATAATTATGGAAGATTTCAGAATCGGCAACGGATATGACGTACATGCATTGGCTGAAGGGCTGCCCCTATGGCTTGGCGGTGTAAAGATAGAAAGCACATCAGGATGCATCGCACATTCAGACGGCGACGTAGCGATACATGCACTCTGTGATGCACTTCTCGGCGCACTTGCATTAGGTGACATAGGCAAGCACTTCCCTGACACATCAGACGAATTCAATGGTATCGACAGCAAAATTCTCCTGAAAAGGACAATGGGGCTGATAAACAGCATGGGATGGAAAGTGGTGAACGCAGACGTGACAATAGCAATGCAGCGTCCAAAACTTGCCCCGTACATACTGCAGATGCGAGAGACACTCGCCACGCTCATGGAAATATCAGCAGAGCGCGTTTCCGTAAAGGCGACAACAACAGAGAAGCTCGGATTTGTCGGCCGCGGCGAAGGATGTGAAGTCTACGCTTCAGTACTGCTCGGAAAATAACTTCCCGGAACTGTACTTTTCCCTGTCCTGAGCCTGCAAAGGCATAGAACATCCTGGTAAATCCGCTGTAAAAAAAAGTTTTTTTGCAGAAATAGCAGAAAAATATTTGCAAATTCACAAAACCTTTGTACATTTGCACTCCCAATTCGGAAACAAGGTCACGAAAGACCGGAAATTCCGGAAAGCGAGGGAAACGGAAGAGAGTTTCCGGAAGACATTGAGATATGGTGTAATGGTAGCACTACAGATTCTGGCTCTGTCAGTGAGGGTTCGAGTCCTTCTATCTCAACTTTATTGAAATACTTAAAGTGGCTGCCGCAAAACAGAGGCCTTACACACCACTGCAATCATGGCGGGATAGCTCAGCTGGTTAGAGCGCATGATTCATAATCATGAGGTCCCCAGTTCAATCCTGGGTCCCGCTACAAGAAAATCAAGCACTTGCGAATTTTTCGCGAGTGCTTTTTTTGTTCTTCTTCGGTAGCGATGGACGCCGTGGCCAACCTGAGACTCAACGTATTCGCCAGCCGCACCGCCCCGCGCTACGCAAAGATGGACCATCTGCAAAACCCTGTGTCCATGCATCTATGTTGGAAAATCCGGACAGGGGGGGCTTTAGTCCGCAAAATACAAGTAACATATATTCAAACACCTACGCAATGGCAGGTGCCGAAATTTTGGCACCCGCCATTGCGTAATGTATTTATGACCAAGCGGTTATATTTCACACGTATAGGGCAGCATGTGGAAGTACATGGCATTTACGGTACAGGTTAACCACCGGTGATATTGCCGTACACTGCATAGCCCATACTCCCGGAAATACAGTTGCGAGATACTCCGGCATGAGTGAGCCGGCTACAGTCCACAGAACATCGCCATGCGGAAAGTGATAAAGGCGGCCACCCAGGCGAGCAGAATCGTATAGACGGCTGTAAGAATCGCCCATTTCCAGCCACCGGCCTCATTTCTGATTGCGGCAAATGTGGCTATACATGGGAAATACAGCAGAATGAAGACCATGTACGCAAGTGCGCCGGCAGGTGTAACCGACTTCACCAGAGCTCTCTGCAATGAGGTGTTTGCCATATTTTCCACTCCTTCAGCTGATGCAGAAATATCTGCTGCAACCACATCTGAGGCCATGTCAGAAGAGACTGCAATCCTATCAGAAGGAGCCATGTCAGAAGACGCAAAATCACTGTCTGCTCCAGAGTACATCACGCCAAGCGTACTCACCACAAGTTCCTTCGCCCCTACTCCCGCGACAATTCCGACACCCATGCGCCAGTCAAAGCCCAGAGGCCTGAGGACAGGCTCCATGGCCTTGCCTACATATCCTATATATGAATGCTCCTGCTGCTCAGACACACTTCTATAGTCATTATGGTGCGGAAAATATCCCAAAGCCCAGATGACAAGCGAGCAGACAAGGATAATTCCTGACATCTTCTGAAGATATTGCCGTCCCTTTTCCCATGTATGCCTGAACACGGATTTGGCTGTCGGCACACGGTACGGAGGCAGTTCCATGACAAAAGGGAGGTCGTCATCCTTGACAAAACGGCTGAGCACCTTTGCCGCGAGGACCGCAAGCACAATCCCGAGTGCATACAGTCCAAGAAGCACAAGGCCTGCGCTGCCGGGAAAAAACGCCCCTGCAATCAATATATATACGGGCAGACGCCCGGCACATGACATCAAAGGAATGATGAGTATCGTGATAAGACGGCTCTTGCGGCTTTCTATTGTCCTCGTCGCCATTATTGCGGGCACATTGCAGCCGAATCCCATAATCATGGGTATGAACGACTTGCCATGAAGTCCCATCCGGTGCATAAGGCGGTCCATTATGAATGCTGCACGCGCCATATATCCGGAATCCTCAAGCAGAGAGATAAACAGATATAGCAGAAGGATATTGGGCAGGAAGACAAGCACGCTTCCGACGCCACCGATTACACCGTCCACTACCATATCCTTCCACCAGCCTGGAGCCATATAGATTGCAACAAAGTCACCTATATGCTCAACCAGCCATTCAATCCATCTCATTGGATAGTCCCCCAGGTAGAATGTACCCTGGAAAACAAGATACAGCATGAAGAAGAAGAGCGGGAATGCAGCCCACCTGTTTGTGACAATGGCATCAATCCTGTCAGTAAGGCTCCTCCTGCGTCCTGGCTTTTTCAGCGCAGGCTTCCACGTCTCTTTCAGTGCGCCCTGCACGAAGGCATATTTTGCATCCACAATAGCGGACTCGGTTGAAACGCCAAGCATGGACTCAATGCGCTTCTGCTCCTCAAAACGCGCTGCAATGATTTCATCCCTGTTAGGAAGCCCCTCCACAACAGTCTCCACTTCGGAGTCATTCTCAAGATATTTTATTGCAAGGTACCTTGTAGACCATTTGTATCTTATATCAGGGTTCTTCTGTATCAGCTGCTTTATCCTGTCGAGACTCTCCTCCATATCCTGGCCGTGGTTTATATGGATATGCCTACCGAGCTGCGGGTCATTGTTCTCATAGACCTTTATCACCGTGTCGAACAGTTCCGGTATGCCTTTCCCGCTACGGCTGATTGTAGGGATGATTGACATGCCGAGCAGGTGCCCTAATGTCTTTATGTCAAGGCTGTCACCCCTGGACATAAGCTCGTCATACATGTTAAGTGCCATGACAACACGCAGGTTCATGTCAATCAGCTGTGTTGTGAGATACAGGTTGCGCTCCATATTGGACGCGTCCACCACATTCACGACAACATCAGGACTTTCCTCGACAAGGTTCCTGCGCACATAAAGTTCCTCCGGGCTATAGGCCGACAGGGAATATGTCCCCGGAAGGTCGACAAGGATAAACTTATATCCCCCATACTCGAAACGCCCCTCCTTGGCATCGACGGTGACACCGCTGTAGTTGCCGACATGCTCATGGCTTCCGGAAGCGATATTGAAAAGCGATGTCTTTCCGCAGTTAGGGTTGCCGACAAGGGCGACACGGATAATGCGTCCACGTTCCTCCGCCATAGACTTCATCTTCCCCTCGACCCACAAATTGTCACAGCAGCCTCCGACCTCTATGGCCAGCCTTGGCCCCTCATTGTCCGAGAAGGCTGTCTTCGCCTCGCTCTCGCTGATGACCTCTATCTTCGCGGCCTCTTCACGCCTCAAAGATATCTTGTAGCCAATGATTTCATATTCTATCGGGTCCTTAAGGGGAGCATTGAGTATGACTGTCACCACCTTGCCCTTGACAAAGCCCATTTCTATTATCCTCTTGCGGAAACTTCCATGGCCGTTCACCTTGACGATGACAGCCCTTTCGCCTGTATTCAGTTCAGAAAGCCTCATAGCGTTACCTTACCTATATAATTTCAGAGCACCTGGATTGACAGGATAGTCTTTATTTTGCAAAACCGGCACGGCTGAATCCTGCCAATATCCAGGGAGCCGTAAACCGCGGTGCAAAGATAGTCAAAAACACACCCTCAATCATGACAAATGGTTATGATTTAGCTGTGATTTAGTACCTATTTATAATGAATCGGCAATTCACACCTCCCCCGAAGCATTTTTTCAGGCACCAATGCATATCCGAACCAAATATTTTTTATATTTGTAGAATTGGCTTAGTTAGTAGAGATGCGAAAAATCATTATCCCCATACTTGTTTTCGCAAGTCTGGCCACAGTTTCTGCCCAGCCGTCAATGGAAAAGGCAGACAGATTCATGTCAGACTCATTAGGAAAACTTGTACTTAACAGATTTCCGTCAGTAAAATGGATAGACGGAGGCAGCCGCTATTTCAGTTATACAGACCAATGGCAAGATGGAAGCACATGCCATTGGCTTGTTGACACAAGAGACTGGAAGCGTACTGGATATCAAGATGAAGAAAGTATAAAGGAGGCAATCAGCAGCCTCACCGGAGCGGATAGCGCACCAAAAGGAAAACCAGGAAATCAGCAAAAGACGAAGAGAGGCGACCGGAGCAAAGGCTGGTCGTCGGACAGCCTATATTATATAAGTGCAATCAATGATGACATCTGGCTATTCCGTTCTTCAAGGAAGCATGCCGGAGATACAGCGCGTATTGACACCAATGCAGCAGACAGCATAAGGCTGAGCAATGACGGCGAGCATTTCTTTTCATTCTCCTTATCAGGGAATTCTGAGGCTGGTGCAGCCGGAAGGAGCGGAGCTTCCGGGAGGTGGATTGGCGGCAGCCACAGATATGTAGTTGTCCGTGAAGACAAGCGCAAGGTCGGAAGCCTCACCCTTGTAAACAGCCTCAGCAGCCCGCGCCCGAAAGCCAAGACCTACAGGTTCCCGATGCCAGGAGACAAGGAAGTACCATCATATGAGGTGTATGTCATTGACGCGGACAGCAGCAAGATGACACGGATAGACATCGACTGCTATAAAGACCAGTCATTCCTTCTGCCACGATTCAGCCGGTATCCGCATACGGACAGATATGCATATCTCCTCAGGATAAACAGGACACGCGACACACTCGACCTGTGCCGCATCGACACCCGGGACAAGACAGTCAAGATACTGATCCGCGAAGAATGCAGCCCGCACCTCAACGAGCAGCTGTTCTCATGGCACCTCCTGAATGACGGCAAAGAAATACTATGGTGGTCGGAAAGGACTGGCAAGGGTAAGTGGTATCTCTACGACGGTGAAGGAAAACTGAAGAAAGCACTGACTCCGGACAGGCTTGTCGCCGGAAGCATCAGGAAGATTGACACTCTCGGGCGTTCAATCATATATGAAGGATATGGCGGAGAAGACGGGATAAATCCGCATTACTGCCTTTATTACAGGTCAACATTCGACGGCAAGACAAACCTCCTGACTCCAGGCAACGGAAATCACGAGATAAATTTCTCTCCGGACGGGAAATACATTTCTGACACATACTCCAGGATGGACATGGCTCCACATTACCAGATATGTGACATGAAAGGTAAAGTGCGTTTCGAGATGGAGCCTGCCGATGTCTCAAGGCTGCATGAGCGCGGCTGGAGAGAGCCGGAAGTGATAGAGGTCACTGCAGCTGACAGCACCACAAGGCTGTATGGCATAGTGTATCTGCCGTTTGACATCCAGCCAGGACAGAAATACCCGATTATCAGCAATGTATATCCAGGCCCGCAGACTGACCTGACACCCCAGTCTTTCTGCATTGACGATGACTGCAACCAGTCACTCGCACAGCTCGGGTTCATCGTCATAAAGTTCTCATACCGGGGAAGCTGCCCGGTGAGAGGACGGGAGTTCTACAATTACGGATACGGCAATCTCCGCGACTATCCACTTGATGATGACTATGCCGTGATCCGCCAGATTGCCGAAAGATATCCGTTCGCTGACCTTGACAGGGTCGGGATATATGGTCATTCCGGTGGCGGATTCATGTCTGCGGCAGCAATGCTGACAAGACCTGACTTCTATAAAGTCGGCATTTCTGCATCAGGGAACCACGACAACAACATCTACACACAATGGTGGGGCGAAAGTTTCCACGGCCCTACAGCCAGCCAGGACGGTTCCGGACAATATGAATGCAGGATACCGACAAACATCGAGCTGGCAGGGAACCTCAACGGACGCCTGCTCCTCATCACCGGAGACATGGACAACAATGTCCATCCTGCAAATACATTCAGGATGGCGGATGCGCTGATAAAGAACGGCAAGAGATTCGACATGCTGGTAATCCCGGGGGCAGACCATGGACTCGGCGACATATACTACATCAACATCATCAGATATTATTTCGTTGAGCATCTTCTCGGGATGCCACAGAAAGACATTGATATCATAAGACATAAATAGCAATGCCTATGAAAAACATCATTTCAAGGATCATTACGGGCATTTTTGCCCTATTGGCAGCATGCCAGCTGCCGGCTGAGGCACAAGTCAGCGAAATCACGGTTGTCGGGGTAGTCTCCGACGCCAACGGAGAGCCTATTGCCGGAGCCTCGGTAATGGTCCCCGGAACACAGAACGGCGTAAACACCGGGTACGAAGGAGACTACAGCATAACCGTAAAGAAAGGCCAGACCCTAAGATTCAGCTTTATCGGCTTCGAGACAAAGGACATAACAGTAGAGAAGGCGAGGTACGACATCGTCCTGAACGAAGAGGCGCAGACCATAGACCATGTAGTAGTGACAGGGTATTCACAGGTAGAGCTAAGGAAAAGCACCGGAGCAGTCGGCGTCATAACTGCTGAAGAGCTGAAAGACAACCCTCTGAAAAACATGGACCAACTGCTTCAGGGCAAACTTGCCGGTGTGAATGTGCAGATGACATCCGGACGTCCCGGCACGGCTGCCAAGGTCAGGATCAGGGGCACGAACACCCTGACAGGAAACGCCGAGCCGCTATGGGTTGTCGACGGAGTCCCGCTGCAGAAAAACATTCCAGCCCTGAACACAAGCCAGATTCGTTCTGGGGACTTTGATGACATATTCGCGACCGGCATAGGAAGCATCAACCCGAACGACATTGAATCAATCACAGTCCTGAAAGATGCCGCTGCAGCTGCCATCTATGGTTCACAGGCGGCAAACGGTGTAATTGTCGTTACCACAAGGCACGGACAGGCAGGAAAGACAAGTGTAAGCTACATGGGTTCGGTATCCGTACAGACAAAGCCATCCAGGAATGCCAACCTGATGACATCTCCTGAGAAACTCGCATGGGAGCAGGAGCTATGGGACGAGTTCTCTGCAGCAGGATACAGCGCGACAATGACAGGCACCGGCACACATTATCCCGTCGTGGGAGTTATCGGGCAGATCCGCTCAGGATACGGGAAATATGCAGGAATGACAGATGCAGAACAGGATGCATGCATTGCAGACCTTGCCTCGCAGACAACCGACTGGTTCGATGTGCTCTTCCGTAACACCGTCTCCACAAGCCACTACATATCTGTATCCGGTGGAGGTTCCGAGAAGCTCACATATTATGTCTCCGGTGGATTCAACTACAACAACGGCCTTGTCGTCAACACTGGAGCATCGTCATACAGCCTGAATGCAAAGATAGACTCGCGTCCTCTCAAATGGCTGAAATTCGGCATACAGACAGATTTCAGCTACCAGAAGGCATATGCACCGTCAAACAATGTAGACATGTTCAGATACGCATATTTCGCCAACCCTTATGAAAGGCTATACAATGAAGACGGCAGCTACCGGGCGGATGAGACCTATTTCACATTGGGAGTAGCGAATGGAGGACTGAACACATACATCCCTTCCAACGGATTTAACATCATGAGGGAGATCAACGAGACTTCAAGCAATGCGATATCATCATCTGCCACAATAAAGGGCACGGCGACAGTCAACATAGCAAAAGGGCTCAATTTCACCGGACTTGCATCATTCACCTACAGCGGAGACTTGTCTGAGAATATCAACGGGAAAGACACATACGCCGCTTTCCAGGACAGGCCCTTTGAAGGACAGAGCCTCACATCCAGGCGCACGTACGGCTCTATTACCCAAAGCTCAGGATACAACACATCCTATCTGCTCAGGGGACAGCTGAACTACGCAACGACATTCAAGGAAATACATAGCATAAGCGCAATTGCAGGAGCAGAGATCCGCAGTTCATACGCCAAGAGCATAATCAGCAAACGCTATGGCTATGACCCGGAAACAGGCAATCATTCCACACCGCTGTTCCCGTCGTCCGGGGCTACCATTGACTACAGCAGCCTGTCAAGCTTCGGGACAATCATGGACGGATGCTCCGGGCAGTCCATCATAGAAAATGCCTTTGCATCATTCTACGGCACAGCGACATACAGCCTCCTCGGAAGATACGTCTTCAGCGGAACAATCCGCACAGACGGCTCCAATAATTTCGGCAGCAAGCAGCAGTTCAACGCAAACTGGTCTGTCAGCGGAGCATGGAACATAGACGAGGAGAAATGGATGGAACCGGCATCTGATATCCTGAGCACACTTAGCCTGCGGACAGGTTTCGGATACACAGGAGGAGTCAACAGAAGTGTCTATCCTGTCCTCATCATGCAATACAGCAATATATACAGGACAACAGACGAGGACTTCTACCGCATGGGAACAATCAAGAACGCCCCTAACCCGAACCTGAGATGGGAAAAGAACCAGACATTCAATGCGGGGGTCAATTTCGGCTTCCTGAAGGACAGGATCACAGGAGAGTTCTCCTACTACCACAACAGGAACATCGACCTTGTGACAAGCGTAAGGATTCCGCAGACAACCGGATTCTACACCCAGAGCTACAATACTTCAGAGCAGGTCAACCAGGGAGTAGAGCTTACGCTTGGAGCGACGATACTGAGAGTAAAGGACTTCTCCTGGAGATTGACAGCCAATGCCGCATATAACCTCAATGTCCTGACAAGATACGATTCCCCGACAGGAAGCCTCATAGGGGACAGCTATTATGTAGGGTATCCCATCGGGAAGATATTCACCGGAAAGACAACCGGGATTAACCCGGAAACCGGAATCTACAACTTCCAGCTGCGGCCAGATGTGACAATAACAGATATCACTGACTATCAGAAATACCAGAACTACCTCTATTATGTAGGGACCTCCAATGCCCCATGGACAGGTGGATTCTCGACAACATTCACATACAGGAGACTGTCCCTCAACATCGTAGGAAACTTTTCACTTGGAGGCAAGGTCATAAATGACATCACATGCCCTGTTTCATATGCCTACGTAGGGGACGGATCCGGCAATGAACCTATCCAGAGCAGTCTGAACGACCTGTATGTCAACCATCTGAACGTGACAAGAGATGTAACCCACAGATGGACTGTTGCCAATCCTGTAACAGACGGCTACCCGAGGCTTATAGATGCATGGGGCGAACGTCTCACGGACGCCTCCGGAAATTATCTGAACAGGACACAGCCATACTCCAGCACAATCGCCAATTGCCTCCTGCTGGAAAATGTGTCTTATCTGAAACTAAGTTCCATATCACTCTCGTACTCGCTTCCCGACAGGTGGGTCAACGCGATGAAAATGGGAAGCATGAGCGTAAGTTTCCTGATGAACAACCTGTTCATCCTAACAAACTACTCCGGAATAGACCCGGAGACACCAGGAGCCGTATATCCCCAGAGCCGTTCATTCACATTCAGCCTCAACCTGAGCTTCTAAAAATCAATTGCCATGAAACATTACAGATTACCATATATAATTATTGCATGCGCCGCATCAATGGTATGCTCCTGCACAAAATATCTTGACATAAAGCCCTACGGAGAGACAACACCGAAGACTGCGGAAGAATTCTCTGCACTCCTGCACTACCACCTGAACAGCATCGACCATGGAGAGCAGACCATTCTTGGAGACATAGCGTCAGCATGCTATCTCGAGTGCTATGCTGACAATCTGGAAGCCAGCCTGACACCTTACCCGGCCGGCAACTACTTCCCGCTGTACATTGGAGACCAGCTCAACAGAAAACAGACACTATATGCAAATACATATTCTGTCATACGTGACTGCAACATCATAATCGGCTATCTTGAAGAGAGGGAGAGCAGGACCGCAAAGGATGTCCTCGGGACTGCACATGCCATACGCGGCATCTGCTACTACAATCTCCTCAGGGATTTCTGCGAGCCATGCACAGGAAACCTTGACGGATACGGGGTCCCGGTTGTCACGGAGTTCGACATGGAGGCAAAGCCTCTGCGCAGCACAATGGCAAAGACAATAGAACAGGCAGAATCCGACATGCTCTCGGCTATATCCTACGGAATATCCGATGAAGTCTACAGGTTCAACAGCGATGTAATGAAAGGATACCTTGCAAGACTCTATTTCTGGTCAGGCAACTACACCAAGGCTTCCGGATATGCGAGGGAGATACTTGATGCATATCCGCTCATCAGCGGCACTTCCTATACAGAAATGCTCGGGTCGGAAGTCACAAGGAAAGGCAATATCATAATCAAGAGCTGCACAGTGCTCGATACCGGAGAAATGACCAGCTATGGAGGGACCAAGAGCTATGTCTCAAACAGGCCTGTCAGCAGATCACTTGCTGAACTTTTCGCAGAAGGAGAGAGAGACATCAGATACAGGCTGTCCTTCGACAGGAAGCGCAAATTCACAAAGAATGCATTCGCCTGCCTCAGAAGCGCAGAAATGCAGCTGATACTTGCAGAAAGCCTCTACCACACCGGGGACTACACCGGTGCCCTCAGCGCGGTCAACGAACTCAGGAGACTCAGGATAACAGATTGCGTTGACTATACAATGGAGACCTTGCCGCCTGTAGACACGGACGGGCTGATCAAGGAAGACGCCAAAGGCAATCCGCTGACTCCCCTGCTCTACGCAATAATGTGCGAACGGAGGAAAGAGCTGTTCATGGAAGGCGACAGATGGTATGAGCTGAAACGCAACGGAAGGCCTGAATTCTGGGCTGCCAAGCAAGGACGCAAATACACCACAATGAGGTTCATGTACACATTCCCTCTCCCAATCAACGACATAGAGCTTGTTGAAGGACTTGTACAGAACCCAGGATATACACAGACAAGATAATTTTCACATGAGACAATATTTAAATGACACCGGCAGAATGAAAAGGACAATATACACAGGCATAGCAGCGGGCATAGCCGCGATTACGTCAATATCATGCAACAGCGCAGACGAGCTGCCCCCATTGAATGAGGGCTACGCTACAGAATATATCCTTCCTGACCCTGTTGACCTTACGGCAGAGGACAGGGCTGTCATAGAAGCGCTTGAAAAGGAATACAATGAAGCCATCTCATCATCAAACTAAGTCAAATCACTTACAACAAAACAAATAATTATGAAAAGATTCATGTTCACAATGCTCGCTGCAGCATTCCTGCTTGCAGCCTGCCAGGAGGAGCAAAAACTTCCTGCCGTCTCATTTGAGACTGCCATCCCCACCACTGTTGACGGTGCATCAGTCCTTTCCATCATGGTAAAGGACTATACAGGTACAGATGCAGTCACATTCCCTGTCACATTCAGCGGAACAGCTGAAAAGGATGTAGACTATACAGTGTCCGCAGAGGCATTCATCTTCGGAGGTGCATCACCTGTCACTACGATAAAAGTCACCCCGATAAACTATGACGCGCAGAAGACTGTCACTGCTTCAATCAACCTGCCTGCAGGATTCCAGGCAGGGACATACCAGACAACTACATTCAGCCTGAGCGAAAAGATAGGATATTGTTCATTTGTCGGGAAAACAGCTATCATGACGACTACGGCAAAAATCCCGGTAGGAATCTATGACGGCAACGGCAATCCTCTCAAGCTGCAGGATGGTGATGAAATACCCGTATCCGTAAACACGGCAAAGTCGACTGCCAAAGAAGGTGTCAACTTCAATTTTGCAGACGGAGTAAAGGCGGCTGTCATCTCACCTGCCTCAAGCCAGGGATACATTACCCTTGAATTTGCGGGCACAGTTGACACGGATGCAGACCTGATTGTCCTCAACCTCAATCCATCAAACAAATATGGAGCCGGCAACAACCTCGAGATAGAAGTGTCAATCATCGGTTCCCAGTGGGAAAAGCTTGGAGGCACATGGAAGATAAACGAGCTTGTGACAACCAAGGAAGGCATAATCGCAGAGTGGTACTGCGATGAAAGCTCTTTAGAAGGATACCCGGTATTCAACTCTGAAGATTCCTTCACCATTGATACAGAGACCGGCACGCTGGTACCAGACTTCAAGTCCGAGTTCAAGAATTATTTCATTGGAGAATCAGGCTTCTCCGTTGGCGAAGAGCTCCCTGACCTCAAGCTGTACAATAACCTGAAAGCACTGAATCTCCAGATGTTCAACCTGGATAATGTCAACCGCGACTTCTCCGCAGCGACACAGAGTGACGACAGGACAGCCATAGCAGGAATCAGGATGATAACGGACGACAGCGGCAACGAGCTTCTTGACCTGTACATAATCGACTATCAGTCAACAGCGTTCATGGTTGAAGAGTGGAACGACCCTTCATGGTCCATGTACAACGACGACAAGCCTAAAGCCACAATGTCAGGCATGTACATCAACGCAACCTTCAAGAAAGCAGAATAAATCCACACCAATAAATATAAGGGCGGCTGAAAATTGTTCAACCGCCCTTGCTTATTCCATGCCGCAGTGTTGCGGCATCATGTCAAGACTTACTTCCAGGCTGTAGCAAGGTCCTCTGTGGAAATGTTCTCATTCCACACAAAAGACTTGGAAGTCGTCATCGGATGTCCCTTGCCGGTAAGGTCAGCAAATTCCTTGGTCTCCTCATCATAAGTTGACCTGCTGACTCTCCAGTAGCCTTCAAGCCCCTTGGTGTCAGGCATAACAGACTGGATGTTCTTGCTGATCTGGTCTGCTGTACGGCTTACTGACCAGATACGGCATTCAGTCACCATGATTTTACAGCCGGTCCACCATGTGTCTCCAGGTGACCAGGTGCCATTATAGCCTCCGATTCCTCCGTATGTCAGATACTTGAAATATCCGTCCTTCACAACCTTTGAAGTCACACTCTTCTCGCCGGCCTTGATTCCATTCACATAAATCGTAACCTTGGTTCCGTCATATGTAACGGCATAATGCTGCCATTCATTTGAATGGATATACTTGCCCGAATCAGGGTTCAGATAATCCCCTACTCCCTGGAACTGCACAAGGGCATGCGCAGGATTCGTTCCGTCAAAGCTCTGAGGATCCTCAAAGCGGAACATCATCTCTCCGTCATTCAGCGTACAGAATATATCCCTGTTCCTGTTAGAAGTATTTGCCACCTGAAGACGCATCTCAATGGTAAACTCAGGGAAAGTCTGCTCAAAATCATTGACCCAGAGACCTGCTGCACCTGTAAACTGAGCTATGTCATTTACCATAGGGGATGTAATCACAAAGACATACGACGCAGTATTTGACGCAATCTCTACATCACCGCTGATTTTCTCAAGCCTCACAGGGAGAGCCAGAGGAAGTCCTGACAGTTCCACAGGAATCTTGTCCATGGTGATTACGGCTGCATCCGCAGCATATTTCCCAGCCCCGATCCTGATGTCATCTCCAAGGTCAACAAGGCTTTCATCAAACATCTTATAGCCTGTACCTTCACTGGCATTATATGCATCAAGCACAGCCTGGTCAATCACAAAACGCAATTCACAATCAGCATCGAGCTTGTCTGTAAGGGATGGGGTAAGGACGACCTTAGCCCCTTCATTTACCGTAAGCTTTACGGCATCGCTTGCTATTCCGGAAGCATTGATGCTCTCTGCAAGGAATGCATGCACTCCAAGGACATCACCAGCTTTTCCGCCTTCACCATATTCAGCATCATCGCAGCCTGCTGTAAACAGCGCAGCCAATGCAATGGCTCCTATTTTAAATATATTCTTCATGATTTTTCTGTTAGTTATTATACGCCATTAAAGACAATCCTCTTTCTTGACAACATTGTAGCCAGGTGCAGGATTCTGCTGCTGGATTGCCTTGCGCATCCATTTGTACCTTGGGTTGTTTATCTTCTCGTTGCTGAAGCGGAAAGCACCGAAGCCTCCTTTGCGGAATCCGTTGTCCGGCTCCCAGCTTGCAAATCCCATAAGCCCCGGGAACTTGTCCCTGTTGAGCACCCTGCCATAATCATCCTTCCAGCTGTATCCACCCTTAAGGCAATCCAGTGCGGATTCAAGGTTCTCCGTAACGACAAACCTGTTAGTAAACTCCTCAAGGCTATATATAGAACTGTAAACATTGTAATACATGGTCAACCTGGATTCAAGGCTTGCATCAGAGCCTGTAGCGCCCCATGTATATGCCTGGGTCACAAAATAATCGAAATAGACTCCAAGCTGAGAAGGATTCGGAATAGACTGCAGATAACCATCAAGGATGAACAGCCTGTCCGTACCCGACTGAGGGCCTATATATTTTCCCATTTCCTCAACGAACCATGTAAAATACTGCGAATTACGGCAAAGGCTTCCGCCATATTCGCCAGGTTCATAGTCAATGTCGATACCACAATACCCTGTAGCATACAAAGAATCGGAAATGGCCTTGGTCCATCTGATGATTGAGTTATGGATAGCTTCATTGTCACCGTCAACCCAGCCCCAGTATTCTTTCTGCATGTCAACATTCCCGGCATATTCTGCAGGAGTAAACAGGCAGCCGACTTCACCGATAAACGAGCAGAGAACTACCTTTGTGCCTTTTACCTTTGTCACGAAATCCAGGTCCGCCTTTTTCTTCGGTGTAAGTTCAAAACTGCCCCAGAGTGAAATTACATCCATTGAATCCGGTACGGCCTGAAGCATGTTTGTAGTGCTTGCATCACCTTCATCCCACTCACTGAACCAGCCGAAAGAAATAGAATGCTCGCTTGCCTTAAAGTCCCTGAGGGCCTGATAATAGGCCTCATCCTTCACTATTGAAGTAAGAGGGACATCATGGATTTCCGGCTGTGGAGTCATCCAGTCACTGCAGGCAGAAAGAACAATGGCAGCAAATGCCGGAATACATATTCTAAAGATATTCATTTTCATATACTGTTTTCTAATCAAATTATCTCTTGGCCCAGAACAGATCTGTTGCCTCATTGTCTGCACCTCCGAGAAGCTGGAGGGCATTGACATAGTTTTCTTTATTCAGGCTCTGCTCATTGAACGAATAACGGAGCCTGCGCATCCCCCTCTTGTCATCTGTTATGACATTGCCAGACCTGTTGTCAATTACAGGAGCAAGCTCAGGATAGCCTGTACGTCTCCACTCTGACCATGCCTCTATTCCCATCGGATAGTTTGCAATCCATTTCTGGGTTATGACCTGCTCCAGGTTGCCCTCGAAATCAGCGGAGGCATCCCATGCAATCTTCACCTTGGTAAGCCTTGTATAGTCAGGGAAACCTGCAGGGTCAGCTGTATGGCTTGCAGGAACTGACGTTGCGTCTGCAATGTACGTATCTATTCCGGCAGTAACACCCCACTGCTCCATTGAGAGCCTGATCCCGTTTTCATAAAAAGTCTTTGCATCACCTGAAATCCATCCCCTCAGAACAGCCTCAGCAAGCAGGAAACTTGATTCCGCAGCGACAAATACAGGAAGTTTTGAAGTCTCCTCGAAGTTTGTCATAGAGAACTTCGGAGTAACTTCCGACTTGTCAAACTCTGCTTTTCCCGAACGCATTCCGACATAGTTTCCGCCCACCTGGGAGAAATATCTGCTCCTCCTCGGATCTGAATAGCCATTCATGTAGTCAACAATGGAAGAGTTCACCCTGATGTCACCCCAGCTTTCGGATGCAAGGTCGTACGGATTCCTCTGGGCCTTAGGGTCCATCATGGCATTATCTGCATTTGTCTCGATATAGCCGTATGGAGACTCATATGCAAGAAGGAACTCCTCTTTGCTTCCCATACGCATAGCAGCCCTCATGATCAGAGAGTTGGCAAACTTAGCCCATTTCATGTAATCTCCGGCATAAAGTGCATCCTGCGAACCAAGAGGCCTCTTGGATGAGTTTTCGGATGCATACGTGTAAAGGACACCGGCAGCACTTCTCAGGTCGGAAATGATGTTTGCATATACATCCTCATTCGAATCATACGCCACATACATTTTTCCATCCTGGACCTTGCTGTAAGGGATAGGACCATAGCAGTCGGCTACACGCATCATGGCAGCCGCCTTCACAAGTGTAGCGATTGCATAATAATGTCCGGAACCGCTGGTATACTTCTCTATCTCGAAATAGTTGCCATAGATATCAAGGAAAGGAGTCTCATAAGGAATGGCATTCCAGTCATCACTTGCATTAAAGGTGTCAAAGTTCTGTCCGCCCCAGCGGTTGGACAATGTGAAATAGCCTCCAAGCGTGCCGACCATCTGGTCCACCATCTGAGAGTCGTTCTGCTGCACATACATAAGGGCCTCGATCATCGTCGGCATCAGGATTGCCGGATCTGCGCTCTTGACTGCATATGGGTCAGTGTTGTACTCACCGAATCTCGCAGTACACCCCATAGTCAATGCAGCCATTGCAGCTATAGATATTATCGTTTTTATTGTTTTCATTTTCTCTGTTTTTGTTTAGAACTGGAATTTCACGTTGAATCCTAAGTTGCGTGTGCTCGGAAGCATGAAATAGTCAACTCCCTGGTAATAGTTGCTGCCTGTGGCAGAAGACAGTTCCGGATCAAACGGAGCCTTGCAATATATCATGGCGAGGTTCCTTGCCACAAAGCCGACTGTCATACGCATCTTGTCATTGAACCATTTCTGCGGAAGTGTATAGTTCAATGTCAGCTCCTGCAGACGGATATTTGTAGCATCATAGACATAATATGCAGCATATCCGCCCTGTGCAGTACTGATACCTGTATAATATTTCTCTGCCGGAAGAAGTCCGTAGTTGACAGGAATGCCGCCGGCATCCCTCACATCAGCAGAAACTTCAGAAGCACCATAATAATCAAGGATACCCTGTGTAGCTGAATACACAAGTCCTCCGATACGTGCAGTAAGGACAACTCCAAGAGATACTCCTTCATAGCTGAAGGTGTTGCTCCATCCGATATTAGCCTTAGGAGCAAGCGAGCCAATCTTGAACGGCTCCACCGAAGTCATCTTTATATTTCCATTATTGTCTACATCCACATTGCCATTAAGGTCATGTGCAATCACATGGTGTGCATAGATATCTGAAAGTGAACCTCCTTCACGGAGTATGACGCGCGGTGCAATATTGGATGCTCCCAGCCAGTCCTTGTTGATTTCCGTGACATCTACCGGAACGCCTGTTGTCGGGTCAGGGATACCATGTGCAAGTTCCTTGATCACATTCTCATTGAAAGTGAATGTCAGGCCGCTGTCCCAGCCGAAGCCTCCCCAGCTGTTGCTGTATCCGACTGCAAGCTCAACTCCCTGATTCTGGATATTTCCAGTCTGCGCAACGAAATTCTTATATCCGGACGCTGCTGAAAGAGGAGCATATATGGTCTGGTTATATGTATTCGAACGGTAATATGTCACATCCAGGCTAAGGCTTTCAAAAAACCTCATGTTGAGTCCAAGCTCCCATGAACGTGTATCCTCCGGCTTCAGGTCATATGCCGGATAGGTATCACTCTTTGACCAGTTATGTGTCTGGTCATTATATTTATAGCTCGGATTCGACAGAAATCTGTCAAATGGAGTCGCCACTTTGGAATAAGAGCCACGTACTTTCATGAACGAGAACCATCTTGGCAGATTCACAAGTTCAGAAACGACTACAGACAGACCAACAGACGGGTAGAAGAATGATTTATTTGCAGTGTAGGCAAGCTGTGACGGCCAGTCATTACGTCCGGTTGCAGTCAGGAATATAGAATTCCTCCATCCGAGTTCAACCGAAGCAAACACAGACTGGGACTGGTCATGCCATCCCTCCTCGTTGCCCTTGTAGTTTACTGATGTATTAAGGTTATTCGCAGCAAAATGATTAGGGAATATCAGGTCACCGGCTGCACGTGACATATAATAACGCTGGTCATTGATTGATCCTCCGACATTGGCAATCAGCCTCCAGTCTCCCCATTTCTTGTCTACATTTGCGATGATATCACCATAGAAAGAGCGGTCGGTCATATTGTCCAGCTTGTATCCTCCGTTTTCACCGGCGAAAGTGGTAAGCGTACCTGCGTAATACTTTGTTGTCTGCTTATAAGTAGACTCATCAAGCCTGGTTCTCGCCACAACATTGAGCCAAGGTGTGATATTGTACTGAAGCGATGCATTGAGCATATAGCGCCTCTTGTTCATGTCACGGTTATTGCGGTTCTGGATCCAATAAGGGTTCTGCATATTATGTGCACCCTCAGAATAAGGCCAATACTGTGTATTGACACCATTTATAGGGTCCCAGCGCTCATATAGACGGACCTCGTCAAAATTATCTCCCCTCGGGAAAAGATAAAGTGCAGGAAGCGGGTTGAAATAGCTTCCCTGTGACACCAGATTATGGTCATTCTGCATGATGAGGCTTGCACCAAAATCAAGAATCAGCTTATCCTGCGCAAACTTTGTTGTATTGCGGGCAGTGAAATTATAACGATTGTATCTACTCTCCGGAACGATACCGGTAGTATTTGTCGTAGATGCCGAGATGTAAGTCTGGTTCTTTGAATTTCCTGTAGAAAGAGAGACTGAGTTGATAACATTTGTCCCCGTATTGAAGAACTTGCGCGGATCATAGCTGTAGCTTTCCGGAAGTGACGCTCCCCAGTTGCTGTAGCCGGAGCTGACTCCATACCTGTCCTGCATTCCTGGCATCATATAGGCTGTAGAGAATGTCGTGCTGTTGCTGAGAGTCACTGTAGTCTTGCCCTCTGCACCCTTCTTGGTGTTGATTATGATTACACCATTTGCTGCGTCAGAACCATAAAGCGCAGCCGCAGACGGTCCTGTAAGCATATTGACAGATTCGATGTCATCGGGATTTATGTCGGCCGCAGCTTCTGAGCCGACAGCTTCAGCCATCACTCCTCCTGTCCCGCCGAAGCTCTTGTTGTACATAGGCACACCGTCAATCACATAGAGCACTGCATTGTTCTTCTCTATGGACTTCATACCACGCATCACTACGCGCGTAGAACTTCCTGGTCCACTGGCACCGGACTGGATCTGCACACCTGCAACCTTGCCGACCAGCGAATTCACGAAGTTGGCATCCTTTACAGCAGTCAATTCCTCAGAAGAGACTTTCTGTACATTGTACGCAAGAGTTTTTTCCTCCCTTTTGATACCGAGTGCCGTAACGACGACCTCATCGAGGAATTCTGATGAAACCTGAAGAACTGCATTGAGGACAGACTGTCCGTTATAAGGGATTTCAAGTTCTTCATAGCCGAGGAGGGAAATGACGATTACATCCCCGTTCTTTACTCCATAAAGAGTATAATCACCGTCGATACCGGTGGTTACTCCGCCCGTTCCGCCCTTTATCATGACAGCGGCACCGGCGACAGGTCCCTGGTTATCTGTAATTATACCCGAGATACCCCCCCCTCGCCTGTTCCTGAGCATTGGCAGCAGGCGAAAGCATGCCCGATACCGTAACGGCAATGAGTACCGCCATACAGTACCGGAGCATTGACAATTTGAATGTCTTAAACATAATTAATTAGATTGGTTAATAAAAAGTCCACAAAGTTACGATTTATTATAAATCCAGCAACATGTTCAAACAATTCCAACAAAAATATGTCAAAGACACAAAAGTTAAAACCAGGTTCTGTAATCAGCCCAAGACACTTCACTGTTTCACCCGATATTCAGTGACATTCTTGATGCCGACCAGCCCGAAGTAGGCATCCACGATATCACCGTACAGCAGCACCTGTCTCCCGAGCACAGAGGGGTTCGCCACAAGGTTAAGCGCATCACGGACCTCACCGGCAGGAAGCTGGACTGAAAGGCACGAATTTTTGTCCGCAACCGATGACCTGGCCGCAATTGCAATATTCGTATTGCTCTTGAACGGGGCAGAAAACGAGATTCCGGACGCAGATGATGTAAGGTCTCCCCCGACGACATATCCGCTTACCCATACCTTGGTCATCCCGGCACTGGCACGGGCCTGGGCGACCCCCATGGCATTTTCCGGCGAATCCCCCTTGCCGGATGAGCCTCCTATCACATAATCCTCCGCACTCCATATCCTCGAAGTATCCACCTGCACCGATATCCCGCTGCCGGACTGCGATGTGCCGCTGACACCGACATTGACGACCAGCACCTCACGCGCCGCAAGTCCCCTGGTCATGAGGACCTCATCCTTGCCGTTATTGCTCAAGACAAGGGAGACATTGTCAGGCTGGAAATACGCGACCCTCTTTTCCGAATAGCTGTACACAAGGCTGCCTGAAGACGCCTTAAGCAGAAGGGCGCCAGCTGGGTAGGCTGTCAGGAACCCGCTGTCTATATTCAGCTTTATCCCGGAATTGACCTGCCGGCAGTTCAAGGTTACATCCACAGTGCCTCCGGAAGGGACAACGACACATTGGTCATCACCGTATTGCGGACAGGCGAACTGCGGCCTGGTGAATTCACAGGAACGTATCCTTATATTGCAGCTGCCGGCCGGGACAGAGATTACCTCTGGAGAATTACCGTACAGTCCGGAATACACCACAGCACCATCGGGACCATATATTTCCAGGATAAATTCATTGGTGTCCGGAATCTCAGCAGCCGAAGCCTTTGACATCAGGGCCAGCACACCCTCATCGACATGGAGCACAATAGCCCCTTCACCTCCTCTCCCATGCCTTGAGCATGAAACAAATGCAATAATACAGAACATCATGGCAGAAGCTGCCATACAGAATCCCCTTAAGGGATTTCCACCGCTTTTCATATCTTTCTCCTCTATTCCGCGACCACAGCAGCAAGAAGACCCGGCAAAGATATGTCTTTTTTCTTTACCAGGCCTTATTTTTCATAAAATATTTTCAGGAAAACTTTTCTCAGGCTTTACGGAGCTTTGCATAGTTCAGCAAGAGTATCTTCTCCCCATAGTCATCGAACTTTATCTTCGCCTTCATCCCGGAATTGTCACCTGTTATCTCCAGCAGGTCACCGAAGCCGAAACGGTTGTGCTCCACCCTCATCCCGGCCTTCAGTTCAAGCACAGGGGTCGGCACAAATGACGAATCCGGCACCCTTGCAGGGACAGCGGCATTAGGCCTGCGCACTGTTGCTACACCGGACTTCGGAGCCTGTGGGACAGGACGCTGGGCAGGGCGCTCCACCTTTACCGCACCGGAACGGCCATAGGCATATCCGCTTTCATTGCGCCCTCCATTCCGGTCGCCATAGGCATTTCCACCGCTCCTCTGCACGCCGGCATACTGGCCTCTTCCCTGGCCATATCCCCTGGCCTGGCCGTATCCTGACGCACCGCCTCCATAGGACCTGGAGCCAAATCCCCCGGCAAACCCGGCATTGTCCTGCTCATCATTCTCAGAAAGCGGATTCTCTATATACTGCCTGTCAACCTCCCGGACAAACCGGCTCGGCCTGTTGGACTCATGCTTTCCGTTACGCATCCTGGTAGCGGCAAAAGAGAAGCTGACAGCTTTCTTGGCCCTTGTCACAGCCACATAGAAAAGCCGCCTCTCCTCCTCGATTTCACTTTCCGAGGCCAGCATTCCGCCAGAAGGGAATATGTTCTCCTCCAGGCCTACTATATATACATATGGATATTCCAGTCCCTTGGATGAATGCACCGTCATCATTGAAATCTTGTTGTTGACATCCTCCCCGTCCTCAACGTCAACAGCACTGAGCAGAGAGACATTCTCCAGATAGTCGGACAGGGTGACGACAGGGAAATCCCCCTCTGACATCTCAGCACCATCCTCAATCGTGCCCTCCGCCTGCATGTCCTCGAAATATTCATTATGGCGTTCCTCGACATACGACTTCACGCCATTCATCAGTTCCTCTATATTGGCTGCGCGCGCCTGGCTTTCAATGGATGTGTCCTGCTTATATGACAGATACAGCCCCGAGGCATCCGAAAGCGAGGTCGCAATCCTGTGGGCATCCTCCGTCTCCACCTTCGCCGCATATCCGGCCATCATCTGCGCAAAAGCCCTGATTTTCCCGATTGCCGCCTGCTTAAGGCCATATCTTTCAAGGTCATCAAGGAAAGCCGCCTTAAGAAGCGAGCACCCCTTTTCCGTTGCTGCCGCGACAAGGGCAGCCATCGATGTGTCGCCGATTCCCCTGGCAGGCTTGTTCACAACCCTCTTGAAAGACTCGTCATCATTGGGGTTCACCGCGAGCTTAAGATATGCCATCATGTCCTTCACCTCCATCCTCTCGTAGAATGAGTTTCCGGAATATATCATATAGGGGAGACTCCTCTTGCGGAGAGCCTCCTCAAGTGCACGGGACTGCGAGTTTGTCCGGTACAATATGGCGAAATCCTGGTACTGCGCATGGTCATATTGCACCCTTGAGACAATACCTGCCGCAATCAGGAGTGCCTCCTCCTGCTCTGTATATGCCTGTATCAGCTTTATCTTCTCACCCACATCCCCTGCCGAGAAGCATTTCTTCGGTATCCTTGCGCTGTTCTTTGCTATGACAGAGTTAGCCGCATCAACAATGGTCTGGGTCGAGCGGTAGTTCTGTTCAAGGCGGAAAGTCCTGTTGTCCGGATAGTCTTTCTGGAAATTAAGGATATTCTCAATCTTCGCACCGCGGAAAGCATAGATTGACTGTGAGTCATCGCCTACCACGCAAAGGTTCCTGTGGAAGGATGCCAGCTTCTTAAGTATAAGGTACTGTGCAAGGTTCGTGTCCTGGTACTCGTCCACCATTATGTGGTGAAACCTGCCGGCGATGGACTCAAGGGCCTCATGGTTGTCCCTGAGAAGGATGTTCATGTTGAGAAGGATATCATCGAAGTCCATCACCCCAGCCTGCCTGCACTTTGCATCATACAGGCGGTAGATCTCATGGATCTTCGGCTTCTTCGCAGCGGCATCGTTCTGTATTGCCGTTGCATTCCTTGAATACGCAGCGGCCGTGACGAGATTGTTCTTGGCCATTGATATCCTGCTGAGGACATCCTTAGGCTTGTAGACCTTCTCGTCAAGCTGCAGTTCCTTGAGGCACGTCTTGATTGCGCTCTGGGAATCGCTCGTATCATATATGGTAAAAGCCTGCGGATACCCCAGACTCTCCGAATACTCCCTGAGGAACCTGATGAACACGGAGTGGAATGTACCCATCCAGAGCCTCCTGGCCTTCCTCTCCCCTACCATCATGGCTATCCTCTCCTTCATCTCGCTCGCCGCCTTCTTTGTGAAGGTGAGCGCAAGAATTCCGGAAGGATCCTCACCTCTCTCAAGGATGTAGGCAATCCTGCTTGTCAGCACCCTCGTCTTTCCTGAACCTGCCCCGGCGACGATAAGCACCGGTCCGTCTACACAGCTGACAGCCTGCTTCTGCTCACTGTTCAGCCCCTCTAAAATCGCACTTGCATTGTTTTCCATAACGGCTGCGAAAATACGAAAAAAATCACTATCTTCGCGGCGGTTTTTCGAAAATACTAAAAACGGTTTTTATAATGTCAAACAACATTAATTTGAGACAGGGGCTGAACATTCCTATTTCAGGAGCTGCAGCCCAGAAGACAAGCAAGAATGTTGCGAGCACCGTAATTGCAATCAAGCCGACTGACTTCAAAGGACTTATGCCAAGACTTCTGGTCAGGGAGGGAGATGCGGTACAGGCAGGCTCACCTATTCTTGCCGACAAGGTTTCTCCGGAGATCCTCTTCACTTCCCCTGTAAGCGGGACAGTGGCAGAAATCGTCAGGGGAGAAAAGAGAAAGTTGCTTGAGGTACGCATCAAAGCCGATGAGACGCAGAAATACGTTGACTTCGGTACAAGGAAAGTAAATGACCTCAATGCTGAACAGATCAGGGAAGCCCTGCTGAAAAGCGGCCTTTGGCCAGCTTTCATCCAGAGGCCTTACGGAATCCTGGCCAATCCGCAGATCAAGCCTAAAGCCATCTTCGTTTCTGCATTCTCCACTGCACCGCTTGCTGCCGACACAGAGTACGCCCTCAGGGAGGAATTCGACAACATCCAGACAGGTGTAAATGCGATAGCCAAGCTGACAGACGGAGGCGTGCATTTCTCTATCAACCAGGCGAACTACAGCGGAACTCCTTTCCACAAGATCGAGAATGTAATCCAGCACACCTTCAGCGGCAAGCACCCGGCTGGAAACGTAGGTGTGCAGATTCACCACATCTCGCCTATCCGCAAGGGAGAGACTGTATGGACGGTATCGCTCCTTATGCTTGCTGCAATCGGCAAGCTGTTCAACACAGGCAGATATGACCTTTCACGCAAAGTTGCAGTCACAGGACCACGTGCAATCGATCCGAGCTATGTCAATGCCGTTCCGGGAATGTCAATGAAGGACATCGCGGAATACTATGACAACTCTGCGAATGACATCCGCTTCATCAGCGGTGACGTGCTTACCGGTACGAACGTAGGTCCGGAGGGATTCCTCGGGTTCTATGACAACCAGGTATCACTGATCAAGGAAGGAAATGAATATGAAATGTTCGGATGGTGCAAGCCATTCAGGACAAGCCTGTTCAGCGCATCACGTGCATACTTCTCATGGCTGACGCCAAACAAGAGGTACGACATGGACACAAACCTCCACGGAGGCGAGCGTGCATTCCTGATGAGCGACGTATACGGCAAGGTCCTCCCTATGGACATCTTCCCTGTACATCTCATCAAGGCCTGCCTCGCAGGAAACATCGACAAGATGGAGGAGCTGGGAATCTACGAGGTTCTCGACGAGGATCTCGCACTCTGCGAATACGTATGTCCGTCCAAGGTTGAATGGATGTCGATCCTCAACAGCGGAATCGACCTCATGTTGAAAGAAATGGCTTAAACAAGTGAAAGTTATGAACGGATTAAGAAAATTTATTGATAAGATAAAGCCTACCTTCAGCAAAGGTGGCAAGCTTGGATTTCTCCAGTCGACTTTCGAGGGATTTGAGACATTTCTCTTTGTCCCGAACACTGTCACCACACGTGGAACACATGTGAAGGACAGCATCGACCTGAAGAGACTCCTTATTATAGTAGTGATGGCCCTCGTGCCTGCAATGCTTTTCGGAATGTGGAATGTCGGGTATCAGCACGACCTCGCATTCGGGCTTGGCTGGGGTTTCTGGCAGACATTCCTTTACGGTCTTGTAAAGGTTATCCCTCTATATCTCGTCTCCTACATCGTGGGACTCGGCATAGAGTTCGTTTCAGCCCAGATCAAGGGACACGAGATCAGCGAAGGCTACCTCGTTTCCGGTATGCTCATTCCGCTTATCGTCCCTGTTGACGTTCCTCTCTGGATGCTTGCAATTGCAGTCGCATTTGCTGTCATCATCGGAAAGGAGATTTTCGGAGGCACAGGAATGAATATCTGGAACCCGGCACTCCTCACACGTGCATTCCTCTTCTTCTCATATCCGAGCAAGATGTCAGGAGACACAGTATGGACAGGCGGAGTCGCAAGGTACATGGCTGAGGGAAAGGCATATGAATGCGGCAACGGAATCATTGACGGATTCTCTGGCGCAACACCTCTTGCACACCCTTCTATCGAAGGTCTGCAGAGCGCAGGGACAAGCTTCATGGACATGTTCATCGGAACTGTGCCAGGATCTGTCGGAGAGACTTCCGTAATCGCTATCCTCATCGGCGCCGCAATACTTATCTTCACTGGAGTTGCCAGCTGGAAGATCATGTTCTCTTCAGTACTTGGAGGACTTGCAATCGGCTACCTTGGATATTTCGGCGGAATAACTGACCTTCCTGGATACTACCAGCTTGTAATGGGCGGCTTCGCATTCGGAACAGTATTCATGGCTACCGACCCGGTAACCGCTGCCCAGACAGAATGCGGCAAATGGATATACGGCTTCCTCATCGGTGCACTTGCAGTGACAGTAAGGCTTTTCAACCCTGGATATCCAGAGGGAATGATGCTCGCCATCCTGCTCCTCAACACCTTCGCACCGCTGATTGACCACTATGTCATATCAAGCTCAATCAAGAGAAGGGCAAAAAAAGTTAAAATCGCTTAATATTATATATAGGTATGAATACTAACAGTAATACATATACGGTAATATACTCGACCGTCCTTGTAGTGGTGGTTGCAGCGGTTCTGGCTTTTGCAGCTATGTCCCTGAAGCCACGCCAGGACGAGAACATAAAGATTGAAACCATTTCCAAGGTGCTCATGGCAGCGACACAGTCCAGCTCATCTGTAAAGGTTGAAGAGGACACAGACGTAATGGCGCTCTATGCTGAAAAGGTTTCTGAGGCATTCTATGTTGACGGCTACGGAAAGGCAGCCGGAGAGATGAACACAGGCAAAGACAACGTGAAGGATATCGTTGTGGCAACTACAGGTGACCTGAAGAAGCAGAACGACATCATCAAGCAGATAGAGAACGGCAATACAGACCTTCTCGCATCGCTCAGGCTTCCTGTATACATCTTCAGCATCGACGGGAAGGACATAACAGTAATTCCATGCTACGGCGCAGGTCTCTGGGGCCCGATCTGGGGATACATCGCTGTGGCTGAAGATGGACAGACTATTGAAGGAGCCATTTTCGACCACAAGAGCGAAACTCCTGGACTTGGAGCAAAAATCGCAGAGGAGCCATTCTACAGCCAGTTCCCTGGCAAGAAATTCTCTGACGGGGATGTAAAGTTCTCAGTAGTAAAGGGTGGAGCCAATGGAGACATCAGCGGTGTTGATGCCATCAGCGGTGCCACAATCACTTCACGCGCCCTTGGAAGCACCATCAACACATGGGCAAAATACTATGAGCCATATTTCAAGTCCGCTGCCGCTGCTGCACAGGACGAAGAATGCTGCGGCTGCTGTGAAGAGACAGAAGAAACAGCTAACAACGAGGAGGAATAGTATATGAAAGATAATCTTAAAGAAGTATTGTTGAAACCGATCTTCAAGGGCAACCCTATTACAGTCCTTGTACTCGGCATCTGCTCCTCCCTCGCTGTTACAGTACAGTTGAAAGGAGCTTTGGTAATGGCGCTTTCCGTGATCATCGTGACAGGACTTTCAAGCCTTGTCGTGTCAATGCTCAGGAACAGTATCCCTAACCGTATCCGAATCATCGTGCAGCTTGTTGTCGTTGCCCTTATGGTAATCCTTGTAGACCAGGTGCTCAAGGCATACGCGTACAGCATAAGCAAGACATTGTCCGTATATATCGGACTTATCATCACGAACTGTATCGTCATGGGGCGTATCGAGGCTTATGCACTTGGAAACAAGCCGATTCCATCACTCCTTGACGGTCTTGCAAACGGAGCCGGCTATGGCATCATCCTGGTCGTAGTCGCATTCTTCCGTGAGCTGCTTGGTTCAGGTTCCCTCTTTGGCTACCAGGTGATACCTCAGTCATTCTATGAGGCAGGCTACATGAACAACGGTCTCATGATCCTCCCTCCGATGGCACTTGTACTCCTCGGATGCATCGTATGGATCCAGAGAAGCATTCAGAAGGATCTTCAGGAAAAATAACATCTAACTCAGATCGAAATGGAATATATAAGCTTATTCGTAAAGTCAATCTTTGTTGACAATATGATATTCGCCTACTTCCTGGGCATGTGCTCATATCTGGCGGTATCAAAGAATGTGAAGACAGCTACCGGTTTGGGTGTCGCTGTTATCTTCGTGCTGCTTGTCACGCTTCCGATCAACTACATGTTGAACGAATATCTCCTCAAGCCCGGTGCACTGGGCTGGCTTGGAGAGAAATATGCAAGCGTTGACCTCAGCTTCCTCAGTTTCATTGTATTCATCGCAGTCATTGCAGCAATAGTGCAGATTGTGGAGATGGTGGTGGAGAAATTCGCCCCTGCCCTTTATTCATCGCTGGGTATCTTCCTTCCTCTGATTGCAGTGAACTGTGCTATCCTCGGAGGCTCGCTCTTCATGCAGGAAAGGGACTATGCAAATCTCGGTGAAGCTACTGTATTTGCCCTCGGCTCCGGTATCGGCTGGTTCCTCGCAATCGTGGCACTTGCCGCAATCAGGGAGAAAATGGAATATTCAAAAGTTCCTGCACCTCTGCGCGGACTCGGAATCACATTCATCACAGTAGGCCTCATGGGTATTGCATTCATGACGTTTATGGGTATACAGCTTTAATCAGGAGGATTTGGAATGAACGAATTGACAACTACAATACTCGTTTCGGTGATAGCCATTGTGGTAATCACCATTATCCTGGTAGCTCTTCTGCTTTTCATCAAGGCTAAACTGACACCTTCAGGCAAAGTCAAGATCAGCATCAATGACGGAAAGAAGGAAATAGAGGTAACACCAGGCTCATCGCTTCTCAACACACTTGCAGAACAGAAGATTTTCCTTTCTTCTGCATGTGGAGGTAAAGGAAGCTGCGGACAGTGCAAATGCCGTGTCACTGAAGGGGGCGGAACTATTCTCCCTACAGAGGTAGGCTTTTTCAACCGCAAGCAGATCAATGACAACTGGAGACTTGGCTGCCAGGTTAAGGTCAAGGAAGACATGAAGATCTCAATCGCAGAGTCTGCACTCAGCGTGAAGAAATGGGAATGCGAGGTTATCTCCAACCATAACGTAGCGACATTCATCAAGGAATTTGTCGTGAAGCTTCCTGAAGGAGAACATCTTCACTTCAAGTCTGGCGGATACATCCAGGTCGATGTCCCTGCAATCACTGTTGACTACAAGAACATCGATGTTGACGAGCAGTACCGCGAAGACTGGGAGAAGATGGGTGTATTCGACCTGAAGATGGTCAACCCGACCCCGACACTCCGCGCATATTCTATGGCCTGCTACCCTGCAGAGGGTGACATCATCAAGCTGAATGTACGTATCGCCACACCTCCTATTGACAGGGCAACAAGGAAATTCCTTCCTGTAAACCCAGGAGTATGCTCTTCATACATCTACTCCCTGAAACCAGGGGACAAGGTTACAATCTCAGGACCTTACGGAGAATTCTTCATGCCGGAGAACCTCCCTGCAGACCAGGAGCTTGTATTCATCGGCGGTGGAGCAGGTATGGCACCTATGCGCAGCCACATCATGCACCTCTTCAAGACAGAGAAGACAGACAAGAAGGTAAACTTCTTCTACGGTGCGCGTAGCCTTAAGGAGGCATTCTATCTTGAGGACTACCATGAAATCGAGAAAGAGTTCCCTAACTTCAAGTTCAATCTTGCCCTTGACCGTCCGGATCCAGAGGCTGATGCAGCAGGAGTTGCATATACCGCAGGATTTGTACACAATGTGCTCTACGAGACATACCTCAAGCAGCATGAGAACCCAGAGGACATCATCTACCTGATGTGCGGACCTCCAATGATGGCGCAGTCTGTAGTAAATCTGCTTGACAGCCTCGGAGTTCCACCTGAGAACATCCTCTTCGACAACTTCGGTGCATAGCCGATTCAACATAAAAAAGCCGGGACAGATGACTGCCCCGGTTTTTTTATGTTTACCACGCGCTGAAAAGTCTGGCTATATATAGCGAAGAAGAAGCTTGCGTATATGGTCTGAGACTTTCTTGGCCGAATCTGTAGCATCCTCTAATGTCTCTGCAATATTCTTGTATTTCATCAGCTCTATTGCATTCTTCTCATTATGGAATATCTCGCCGATATAATCTTCATACGCATCATCTGCGGCATGCTCCAGCTCCGTAATGCGGTCACATTGCATTACAATGGCGGAGAAATTTTCCTTGACATTTGACAGAAGCGATATTATCTCCTTCAGTGCATCCGCCTCTGCCCTGATGTATTGCGCCAGGTCAATAAGCTGCTGGTCAATCTTTTCAGGAAGATATAGCAACAGGGACTTTGCAGACCCGTTAATCTGGTCCAGGAATATGTCTATATCCATGGCAATGGTCTGGACGTCATCGCGGTCCAGTGCTGGGATAAACCTGTCATAGATTTCCTCATAGAATTCTGCAAGTATCGCATCACCCTGTATCTCATATTGCTTTACTTCCTTCTCCAGCCTTTTCCATTCGGAAAGGCCTGTCGACTTCATCATCTGATAAAGTGCCTCAGAGGCATCTACAACATAGACCGCCTGCCTGGTAAAAATCGGCAGCAGATGCGATTTCGAAAGAAATTGCCTGCGCTTTCTTATCTTGAACAAGTTCATATTTTAACGTTAAAACGCTCAAATTTATAAAGAAAAAGCATACAAAAAGAGAAACATGACAAGAAAAGATTATCAAAAAAAGAAAAAACAGTAAAAAAGAGAAAAATCTGCCTGCATTTCGCCACATTAATTTGCCGTTACTGGAGGATTTCCCAAGATTTGCAGAACTGAATTTTAAATGAAAAGTCATGAAAAAGGGCCGGAACACAACACACTTTCTTAATGTCTCAATCACTACAATCTGCCTAACGCACGCTCGTGCCATTGCCTTTCTATGGTTCTTTCCGGCCTTGGTATACGGATGCACCTCTGTGGACACGGATGACACTGGCCATGCCGGCTCCACAGGGGAAAGCACCTGGACAGATATAGTGCTGCACCCTGGCAACTCATCAGAAGAAGCCGCCACAGATGTATTCATATTCATGAACGACAGGCTGCGAAGACTTGATTCATACCAGAGGGTTTCAGGCAACAGGGTAAAGGTGGCTTCAAGGACAGGAGAGAGGCTTCTTGTAGCAATAGCGAATCCGCACAGGGACATGGACAGCTGGAGATGGATAAATTCATACGAAGCACTGCTGGAGGAATCAATCCAGCTTTCAACAGACAATCCCGACCTTCCGGCAATGACAGGCGAAGCCATAATCCAGGCCGGCTCGGAGACATGCTATGAAATAGGAATGGACAGGCTGATGTCACAGATATGCATCAATACGCTGAGGGCTGATTTTCTCGGGACGGAATATGAAAATGAAGACCTGACTGATGTGAGGATATACCTGACAAATGTAAACGCAGAATGCAATTTCATCCATGGAGATGATTCAAGCCCCGGACATATAGTGAATTTCGGGGCTTTCGATGAGACTGCAGCGAACAGCTTTGCACATAAAGAAATGCTTATTCATCAAATAGAAAAGGTGAGTGCCAAAGGGATACCTGACCCGATCAGGCTATTTTGTTACCCATGCGACCACATAGCGGAGACTTCGGGCTCACCTTTTACAAGACTTGTAATAGAGGGCAGGGTAAGGGGCAATCTCTACTACTACCCTATCACCATAAACAGGGAGCCATTCGGAAGAGGCGGCATTGAAAGGAACGCGATATACCTGTACGACATCACCATAAACAGGACAGGTACCCCAGACCCGGACATCCCAGTCAACGGAATGCAGGTAAAGGTAACAGGAAAGATAGTCCCATGGAATGAGAAGGATAATGAAACTATTGTATTCTAAAAAATCAGGCAAAATCATGAAAAGATACTTGAGATACGGAGTATTTGCCCTGCTGCTCAGTTCATGCAGCGCAGACAGTATAGACGGAACCGGGGACGGGAGCATAGGCATAGTGCTCCTGACAGAAATGTTCACAAAGTCCGCCTCACCGGATGAGATGAAGATAAGCGATGCTAACATTTTCATCTTCAACAGCGATGGACTGCTTGAACAGAAGCTGTACATCCCTTCCGGACAACTGTCTGCCAGGCCTGACGGATTCTGTCATGAAGTAAATCTTCTGAAAGGATGTGCATATTCCATATATGCATGTGTAAACACAGGATTCCGCATGCCATGCAGCAACCTTGATGAACTGCTTGAATACCGGTATTACATGGCATATCCGGATGATTACAGGGCGGGAATCCCGATGAGCGGAAAAAATGAGAGATTCACCGTCACTGATGAAAGAGAGATTATTGTCCAGCTGACACGGACTATGGCAAAGGTTTCAGTAAGCATTGACAGAAGCGCGCTTGATGACGATGTAGAATTCAGCGTAAAGGACATCCGGATATGCAGCTGCCCTAAGAGTGTCATGATGTTCAAAGAAAGCAAGGTCAACACAGCAGATGACATCTATGCAGTCGGATTCATACGTAATGAAGGTGACATCAGTGCATTGAACACCAACAGCACGGGGCAGATAAGCGGTGAAACAAGCCTCTACCTCCTTGAGAACATGCAGGGAGAACCGCTCGGCAATATAGAGGACCATGCTGATAAGCTTTTCGATGAAGATGACCCTCTGGAATGGAAGTGCTCATACATCGAGATGACTGCAGACTACATATCCAGTGACTATTATTCCATGCCGGGGAAAGGACTTGTCTACAGATTCTATCTTGGAGATGATGTATCCAGCTTCGACGTTGAGAGGAATTGCCATTACCATATCACAGTCAGACCGGAAGGACAGGGGCTGCCGGAATGCAGATGGAGAGTGGACAAGACAGGTCTGGTATACCAGGGAGAGACTTATCTGGATGTCAGCCCCAAGGGATACATACATGGAAGAGTAGGAGACACCATCCATGTCAGATGTGAATACAAGCCTGGATTCACACCTCTTGACCTTGGTATCGAATACCTGGAATTCGACCATGAAAACGGGATCTATGACTACACCATAGATGAAGACGGCAAAGGATTCGTCCTGAATCTGACAGGTACAGGAAGCGGGCTTATCCTCATTGAGGCAGGAGAGCCAATTGACGACAGCGAACTCATAGTCCTTGTCGTTGACCCTCCAAAGACTTCCTGAGGTACATGGCTGTGAATGTGTCACCTCTGTCTATGAGTTCTTCAGGAGTTCCTTCAAACACAACCTGGCCACCGGCATCACCGGCATCTGGTCCAAGGTCGATAACCCAGTCCGCAGCCCTGATTACATCCAGGTTATGTTCGACAACCACGATGCTGTGCCCCTTTGATATAAGCGCATCAAAGGATTTCAGAAGTTTCTCCACATCATAGAAATGAAGCCCGGTAGTAGGCTCATCAAAGATAAACATTATCTTCTTCCCGGACGGTTTTGCCTGCTGCTCGCTCATGGACAGGAAATAGGCCAGCTTTATCCTCTGGCTTTCTCCTCCGGAAAGGGTGCTGCTGCTCTGTCCGAGCTTTATGTACGACAGCCCGACATCAACAAGCGATTGCAGCCTCTCTGCAATACGTTTTGCAGAGGCATCGTCCTGGCTCCCGAAAAAGCCAATGGCCTCCTCTACGCTCATATTCAGTATGTCATCAATGTTCCTGCCCTTGTACCTGACTTCAAGTATATCCTGCTTGAACCTCTTTCCACCGCAGGCTTCACATGTCATGGTCACATCAGCCATGAACTGCATCCCGATCTTGACAAATCCCTCACCCTGGCACTCCGGACAACGCCCTCCCTCCATGTTGAAGGAAAAATGCGATGGAGTATACCCGTTGAGCTTCGCGTACTGCTGCTCAGAAAGCAGTTTGCGTATGTCATCATATATTTTCAGATATGTGACCGCATTTGAGCGTGAGCTTTTCCCTATAGGATTCTGATCGACATACTCGACCTGGGCTATCCGGTCAAGGTTTCCGCCGAGATGCCTGAATGTGCCAGGTGCAGACCCAGTCTGGTTGATATGCCTGAAAAGTGCAGGATAAAGGATATCTCCGACAAGGGATGACTTTCCGCTTCCGCTGACACCTGTAACCACAGTCAAGACACCGAGAGGGAAGCTGACATTTATGTCTTTCAGGTTATGCTCCATAGCTCCCTCCACTACAATGGAGTAATTCCATGTATGCTTCTTTCTGTCACAACGCGGCCTCACTCCCTCAAGATACTGCAAAGTCAATGAACTGTCGATTTCCTTGCGGCCAAGTTTCCCGCCCAGTTTTCCGCTGAACACTATCCTTCCGCCATTGATCCCTGCCTTTGGGCCGATATCTATAAGCAGGTCTGCTGCACGCATGATCTCCTCATCGTGCTCCACGACAACTACAGTATTCCCGATATCCCTAAGGCGTTTCAATACAGATATGAGCCTGTCGGTATCACGTGGATGAAGCCCGATACTCGGCTCGTCAAGTATATACAGAGATCCGACAAGTGAACTTCCAAGGGCCGTCACAAGATTTATCCTCTGGCTTTCTCCTCCGGAAAGGGTATTTGACGCCCTGTTCAGCGTAAGATATGCAAGGCCGACATCCTTTATGTACTGCAGGCGTGACAGGATTTCATCTATAGCCTTCCCGCCTATGCTCCGTTCATATCCTGTCAGCTGCAGGTTCTCCAGAAAATCCATCATCTGCTCCACATTCATGTTCAGGAGTTCATTTATATTCTTCCCACCTATCCTTACATAGAGTGCCTCCTTGCGTAGACGGCTGCCTGAACATTCACGGCAGACTGTCTTGCCGGAATAACGGCTCAGCATATATTTATACTGGATCTTATACTTGTTGGATTCGACCCATTTGAAGAATTCATTGAGCCCTATGATAGAATCATCCTCACTATCAGCCTGATACCCTTTCCATATAAGGTCTTTCTGCGCTTCCGTAAGATTATGGTAAGGTTCAAATACAGGAATACCATACCTCGCAGCATTCCTTACCAGATGATCCTTGAACCATCCCATCTTCTCCCCGCGCCAGCATGCGATGGCACCGTCGTAGATGCTTTTGCTCTTGTCCGGAACAACAAGGTCCTCGCTTATACCTATTATCTTGCCCAATCCGCCACATACAGGACAGGCCCCCAGCGGACTGTTGAAACTGAACATATATTCATCAGGTTCGCTGAAAGACATCCCGTCCGCCTCAAACCGGTTAATGAACTGCTTCATCTCTGCAGAGCCATCCCCTGAAGCTGCAGGATTCTCATGCCTGACCCAGATTGTCCCATCACCTTTATCAAACGCAGCCTGCACAGATGAAAGAAGCCTTGTCCTGAGATCCTCCATCTCCTCCACGCCAAAGCTGTCCTTCATCTTCAGCCTGTCCACAAGCAGATACAGCTCTGACGGATAATTCCCTGTGTCCGCCAACTGCATCACCTCCTCTATACGTATAGCCTTGTCTGTGAAGAACCTCGAATATCCCTCTTCCTTGAAACGGAGCATAGTCTCAACCTTGTCTTCCCTTCCGCCCCATCCAAAGTCAGCCAATATGTATATCGCCCCGGATGTTCTTGACAGGATATAGTCCATGACATCGTTGACACTATGGCATTTCACCTCATTTCCTGAAATCGGGGAATATGTACGTCCTATCCTCGCAAAAAGAATACGCAGGTAATCATATATCTCAGTACTTGTAGCTATAGTAGAACGAGGATTCCGTGTATTGACACGCTGCTCTATGGCAATCGCAGGAGGAATCCCCTCAATCATCTCCACGTCAGGCTTTGACATCCTGCCGAGAAACTGCCTTGCATATGACGACAGGCTCTCCGCAAACCTCCTCTGCCCCTCTGCAAACAATGTATCAAAGGCCAGGGAAGACTTTCCCGACCCTGAAATCCCCGTTACAACGATAAACTTGCCACGAGGTATCTCCACGGTAACATTCTTCAGATTATTGACCTTTGCCCCCTTGATCAGAATATTTCCTCCATCTGCCATATAAAATCCAATTATAGACCTGAATTTTCGCAAGCTGGCTTCCCATTCCCTTGATTTATGCGTAAGAATAATCAGCCTTGCCCCATTTTCATTGCCATGCCGCGTTCCACATGGTGACAAAACAGCAAAACAATCTTTCAAAGATAGCAATTTTAACGCTGAGAAAGTGCCTTAGGGATGATTTCATGATATTTTTTAACTTTTTCCATAAAATTTTCCAAGAAAAATTTGGAGAACAAAATATTTTGCGTACCTTTGCATCCGCAATCGAAAACCGAATGCCTTTGACAAAACTGGTGCGGTAGTTCAGCTGGTTAGAATACAGGCCTGTCACGCCTGGGGTCGCGGGTTCGAGTCCCGTCCGCACCGCAAAACCTCCCTTGATTCAAGGGAGGTTTTTCTTTATATGGGTTCACCAGGAAAGCGGCATAACTGGAAGTAGATAAGGTAATGATGCCATTTTTAGTGGGTTTTTAGCATATGTTTAAGGGTGTGAAGT
>CAMXAU010000007.1 GCA_947179325.1 uncultured Bacteroidales bacterium | reverse complement strand
CTATAAAATAAATCTTATAGTCTTTCAGCATGTTTCTGCAGATTATAAAATAAATTTTATAATGTAAAAAAGAGAAAAATGTTTTTAAAGAAACAGATAATTGGATTTCCGGCTGTTGCTTTTGTCTGGGGATAGGGCCAACTTTGACGCAGTCGAACAAACTGCATAATGAAATGGGATATGATGATAATCATGAGGCATCAAGATGCCTGGAATGCGGGGACAGCATAAAGTATGGACGGCAGGACAGGAAGTTCTGCTGCGATACATGCAAGAACAGGTTCAACAACCGCAGGACGAAGGATGTGAGGACCATAAAGACAAGGATCTTGCACATCCTGGACAGGAACCACTCTATACTTGCACGTCTGATACGTCTGAATGTGACATCGCTTACAGTGGGCGAACTCCGCCAGCTTGGCTTTGACTTTGATTATGTGACCTCGTATCACAAGACGCGAAGGCATGACGAATACGGATGCTTTGATATAAATGTTGTCATAATGTCATCGAAGGTAATATCGATAACAAGGGCGCCTCTTCTTGAACATGCTTCGGAGGAATGTCGGAAAAAACATTAACTTTGCATAATCTGGACGAACTTACATGTCATTATGAAAAAAATGTTTTTGACGGCAGGCGCAATGCTTGCCATAGCAACTTCTTGTAAAATGGAAAATCCGCTTTTGAAGGAGTCCACCCTTCCTTATGGTGCTCCGCAGTTTGACAAAATAAGGACTGAGCATTATCTTCCTGCCTTCAAGGCCGGAATTGAAGAGGCCAAGGCGGCAATAGATGCGATTGTTGCCAATCCTGAAGACCCGACATTTGAAAATACAATCGAGGCGATGGAGTTCGCTTCGCCTGTCTTGAACCGGGTCTCGGGGATATTCTACAATCTGATGGAGGCTGACACAAATGATGAGATGGAGACCATCGCGGAGGAACTTTCGCCGCTGATGACAGAATATTCCATGTATGTCTCCTTGAATGAGGGCCTTTTTGAAAGGGTCAAGGCTGTATATGCACAAAGGGAATCCCTCGGCCTTGGGAAAGAGCAGATGACCCTCCTGGAGGACACATACAGGTCTTTTTCCCGCAATGGCGCGAATCTGTCATCCGGGGACAAGGAGACATATGGCAAGTATGTTGAGGAGCTGTCCCTTGCAACCCTGCAGTTCCAGAGGAATGTGCTGGCATCGTCCAATGCATTTGTGATGAATGTCACCGATGAGGCTGAACTGGCGGGGCTGCCGCAGTATGTCAAGGATATGGGAGCATTGGCGGCCAGGGAGAAAGGCCTTGAGGGATGGGCATTTACCCTGGACTATCCGAGCTATGGGCCTTTCTTGAAATTCAGCAGCAACAGGGAACTTAGAAAGAAGATGTATATGGCCTATAGCACAAAGGCTATTGGTGGAGATACAGACAATACAGAGATTGTCAGGAAGATAGTTGACCTGAGAATAAAGATTGCTGATATCCTCGGGTATGACACTTATGCGGAATATGCCCTTGAAGAGCGTATGGCAAAGACTCCTGATGTTGTAGACAATTTCATTGAAAGGCTGCTTGCACCGTCTCTTCCATATGCGAGGAAAGATGTCGCATGTGTATATGAGTTTGCAAAATCTAACGGCTTCGGGGGTGAAAGGCTTGAGCCGTGGGATTTCAGCTATTGGTCTGAACGGTACAAGGAGGCAGAGTATTCATTGAATGAAGAGGATCTGAAGCCTTATTTCCGTCTTGAGAACTGCATTGATGCTGTCCTGGGGCTTGCCACAAGGCTTTATGGTGTCACTTTCGAGGAGAGAAAAGATATACCTGTGTATCATAGGGATGTAAAGGTCTTTGACGTAAAGGATGAAAACGGTGAGCATCTCGCATTGTTCTATGCGGATTTCTTCCCACGTGAAAGCAAACGCAACGGTGCATGGATGACAGAGTTCCGTGGCCAGAGCATACACAATGGAATAGAGCGCCGTCCTCTGGTCAGCATTGTCACCAATTTCACGAAGCCTACAGAGACAGAGCCGTCGCTTATAACACATTCTGAATTGACGACATTCCTTCATGAGTTCGGGCATGCCCTGCACGGGATGCTGGCAAAGGGGCGCTATGAGTCTCAGACAGGGACGAATGTCGCACGTGATTTTGTTGAGCTTCCTTCCCAGATCATGGAGAACTGGGCATTTGAGCCTCAGTATCTGGATTCATTTGCAAAGAACTACAAGACAGGTGAGAATATCCCTTCTGAGCTAATAGACAAGATTGTCGCATCCCAGAACTATCTGGCCGGATATTCACAGGTGCGCCAGCTCCAGTTCTGTGTACTTGACATGGCGTGGCATAGCCTGAAGTCCCTGCCGTCTGAGGGGACGCTTGAGTTTGAGAAAAAGGTCCTGGAACCATCTGCTGTAATGCCGTATGTCCCGGGAGCAGCGATTTCACCGTCTTTCGGACATATATTTTCCGGAGGATATTCCGCAGGCTACTATTCCTATAAATGGGCAGAGGTCCTGGAGGCGGATGCTTTCTCCCTGTTTAAGGAAAAAGGGATATTCAACAGGGAGGTCGCGGACTCTTTCAGGAGGAATATTCTTGAAAAAGGAGGCAGTGAGGATGCATCGGTACTTTACCGTAACTTCCGCGGACACGACCCGCAGCCAGAGGCTCTCATGCGCAAACTTGGACTGGAATAGAAAAAAGATTTGTCTTTTTGCAGCATTTTCAGGCAGACTGGCGTCTAATGTAGAAATATGACAGCAATATTATGAAACTTATCTCGATTTTTATTTCTGCGGTATTCGCAATTTGCGGATGCTGCGTGGTCAATGGCCTTTCCGGTATTATGGAAACATCCGTACTTGAGGTGCCTTCAGAGTATACTTCAATTGAAGTGTCAAACAGTATCAGTGTTAAATGGAGCACAGATGCCACTGCAGCCGTCCTGACTGCGGACAAGGACGTCATTCCTTATGTCAAGGTGGAATTGTCCGGCAATACCTTGAAGATATATATAGCGGATTCCTGCTGCCGGTTCATGAGAGGTGTGGGAAAGGTTGATGTCTGTCTCCCTGCGGTGCAGAAACTTGATTGCGTAAAGCTTTCAGGAGCCTCTTCATTCTCGTCAGAAACGCCATTGACTGCTGAGTCTTTGTGGATTGGGGCAAGCGGCGCTTCGGCATTCAATGCTGATATTGTGGCTTCTGAAAAGGTTTCTGTAAATCTCTCCGGAGCTTCGAAGGCTGTATCTGTCATCGAGGCATCTGAGCTTGACATCGATGCAAGCGGTGCCTCATACGCCAAGGTTTCAGGAAAGGTGCCCGTATTTTCTGTCAATGTCTCAGGTGCTTCCAAGGTGTCTTCTGGCAATGAGCGTGTGTCTGCAGGCGACGTGACTTGCAGTGTCTCCGGTGCTTCAAGCCTTTATGTGAATTGTACAGCAAAGATAGATGGAGATGTCTCCGGCGCCTCCAAAGTCCGTTTCGGAGATGCCGGGGCTGTTTCAACATTGTCTGCCTCAGGGGCTTCGTCTGTGTCTGCAGATTAGATAAAGCGCTACGGCAAATAAAAAATGGTGTGCGGATTTATTTACGCACACCATTTTTTATTTGCCATTTTTCTTTTTATCAGTTCTTGCGGGCGGTGTCCTTGAAGCATACCATGAACAGCAGGGCGACAACAAGTGCATATCCTGCAAATATATACCATACTGTGCTCCAGTTCGCAGCATTGTTGAATACATCATAGTGTTCGACTACAGCGCCTGCGGCGAGTGTTCCGATTGATGCCCCGAGACCGTTTGTCATGAGCATGAAGAGTCCTTGCGCTGACGACCTTATGGACGTGTCTGTGTTCTCGTTTACATAGAGGGAGCCAGATATGTTGAAGAAATCAAAGGCTACTCCATATACAATGCATGAAAGGACAAAAAGCAGGACACCTGGCATGTCAGGCTGGCCAAGGCCGAAGAAGCCGAAGCGGAATACCCATGCGAACATTGCAATCAGCATAACCCTCTTTATTCCAAACCGTTTCATGCAGAAAGGTATGAGCAGTATACATAGTGTCTCTGATGCCTGGCTGATTGCAAGCAGAGCATTCGAGTTCTTCACGGCGAATGTGTCTGCAAATGCAGGGTTTGTCCCGAATGAGCCGAGGAATGTGTTTGCATATCCGTTGGTTATCTGGAGAGAGGCTCCGAGCATCATCGAGAAGATGAAGAAGATGGCAAACTGCCTTTGGCGGAAGAGGCTGAATGCATTCAGGCCGAGGCTCTCTACGATTGACTTGCTTTCTGTTGCTGTCTTGACAGGACATGCCGGCATTGTGAGCGCATAGAGGCAGAGGACTACCGATATCGCCCCGGACTGGATCATCTGGGTGTATGAATCCTGCATCGCTGTCCCGTCTATCTTTAGCCAGTTTGTCAGGAGCATGCTGCAGATGAAGCCCACTGTCCCGAATACCCTGATAGGAGGGAATGCCTTGACAGGGTCTTTCCCTGCTCCCTCAAGTGCAGAATATGCAACGGAGTTTGTCAGGGCTATCGTCGGCATGAAGAAAGCAACGCTTATGCTGTACAGGGCGAACAGAGGAGCGAACTGGATCGCATCTCCTGCCGCCATGCAATAGAATCCGGCTCCGGCCATGAATATGCCGGCAAGCCCGTGGCAGAGCGAAAGGACTTTCTGTGCCTGCATGTATTTGTCTGCAACTATGCCCATGAGAGCCGGCATGAATATGGAGACAATCCCCTGCATGGCGAAGAACCACTTGATTTCACTTCCGAGTCCGATGTTGCCGAGATAGCGTCCTAAAGATGTTAGATAGGCTCCCCAGACTGCGAATTCCAGGAAATTCATCAGTATGAGCCTTGCTGAAATGTTTTTGTTTCCCATATTATTAATTTGAATATTCTGTGGTTTCCATGTCTTCAGGATTGCATGGAAGTGTCTCCTGAAGGCATAAGGCGGCGACAAATATACGAGAATTTATCCAACTTTTACTATCTTTGGCGTTTAAACTTGGCCGGTTGGAGTCCAGTGCCATCAATTATAGAAAAATGAAGTTTGTAAAGACAGCAGAAGATACTCAATCAAGTGCCCGGTGCGGTGTGATCACAACGGACCATGGGCAGATACAGACACCGATATTCATGCCGGTAGGCACTGTAGGTTCTGTCAAGGGCGTATACCATAGGGACCTCAAGGAAGATATAAAGGCTGAGATTATCCTTGGCAATACATATCATCTTTACCTCCGCCCGGGCCTGGACATACTCCGTCAGGCCGGTGGACTTCATAAGTTCATTTCATGGGACCGTCCAATCCTTACTGACAGCGGCGGATTCCAGGTCTTTTCACTTGCACCGATGCGTAAATTCGCAAAGGACGGGAGCGGAGTGACATTCTCTTCGCATGTTGACGGGTCAAGACATACATTTACTCCGGAAAACAACATGGATACCCAGCGCGTAATCGGTGCCGACATTGTCATGGCTCTTGATGAATGCACTCCAGGGGATGCCTCATACGAATATGCAAAGAAGTCCCTTGCAATGACAAAGTCGTGGCTGGAACGCTGCATAAGGCGTTTTGACAGTACCGACCCGCTGTATGGATACTCCCAGGCACTTTTCCCGATTGTGCAGGGTTGTGTATATCCGGATCTCAGAAGGGAGGCTGTTGAGCATGCTGTCTCGTTTGACCGTGAGGGATATGCTATAGGCGGGCTTGCAGTAGGCGAGCCTACAGAGAAGATGTATGAGATGCTTGAGGTTGTATGCCCTATATTGCCGGATGACAGGCCGAGATACCTCATGGGGGTAGGGACACCTGCCAATCTGCTTGAGGGCATTGCACGTGGAGTGGACATGTTCGATTGCGTCATGCCTACAAGGAACGGCCGTAACGGCATGCTGTTCACATGGGACGGAATCATGAATATGCGCAACAGGAAATGGGCGGACGACTTCTCCCCGATTGACCCTAAGGGGACTTCATTCGTTGACAGGACATATTCAAAGGCTTATCTGAGACATCTGTTTGTGACAGGTGAAATGTTCGCCGGGCAGATAGCGAGTGAGCATAACCTGGCATTTTATCTTGACCTTGTCCGCCAGGCGCGTGAGCATATCATTGCCGGTGACTTCAAGGCATGGAAAGACGAGACTGTCAAGAAAGTAATGACAAGACTTTGATGCCTGAGACATGAAACGGGAACTGGACCTTATGCCGAGGAAGCTGGACGTGTATATCGTGAAGAAGTTCATTTTTACCTTCTTCATTGCGTTGCTGCTGATTATCGGGATTGTCATAATATTTGACATAAGTGAAAAGATTGATGACTTTATCAGCAAAGAAGCTCCTCTGAAGGCAATCATATTTGACTATTATGTCAATTTCATACCGTATTTCATGAATATGTTCAGTCCTCTGTTTGTATTCATTACGGTTATATTCTTTACATCCAAGATGGCTTCGGACTCGGAGATTGTCGCAATCCTCAGCTGTGGAATCAGTTTCCACAGGATGATGGCCCCTTACATATTCTCCGCGACGCTGATTGCAATCTTTTCCTTGTGCCTGAATCTGTTTGTCATCCCCCAGGCAAACGCGGAACGAGTTGAGTTCCAGGCGAAGTATCTTAAGGGACATAATGTGAAGACGAGCAGGAATGTCCATTACCAGATTTCACCGGGCGAATTTGTCTTTGTCGAGTCGTTCAGCACATGGAACAATACTGCATACCGGTTTACGCTTGAAAAGATTGAGGACAACAGGCTTGTTTCAAAGATATCAGCGGAGACTGCTGTCTGGGACAGCACATCAGCCAGCTGGAAGCTGAAGAAGTATTTTATAAGGGATTATACAGACAATATAGAGGACCATGTGCGCAGCGGGGCGCAGATTGATACAGTCATCAATCTGCAGGCGAGCGATCTCTATATCCAGAAGAGTGCAATAGAGACGCTCTCGTATGATGAACTGAATGAGCTGATACGTATACAGAAGATGAGAGGGGATGCAAATGTGAAACTTGCCCTGATTGAAAAGCATACAAGGTTCGCATTGCCGTTCTCTGCTTTCATCCTGACTATCATGGGGGTTGCCTTGTCATCCAAGAAGAGGAGGGGAGGTATCGGGTGGAATATCGGTATCGGTATCGGCCTGGCTTTCACATATATCCTTTTCCTGAGGTTCAGCCAGATGTTTGTGCATACCGGTGTGCTTCCTCCAGGGATTGCCCTTTGGGTTCCTAATATCCTGTATGCCTTTATTGCAGGATTCCTGTACAGGATTGCACCGAAATAGCGTTCCAGGGAAACGGCCCATGCTGCCGGTCCGGAGATATACAAAAAAAGGAGATGCGGTATGATGGCATCTCCTTTTTTGTGTCAGATGTTCTCTACTCGACAAATCTGCACCAGCCGAAGGTATCTGGAATTTCTCCGGACTGTATGCCTGTAATCTGCCTGTAAAGCGCGAGGCTTTTAGGACCGCAGCCTTCTGTCACGAATGAATACCTTGTAATCTGTGCCGGATCTGTTGTCTCAAGTGTCGGCTTGTCGTCAATGAACTTGACTGGAGTTATTACTACTGCGGTGCCGCACTCTCCTGCTTCATCGAATGTGCCCAGCTCCTCTACCTTTACAGGCCTTCTCTCCACTGTCATCCCGAGACTCAGGGCCACCTCCTCCAGCGACTTGTTTGTGATGGACGGAAGTATCGTGTCTGATTCCGGTGTGATGTAGGTGTTCCCCTTTATTGCAAAGAAATTCGAGGAATTGAACTCATCTATGAAGGTGTGTGTGGCAGGATCCAGATACAATGTTGCCTTGTATCCCTGTGAATGGGCGATATTCAATGAATAAAGCGACGCTGCATAGTTGCCGCCAAGCTTGTATCTTCCGGTCCCGAATGTAGCAGCCCTGTCGTAGTTGCGTGCAATGACAGCATCGCATGGTTCAAGATTTCCGCCTACATACGCCCCGACCGGTGAGCAAAGCATCATGAATATGACCTCTGCCGCGCTGGATACTCCCAGCTGCGGATTTGAGCCTATGAGTGTCGGCCTGAGGTACAGCGAGGTCCCGCTGCCGTATGGAGGAAGAAAATCAACGTTTTCTCTGACTGCCTGTTCGCACATGCTGATGAACATTTCCTCTGACGGTGCTGCAATTCCAAGGAATTTGGCGGAATTCTGCATGCGCCTTGCATTCTCTTCAGGACGGAACAGCCTTATCCTTCCGTCCTTTCCCCTGAATGCCTTCAGTCCTTCAAAGCATTCTATGCTATAGTGGAATGCTCCGGCGAAAGCACTTATCCTTATATTGTCATCAGTGTAGCTCTCGACCTCGCCCCATGCCCCGTCTGTATATCTGCAGCATAGGATCGTGGCAGTCTTTGTGTAGGAAAATGTGAGCTTGTTCCAGTCCATGTTCATATCTCTAAATCAGTATTTCAAATAGTTTGTTGTTCTCGTTGATGTATTCATAAAGGACGTTGTTTGCATTCATCCTCTTGATGAGTGCCTGATAGTCGTCCTTGCTTGCTACTTCAATCCCGATGAGCGCCGGGCCGTCCTCCTTGTTTGTCTTCTTTATATACTGTATGTATACGAGGTCGTCAGTAGGCCCTATCACGTCGCGGATAAATGACAGGATAGCTCCTGGACGCTGAGGGAAATTGACCAGGAAGTAATGCTTTAGCCCCTCATAGAGCATTGATTTCTCGCGGATCTCCTCCATCCTGATGATGTCATTGTTGCTTCCGCTTATGACACATCCGACCCTTTTACCCTTGATCTTGTCTGCATAGAACCTGAGTGCGGCAACAGACAATGCCCCTGCCGGCTCAACGACAATGGCGTTCTTGTTATACATCTCTATTATTGTAGTGCAGACAGCCCCTTCCGGAACCATGATTATGTCATCAAGCACCTGGCTGCAGACTTCGTATGTAATAAGTCCGGCTTTCTTTACGGCTGCTCCGTCAACGAATTTGTCAATATGGTCAAGTTCTGTCGCATAGCCGTTCTCGATGGATGCCTTCATGCAGGCTGCACCGGCAGGCTCGACTCCGATTACCTTTGTATCCGGCCATGTCTGCTTGATGAATGCGCCCAGGCCTGATGCAAGTCCGCCTCCGCCGATCGGTACAAAGATATAGTCAAGCGGCTTGTCGACCTGCCTGCTTATCTCAAGTCCTATCGTGCCTTGCCCCTCTATGATTTTCGGGTCGTCAAAAGGAGGGATGAAAGTCTTTCCGCTGCGCTGTGCGTATTCTACAGCCGCTGCGTTTGCTGCATCGAATGTATCTCCAGTGAGGACAATGTCCACATATTCCTTTCCGAACATCTTTACGGACTCGATCTTTTGGCGGGGAGTTGTCGTAGGCATATAGATGGAGCCCATTATCTGGAGCTTGTTGCATGACAGGGCTACTCCCTGCGCATGGTTTCCCGCGCTGGCACATACAATCCCGTATTTCAGCACATCCGGGTCAAGGCTCCTTATCTTGTTGTATGCACCCCTTATCTTGTATGAACGGACAATCTGGAGGTCTTCGCGTTTAAGATAGATTTCTGCTCCATATCTCTCTGAGAGCTTATGGTTGATTTGCATAGGTGTCGGTTCGAGGATTTCCTCAAGAACAGATGCCGCTTTTTCGATTTCCTTTATAGAAGGGAAGTATTTGACCGTGTCCATGGTTAATAAAATTTAGTTCAAAAATATAACTTAAAAGGCTATTTTCCTAATAAAAAATCAGTTTAATATTACAATTGCAATTGATTTGTGATTAAAGGTCAGCGTAACAGTGTCTTTTTCAGCCTTGTTGAGTGTCGCTTTCCACCAGTTGTCAAATATGACGTTGTCTGTAGGCCAGACTAGTCCGCTTGAGGATATCCTGAGGCTGTTGTCAGGAGAGATTATGGATATTCTCCGCCCCTTCCCGCATTGGAGCTCTATTGTGTCTGTGACGGGGAATATTGTCGAATAGTCTGATACCATGTCTATTGATATGCCCATGGCGTCAAGGTCCCTTTCGCGGGCATATTCCATGAGAAGCGATATGTTACCGATTGTATGGTCCTCACGGAGCCCTGTCGCTCCGATGAAATGGATTTCGGAGACATCCCTGAAGTTGTCAACAACGTAGTTGAATGCTTTTGTCTGGTCGTTTGTCTCCTGTTCCGGAACGCTTACTATAAGCCCGCTGTATGATGCCTTGAGGGAAGCCTGGAGTGAATCCATGTCGCCTATTACAGCATCCGGGGCCTTTGTTTCACCGAAAATCTTTCTGCTGTTCCGGAGGAATTTCCCTAAGGCTCCGTCACAGCAGACGATATAGTCGGCACTCTTTATGAGATATTTGGGATATTCTTTTTGGGGGAATTGTCCGTCTCCTATTATTACAGCACTTTTTCCCATGGCTTGTCCTGAAAATAAAAGTTATGCCAGCCTTCCGGTCACCGATGATGATGTCCCTTGGGTCGTACTGTATGACTCCGGTTCACGGAATCCGATAAGGAAGTCCTTTATATTCATCCTCTTCTTGCCGGACAGCTGCAGGTCTGTCACCGAAATGGCCCCGTCAGCAGTAGCTATGGCAAGATATGTCTTCCCGTCGGAGATGACAGTTCCCGGTGCCGGTGGATTGTCTGCAGCCCTTCCTGTCATTTCCGCAAGACTGCCGGCAGAGAGTGGCTCCCCGAAGAAGATTTTCATCTGCACTGCCTCCTTCCCGTCCCTTACCAGTTCTGTAAAGGCAGCCGGATATGGGCTTAATCCACGAATCAGGTTATATATGTCAGCCGACTTGCCGTTCCAGTCTATATGGCATAGCTCACGCGTGAGCTTTGGTGCCGGCTTGAGGACTTCGGAGCCTTGTATGAAGCTTTTCTGCAGGCGCAGCTCGACATTCTTGTCAATTATTGCCTCCACTGTCTGTACGACTGCCCTTGACCCTATTTCCATCAGCTTGTCATGTATGTCTCCGGCTGTGTCTGTCTTTTCTATCTTAATCTGGTCACGCAGCATGATATGCCCGGTGTCGATGCCTTCATCAATCATGAATGTGGTCACTCCAGTGATGTTCTCGCCGTTGATTACAGCCCAGTTGATAGGAGCCGCTCCTCGGTATTGAGGCAGGAGTGCCGCGTGAAGGTTGAATGTGCCAAGCTTAGGCATCCCCCATACGGCCTTCGGAAGCATGCGGAATGCGACAACCACAAATATGTCTGCCTTCCATGATTCAAGCGCAGACAGGAATTCAGGGTCCTTGAGGGATATCGGCTGGAGGACAGGGATGTTATTTTCAACAGCGTATTTCTTTACTGCACTCTGGTTCACTTTCAATCCGCGTCCGCTTGCCTTGTCTGCGACGGTGACTATACCGACGACGTTGTATCCGGCTTGCCTGAGCGCGTCAAGAGGTGCCACGGCGAATTCCGGTGTACCCATATATACAATCCTTGTCTTTCTGAGCCGTCCGGATACCTTGTTTAAGGTTTTTCTTATGATAGGCTTGATATTGTCCATGTTGAATAATGATGAATCGTTAATTGCTTTCCAGGTAAGGAACAGCCCTATCGGGAAAAGTATGTATGAAGAGATGAATACTCCCATAGGAGGGGTTACGGCTCCGTCATTTGCCAGCTTTGTCCCTGAGATGTCGATTACCCAGTAGAACACGAAGAAAAGCACAGATATGATGGCTGGGGTTCCAAGACCTCCTTTCCTTATCAGAGCCCCGAGCGGCGCCCCTATAAAGAAGAAGATGAAGCACGCGAGCGACAATGCGAATTTTTTCAGGCTCTCGACATCAATCCTTCTCAGGATATACGTATAATGATATGTTTCCCTTGAAAATGTCGTAAGTGTTGAAATGTATTCGTTTACGTTTGCCAGAGCTTTCTCGTATCCTGATATCTTGTCCCCGATGCCTTTCCATTCCGGAATGGATCCTGGTTCGAGATCCGATGTTATCGAGTTTCTCTTGGATGTATCGATCTGGCTGTTGTATTTCAGTGTCCTGCTTTCTTCAAGTGTCTTTATATGGGAGGCCATCGCATCAGCCTTCAGATTCCCTATGGAATCCTGGCGATGCCCCAGCTGCTTCAGGTTCATTGATTTGACCTCATCACCGAATCTCGCGTCGTCCGACTTCTGGAAGGCATAGTTCTCAAGCGGTATCACAAGGTTCTGGCGTGTGAAGTCAATTGTCTGGAGCTGCAATGTCGTGTCCCTGTATTTCCTGGTGTTGGTCTCCTCGTAGTTCACGCCGCTGTAGAGTGTAAAAGTCAGCGCCCTCTTGTCCTCACTCATCTTCATCATTGCGGAGTCTGCAATGGTGAGGCTGGTGTTCCCCTTGTTGGACGTATGGTTGTAGACCATTACGCTATACATCATCCCGGTCTTGTCATCCCTGTCTTCAACACGCATGATATATCCGTCAATGCCGTCATAGAAAGTGCCGGTCGGGATCTTGATTTCCTCCTTTGTCCTTCCGATGTCGTCCCTCAGTGTATATATCTTGTTGTATGCTACAGGAATGAGGTCATTGGCCGCAAAGAATGCACCGATGCTTATCGCAAGGCAGGCGAACCCAAGGGGGACGAGCACCCTCCTGAGTGAAATTCCTGCAGCCTTGATCGCCAGCAGCTCGTTGTTTTCGGCGAGCGACCCCAATGTCATCATCGAGGCCAGGAGGGTCGCAAGCGGCAGTGACAGGGGTATGAGGGTTGCGCTTCCCCAGCCAAGGAATTCAAGTATTACCTTCAGGCTCAGACCCTTGCCGACCAGTTCGTCTATATAGAGCCAGAGAAACTGCATCATCAATATGAATATGACAACCAGCAGGATCGCGATGAACGGCCCTATGAAGGATTTCAATATGAACTGATCTAATTTTTTCATTCCATGCTTAGTTTACAGACTTTCCGGGCATCATTGCGCAGCCTGCGCAAGATACGGGAGGGCTTATTTTGTGGCCAGCTCTATCAGCTTGTCCAGTGCATCCCCGAGTCCTGATGTCTCCTTTCCTCCGGCAGTTGCCAGGCCTGCCTGGCCGCCTCCTCCACCGAGGATCAGCTTCGCCGCCTCACGTATGTCCTTGCCTGCATTGTGGCCTTTCTGCACGAGGTCGTTTGAGTACATGAGCAGGAGCTGCGGCTTTCCGGCAAACTCGAATGCTGCTGCAACAACTGTGTTCTCTGTCTCTTTCTGGAGCATGAAACATGCGCTTTTAAGGATGTCAGGATTGATGCTCCTGTCAATTACTGCAACGTGTACACCATTGATTTCCTTGCTGTTTTCAATGAGGGACTTCTTCATCGCCGCACTTTTCTCCTTCGCAATGGCCTCAGCCTCTTTCCTGAAATTCTCATTCTCGCTGATAAGCTTAGCTATGGCACCTGCAAGGTCCGGTGCATTGTTGAACAGAGCCTTTGCAGCACGCAATGCGTTTTCCATTACGTCAACTACCTTCTCTGCATATTTTCCTGTTGTCGCCTCGATTCTCCTGACTCCGGCAGCGATTGCAGATTCTGAAGTAATCTTGAAGAAACCTATCTGGCCTGTGGCTGAAGCGTGGCATCCACCGCACAGCTCAGTTGATTCACCGAACTTTACGACACGTACAGTATCACCGTATTTCTCTCCGAACAGCGCCATCGCGCCCATCTCCTGTGCCTGCTCCATTGTTGCATGACGGTTCTCCTCAAGAGGGGAATTCTCCCTGATCAGTTCGTTTACCCTGTTCTCGACAATGTCGATCTGCTCTTCAGTCAGCTTCTCGAAATGCGAGAAGTCAAAGCGGAAATACGAATCGGTGACAAAAGAGCCCTTCTGCTCCACATGTGTCCCGAGAATCTCGCGGAGAGCCTTGTGGAGGAGGTGCGTCGCGGTATGGTTGGATGCAATCTGGCGTCTTCTTGCCGCGTCGACAACAAGTGTGAATTCAGAGCTGCAGTCTGAAGGGATTCTTTCTGCAATGTGGATGGTGAGGTTGTTCTCCTTTATGGTGTTGATGATGTTTATCTTCTCTCCATCTCCTGAGACAATATATCCGGTATCACCGACCTCGCCTCCCATCTCACCATAGAACGGGGTGCGGTCAAATACCAGCTGGTACATGGTCTTGTTCTTGGCCTTTACGGTACGGTGCCTTGTCAGTGACGCCCCGTCAATCTGTGTGAAGTCATAGCCAACGAACTCTACATTCTCGCAGTGCTTGAACTCAACCCAGTCCCCGGATTCGATTGCAGTTGCGTTGCGGGCGCGCTCCTTCTGTTTCTGCAGTTCTGCCTCGAAGCCCTTGATGTCAATGGCATATCCGTTTTCTGAGGCGATAAGTTCGCTGAGGTCAATCGGGAAACCGAATGTGTCGTAAAGGACGAAAGCGTCTTCTCCCTTTATCACCTTGGTGTCCTTTGATTTCTCCATGATGTTCTCGATCAGGCGGATACCCCTGTCAAGGGTGCGGAGGAAAGCAAGCTCCTCTTCCTTGATTACCCTTTCTATAAGTTCCTGCTGTCTTGAAATCTCAGGGTAGAACTCGCCCATGTCGTCTACAATCTGGCCAACAAGGCGGCAGAGGAAAGGCTCGCTGAATCCGAGGAAGGTGTAGCCGTAGCGGACAGCACGGCGGAGAATCCTGCGGATTACATATCCTGCCTTCACATTTGACGGGAGCTGGCCGTCTGCTATTGAGAAGCTGATTGCCCTGATGTGGTCGGCGATGACCCTCATTGCAACGTCTGTCTTGCCGTTCTCCCCGTATTTGTGTCCGGACAGTTCTTCGATCTTGCGGATCATTCCGGTGAATACGTCTGTGTCGTAGTTGCTTGTCTTGCCCTGGAGGGTCATGCAGAGTCTCTCGAATCCCATTCCTGTGTCCACGTTCTTGAATGGCAGCGGCTCAAGTTCTCCGTTTGCCTTTCTGTTGAACTGCATGAAGACAAGGTTCCATATCTCGATTACAAGATGGTGGCCCTTGTTTACAAGCTCGCTTCCAGGAAGCGCGGCCCTTTCTTCATCGCTTCGCAGGTCAACGTGGATTTCGCTGCATGGTCCGCAGGGGCCTGTGTCGCCCATCTCCCAGAAATTGTCGTGCTTGTTCCCGAGAAGTATCCTGTCCTCCGGAAGATGCTTTCTCCACTGCTCCCTTGCCTCTTCGTCCATTTCTGTGCCGTCTGAGGCATCTCCCTCGAAAACAGTTGCATACAGTCTGCTTGTGTCTATCTTGTAGACCTCGGTGAGCAGTTCCCATGCCCAGTCGATTGCCTCTTTCTTGAAATAGTCACCGAAACTCCAGTTTCCGAGCATCTCGAACATTGTATGGTGATAGGAGTCGTGCCCGACTTCTTCAAGGTCATTGTGCTTTCCGCTTACCCTGAGGCATTTCTGGCTGTCTGTCACCCTCTTGTACTTCGGTGCGCTGTTGCCGAGGAACCAGTCCTTGAACTGGTTCATGCCTGCATTTGTAAACATGAGGGTAGGGTCGTTCTTCACCACCATCGGTGCTGAAGGTACTATGGTATGTCCCTTTGATTCAAAAAACTCAAGAAATGCCTTTCTTATCTCTTTAGATGTCATATAAATATAAATTTCTGTTTTTCAGTTCAACAAGCCGCATAGCATGACTGCGGCAAAATAACTCGCAAAATTATAACTTTTTTCGGGAAAAAGACTATCTTTGCGCAATGTCGAAATTCCAAAAGTATATTTTTAATCCGGAAACACTGTCATACGAGTTCCAGAAGGCATCAAGAAAATCGCGTATCCTGAAATATGCGGTGGTCCTTGCCATGTGTGCATGTACGACTGTATTGTACTCGTGGATATATACTTCGGTCCTTGGATTTGACCTTCCAAAGACAGCATATCTTAAGCGTGTGAATGACTCATGGAGTGCAAAGGTTGCGCTCATTGACAGGAATCTTGACAAATATGACGGGATACTGACAGGGCTGCAGCTGCGCGACGATGATATCTACAGGTCTATTTTCGGAATGAACCCCATTGCGCAGGAAGTGAGGAATGCCGGCTTCGGCGGAGTCAACAGGTACGGGTATCTTGACGGTGTGGATGGCGACGGCCGTCTGCGGAGCACAGTCATGAGGATTGACGTCCTTACAAAGAAGTCTTATGTCCAGAGCAGGTCATATGATGAAGTCGGGGTGTTCTCCAAGAGGGCCGGCGACATGGCTTCATGTGTCCCGAAAATCGCCCCGATTGTTCCGGACAACTCCAAATACAGGCTTTCAAGCGGCTTTGGTGTCAGGGTGGATCCAGTATATGGCGGCCTTGCAAGGCATATGGGGCTTGATTTTGCGATGGCAGTCGGTAATCCGGTCTATTCTACTGGAGACGGTACTGTTGTAAGTGTCATCTATGGGAATACGGGCTATGGCAACAATGTTATAATTGACCATGGGTTCGGCTACAGGACAAGATATGCCCATATGAGTTCTATCTTTGTGGAGGAGGGCATGAAGCTCAAGAGGGGGGATTTCATCGGGAAGTCGGGCAACTCTGGGAAGTCGTCTGGCCCTCATCTCCATTATGAGGTCATCTATATGGGGCGGCCGGTCAATCCGATCAATTATCTTGACCTTGAGATAAGCCCAGAAGAATATTCTTCTATGCTAAGGCATGTGGAGGCGGAGTCGGACCTTGCGCTCCATCCGTCCCACGCAGCAAAGAAATAATGGAGGAGGACATACATGGCCAGGAAATATATCTATGATGACAAGCAGGTCCGTTTCAGGGCTTCGGGGAATCCTGTTTCCGGGATTGTGCTCAGGTTCCTGAAATATTTCATATTCTCTATTGCTGTGGCTGTTGTGTGCTATGCCCTTTTTGCGTTGCTGTTCAGCACTGACCAGGAACACAGGCTTAAGCAGGAGAACAGGATGTATTCAAAGGTATATCCTGAGATGGAGAAGAAGGAGAGGCTGCTTTCCGATGTTGTCACCGGCCTGCAGATGAGGGATGATGAGATCTACAGTGAAATCTTCCATACCCAGGCTCCTGACCCGGAGCGTCTTTTCACGGCGGACTTTCTTGCGGTGAGCGATACAATTGCGGACGATGAGATTGCTGCCTTTGTTGAAGACAAGGCGGATGTCCTCATGAGCCGTTCGGCAAGGATAGAGAGCAATTTCCGGAAGATATTTGACCGGCTTTCAGACGGTGACTATGTGATGCCGCCTATGTCTATGCCTATAAAGGGGTTCAGCTACGCCCAGACAGGTGCCACCGTCGGGCAGAAGATAAGCCCGTTCTACAAGGTCAAGGTTGAGCATCATGGGCTTGACATGATAGTCCACGTCGGCACGCCTGTCTATGCGACCGGGCCCGGTGTCGTCACTGATGTGATACGTTCAGGCCGTGGACAGGGGAATGTTGTTGAGATTACGCATGATGGCGGCTATGTGACGAGGTATTCGCATCTTCAGGACATTTCTGTCAGCAAGGGAAAAACAGTGGATGCAGATGTTGTAATCGGACATTCCGGCATGTCAGGCATGGCATATGCCCCGCATCTGCATTATGAGGTCCATAAAGATGGGGAAGTGCTTGACCCGGTGGATTATTTCTTCCATGATGTCACTCCGTATGAATATGCGGATATCGTCATTATGTCAGTAAGTGTTGAACAGTCAATGGATTAATCTGTATATGGATAAGTTGTATTATACAATAGGTGAAGTCGCTGGGATCCTGGGTGAGAATGTGTCCCTTGTGCGCTTCTGGTCTGATTCGTTCCCGAAGTTCATCCGTCCAAAGAGAAATGCAAAGGGCAACAGGATGTTTACACCCCAGGATGTGGAGATGTTCAAGCAGATCCATTTTCTTGTCCGCCATTGCGGGCTTACCCTGGAGGGGGCCGCTAAGAAGCTGCAGAGCAATTCAGCTTCTGTCGCCCAGTCTGCGAGGATTCTTGACAGCCTTAAGAGCATGCGCGCGCAGCTTGAGGAGATCAGGGGCTCGCTATAGTCATATATTATATATAAGGTATAGCCATGAATCAGTATTTTGTACGTGATGTTGTAAAGGTGCTTGAGGAGTTCGCCCCTCTGTCTCTTCAGGAGAAGTGGGACAACAGCGGGCTTTGCATCGGGACAATGGATGCGCCTGTGTCGTCTGTGCTGTTTGGGCTGGACTGCAGCCCGGAGCTTGTGGATGAGGCGATTGCGTGTGGCGCGGACATGATTGTCACGCACCATCCTCTCATATTCTCAGGGCTGAAGCGGATTTCGCCCGATGACCAGGTCGGGGCTGCTGTGATTAAGGCAGTATCTGCCGGGATAGCTGTATATGCTGCACATACTTCAGCGGACAAGGTTATTGCCGGGGTGAGCGGTGCAATGGCAAGGCGGCTCGGCCTTAAGGATGTCAGGATTCTTGACGAAGACGGAGAGGGGACCGGGCTTGGAGTTATCGGGGACCTTCCCGCGCCTGTCTCGGCAGAGGATGCCATTGCCCTTGTCAAGGAGAGGTTCTCGCTCCGTATGGTCCGTGCCTCAAAGCCTGTGGAGGGATGCGTCAGCAGGGTTGCCATGTGCGGCGGCTCGGGTGCCTCCCTGATAGGAAAGGCCATTGCGGAGGGGGCGCAGCTTTATCTGTGCGGGGACATCTCTTATCACCACTTCTTTACTCCTAAAGGGTTTATGGTGATGGATGTCGGCCATTATGAAAGTGAAATAGATATAGTTGGCATTTTATTTTCGTTGATAAGGAAAAATTTTCCTACCTTTGCAGTTCGCATTACGGAGAACATTTATAGTAATCCGATATTTTATTTTTAGACGGGCACAAATTTTTTAAGCGATATGGCTAAAAAGACAAAGAAAATCGAAACTCCCATTGACCAGAGAGAGACTTTCGTTTCCATCCAGAAGAGCTTCGCGGACTCTGATATCAGTGTTGAGGAGAAGCTGAAGACTCTGTATGCACTCCAGCAGGTTGATACAGAGATAGACAGGATTATGCAGCTCAGGGGAGAGCTTCCGCTTGAGGTCGAGAACCTTGAGAATGAGATTGCTGACCTGAAAGCCAAGGTTGTACACATTTCCGAGGCTGTCGATGAGGCTGGCAGGAAGATATCTGACTACAAGAATCAGATTGTTGAATACGATGCTACAATAGAGAAATATAAATCGCAGGTTGAGCATGTCTCCAACAGCAGGGAGTTTGACTCCCTCAGCAAGGAGATAGAGAACCTTGGCCTTCTCCGCCAGATTGCAGAGAAAAATATCGGGGAATCCAAGGAATATATCCTCGCCAAGAAGATGGACATCGAGGCTGTCAAGGAGAAGCTTGATGTAAAGAATGCTGACCTGAAGGCAAAGAAGGAGGAGCTTTCGACAATCGTGGAGTCTACATCCAAGGAGGAGGAGAGGCTCAATGCGAGGAGAGAGGAGAATGCTGCAAAGATTGATGCGAGGACAATGAGTGCGTACGACCGTATCCGCAGCAGCAACAACAACCATCTTGCGGTTGTCTCTGTCTTCAATGGAAATGCATGTGGAGGCTGTTTCAGCACAATCGCTCCACAGAGGCTTATCGATATCGCCTCAAACAAGAAGATGATTATCTGCGAATACTGCGGAAGAATTCTTGTAAATCCGGATTTTGAATAGACGCTATGCCTGGAGCCGGGACAAAGAGGACGACAAGGAAAGGCAAGGACGTTAATCTTGATACACTAGGGCTTGAGATGGGAAACAAACCGCCTCAGGCTCTTGATGTCGAAGAGGCTGTCCTCGGTGCCCTGCTTGTCGAGCCTAACTGTGTGGACGAGGCGATGGAGGAGCTTTCTCCGTCGTGTTTCTACAGTGAAAAGCACCGCATGGTCTATGAGGCTATTGTGAGGCTTGTCAATGAACATGAGATACCGGAGCTGCTGTCTGTGTCGGAACAGCTCAGAAAAGACGGGAATCTTGAGATTGTCGGCGGTCCGGTTGCGCTGGTGCAGCTGACACAGAGGATAGGCGCTGCTGCACACATCGAGTTCTACATCAAGATTCTCAAGCAGAAATGTATCCAGAGGGAGCTGATCACTGCTTCATACACGATACTCAAGGATGCATACGATGACAGCGTAAATGTGGACGACCTCATTGACACTGCGCAGACCAAGGTCTTCGCCGCAGTCCAGAACAATGTCAAGAAGGATGTCCAGGATATCGGGTCGGTCATCAACAAGGCATTGACCGAGATTGAGAAACTCCAGGAGACAACCGGGCTTAGCGGTGTGCCGAGCGGTTTCCCTTCACTTGACAAGATCACATTGGGATGGCAGCCTTCTGACATGATTATCCTTGCTGCGCGTCCATCAGTCGGAAAGACAGCATTTGTGCTCAATGTCGCGAGGAATGCGGTTGTGGATCACCATAAGCCAGTCGCTTTCTTCTCGCTTGAGATGCCTGCAATACAGCTTGTCAAGCGTATGATGGTGTCTGAGACGGGATTGAGTGCAGACAAGATCAAGGGAGGTATAAAGCTTGAACCGTATGAGTGGACACAGCTTGAGCATAAGCTGAAGGACCTGAGCAAGGCTCCGCTCTATATTGATGACACCCCGTCGCTTCCGGTGATGGAATTCCGTTCAAAGGCCAAGCGTCTTGTGAAGCAGAAGGGGGTCAAGCTCATAATTGTTGACTACCTTCAGCTGATGCAGGGACCTGCAGAGCTCCGTGGATTCCGTGAGCAGGAGGTCGCAGCCATATCCAGGACGTTGAAGGCGACTGCAAAAGAGCTGAATGTGCCTATTATTGCACTTTCCCAGCTGAGCCGAAGCGCGGTTACAAGGCAGGGGTCGAATAACAGGCCACAGCTGAATGACCTCCGAGAGTCTGGATCAATCGAGCAGGATGCCGATATGGTGGTATTTATTCACCGTGCGGACTACCAGGGATTGTCAGACAATCCTGATGATGTCGGAAAGACATTGATTATCATAGCTAAGCACCGTAACGGAGAAATCGGTGACATACCGATGACATTCCGTCATGGAGAGGTGCGTTTTGTTGACAACGAGGAGTCTCTTGTCAATTTCGCCGGAAACATGGATAATTTCCAGGGTGATCCTGGCGTCGGTGCTCCATTCGGGCAGGCACCTGGATATGTGCCGGTTGCCGGAATGGGTGGAGAACCTGTATTCGGAGGCGGTGCGTCGGACTTTGACAACAACGATTTCCAATAGTCCGGCCTATGAGAATCTTTAGCGGAACAGCTGTGTCGGCGGTATTTCTCCTGTGTCTCTCGCTGCCGTCATACGGACAGAAAATCCATGCTGAAACTTCCGGTGGATGTATTCCGGTCCGCTCGCTTGCGGAGGAGGATCTTGCCTATCAGGCCGGAGAGCATCTCAAGTTCACAGTGCATTATCAATGGGGCGCCATAAATTCAGATGTCGGCTGGGCGACAGTTGACCTTGAAAAGCAGGTCCTCAATGATGAAAATGTTTTCCGCTGTTCTGTCTACGGGCGTACTGCCAGATGGTATGATGTCCTGTTCAAGGTAAGGGAGGATTTCCGCTCATGGTTTACATGTGACGGTGTCCGCCCTGTCCAGTTCACCCGTGATACGCATGAGGGACGGTATGCTGCCACGAATCTCTATCGCTATCTTTGGAATGAGCCTGAACCATATATAGACGCTGAACTGTATTCTACAAGTTCGGGCAAAAGGAATGTCCAGCTTCCACTTACAGCATGCACATATGACCTTCCGGCTCTTTTCTACCTGGCGAGGAACATGGATTTCGACAATGTTGATGAGGGTGTGCGCTATCCTATGACGTTCGCTATTGACGATGACATATATAATGTGTACTTTATTCTGCTGGGGCGGGAAACACGTAAGGTCAGGGGTCTGGGACAGGTCCGGACGATAAAGTTCGCGGCCAAGCTCCTTGCAGGGGAAGTGTTTACCGGGGAGGAGGACATGGTCGTCTGGGTAACAGACGATGACAACCGGATTCCGGTGCTTTTTGAGGCTCCTATACTTGTCGGGGTGGCTTCGGGCCGGCTTGCAGAGTATTCAGGCCTCAAATATCCTTTTACATCATTGATAAAGAAATAGGAAAATGGCAGGAAAAAATGAAATTTCGCATATCGGGAAGGTCCTTGAGATTACCCCTGAGTTCACTACAGTGGAGATAGTGGCTTCTTCCGCATGCTCCGGATGCCACGCAAGGGGCATGTGCGGGATGTCTGAGGAAAAGTCAAAGATTATCATGGTACCTACTGACCCGTATATGGAGTGCGCACCGGGTGATGAGGTCCGTGTCATGCTCAGGAAATCGATGGGGATGAAGGCTGTATGGATTTCATATGTAATTCCTTTGGCGATATTAATGATTTTAATATTATCTTTGTCGGCCGTTATCGGTAACGAGGTCTATACCGGACTTGCAGCTATTGCCGGTGTGCTGATTTATTACGCTGGAATATATCTGCTCCGGGACCGTCTCGCCAAGGATTTTGTGTTTTATTTGAAGGAAAAGTAGAGATTTTCAAAAAGAGGTAATTTATTAGGTAAACCTTAATTATATGACAACAACAATTATCTGGACTATTGCAATCATCACTCTGCTTGGTGCTTTGCTTGCGGTTGTCCTTTATCTTGTGGCAAAGAAGTTCAAGGTGGAGGAAGACCCGAGGATTGACGAGGTTGAGAAAGTATTGCCTGGTGCAAACTGTGGAGGCTGTGGCCATGCAGGCTGCCGTGCCTTTGCACAGTCGTGTGTTGAAGCCCCGAATCTTGACAACAATTTCTGTCCTGTCGGAGGCAATGACACCATGAAGAAAGTCGCTTCTGTCCTGGGGGTGGAAGTCAAGGAGAAGGCTCCAATGGTTGCAGTCGTACGCTGCAACGGAACTTGCGAGAACAGGCCACGTACAAATGAGTACGGAGGATATTCGTCCTGCAGGGTAAAGGCCGCCCTCTACAGCGGAGATACCGGATGCTCATTCGGCTGTCTCGGATGCGGGGACTGTGTCTCTGTCTGCCAGTTCGGTGCCATCGCAATGAATCCTGAAACCGGTCTGCCTGAGGTGGACCAGGAGAAATGTACAGCCTGCGGCGCCTGTGTAAAGGCCTGTCCAAAGGCTATCATTGAACTGAGGAACAAGGGCGCGCGTAACAAGAGGGTGTTTGTCAGCTGTGTCAACAGGGACAAGGGCGCTGTAGCCCGCAAGGCCTGCAAGGCAGCCTGCATCGGCTGCGGCAAATGTGCTAAGGCCTGTCCTTTCGGTGCGATTACGGTTGAAAACAATCTTGCATACATTGACTTCACTAAGTGCAAGCTCTGCAAGAAGTGTGTGGCAGAATGTCCTACAGGAGCAATCCATGCAGTGAATTTCCCTGTACTGAAGCCGAAGCCAGCCCCAGTGGCCAAGCCGGCTGAGGTACCGGTAAAGGCAGAGGCTGCCCCTGCCCAGAAAGAGCAGGCGGCTGTAAATCCACAACCAACAGAAAAGAAGGAGGAATAATATGAAGAAGACATTCTCTATAGGTGGTATACACCCTAATGACAGCAAGATTTCTTCCGATTGCAAGATTAATGTACTGCCAGTTCCGTCTACTGTGTGCATTTCCATGGCACAGCATCTCGGGGCGCCGGCAAATCCTGTTGTGGCGGCTGGCGACAAGGTGAAGGCAGGGCAGGTCATAGGTGAGCCTGCAGGGTTCATCTCCGCTTTCGTGCATTCTTCAGTTTCCGGTACCGTTAAATCGGTTGGACCACGTAAGGATCTGGCTGGTAATAATGTTAACCATATTGAAATTGCAGTTGAGGGTGATGAGTGGGCTGACGGAATAGATATGACAGAGACTATTGTGAGGGAGATTCCTGACAATGAGACTATCATCAGCCGTATCAAGGCAAATGGAGTTGTCGGTCTCGGCGGAGCTACTTTCCCGACGCATGTCAAGTTGTGCCCGCCTCCAGGCAAGAAGGCTGACTTCCTTATCCTGAATGGTGCTGAGTGCGAGCCTTACCTTACATCTGACTACCGTATCATGCTTGAGAAACCGGAGCAGATAGTGATAGGTGCTGCAATCATGCGCCAGGTTCTTGGAAATCCACGTACTATAATAGGCATAGAGGACAATAAGCCGGAGGCAGTCAAGACGATGTCTTCTGTTGTTGCCAAGCTTAAGGTCCTTTCACCTTCGTTCCACGGGATAGAGATCATGCCGCTGAAGAAGAAATATCCTCAGGGCGGTGAGAAACAGCTCATTGATGCTGTGACAGGACGTCAGGTGAAGTCAATGGGGCTTCCTATTGACGTCGGGGCTGTCGTGCAGAATGTGGCGACTTCGCTTGCTGTGTATGACGCTGTGCAGAAGAACAGGCCTCTTGTGACAAATACACTTACCGTGACAGGTGACTGTCTTCCTGGTGACAGGCAGAGGAACTTCCTCTTCCGTATAGGTACCCCTCTGTCTTTCATAGTAGATCAGATTGGCGGAATCCCTGAGGAGGCAGTCAAGGTCGTAAGCGGTGGCCCTATGATGGGCAAGGCCATTTCAAACCTGGATGCAACAACGGTCAAGGGCTCTTCTTCGCTGCTGTTCCTTACAGCAGCCCAGACTGTCCGTAAGGCGGAGAGCAACTGTATCCGTTGCGGAAAATGTACCGAGGCCTGCCCTATGGGACTTGAGCCATTCCTGCTTAACAAGCTGGCCAGGAACGGCATGATGGAGGAACTTGAGGAAAATGCGGTACAGGACTGTATCGAGTGCGGATGCTGTCTCTACAGCTGCCCTGCAAATATTCCGCTTCTGGATATAATCAGGATTGCCAAGGGGGATGTAATTAAGATCATTAGGGGCCGTCAGGCTGCTGCAAAGAAATAATTAAATTTATAGACAATGAATAAACTATTGGTTTCACCTTCTCCTCATATCCACACAAAGACGTCTACTGCGTCGTTGATGCGGGATGTGGTGATAGCCTTGCTCCCGGCTGTAGTTGTCTCTGTGTTGTTCTACGGACTGTCAGAGCTGATTGTACTTGGAGTGAGCATTGCTTCATGTGTGCTCCTGGAATACCTGATAACAAGGTATATGCTTAAACGTCCGTCTACAATATGCGACTGGTCGGCAGTGGTTACAGGAGTCCTGCTTGCACTCAACCTTCCGGCCACCTCTCCTTGGTGGATGGTACTTATAGGTGCTGTTGTAGCTATCGGGGTCGCAAAGATGACTTTTGGCGGGCTTGGACAGAATGTCTTCAACCCGGCACTTGTGGGACGCGTCTTCCTGCTTATCTCTTTCCCTGTGGCAATGACCGACTGGTCTGCCACAAAAGGATTCATCCCTGGAATCGATGCGGCTTCAGGGGCAACGCCTCTCGGGCTTTACAGTGAAGGCGGTGTAGAGGCGATTTCAGGAATGAACTACCTCCATACCCTGTTCCTTAACATAGGCGGTTCCGCTGGAGAGATTTCTGCGATTGCAATCCTTGCCGGATTCGTATATCTGCTTGCACGCAGGGTTATCCGCCCGCATGTGACACTCTCAATCTGGATTACTGTATTTGTGTTCTCAGGAATCATGTGGCTAATCGATCCTTCGGCATATACTGATCCTTGTTTCAACCTGCTCACCGGTGGTCTCCTTCTCGGTTCTGTCTTCATGGCGACTGACTATGTGACTTCTCCTATGAGCCCTGCAGGCGGGATTGTGTTCGGTGTCGGCATCGGTCTTATCACAATGCTTATAAGGTATTTCGGTGCTTATCCTGAGGGAATGTCATTCGCAATCCTTATCATGAACTCGACTGTGCCTCTTATCAACAAGTTCTTCAAGAACAAAAAATTCGGGAGGAAGTAATATGGCTGTAAAATCATCATTCAAGAATATGGTGCTCTGCCTGCTGGTAATCTGCCTTGTCTGCTCAGCACTGCTTGCTGGAGTGTATGCCTTGACAAAGGCACCTATAGATGCAGCGGCAGCGGCAAAGACCAATAATGCTATTGCGCAGGTTGTCCCTGATTTTGACGGGGAGCCGGTAATGTCTACAGTGCAGGTCGCAGGAAAAGACTATACCTATTATACCGTGTCAAAGGGCGGACAGGTTACCGGATATGCGATCCAGGCTTCATCGTCTGGATTCGGAGGGGCCTTGAACGTCATGGTCGGCATGACTGCGGATGGCGAGATTTTCAACACTTCAGTGCTTTCGCATAGCGAGACTCCTGGCCTTGGAGCTAAATGTACCGAGCCTGCATTTGCGGACCAGTTCAAGGGATTCAATCCTTTCCAGAAGAAGCTGGCTGTGAAAAAAGATGGTGGAGATGTAGATGCAATCACAGCTTCTACAATTACATCACGCGCATTTTGCGTTGCACTTGAAAATGCTGTTGCCGCCTATAGCGAGATAGCCGGTGCGCAGGTTCAGGAATGCTGTGGCGGATGCTCCGGGGAAGGAGAGTGCTGCGGCTGTTGCAAGGAAGAGGCTGGTGATGGATGCTGCAGCAGTGAGGATACTTGCGGACAGTGTGCTGAATCAGCAGAAAATGTAATAGAATAGGGAGGACATGACTATGGGAAAATTTCAGCTTATAACTAAAGGATTGGTAAAGGAGAACCCTACCTTTGTTCTCCTCCTTGGCATGTGTCCTACTTTGGCTACTACCACTTCAGCAATCAACGGAATGAGCATGGGGCTTGCCACTATGTTTGTGCTCATCCTTTCCAATATGGCAATTTCAGCAATTGCAGGACTTATTCCTGACAAGGTGCGTATCCCTGCATACATTGTTGTGATTGCAACATTCGTTACATTGCTCCAGTTTGTGATGCAGGCCTATACTCCTGCAGTCTATGAGACGCTTGGACTTTTCATACCGCTTATTGTGGTGAACTGTATTGTCCTCGGCCGTGCAGAGGCTTTTGCCAACAAGAACAGTGTCATAGACTCTGCTTGTGACGGTATAGGTATCGGTCTTGGATTTACTTTGTCACTTACTGTGCTCGGACTCGTCCGCGAGATTCTCGGCAGCGGGTCTGCATTCGGATTCAAGTTCATCCCTGGTGACGGTGTCCTATGCTTCGTGCTTGCTCCAGGGGCATTCCTTGTGCTTGGCTACCTTATAGTAGTCTTCCGCAAGCTGACTTCAAAGAAATAATGTGTAACAAGTAAATTGACAGCTATGGAATATTTGATAATCATTATATCAGCGATATTCGTAAACAATATCCTGCTTTCACAGTTCCTCGGGGTTTGTCCATTCCTTGGAGTGTCTAACAAACTCAGTACGGCAGTGGGCATGTCAGGTGCGGTGTGCTTCGTCATTACGCTTGCTACACTGGTGACCTATATGATCCAGAACTATGTCCTTGATTCATGTGGAATCGGATTTATGCAGACCATTGCATTCATTCTGGTGATTGCAGCACTTGTGCAGATGGTGGAGATTGTTCTGAAGAAAGTAAGTCCTGCATTGTATCAGGCACTTGGTATTTTCCTGCCGCTCATCACGACAAACTGTGCTGTGCTTGGAGTTGCCTTGATTGTTGTGACTAAGGAATTCACTTTTGGAGGTGAGGCTCACATGCTCAATCTTGGGGAGTCTGTTGTATATGCATTTGCCACTTCGCTCGGGTTCGGGCTTGCCATGATCCTTTTTGCAGGTCTTCGTGAGCAGCTTGCCCTGAACAGTGTCCCTAAGGCATTCAAGGGTATTCCTATTGCCCTTGTGACAGCGAGTATCCTCGCAATGGCTTTCATGGGATTCTCAGGACTTGTATAGGGAATGCCGGAGATGATTGACATAATCACGCCCGGGTCTGCCTCGCAATGGTATGACCTGGGCGTTTCTTTTAGAAAGAGTGCACGTTTCGGTGAGGCGATCAATGCTTTCCAGAAGGCGGCAGACCTTGCTGTTGAGGAGTTGTCCAGGGGAGATTCCCTTCCCAGGGCGGACCGTGAGGCCGCAGAGACTCTCCTGAGCCGTTCTATAGCCTCTATTGAGCTTATCCGTGAAATCAATGGTTTTGTCAACACAGACTTGATGAATCCTTGACTTACGCTTTGTTTGCATTTATGGATTATTTTGTCTAAAATTGCATCAATATTGATAAAGGCCGTGGTACTTAGAGTCCACATCGCGATATAGGAGATCGTTCCTGTATCGCATTTTTGTTTTATGGAGGTGAAGGTTATGGAGAATGGTTATGTCAGGACGTGCCTGCTTAATGACCCGAGAATCAAGTATGTGAAGCAGCAGTCTGTGGAAAGATATGTTGACTTGATGTCGGATGTCGGCTTCAAGCTGGTTTTTGGCAAGGTCGCGAACAAGGAACTTTTGATTGAGTTTCTTAATCAGGTGATTACGGACAGGAGGATAACAGATGTCGAGTTTTTTCTAGATAAGGAGAAGCACGGGATGTCTGAAAAGGACAAGAGCAGTATCTTTGACCTTTATTGCATCACAGATGATGGCAGCAGGGTTATCGTTGAGGTGCAGAAGCGGATGCATGACTGGTATATTGAACGTACATTATACTATTCTACATTTCCTGTCCAGGAGCAGGTATCTGTGAACTGTGAAGAATATAGGATCTGTCCGGTGTATGTCATCAGTATTCTGAAGACGCGGCTTCGCGGAATCAGGCTTGGCGAACAGGTGAGGAGCTGTTTCAGGCTATACGAGGAGACAAGCCATGTGCTGCTTACTCCCGTGTATAATGTCATTTTCTTGGAAATGGGCAAGTTCCGGAAAAGCTTGTCGGAATTGGACGGCAGCATTCTTGACGGATTCTATTTCTGTCTGAAGAATATGGTTAAATTGTCTGAGCGACCAGTTGAACTGCAGCAGGATATATTTCAGAGGCTGTTTGAGGTCTGCAGGCTTAGTAAAATGGATAAAGTAGAACAAATTCAATATAATAAAGCTATGATAACAGAAATTGATATCAGATGTTTCAAGAAGATGGCGCATAAAAGTGGATATGCCGCAGGTGAGAAAAAGGGTGAGAAGGCAGGATTTGAGAAAGGTATTAAAAAAGGTATCAAGGAGGGAATCAAGGAGGGACGAGAGGAAGGTCAGAAGATTGGTCAGGAAATAGGACTGGAAATTGGGAAGCAAAATGCCCGGGTCAGTATTGCAAGGCAGATGAAAGTCAAGGGATATCCAGTAGCAGACATTTCCGAGATGACCGGCTTACCGGAAGACCGGATTATGGCATTGTAGATTCTGGTGTAGACAGTTTTCCACAGGAATGCCGGAAAAAGAAAACATCCTGCCGGTTCAAGGACAGGATGTTTAATATGTATTTCTATGTGCTGCCTAGAATCTGTAGCGTACACCGATAGTCGGAACAAATCCTAAAAGTCCACCAGTGTAGAACGCAGCTCCGTCTTTATTGGCGGCAACACCGAACTGAGGACGGAGGTCAACAGAAAGCTGGAGTGGGAACCAGAATGTGTATTCAAGTCCAACCTGTCCAGCAACGGCAATCGTACAGGCATCTGTGCCTGCCCACCAATATCCAAGTGATGCACCAGGACCGGCATAGAATCCCCATTCTCCACGGTCTGTCCATGCAGGCTGTGCAATCATGAAGTTATAGGTTGCTGTAGCGTTGAGCGCTCCGAATCCAAACATGCCTAAGTTTGCCTCAACGAAGTTTGAACCGCCTACTGTGTGCTGGTAGCTGGCTTCTACTCCATAGGCAAGACGTCCTCCGATAGCCCTTGGCTGTGCATTGGCAACACACACTGCTGCGAGTGCCACGACTGCCATCATAATCATTTTCTTCATAATACTTAAATATTTTAGTTAATAACTCGTCCGTCCTTATCAAAATCGATGCAAATATAGGTTTTTTTACCAAAGAAATATAAATATGTAAAATAAATTCATGGGCTATCTTATATGCAGTCTGGCAGACTGGAAACCTTATCGGAGGCAGTAATGTACTTATTGTATTGTTATTTCGCTGCTTATCCTGATGTCTTCCGCAGATGCTCCGACCATGATCCTGTATGTCCCCGGCTCTATGTTGAATGCGTGGCATCCTGTGTCATAGAATGAAAATGCCTCCCGGTCGAGATGTATCGTGACCCTTTTGCTTTTTCCCTTCTCTACAAATGTCTTCCTGAACCCCTTGAGTTCCTTGAGTGGTCTCGGTAAAGAAGGTGCCGTGGCCCCGACATATACCTGCGGAGTCTCAGCGGCATCATGTTTTCCGTTATTCTTGATTGTGAATGACACCTCGAATCCTTCTCCGTCTTCCTTTACATCAAGGTCAGAGTACACGAACTCCGAGTATGTCAGTCCGTGCCCGAATGGGTACAGCGGCTTTGTCCCTGTCCTGTCGTATCCCCTGTATCCCACGAAGACTCCTTCCGAGTATGTGACGTATCTGTTTGTGAACCCTCGCTTTGTCTTTGGTTCTCCCGGATAGTAGCTTTCTGCCGTCGGGTTGTCCTCAGGCCTTGCCTCGATTGACATTGGCAGTCTCCCTGATGGCGAGATTCTTCCAGCGAGCATGTGCGCTATCGCCAGTCCGCCCTCCTGTCCTGGATACCATCCCATCAGGATAGCCGCAGCCCTGTCGTGCCATCTGGACATGTCAACTCCTCCTCCGGCGTATATTACGACGATGACGTTCCTGTTGTGCTCGAGTGCAAGCTCTATAATCTCGTCCTGCCCCTCAGGCAGTGTGAATGTCCTGTCGCTGTTCTCCTTCTCTGTCCTGGTGTCGAACCCAACAGATACGATTACTGCCTCCGCCTCTCTTATTGCTGCAATGTTCTCCTCAGAGTCATATCTGCTTCTGTCGTCCGGTGACAGGCTTTGCACATTGTAGCCCTTCCCGAGCGTCTTCAGCCCCTGTGCGAGTGATGTGGAGTGTATTGGGTCAACTTTTCCGCTGCCTCCTCCGCACGGTATCCTGTCAGCATTCGGCCCGAGTATAACAATCCTGTTCTTTTTTTTCTCCCTGAGCGGCAGGAGCCCGTTGTTTTTCAGCAGTACCGGTGCCTCGCATGCCATCCTGTACGCGACATCCCTTGAATAGGGGTTGTCCTCCGGTATGCTTACGTCCTTCTGTGGCCTGTCAAGGAATCCGAATGCTATGATTGTCTGCAGTATCGCCTGTACTTTCTCGTCGATTTCCTCTTCCCTGATGACCCCTGTCCCGATCAGGGGCATAATGTCTTCCACCGTCATCTGGAATGCCCTTGGCATCTCAAGGTCCAGCCCTCCCTTCACGCATCCGAGCGTGGAGTATGTGGATGTCCAGTCAGACATGACAAATCCCTCGAATCCCCATCTTCCCTTGAGTGTCTCCCTTATGAGGTATGTGTTCTCCGCCGCGTGCACATTGTTCACAGGATTGTAGCTTGTCATTACAGAACCAACCCCAGCCTGCTGCACGGCCGCCTTGAACGCCGGCAGGTAGATCTCGTTCATCGTCCTCTCATCGGCGTCCGAGCTTACGTGGTGCCTGTCGTATTCCTGATTGTTGAGTGCGAAGTGCTTGGCCGTTGCCATTACTCCCTGCCCCTGTACTCCCTTGATATAGCTGACTGCCATGCTTGCCGTCAGGAAGGGGTCTTCTCCCATGTACTCGAAGTTCCTTCCGCACAGTGGGCTTCTGTATATGTTGAGTCCCGGACCGAGCAGAATGTGTACCCCTCTCGCCCTCGCGTCCTGCCCGAGTGCGGCCCCCATCTCGTATACCGTCTCCGGATTCCATGTCGCCGCAGCCGCAACTCCGCATGCGAAGAGTGTGCTCCTTGTGTCATTCCTGACTCCCTGTGGCCCGTCCGCCATCCTTATCTCCGGTATGCCGAGCCTTTCTATCGGCCGGATGTAGAATCCGTCCCTGTATCCTCCGAGGTATGTTATCTTTTCCTCGAGTGTCATCTGCCTGACCAGTTCCCCGGCCCTTTCCTTGTGCTCCCGGGTTATCTGTTGCCCGCAGAGCATTGCAGCCGATGCGAGGATGGCTGCCGATGTTGAGATTATGCGTTTCATTGGTGCTGTATTATATAGTGTAATCATGGATATGGTGGCAGGCTGCAAAATCCCACCATGTATATAGACGGATAACATGGCGATGACACACAAAGGAAATTCCACTTTTTCCCAATGTTGTCACTTTTAATAAAATTGTGCCCTGGAGTGGCCTGTAATGTCGTTTTGTTTTCATATATTCGCTGTATCATTGTCATGATGCCATGCCTGGAATGAATGAGAAAGACTTGTTGAAAGAGCTCGCCTCTTCTGTGGGGGGGGTAGATATGCATTCACTGTACTGTACCATCGTTACTCCGGAAAATGCTTTGCTTTCATCCGTTCAATGATAAAGGATGATGAGGTATCAAAGGATCTTGTCCATGACATTTTTGTGAAGGTGTGGCTGCGAAGGGAGATAATATCAAAGGTTGATTCATTCTCATCGTATCTTTTCCGCATGGCCAAGAATGCGGTGCTTGACTATTATGACAGCAATGCCATAAACCGCAGGTACGTCGCGCGCCAGCTCCTGTGCCAGGAGGAGTTCCGTCCATATGTTGAAGAGAAGGTGAATCTGGATGACCTTCAGCTTCTTGTCTATTCTGTTGTAGGGCAAATGCCTGAGCAGCGTCGCAGGATATTCACGCTCAGCAGATACAAAGGGATTCCGAACAGTGAGATTGCCAGGATGCTCGGAATAAATATCCGGACTGTCGAGAACCATATCAGCAATGCCTTGGCAGATATACGTGCTGCCTTGGCGCAGGCTTAGTGATATTTGCAGTATTTTTAAGAATCGGCCTGTGCGTTAGTGCCGCCTTGTCCGTCTTCTATGAAAACATGATAGGAAATGACAAGGAAGACGATAAAGGAAATCATTGATACATATCTGAAAAATGATGCCCCGGACCAGGTCCGGGACAGTTTTGAGACATGGATGCTGGACTCTGAGGACTATCAGGAAAAACATGAAGCCCTGGAGGAGATCTGGGACAGTCTGCCGGAAATGACAGCCAGAGGGCTTCCGTCTGCGGAGTCTGTCCTTGACCATGCGACAAGAAAGGAGAAAAAGAGCAATACACATCGCAGGGGACTGGTATGGGTGACATCTGCAGCGGCTGTGCTTTTCGCTGTCGTGTCTGCCATACAGTTTGTTACTGGTGTCTCTCCGGAGACCTGCCTCGCTTCTTCAGAGGGGGCGAAAGGATATTTTGTACTTCCTGACGGCTCGCAGGTCTGGCTTAACAAGGGAAGCCGTCTCTATTATTCCGGAGATCTTGGCGGAAGGACGAGGAATGTCCGTCTGGAGGGAGAAGGGTATTTTGATGTAAGAAAGGATGCTGCCCATCCGTTCGTTGTCCATGCCCATGATATCGACATCACCGTCCTTGGTACAGAGTTCACGGTCTCGGCCTACAGCGGCGATAAGGTTACCGCATATCTGCAGGAAGGCTCGATAATGGCTGCTGGTCCTGGTCTTGAAAAGGGTATTGTGCTGGAACCGGACCAGTCCCTGGCTTTCGACAGGGCAAGCCTGAGATATATGCTCCGCCAGGTCAAGTCGGCAAACCACACGGCATGGATAGGGGAACGCCTGGTATTCAGCAGCGCATCGCTGGCAGATATATGTGAAACCCTGTGCCATTGGTATAATGTAAGCATCTCATGTGAAGATGATGCATTTGCAGCAGGGACAAGACTCTCCCTTACAGTCAGGCAGGAGCCATTGCATGAAATCCTGAGTGCCATAGGACATCTTTCAAAAGTAACATATACCGCCGATGAGGACGGCAATATAACAATAACACCTATTAATTAACTAATTTAAACCAATATGCAAAGAGGAAAACTGATCCTTCTGTGCATCACAATCTTGTGTATGCTGTGCGGAAGTGCACTGGTGCATGCTCAACAGGCCGGGCCGAGGGTCACTGTTGACATGCAGAATGTAACAGTCCGTGAGGTTCTCAAAAGCATCGAGAAAAGTACGGATTACGCATTTTTCTACAATGATGCTGATTTCAATGCAAAGGCTGTAGTGTCAGTAACTGTCATGGACCAGCCTGTAGAGTCCGTGATCTCCAGGATTCTGCCTGGATTCGGATGCCGTTTTGAAAACAAGAAGATTATTCTTGTCAAGAAACAGCAGGAGAAGCAGGCAGGAACGCCAGAGGGTGCCCATGGCTATGAAATCACAGGACTTATCCTGGATTCGGGCGGTTCCCCGCTGACAGGTGCATCTGCAATGATGCGCTACAAGGGCAAGCTTTATGGCGGAATCGCTGACCTTGACGGGAAATTCAGCCTTATGCTGCCTGAACCACCGTCAGAATCAGCCTCAATCACATTCTCGTTTGTCGGATTTGTGGATGAAATTGTCCCTGTCGGCAACCGTTCATGGTTTGAGATTGTCATGAAAGATGATTCTGAGCTGCTTGCGGAATCAGTTGTTGTGGGATACGGTGTGCAGAAAAAGGTCAACCTTACAGGAGCTGTGTCTGCGGTTTCAGAGGAAGCCCTCAAGGACAGGCCTGTTGCGAGTGTCGGGCAGGCTCTCCAGGGAGTTGTGCCGAATCTGAACATCACCCAGAGCTCTGGACGTCCGGGAGCAGGATCGAACTACAATATCCGCGGAAATACTTCTCCAAACGGAGGAGCACCGCTTATTCTTGTGGATGGAGTGGAGACATACCTTGAAAGAATAAACTCGAATGACATAGAGTCCATTTCTGTGCTCAAGGATGCCTCATCGGCAGCGATATATGGAGCCAGGGGAGCGTTCGGAGTCATTCTCGTAACTACCAAGAGCGGAAAATTCGATGCCGCTCCAAAGGTTTCTGCCAGCGCGCGCTTTTCGCTGTCAGACAACACGTCAAGCACAGATTATGAGACAAGAGGCTATTATTCTGCGTATATCGCAGACCTTTTCATGTCCACCAAGGGCGGTGTCCCTTATACCAATTACACGGCATATGATTACCAGAGGCTCTGGGAACGCAGAAATGACAAGGTGGAGAATCCGGAGCGGCCATGGGTTGTGACAGAGATGAGGGACGGAAGGCTTTCGTATGTGTATCTGGCGAATTTTGACTGGTATAACTATATGTTTGACGATTCACGTCCTACCCAGGACTATAATGTGAATGTCACAGGAGGCTCGAAGAATGTTTCATATATGGTCAGCGGACGCTATTATCGCCAGGAAGGCATCTTCCGTGTGGCTCCGGACAACTATGATTCTTTCAATGCCAGGGCAAAGCTGGACATAAAGCTTCGTCCATGGCTGAAGTTGTCGTCCAATACGAAGTTCTTCAACGGGACATATTTCTACCATGGGAATAACTACAGGAGGGCAACTCTTCATGCGCTTGCGTGTTTTGTTCCGCAGAATCCTGACGGAACAGCGGTATCTCATACGGTCCTGACAAATTCCTCGGCGCATTACATAATGGATGGATATAGTGCAATGCTGCTGAAAGGCAAGCAGTGGGGCAAGCAGAGGACGACAGAGGTCACCACCTCGTGGGCATTGAAGGCTGACATTACAAGGAAACTCTCCCTCAATGCTGATTTCTCCTATAAGTTCGGTTACCTGAGGAATGGCTACAGGGATGCAACTGTTGAATATTCGATGTATCCAGGGGAGACTGCCACTGAGGCTCTCAGCTCTTACCGCGACCGTCTAAGCGATACAGTCTATGAGCAGAACAACTATGTAGCAAATGCCTACATCGCATATGATAACACGTGGAAAAATGCGCATCATTTTACAGGGACCGCAGGATTCAACTACGAGATGCGTTACTACAAGGATTTGTCTGCAAGGAGGAATGACCTTATAAGTGAGGAACTTTCCGACTTCAACCTTGCAACAGGCGACATTGATGTGCTGACAGGAGGTGTCAGCGAATATGCCCTTGCCGGTGCATTCTACCGTTTTACATATGACTATAAGTCACGCTATCTTTTTGAGGTCAATGGACGCTATGATGGCTCTTCACGTTTCCTGAAAGGACACAGGTGGGGATTCTTCCCGTCAGTGTCCGCTGCATACCGTATATCTGAAGAGCCGTTCATGGAGCCGGTGAAGGCTGTCATGAATAATGCCAAGGTCAGGCTTTCATATGGTTCGCTCGGAAACCAGAATATCGGGTACTATGACTATTATCAGACAGTCTCGACAAAGGGCACAATGGGCTATAGCTTCGATGGACAGACGCTTGCCGGGCATGCTGTGTCAAGCGACCCTGTGGCTTCAGGGACATGGGAGACCGTAGTGACACAGAATATAGGTATTGACCTTGGCTTCTGGAAAGACCGCCTGACCTTTAGCGGAGATATGTACATAAGGGATACGAAGGGAATCCTCACGATAGGGAAGCAGCTTCCTTCAATCTATGGAGCCACTGAACCGAAAGTAAACGCAAATGACATCAGGACAAAGGGATGGGAAATCCAGATAGAGTGGAAGGATTCATTCATGATAGGAGGACACCGTTTTGATTATAGTGTCGGAGGGAATCTTGCCGACTATACAGCGAGGTACACCAAGGCGGATAACCCGTCCGGAATCATTACAGACCCTTATGTGGGCAAGCAGCTTGGGGAAATCTGGGGATTCCGTGTCGGAGGGCTTTTCCAGAGTGACGCAGAGGCGGCCGAATATGCCTCTATTGTTGATATGTCCCAGGTCTGCAAAGACTATTACGAGTCTGTCGGTGACTATGGAAAGGGAGTCCGTGGTGGAGACATGAAGTATCTTGACCTTGATGGAGACAATGTCCTGACATTCGGAAGCTCTACCCTCGATGATTCCGGAGACCGTGTGGTAATCGGAAACTCGCAGCCGAGGTTCCTCTATGGATTCAATGCAGGGCTTAATTTCTTCGGGTTTGACTTTTCCGTCTTCTTCCAGGGAATCGGTCACCAGGACTGGTATCCGGGATCAGATAACCAGAGGTTCTGGGGACCTTATTCACGGCCTTACACTTCATTTGTCGGAAAGGATTTCATGGCAAATGTATGGTCCGAGGACAACAAGGATGCATATTTCCCTCGTGCCAGGGGATATTCCGCGCTTAATGCCGGCTCCCTGTACTATACGAATGACAGGTATCTGCAGAACCTGGCATATCTGCGTCTCAAGAACCTGACGATTGGATATACAATACCCCAGAAGGCTCTTGTAAAGGCGGGGATCAGTAATCTGCGTGTGTATTTCAGTGGTGAAAACCTATGGTACACAAGTCCGCTCAATTCGAGATATGTGGATCCGGAGTTCCTTGCGGTCGCAAGTGACAAGAACGGGGATACATATTCTTTCTATAAGACGTTCTCATTCGGTGTAACGCTTGATTTCTAATGATTAAAATGAAACCGAAAATGAAATATATATATTATTTGGCCATGCTCAGCCTGCTTGCAATGGTATCCTGTGAAGATTTCCTGACAAGGGTCCCGAAAGACAGGCTCACTCCGGAAAGCTATTTCACGACAGAGACAGAATGCCGGCTTTATACAAATGAATTCTATACAATATTACCGGAAGGGGCAAGCATCTATTATGAGGATGTAGATTATATTATCCCTCTCGGGCTTTCAAGCGAAGTGATAGGGAACAGGACTGTTCCTGCAACTGCCGGTACATGGAACTGGGATATGCTCAGGTCGATAAATTTCTTTATTGGGCATTCCGGCCAGTGCCGGGATGAGGTTGTCCGTGCCCGGTATGTAGGCCTTGCCAGGTTCTTCCGCGCATATTTCTATTTCGAGAAAGTGAAGAGATACGGGGATGTCCCTTGGGTGGATACCGCCCTTTCTGCGGATGACGAGTCTCTGTACAGAGGGCGTGATGACAGGAAGATGGTGATGCAGAAGGTGCTGGAGGATATAGATTACGCGATAGAGAACCTTCCTGCGGAAAAGAATGTCTATTGTGTTACGAAATGGACTGCACTTGCATTGAAGTCAAGGATTTTCCTGTTTGAGGGTACATTCCGGAAATATCATGGGCTTGGTGACTGGGAAGATTGCCTTAAGGAGTCCGTGGCAGCCTCGGAGACATTTATGAAGACATCCGGATATAGGCTTTATGCAGAGGGCGAACAGCCATACCGCGATCTTTTTACATTGCTGAAATCAGATGATACGGAAATCATACTTTCAAGGGCGTACGGGGCTGCGCTTGGCCTCGTGCACGACTCGAACGGCCGCTACACTTCCGTTTCTATGGGACGTCCGGGGCTTGCAAAGGACGTTGTCAACATGTATCTGATGAAGGACGGTACAAGATTTACGGAAAAAGCGGGATACAAGACAATGGATTTTATAGAGGAGACGAAGGATCGCGACCCGAGGCTTGCGCAGACGATAAGAACTCCTGGATACAAGAGAATCGGTTCTGGAATATCCGTTGCCCCCGACATGGCCTCCACAATGACCGGCTACCAGATTATCAAGTATGTAGGCGAATCAAAGTATGATTCATACAAGTCTTCCGAGAATGACCTTCCGGTTTTCAGGACAGCGGAGGTATACCTTAACCTTGCCGAGGCAAAGGCTGAACTCGGGACATTGGCACAGGCAGATGTAGATGCAACCGTGAATATGCTGCGGCAGCGTGTCGGCATGGCCTTGCTTGATATGGAGGCCGTGAACTCGGACCCTGACAGATACCTGATGGATCCAGTGACAGGATATACAGGTGTGGAAGGTCCGGACACCGGAGTTATCCTTGAGATCAGGAGGGAGAGGACAGTTGAGCTTATCGCAGAGGGATTCCGTTATTGGGACATAATGAGGTGGAAGGCAGGAAAGAGGTTTGAACGTCCTTTCTATGGTATGTATTTCCCTGGAGCCGGAGAGTATGACCTTGACGGCAACGGTACAATAGACTATGTCATCTACAGCGGTGCAAAGCCGCAGGAACAGCAGGGTGTTGTATATGCCTCACTCGCAGAGGCGAATCTTTCTCCTGAAGGATATATCACATGCCATGGTGACATAGCAAGGAAATTCGATGAGAGCAAGGATTATCTGTATCCGATACCTACCAAGGATATTGTGCTGACATCCGGAGCCATTAGGCAGAACCCTAACTGGGAGGACGGTCTCAGCTATGAATAACAGTTTCCATATCAGGGACAAAAAATTGTAAACACATGAGAAATAGAATCATATTACTGGTCTCGCTGATTGTCCTGGGTGCTGTCTCGTGCCGTAAAGGCCCGGATATGCCTATGCAGTCATTGAATCCGGACAAGGACATGATAATCGCTCCTGCAATGGGAGTGGAGTATACAGTCACAGTGTCCAGCAACACTTCATGGAAAATCAAGTCGTCTTCTGCTGACTGGGTTATACCGTCAGTTGAGGAGTTTGTCGGGAGCTGCGGGATGGCGCTTGCCATCTCTGAAAATACGGCAGATGAACGCAGTGCCGTTGTAACACTTGCGACAAAGGATAATAGCCTTTCTGCAGAGATCCGTATCGTACAGGCAGGGGCCTCTTCAGACGGATTTGTCTCAATCAAGGCGTTGAGGCAGATGGAGAAGCCAGGTGAATCCCTGGCTGTCAGTGCGCCAGGTACAAGAATCAAGGGGATTGTCGTTACTGATGCCGCGGGAGGAAACTGGTTTGACGATTCATTCGCAATTGAGGACTCATTTGGACCATGCTCAGGAATCAACGTCCAGATGGCCGCTGGGCATGAGACTTTCGGGAAAGGGGAAGAGGTTGCAGTGCTCCTTGACGGGGCTTCCCTGAAAAGGAATGAAGCAGGCCTCCTTACGCTCATTCCGTCAGGAGATGCATCAAGGACGGAGATGACTCCGTTGGATATCAAGCCTATAGCTGTTGAGCATGCAGAGCTTGTCTCCGGCGAATATGAGTCAATGCTTGTACATGTGGAGGAATACCAGGTAATAGAAGAGAATATCGGGGGGCTGCTGTCGGACTCGCCACGTTTCGAGAACAAGGATGGCCAGCGTTTCCGCCTTTCTGTGCTTGAGGATGCATCATTCTTCTCGGAAAGCTATCTTGATGGTGCCGGTTATGTCAATGGAATAGCCGGGCCGGCATCAGCAGAGCCTGCTGTCTATCCTACAGGAATGTCTGACATAGTGCTTTCCGAGATGAGGATAGGTGTGCTTCCTGGCATCAGGAGCCTTCCTTATGTCTTCTCGTTCTACCATTCAGAGCAGACAAATGGCCTTGCGAAATACATATCATACAACAAGTTGACATACAATGCAGCGACACAGCTTATCAAGGGAGTCGTAGCTACGGACATTGACCAGACAAAGGGTGTTTCCCTTGAAGTGACTGCATACGGGGCTGATGCATCGAAGATGTATGGTCCAAACCTATGGGCGGAGGCAGGTGCGCATGATAACTTCAACACGTCAGGCTTCGTGTCGCTTGACTGCAAGACCACTCCAACTGCGGAATGCGGTTTCTGGCTGAATGTGCCTCTGCAGATGGATATGCCGCAGGATTTCAATGTCTCGTTCGGATTTGCCGCTAACAACAAATATGTGCTTTCCAACTGGACGGTATCTTATTCTGCTGATAAAAAGACATGGCATGATGCAGGTTCTATAGTTGTCGACAAGGCAAAGGCAGGAGGAAGTTTCTACCTGTACTTTACCGTGCCGGTGCATCTTGATGTGCCTATGACGGCCGGCACTACGATGTATCTGAAGATTGTTCCGCAGGGCTCTGACGGAACAGATGGATATAAAGGTGCAGATGGCCATGGCTCTTCATGCTATATGTGTCTCCATTCTGCAATTGTAATTTCTGCAGAAGTTGAGGGGAATACTTCCGTTCCGTCCGGGGCAGTGTATTTTGAGCCGTTCGACAGGCTTACAGCCGGACAGGACTATTTCGTAGGCGATAGACTTGCCGCATTTGCCAACTATTGCGCAGGTGAGATAAACACGTGGCCGGTGGAGAAACAGAACGGCCTTACAGGAACATGGGTAATGGAGCGTCCTGGATATGCACAGATCGGCTATGTGGATACAGAAAGGGCGGCCAGCAGGTCGGTATACGAGAACAATGCCGGTTCTCTCCTTACTCCTGCACTTGGCACATCCGGTGACCTTAACCTTTCATTCAAGGCATGTGCCTACCGTACTCCTGCAATAAGGGCAAAGGCTGTGACGACAACACCTGATGTGGGGCGTCCGGACATAACTTCCGCCACTGTGGAGATTGTCGGAGGCGGGACAATAGATGGGCAGACCTATGCGGTCGTCACTGGCTTGCCTACGGATTCATTCAAGACATTCTCTCTGAAGATATCTGGGGCAACGGAAAATACCCGCATAAGGTTTACAAGCACCCCGTCAGACGGGGAGTTTTCACGCTGGTTCATTGATGAGATACTTGTTACAGAATAAATAATATAGACAAAATGAAAAAGATAACATTCCTTATTTCAATGCTTTTCCTGATGTCCGCCATCCCTGGATGCGGGAAGACCATGGACAATGCAGACTTTATCCCGGATTATGTATATGACGGTTCCGGAAATAACGGAGGCGCAGATGAACCTGGAGATATTCTTCCGGACAAGATACCGGTCAACCAGGTCAAGGTGATTTCCTACAATGTAAGGACAGGAAATGCAGACAACAATACTGCAAATGCCTGGGACCTGAGAAAAAAGGCGATGCCGGTGCTTCTGACCAAGGAGAATCCAACCGTATTCGGTGTGCAGGAGGCTATAACAGTGCAGATGGACTACCTGAAGGAGAATCTTCCGGAATATAGTGCATACGGGGTCGGCCGTGATGACGGCAAGACCGCAGGGGAGTATATGGCAATCTTCTACAGGACGGATGCCGTGACCTTGGAAGATGCAGGTACATTCTGGCTTTCACAGACTCCGGATGTCCCTTCAAAGGGATGGGATGCCAATTATTACAGGACCGCCACATGGGCTATATTTACAGTAAAGGCCACAGGAATGAAGTTCTTCTACATGAATACCCATCTTGACCATATAGCCAAGCTTGCAAGGGAAAATTCAATTCTTCTCATCTGTGACAAGATGAAAGAGCTTAATCCGGAAGGTTATCCGGCCATCCTGACAGCAGACTTCAATTCCGTTACGACAGATGTGATCTTTGATCCTTTGAAGGCTGTCATGGAGGATGCACGTGCTACGGCTCCGGTTACAGATAATCTCGGGACATTCAATAACTGGGGAGCATCCAGCTCTGTCATTGACCATATTTTCTATAATGGTTTCAAGGCTCTGTCGTACAGGACAATACGTGATATGTATCTCGGTGTGCAGTACACTTCTGACCATTATCCGATAGCGGCAGTGCTTGAATTTATGGAATAGGAGTAACGCTGGAATCGCGCTTGCCGGCTAATGGAGTCATGTCTGCAGGCGCATATGAAAAAGGGGCCGACTAAAAATATTAGTCAAGCCCCTTTTCCCGTTTTCCTGCTTTTTCTCATGGACCATCTGGATGGTCTGGCTATCTTGCCCCGAGCTGTGAATCCACGAAGAACACTCCGTGTTCACCTGCTTTCTTGAACTTGTCTACAATCTCGGCAGCAGTAGCCTCTTCTTCAACCTGTTCGCTGACATATTTCCAGAAGAAGTTCTGGGTTGCCTTGTCGTTTTCTGCAACAGCAGCGTCTACAATCCTGTTGATGAGCTCTGACACATGGCACTCATGCTTGTAGACATGCTCAAAGATCTCAAGAAGGCTGCCCCATCCCTCAGGGACTACGTCTATCATTGCGACTTTTGCCTCTCCGCCACGCTGCATAAGATAGTGGGCCATGTCAAGTGCGTGCTCCCTTTCTTCTTCTGCCTGTTTGTACATCCAATGCGCTGAACCGCTCCACCCTTCTTTCTCAAGGAAGAAGGCCATCTGGAGGTAAAGGTTCGAAGACCATAGCTCAGCTGTGATCTGTTCGTTGATGATGTTTTGTAATTTCTTGCTTATCATGATGTTATGTTTAAATTTGTTGCTCCTTTTATGCGCTGGCGTCCTGCTGCAATATCAGTGCCAATGTCAATATGGCAGACATGAATCTATCTTGTTCTTCCATTCCTTCCCCTCTATGAGCACCTTGCTGATGAAAGGCGTATGATGGCCGTATGTGATGAAGGCGAGGGACGGAAGAGGGCGCGTGATAATCAGATTAGCCTTCTTGCCTTCGGTTATCGACCCGAGCACATCGCTCACACCCATTGCATATGCAGAATTAAGAGTGCATGCATTGAATGCCTGCTCAGGCGTAAGACGCATTCTTATGCAGCCGAGGGACATGACAAAGCGCATGTCACCGCTCGGGGAGGATCCAGGATTATAGTCAGAGGCAAGGGCGAGGGGCAGTCCGGCCTCAACATAACCCTTGGCATTCCCGTACGGGAGTCCGAGAAAAAACGAACAGCCCGGAAGCATAGTAGGCATTGTCCCGCTTCCCCTAAGGGCCTCAATCTCCTTTTCACCGGTGCGTTCCAGGTGGTCGACAGAAAGTGCTCTGTGCTCCACCCCGACCTGCACTCCTCCGGAGACCTCAAGTTCATTTGCATGAATCTTGGGCCGAAGACCATATTCTGCGGCCTTGCCGAGTATCATTGCAGTCTGCTCCACGGTGAAGAATCCTTTGTCGCAGAACACATCCACATAGTCCGCCAGACCTTCGGCTGCAACAGCAGGAAGCATCTCGTCGCATACAAGGCGGACATATTCCTCCTGCCTACCGACATATTCACGTCCTACTGCATGCGCACCGAGAAAGGTCGCCCTGACTGTCAGCGGTGAAGTCTCCTTTATACGCCTTATGACCCTCAGCATCTTCAGCTCGTCTTCTGTCCTGAGTCCATAGCCGCTCTTTATTTCCACGGCACCTGTCCCCATTCCCATGATTTCATGGACACGCTCCATGGACTGACGGTACAGTTCTTCTTCGGAGGTCTCATGAAGCAGATCCGCCGAGTTCAATATTCCGCCTCCCCTCCGGGCGATCTCCTCATAAGACAGGCCGGCGATCTTGTCACGGTATTCCCCGTCCCGGCATCCTGCATACACCATATGGGTGTGTGAATCGCAGAAGGCCGGCATCACCCAGCCGCCACGGGCGTCAATCACCACATCATGGCCCATATCCCCCTCCGCCGGAGCAGAGCAAACCGCCACGGGAGAACTATCCTCCACTGCAGAACCGGGAGCTGCAGAAGAACCGGCAGGGCAGTTTTCCATGCTTCCGAAACCGGCTATCAGACCGTCCTCAATGACAATATACCCATTGTCAATGCTTGCAGCCTCGTCCATTTCCCTTCCGGCCTTCATCAGAATCCCCTCCGGCACTATCCCGACAATCTTCCCTATATTCTTTATTATCGTTGCCATGATTCTTTTATGTTATTGTATAAACCTCACGGCAGCTTCGATGTGAGGGTGCATATAGGTGTCGTCTTCGATGAAAGGCACAACTTTGCGGAAGCCGGCGAAGATTTTCTCTATCGCCCATGAAGAACGCAGCGGACGGCGGAACTCAAGAGCCTGCGCAGCATTGAATAGCTCGATTGCAAGTACACGTTCAGTGTTTTCCACGACCCTGACAAGCTTGGTGGCAGCATTTGCACCCATGCTCACATGGTCTTCCTGCCCCTGCGACGACGGGATTGAATCAGCCGACGCCGGCATGCACAGCCCCTTGCTCTGGCTTACGATGGATGCTGCCGTATACTGCGGAATCATGAATCCGCTGTTCAGCCCTGGCTTTGCCACAAGGAAAGCAGGAAGTCCGCGCTGGCCGGCGATGAGCTTATAGATACGCCTCTCTGAAATATTTGCAAGCTCTGAAAGCGCGAGAGTAAGCATATCTATAGGTAGAGCTATAGGCTGGCCGTGGAAATTGCCGGCCGATACAATCAGGTCCTCATCAGGGAAAACCGTAGGATTGTCCGTTGCGCTGTTTATCTCCGTCTCAATTACCGACTTGACATATCTTATCGTGTCTTTGGACGCCCCGTGAACCTGAGGGATGCAGCGGAACGAGTACGGGTCCTGCACATGGGACTTTTTCTGCTTTATGATTTCACTGCCCTCCAGAAGTTCCCTGAAGCGTGCCGCCGTCTCAATCTGTCCCTGATGCGGACGCACAAGATGGACCTGCGGACAGAAAGGCTCGATGCGGCCGTCATATGCATCCAGAGACATGGCTCCGATTTTGTCCGCCCAGCCGGACAGCCTCTCCGCCTGTATCAGTGACCATACGGCATGGGCACTCATGAACTGCGTACCGTTGAGCAAGGCAAGACCTTCCTTGGACTGCAGCTTCACCGGTTCCCATCCGAGCTTTTCCCAAAGCTGTGCAACCTGGCAGACCTGTCCCCCGTATTCCACTTCACCGAGACCGATAAGAGGGAGACACAGATGTGCAAGAGGAGCAAGGTCGCCTGAAGCCCCGAGAGAGCCCTGCTGATAGACAACCGGCAGGACATCATTGTTGAACATGTCCACAAGACGCTGGACCGTGATGAGCTGCACTCCGGAATGTCCATAGGAAAGAGACTGTATCTTCAGGAGAAGCATCAGGCGCACTATTTCAGGACGGACCTTCTCTCCTGTTCCGCATGCATGCGACATCACAAGATTGTGCTGAAGTCTGGAAAGGTCTTCGGCCGGAACGGTGATGTTGCAAAGAGAGCCGAAACCGGTGGTCACGCCATAGACAGGATGGTCTATGTCCTCCATCTTGGTATCAAGATACCTGCGGCATTTGATTATTGAATCCTGCGCATCCTTCCCCAATTCGAGTTTCTCGCCGTTGCGGATGATTTCATGTATTCTTTCTACAGTAAGTCTTCTGTCTGATATAGTATGTGTCATATTCTTTTATTTTTAGAAACTGTTTAATTTTTTATCATTATAAATTTTATGAGGTATTTTTGAGGATGGGTTTTCTGACTTTTTGAAAAGGATAACAGAGCTATCTGACTGAAAAAAGTCGGGAAAACCAAACCAAAAAGAACCATAAAAGAATTTTGGAATAAATTTTAAACAGTTTTTTATTGTAGTTTTTCAAATGCAGCCTGTACCAGGCCGGTGTCGGCGATATTCGGCAAAGTGACCCTAAGCCCCGGAGTGCGTTCCATCTCGCGCTTTATGGCATTCACCGCACCTTCATTGCGCGCCCAGCTGCGCCGCGCGATTCCGTTGTTCACATCCCACAGCAGCATTTCCCGGATATGCCTGTCTGAATCCGCACTTCCGTCTATCACCATGCCGAAGCCTCCGTTCATCACTTCACCCCAGCCTACGCCTCCTCCATTGTGGATGGAAACCCATGTCGCTCCGCGGAATCCGTCTCCGATCACATTATGGACTGCCATGTCTGCCGTAAACGCAGAGCCGTCATATATATTTGAAGTCTCGCGGAACGGCGAATCGGTTCCGGACACGTCATGATGGTCGCGCCCAAGCACCACAGGGGCAGTAATCTCCCCATTCCTTATCGCCTCGTTGAAAGCCAATGCTATCTTTGTGCGCCCTTCACAGTCCGCATACAGGATACGGGCCTGCGAGCCTACCACAAGGTTGTTCTTTGCAGCCTCCTCGATCCAGCGTATATTGTCATTCATCTGTCCACGGATTTCCTCCGGTGCATCCTTCACAATCTCCCTGAGAACCTTGACCGCCAGTGCATCCGTCTTTGCAAGGTCTTCAGGATTCTGCGACATGCACACCCACCTGAACGGCCCGAAGCCATAGTCAAAGAAAAGAGGTCCCATTATGTCCTGTACATATGAAGGATAGCGGAACCTGCCGTTACCGTCCATAATGTCCGCCCCGGCACGTGAAGCTTCCAGCAAAAAGGCATTTCCATAGTCGAAGAAATACATCCCCTTGTCAGCCAGACGATTGACTGCGTCTGCATGTCTGCGGAGAGAGGCACGGACACATTCACGGAACTTCTCAGGCTCCTCCGCCATCATGACCTTGGATTCTTCATAGGTGTACCCGGCCGGGTAATATCCGCCGGCCCAAGGATTGTGGAGAGATGTCTGGTCAGACCCGAGATCCACATGAATGTCCTCATCGGCAAGCCTTTCCCACAGGTCCACCACATTGCCCTGATATGCAAGAGACACGGCCTCCTTGTCTGCACATGCCTTTCTGATTCGCGGCATCAGTTCGTCAAGGCTCTCGTGTATCTCATCAACCCAGCCCTGCTCATATCTTTTTCGGGCCGCAAGAGGATTGATTTCCGCAATGACGCTTACAACGCCGGAGATCACACCGGCCTTTGGCTGCGCACCCGACATGCCACCAAGTCCGGCCGTCACGAAAAGCATCCCTCCGATATTCTCACGCGTTGCAGGCATTCCTTTGACCTGAAGCTGTTTACGCGCCGCATTCATTACCGTGATTGTTGTGCCGTGGACGATTCCCTGAGGCCCGATATACATATAGGAGCCTGCCGTCATCTGGCCGTACTGGGACACACCGAGGGCATTGAAACGCTCCCAGTCATCCTGGCTTGAGTAATTCGGTATGACCATTCCATTGGTTACAATCACTCTCGGTGCATCTTTGTGGCTCGGGAAAAGTCCGAGAGGGTGTCCGGAATACATCACAAGCGTCTGCTCGTCTGTCATTGTGGCAAGATACTGCATCACAAGGAGGTACTGCGCCCAGTTCTGGAACACGGCACCGTTGCCTCCGTATGTGATAAGCTCATGCGGATGCTGCGCCACGCGAGGGTCGAGATTGTTCTGTATCATCGCCATGATTGCTGCGGCCTGCCTTGATTTTGCAGGATACTCATCCAGCGGGCGGGCATACATTCCATAGTCCGGACGGAATCTGTACATATATATGCGTCCGTATTCATGAAGTTCACGCGCAAATTCTTCAGCAAGCTCCCCGTGGTGTCTTGCAGGAAAATATCTCAGGGCATTTTTTACGGCAAGCACCTTCTCGTCTGCGCTGAGGATATCCTTGCGCCTGGGAGCATGGTTTATATCGTGGTCATATTCTTTCTGAGCCGGCAGATTTTCCGGTATTCCGGCCAATATTTCTTCTTTAAAAGTCATCAGTCATTGATTTTGTGGTTATTTCACTGTTCTTCCGCACTTCTGCGGAGGGACCTGTCTAAATCTTGGAGTTGACAGCCGCGAGGATTGTATCTTCCAATGCAAGTGCTCTCTTCTCAATGCCCTCAGCCCTTGCAAGAAGCTCCTGTGCCTTTTCACGGTCCTTGAGTCCGGAGGCATTGATTTTCACATTGAGATGCGCACCGCGGACAGCTGCTGTTGCGGCCAATGCACCCACACCTGCGTCAGACACCGAATTAGGATTGCCCTCTAAGGCCATCGCCTCCAGAAGAGCATAGCAGCCCAATGCTGTCTCCATTGTCTTTAGAGGCACCTCCGTAGCATACAGGGTTGCGGCCTCCAGTGCATCTTCCCTGGCCCTTTTCTCCTCATCTGAACCTTTCGGCATCCCGAGGGCCGCCATTATCCTGTTGAAAGCGGCAGTGTCTTCATCCACAAGAGCCAGAAGTGCTTTCATTGAAGCCTGTCCCTGTTCCGCCCAGTCGGAAAACTCTTTCCATCGCCCGTCCCATCCTGGCTTGTGGGCAGAGAGGTTGGCAACCATAGTGCCGAGGGCAGCCCCAAGTGCCCCCATATAGGCAGAAATCGAACCTCCTCCCGGAGCAGGAGACTCGGATGCTGTTTCATTTGCAAAGTCTTTGCATGTCATACGGACAAGCTTTTCCTTTTCCGCCGCCTTGGCTTCATCTTCAATCAGATATTCAATGACTTTCTCTTTCGGGCAGAAAGGCTTGAGATCGTCAAGTCCCATTGACTTGACGGCTATTTTCATGATTTCCTCATCAGAAATTCCGGCAGACCGGCTCTGCTTGCCAAGGAAATATTTTCCGGCTTCAATAAGCGTGCGTTTCGGAACAAGCCCGACAATCTCAGTGCCCGTAACCCTCAGGCCGCGCGCCTGGGCTGCCCTGCAGACTTCATCAAAGGCCACATGAAGCGGGGTCGCATTGATGTCCGTTATATTCATGGACACCTGGGCAATGCCGTATTCGTCAATATACCAGCCTATCGCCTTGCACCCCTTGAGAGTGCCGGGAATCATTACCGTATTCCCATCCGCATCCTTTACGATTTTGCCGGTTATCGGATTGCCTTCACGCTTCGGGCGTCCTTTCTCACGGACATCGAAGGCCACGGCATTGGCGCGGCGTGTGGATGTAGTGTTCAGATTGAAGTTGACAGCGATAAGAAAATCTCTTGCACCGACATTGGTCGCACCGGACTGCGCGGCCTTCACGGTGAAATGGTCCGGACCGAAATCAGGGCGTCTTGCCGGGTCTGTAATCTTTTCCGGCAAGGCCTCGTATTCTCCGGCGCGGCAGACTGCAAGATTCTTTCTCTCAGGCTTGTATGCTGAGGCTTCGTAGCAGTAGCAAGGAATTTCCAGTTCACAAAAAATGCGCTCAGCCAGCTTTCTTGCCAGTTCAGCGCATTCTTGAAGTGTGATTCCGGAAATAGGTATAAGAGGAAGCACATCCGTAGCTCCTGAGCGTGGATGGGCACCGTGGTGATGTCGCATGTCAATAAGCTCGCCGGCACATTTCACGCCCTGGAATGCCGCCTCAACAACAGCTTCCGGACTTCCGACAAAAGTGACCACCGTGCGGTTGGTCGCCTCTCCCGGGTCAACATCGAGCACTTTCACACCGGGCTCGGCGCATACTGCCGCCTGTCCGCCACTGCGTATCGCATCCACGATTGCATTGATGATTTCCATGTTGCGCCCTTCGCTGAAATTGGGCACGCATTCTATTATTCTTTCCATACGGTTGATTGTTTATCCTGTTTATGCCTTTATCTCTCCTTTCGGCCTTTCTGTGCAAAAATAGTAAAATTGCCGCGATTATGAAATGGATGTCTCTTCTATTCGCCTGCTTTTAATTTGTAAGTCTGTACGGGTTTTCTTATGGAAACAGTAAGCATGTCCCGGAAATATCATATGGCGAACTCCTGTTGTGGACAGGGGCCCGCCATATGGTTTGTAGATGCTGAATGATGTAATCGGACAAATGCTTATCTCAATAGGCCTTTAAGTTCTTTCCACGGGACGGTGACAGTGATTGTCCCTGAAGAATATGGTGCAATCTCATATGGATTGTATATATATGTGATCCCGTCATTTCCTGCTGAAAAATTCCCGTTAGGCTCAATCCGGTCAACAAACAGTACCAGTTCATCTGGATTTTCAAGGCCATCCCGGACATGTGCCGTGAGCAAAGATGTCAGGACGGGATTGTATCCTTTGACAAAAAGTTCTTCTTCGCTGATGGCTTTTCCTGACCTGGAATCAAATGTATATGCCATTGTTGTCGCCATGCCGTGGGCGCCTCCTGTATATTCATATCTCGTGACTGTGTATGAAACCATGTTGCGGCCATGTCCTGAGAATTTTGCCTCAATGATGTATTGCCAGTCCAGGCTGGCGGCAGTCTCGATCCCTTCTTCCTCCAGGGCTTCGATTATGGGAAGATTCGCTTCCCTGTAATCCTTCAGCAGATCGTTGAAATACATCTCAAGGCCGTCCTGCAGGTCCAGGCCTGCATATTTCTCTCCATAGACGGCTTTCTTTATCCGGCATCTGACATCCTGCAGGCCTGTTCCGGAAAACCCGCTTTCGGGATATTCGATACTGGCGTTGAGTGTGACTGTGTTGCTGTAATCCTCAGATAGCTTTCCTGTAAATGAATCGGAATAGAATGATGTGGCTATCCTTCCTGTAGAGCATCCGGCGAATGCAATAAGGACAAAGAACATGGCCAGCAAGTCCTGGATTTTGCCGGTTCGTGGGACATGATGTCTGGTATATGGGTCTTTCATGATATTTTGTGTTAAATGATACTTAAGCATAGCGGCCCCGTCTTCCTAAAACCGTGCCATCCTTCCTGGACCCGTGAAAATAGGGCGCTGTGGCAGATTTGTATACCATTAAGCCGAAATAGTGTACTTTTTTGCTGGGCCGGTATGGTAATTTTGCGATGCATTAAAGGACAAAACCAATCAACCACATAGGAAATGAAAAAGTATTTTGCGGCAATTGCAGTGCTGTTGATGCTTCAGACAGCAATCCGGGCACAGACAATCGGACAATTTTCAGAAGGGGACAGAGCTGTATTTCTTGGTGACAGCATAACCGATGGAGGACATTACCATTCTTATATATGGCTGTGGTATATGACACGGTTTCCGTATATGGACCTCAGTGTTTTCAACGCAGGCATAGGCGGAGATACTGCGGCCGATATGTTCAAGAGGCTTGACGGAGACGTATTCAGCAAACGTCCGACTGTGCTTATGGTCACTTTCGGGATGAATGACACCGGGTATTCTGAATGGCTCGGAGAAGATGCGGAAGAGTTTGGGGAAGGCCGCTACAAGGAATGTCTCGAAAATTTCCGCAAGATTGAGGACAGGCTCAAAAAGCTTGACGGTGTCCGCATCGTGATGCTCGGAGGCTCTCCTTATGATGAGACTGCCGAATTTGACAATACTCCGCTTCCCGGCAAAAATGCTGTGATGCAGCGTATATCTGAGCTTCAGAGACAGTCGGCTGAGGAAAACGGATGGGAATTCCTGGATTTCAATGCTCCGATGCTGGAGATATGTGCCAAGGCACAGGAAACCGACCCGTCTTTTACTATAAGTGTCGGGGACCGTATTCATCCGGACAATGACGGGCACATGGTGATGGCGTATCTGTACCTCAAGGCACAGGGGTTTTCCGGAAGCAAGGTCGCTGATATTGAGGTTGATGCACGCAGCGGAAAGGTCATGAGGCAGGAGAACTGCCGCATATCCGGAGTGCGCACCGGCCGCAGGGAAATCTCATTTGACTATCTGGCAGAGGCACTTCCTTATCCTATGGACACCATCGCGCATGGCTTCGGCACAAAGAGGGGGCAGGCTGCCGCTTCTTCACTCGTACCTTTCATTGAGGAAATGAACCAGGAGCGTCTTGCTGTAAAAGGACTCAAGGGCAGCTATACCTTATATATAGATGACGTGAATCTCGGGTCGTGGACTTCGGCTGAACTCGAAGAGGGGATAAACCTTGCCGGGCTTCCTTTCACTCCACAATACCGTCAGGCCCTTGCCGTGATGCACCTCAATGAATACAGATGGGAGATTGAGCGTAATTTCAGGGACTTCGCATGGATGCAGTACGGCTTCTTCCAGGCAAAGGGACTTCTCGGGGTGTATGATGAGCAGGCGGTCCGCGCCCTTGACGCTGAAAAAGATGGCAATTTCTGGCTTCAGGTGCATCGGGAGAACTGGTCTAAGATGATGCATGAGAGTGTCCGTGAAGCAAGGAAAGATGAAATTCAAATGCTCACGGAGAAAATATACGAAATCAACAAGCCGGTGGTGCGCAGAATCCGTTTGAAACAGGACTGAATCTGTCGGGCTGCGGCCAAGGACCGTGGGAGGAAACCGGTTCGCCTGACCATTCCGGGGCAGGGAGCAATTGGAGTATTGAATAATTGTACGTGAAACTTAAGATATGTCAATCAGCAAGAAAAATTTTATAAGGCATTTGTCCATTGTGCCGCTCATGGCCGTGATTTCCGGTCTTGTGGCTGTGGGACAGGAGAAAGTGTGGTTTGTGGACGGGTTCCACGGGGGAGTGTACGGGCATTATCCGATGTCCTATACCGGATTTATGGCTGACCGGCTTGAGATGCATCCTGACTGGAAAATTTCGCTTGAAATCGAACCTGAGACATGGGACACCGTAAAGGTGAGGACTCCAGAAGACTACAGGAGATTTGCGGAGATGACGAAGACGGACCGCATTGAGTTCACCAATCCGGCATACGCACAAGCATATTTTTATAATGTCTCGGGAGAAAGCATCATACGGCACATGTATTACGGCATGAAAAAAATCCGCAGCCACTTCCCGTGGGCGGAGTTCAAGACCTATGCAGTCGAGGAACCGTGCTTTACAAGCTGTCTTCCGCAGATTCTCAGGCAGTTCGGCTATGAAAGGGCCTCACTGAAATGTCCTGATACATGCTGGGGCGGCTATACTTCTGCATTCGGCGGTGAAGTGGTCAACTGGACAGGACCTGACGGCACATCAATACCTGCTGTTCCGCGCCACGGGTGCGAAGACCTGGTTCCCGGGACTGTATGGCAGACAATGTCTTATGACAACAGTACGGAATATCTTGACGCCTGCAGGGAGGCAGGATTCAGAAATCCGGTGGGCATGTGCTATCAGGATGCAGGCTGGACTTTCGGCCCGTGGATAGGAGATCCTGCAAAAAATAATTCCGTATATACTACATGGAAGGAATATTTCGGGCATGTTTTGGACGGGCAGCCGGAACAGGACTGGCATTTTACGCAGGAGGATGTGCTCGTGAGCCTTATGTGGGGCACTCAGGTAATGCAGAAAATAGGCAGGCAGGTGCGCCGTACGGAGAACAACATGGTAAGGACGGAGAAACTCGGGGCCATGGCTTCCATCTATGCAAATGTGAACGGGCGTAACTGGAGATATGATATGGAGGAGATGGATGAGGCATGGCGGACACTGATGCTTGCGCAGCACCATGACTCGTGGATTGTGCCGTACAATAATCTGAATGCAGACGGGACGTGGGCAGACAATATCGCTCTGTGGACTTCCGCTTCTGATGATATATGCAGAAATATTGAGAGTGAAATAAAAGATTCATATTCCGGCAGGCTTGAGGGAATGGATGAGTACGTCGGTGTCTGTGGAACAGGAAAGGCTGGCAGGAAGGAAAAAGATGCAGCAGACGGAAACGGCCGCTTTTATGTCAGGGTTTTCAATGCTTCGGGATTCGGACGCCGTGAAACAGTGTCGGCAGATATATGTGCCCCGTTTTCTGGAGGAATGTTTCCTGCACAGGGCTATACGTCTGCAATTTCGTCGGTATGTTGCGGAACAGGAGCCTATTCCGTCACGGATCCGGAAGGGCATGAGGTTGATTCATGGTATGAGCCTGAATCAGGAAAACTTTCTTTCATGGCAGATGTGCCTGCATTCGGGTATGCCACGTATGAGGTAGTGAAAAGACGTGGCGGCAAGGCGGACGGAAAGAAACAAATGCGCGGAATGGATGGGAGTCTGCATGTGTCAGATGATGCCGTGAATGCCGGAGCAGTTGTGGCGGAGAACGGCATGTACAGGATTGTATTCGACCCGTCGCGCGGAGGAGTCATCACAAGCCTTGTGGCCAAAACTCTTGGAAACAGGGAATATGCGGACAAGGAAAGCAGCTTCTCCATTGGGGAGATACGCGGATATTTCTATGATGATTCGCAATACCATTCGTCCGCAGACGCTCCTGCAAAGGTAAATGTGGAAAGACCGTCACCTTTTGAGACAGTTGTGCGCGTCAGCGGAAGCATAGACGGGACCCCGTTTGTACAGACAGTCACATTGAGGGAAGGGGACAGGAAGATAGATTTTTCTCTGAAGATTGATTGGAAGGAGAACAGAGGAATCGGGTCATTTGCCCAGAATGATGCCTATGACAATCCTCACAGGGCTTTTTATGAGGATTTCAATAAACTCAATGTGATGTTCCCGGTTTCGCTTGACGAGCCGTGCCTATATAAAAATGCTCCATTTGATGTCCTGAAGTCGAGGAATGAGGATACATTCTACAGCTCATGGGACAAGATCAAGCATAATATAATCTTGAACTGGGTAGACATTGCAGATGGAGAAGACGGGTGCGGAATGGCTTTGTTTTCAGACCATACGACATCGTATTCTTTCGGACAGGATTTCCCGTTGTGCCTTACTGCCCAGTTTTCAGGAAACGGACTCTGGGGCAGGGACTATCCCATAACAGGACCTTCGGAAATGAATTTCGCCATTGTGCCGCATGCAGGGCTTTGGGACAAGGCCGGCATATGCAATGAAAGCATCTGCTGGAATGAGCCTCTGTATGTCGCCGTATACAGGAATGCGGAACTGGAAAACAGGTCTTGGCTTGACCTTTCAGAAAGCGGATATGAACTGTCCGCTGCATATCTGACGGATGCCGGGCTGGTCATGAGGCTGTTCAATTCTTCCGGCTCAGACAGAAAATGCACTGTGAGGCTTGGTTTCGGGGCGGCGCAGGTGAAAGAGATTGACCTGAACGGGAATGTAATATGCTCTCCTGAATTCCGCCGTAATGAAGGGGGGACCGAGGTTGATGTGCAGATGCCGAGATTCGGGATAAAGACGCTGCTTATAAATGGAATATCTTCCGAGAAAAGTCCATGTGCTGAGCGGGGGCGCGGAAAATCTGGCAGAATGGAATCTGGCAGAATGAAGGCAGACAAAATGGAATCAGGCGACAGGGCCGCTTGGGTCAAAGAGCCGGCATGTTATGTAAACCCTTTTATAGGTGCATGTACAAGTGCGGATGCGGCCGGAGTCTACCACGGGCTTGGAAAGACTTTCCCCGGGGCGGCCGTTCCTTTCGGCATGGTACAGGTAAGCCCCAATACTGTAACCGGTGGGGACAACGGTTCCGGATACAGTTATGAAATGAAAACAATAGAGGGATTCGCCTTCACGCAGATGAGCGGAGTCGGCTGGAACGGTGACCTTGGCAACTTTCTGGTCATGCCGTCTACGGGGCCTCTCGTTACTGTTGCCGGAAAGGAGGACGGAAGCATCTGCGGTTACAGGTCGCGCTATGACAAAAATACGGAATATGCAGAAGCCGGTTATTACCGGACAAGGCTGGTTGACTATGACATTGTGACAGAATGCTCTGCTCTGCCTCATTGCGGCATCATGAAAATGACATTCCCTGAGTCCGGGCTTTCGCGCATTCAGATCGACCTTGCCAGGAGGGTCGGCGGCACGTCGGAGTACCAATATGCCAAGGTGCTTGATGACAGGACTGTTGCAGGCTGGATGAAATGTACTCCGGAGACAGGAGGCTGGGGCAACGGAGAGGGCAATGCAGACTACACAGTGTATTTTTATGCCGAATTCAGCCGTCCGCTGGCAGAATACGGTTTCTGGAGTGCTGATATTCCTGACGGATGGTCCCGCAAAAATGAAGATGTTGTCAGTCTCGCATATCTGGAGCGTGTCAGGGATGCGGAAATCATCCGCGGGCAGAATGAGATTGAAGGGCGCCATATCGGATTTTTCACAGAGTTCCCTACTGTCCGCGGTGATGAGGTGACTTTGAAAGTCGGAATATCATTCGTGGACATGGAAGGTGCGAAAAAGAATTTTGACCGCGAGATTGCCGGAAAGGACTTCGGCAATGTCAGGAAAGAGGCGTGGGAGATGTGGAACAGGGAACTGGGACGCATAAGGATTGCCGGAGGGACGGAAGATGAAAAGACGGTGTTCTATACCTCGATGTACCATTCCATGATAGATCCGAGAATATTCACTGATGTTGACGGACGCTATACAGGCGGTGACGGGAAGATACACAATACCGGAGGGAAGTTTACAAAAAGGACAATATTCTCCGGGTGGGATGTGTTCAGAAGCCAGATGCCGCTGCAGACCATAATCAATCCTCAGCTGACTGATGACCTGCTCAATTCTCTTATAACTCTTGCAGAGCAGAGCGGAAGAGAGTATTTCGAGCGTTGGGAACTGCTGAATGCATATACCGGATGCATGCTCGGCAACCCGGCCCTGTCAGTGCTGGCTGATGCATATATAAAGGGAATCCGCGGCTATGATGCGGAAAAGGCATATCGCTATGCTGTGAATACATCCTGTAAATCAGGGAATTATCCGCTGGGCTATACTCCAGGGGGACTGAGCATTTCCCATACTCTTGAATATGCCTATTTTGACTGGTGTCTTTCGGTTCTTGCAGGTGAACTCGGGCATGATGAGGATGCAGCAAAGTTTGCAGGGCAGTCCCGGGCCTACCGCAATGTCTTCGATCATGAAAAGGGATGGTTCCGTCCTCGCCGGGAAGACGGGACATGGGAGGAATGGCCTGAAAATGCCCGTCTGAAGGAATGGTACGGATGCATCGAGTGCAACCCTTACCAGCAGGGATGGTTCGTTCCGCATGACATTGATGGCATGACTGAACTGATGGGAGGCAGAGAGGCTGTGCTTGATGATCTTGACAGTCTTTTCATGAATACCCCGTCGCATATGCTATGGAATGAATATTATAATCATGCTAATGAACCTGTGCATTTTGTTCCTTTCCTCTACAATAGGCTCGGACAGCCGTGGAAGACGCAGAAATGGACAAGATTTATCTGTCGGAACGCTTATTTTAATGATGTCCAGGGACTTATCGGTAATGAAGATGCGGGGCAGATGTCAGCGTGGTATATTCTTGCCGCTTCCGGTCTGCATCCCTCTTGTCCAGGCAGTACCAGGATGGAAGTGACAAGTCCTGTTTTCGACAGAATAGAGTTCAGGCTTGACGGGAAATATGCAAAAGGAAAGAAATTCACTGTGACGGCCCATGGCAACAGTCCCGGGAATATATATGTCAGGAAGGCTTTGCTGAACGGACGTGAATTGAAGGATATGTCCATAGATTACAGTGATATAATGGCCGGAGGAGTTCTGGAACTGTATATGGATTCTGAACCGGTTCTTTAGATGATATTACAAACCCAACTAATAACTAATCAAATGAACAGAAAATTGTTTTCAGGAATCATGATGCAGGCTGCCTTTGTGCTGGCCGCGCTCATGTCCGTTGCGGTGTCCTTTGCCCAGGATGTGTCCGTGACGGTGTCAGGGCAGGTCTCTGATGAAGACGGCAATCCTGTTCCCGGAGTCGTGGTCATGGTTTCGGGAAGTGCAGGCAGGACGGCCGTCACGACTGATCTTGACGGCAGATGGTCTATGGCTGTCCCTTCGGGTGCGGCGTCTCTGAATTTCTCGTGTCTCGGCATGGAGACACTTGATGTGGAACTTGCCGGAAGAAGCGTTGTCAACGTGGTGATGCATTCTGAGGCCATCGGGCTTGATGAGGCTGTGGCGATAGGATACGGAACCATGATAAAGAGGGAACTCTCGTCTTCTGTGGCCTCGGTCAAGAGCGATGTGCTTACAGAAAGGGCTTCTGCCTTTAATGTGATGCAGAGCCTTGCAGGAAAGGTGGCCGGAGTACGGAATGTCTCTTTCTCCGGAAGGCCTGGAGGAAAGTCAACGCTGAGAATCCGCGGAATGGGCTCCATAAATGCCGGCAGCGATCCCATATACGTGATGGACGGTGTCGTGGATGTTGATCCTTCGCTTGTGAATCCTTCTGACATTGAGAGCATAGACGTGCTTAAGGATGCGGCGGCGACGTCAATGTACGGTGCCAAGGGTGCCAACGGAGTTGTCATAATAACGACCAAGGCAGGCACGGCTTCCAAAGGGTCTGTCACATATGACGGAAAGGTCGGTGTGAGCATGCTTACGCGCAGGCTGGACCTTCTGAATGCGGATGAATATATGGAAATCCAGAAACGTGCATATGCCTACAGCGGAGCATCTATGCCGCATCTGACAACGCCTATGGAGAACCTTTTCTATTATGCAAAGGATGCATCCGGGAACTACAGGTATGATGCAGACGGACTTCTTATTGCATCTCCGCGCTATGACACCGACTGGCAGAAGGTGATGACGCAGAATGCCGTTGTGAATGACCATACGCTGTCGTTTTCGGCCGGAGGGGAGAAGACAAAAGTCTATGCCAGTCTTGCCTATCAGTATATGAACGGCCTGTTGAGGTATACATATTCCAACCGTTTTTCGGGAAATATCAATGTGAAGTCGCAGATTACGGACTGGCTTGATATACAGGCCGTGGCCACAGGAGGCTCATATTCGGCGAACAACGGTGACAATGAGAACGGCATGAACCAGGGCGCCCTGAGGAACATGATGGAAATGCCTCCGATTATTCCTGTGCAGTATGAAGACGGGACATACGGCCGCAAGCAGGATTATCCTCTCGGGGAGGACGGTGAGAATCCTCTGCGCCTGATGCAGGAGATGAAGAATATTTCCAAGACTGATTTCCTTGTGATGAGCCTCCAGACGAATCTGAAGCTGTACAAGGACCTGACCTTGACCATAAAGGGAGACTGGCAGTCAAACAACAGCAAGAACACGGGCTATGCGAAGAAAGGGCTTGTAGACTATACTGAAAACAACGGAGGCTATGCCACCATCAGCAATTCGGACTCAAGAAGGATAGCAAATGAAGATTACCTTTCATGGACTCCGTCATTTTTCAACGACAGGCTGCGCTCATCGTTTGTCCTTGGAGCCAGCTGGTACTGGTATCATACGGAAAGTTCGTCCGCAGGTGCAGAACAGTTTTTCGATGATTCATTCGGATATCATAATCTCGGAGCAGGAGAAGTCTATCAGCAGCCTGGTTCGTCCATGAGCGAAAATACGATGAACTCATTCTATTTCAGAATGAACCACACTTTTCTCAACCGGTATATGCTCGGCTTTACCTTCCGTGCGGACGGAGCCTCAAACTTCGGCGCAAACAATAAGTACGGCTATTTCCCGTCGGCTTCAGCTGCATGGCTGCTCTCGGAAGAACCGTTTTTTGCTCCTGCGCGCAAATACATCGGAAACCTGAAACTGAGGGCCAGCTATGGAGCGGTAGGCAATGCATCGATACCTGACTACAGAACAATATCGCAGTATGCCAACGGCAATACTATATTTGCAAATGAACTCAATGCCTATGTCGTGCTTTCCAATCTCGGCAACTCAGACCTGAAATGGGAGACTTCCAGGCAGTTCAATGTGGGACTTGATTTCAGTCTTGCCAAAGACCGTGTGGAGATTGTCATGGACTGGTACAACAAGACCACCACGGACCTTCTTTTCCAGAAGCAGGTTCCATATACGACAGGTTATGCCACTTCATGGACGAATCTCGGAAAAATCAGGAACACTGGCTTTGAATTCACGGTGTCTTCCCATAATATAGACAGGAGGAACTTCACCTGGGATACGGATCTTGTATTCTCAACAAACAAGATTGTCGTGGTTGATATAAACGGGGAGACAATTGACCTCGGAAACAATGCGAGGGCGGTTGAAGGTCTGCCGTGGGGTTCTTTCTTTGTCCTGAACAGGCTCGGGACATGGGGACTTGACGAGGTTGAGGAGGCGTCAAAATATGGTAAAAAGCCGGGAGACATCAAATATGAGGATGTAAACCATGATTATGTGATAGATGACAATGACCGCAAATATATGGGAAGCGGATTGCCGAAGGGAGAAATCTCGCTTGTCAATACTTTCACGTTCCACGGATTCACATTCATGCTCGATCTTGCGGCCCAATATGGAGCTACTGTCATGAACATAACAGGGACAATGATGGAAAACCGGCAGCTTTATGCCAATTCTCCGAAGTCTGTGCTTGACGCCTGGATGCCGGAGAACCAGAACTCGATGATTGCAGCTGTGCGCCGTCCGTCTGATACCTGGTTCGGTGAGAACGAGAAGGATTCGAGGATGCTGTACAAAGGAGATTTCATCAGGATACGCAATATAATGCTTTCGTATGATTTCAAGCATTCGGTCCTGAAAAAAACAAGGTTTGTGAAGGGGCTTAGTCTCGGTGTGATAGTGGAGAACCCTTATGTGTTCACTTCATATCCCGGATACGACCCTGAGGTGGGAGCGTTTGCAAACACAAATACAGGGCAGGGGATAGACTTCTATACATATCCGCGTCCTATGACGGTTTCGGGAAACCTGCGGATTACATTCTAAACATATTCTCAAAACAGACAAGAAATGAACAAAAGTATAATAACAATATTGCTGGCATTTGCAGGAGCCGTGTCCTGTACCGGGTTTTTGGCTGAAAATCCCAAGACCTTCCTTTCGCCTGACAATTATTTCAAGTCGCAGGAACAGATGCAGGCTGCCGTGAACGGCCTTTATACATTTGCGGATGACATTTTTGACGGAGATGTCGAGGTCGGTACACACAGATTCATATTTCTCGAATATATGACGGGATACGGCAGACGCCCGCGCGTGGCCACTTCCATATATCTCACGCAGGCCAATCTTCTGACAGTGACTGAAGAGAACTGGAATCTCGAAGGTCTGTGGCGGAGCTGGTATGCGGCAATAGAGAACTGCAACTATACAATAGCAGGTATAGAGGCCGCATCCATACAGATTCCTGAGCAGCAGAAAAATCTTTTTCTCGGAGAGGCTTACAGCCTTAGGGCATATTATTACTTCAATCTCGTGCGCCTGTGGGAAAGCGTACCTCTGAAGACTGAGCCTACCACGTCACTTTCTAATGTGGAGATACCGTTGAGCAGTGCGGCGCAGGTCTATGCGCAGATCGAGTCGGACCTTGTAAAGGCTGAGGAACTTATGGAGGAGGCCTCATGGAGCAGGACTGACGGGCATATAGGCCGCGGTGCAGTGAAGGCGCTTCTGTCCAAAGTGTACATCACGATGGCAGGATATCCTCTCAATCTCGGGAAAGAATATTATGAGAAAGCATATTCGGCTGCCAAGGAGGTGTATGACAGCAAGGCATTCCGGCTGTTTGACTCGTATTCCGGCATAAGGGACGCTTCCAATGAGAATACAGGCGAGATATTGTGGTCAATCCAGAGGGAGGCGGACAGGGCCGGTTCCCCGGTGCACAACGACATGCTGCCTTATCCCGCGCAGACTGAGTTGTCGGCAAATGCGGCTTATGGCGGTGCGCTTGCCCCTACGCAAGAGTTCCTGGCTACATACCCGGATGGAGACAGGCGTCTTGAGGAAGGCGGTTACTATTATTCTGAGCACAAGAGCCTTGACGGGGCAAAGACCCTGGAACTCGGGGCAACATATATTTACAAATGGTGGGATGCTGATGCTGCATCTACCGGAAAGTCAGGCCTGGATTATCCGCTGATAAGGTATGCCGATGTGCTGCTTACCATGGCTGAAGCCAAGGCGCAGGCTGACGGAGGAAGCACTTCTGATGCCGATGCGGTCGAAGCATACAGCCTGGTGCGCCGCAGGGCCATGCCTTCTGAGGCTAAGCCTGCATCCGTGACATTTGAGACTGTCTACAAGGAGCGGATATGGGAAATGTGCTTTGAGACCCAGACGTGGTTTGACATGCTGCGTACACGCAAGGCGCTTGACGTGAGGACCGGGAATGTGGTGGACCTTGTCGGATTGCGTACACCGGGGCATGAGGCCGCCTTTGCAGAAAAAGATCTTGCTTTTCCTTATCCTTTGCGTGAAAGCAGGCTGAACCCTAATCTGAAGAGATAGACGGACCTTGTGTTATGAAAGGTGAATCCATGAGACTGTATCCGATATTATATGCCGCCGTCCTGCTTTTAGGATTTTCTTGCGATGACGGAAGGCATGTGCGGGAAAACATATTTGCCGGGACCGGGAAGACTGATATTGCCGTGAAGTACATGGCAAATGCCGATTCCGTGTTCCTCAGCTGGCAGGTGGATGAAGGCGCGGCGGCCTTCGACAGCTTCCGGGTGACTGATGCCGCCGGGAGGAATGACATCCTCCTCGGTCCCGATGCACGGAGATGTGTGCTCACGCATGTTCCGTACAACCGTCCGGTGCAGGTCACTGTTGACATGCTTGAGGGGCTGGAAGTGAAGTCTTCCGCAGAAATATCTGTCGTGATAGACGGGACTGACAGGGCCATAGCTTCGGTACTGATTCCTGACAGTGGGAGCGTGACCGGAGGGGACGGGATGTACTCTGTCGCCCTGCCTGACGGAAGGAGCATCTTCCTGATGGGAGACTCTTATATGGGAACGGTGACAAACGGGACAAGGCCGCGGAGCACGCACATGTACAGGAATACATATTTTGTATATGACGGCTCTTCGGTAAGGGGAATTGCGGACGGAAACGGTCCCGGAACTTCTGCAGCAGTGCCAGATGGACAGCCGTTTGAGACCAAGTGGTATTGGCCGGGACATGGCTTTGCAGTGGGGGACAGGCTGTTCATATTCCAGGAACTGATGTATCAGGGAGAAGAGGGAGCATGGGGCTTCCGTTATGAGACTACCCATACTCTTGAGTACAGCCTGCCGGACCTTGTCCTTGTCAGGGACAGCAGGATACCTTTCTATGGCTCGGCTGACATACACTATGGAGCGGCTGCCATGAATGACGGGGACTGGCTGTACATCTATGCCCAGGTTGACATAGAGAATGACCTTGACCCGGTGACGGAGGTGCTTCTGGCGCGTACAACGGCGGAGAGGATATGGACAGACTGGGAATACTGGACCGGTTCGGGATGGAGTACGAACCCTGCTATGGCGAAAGCTTTGGAGGGGATAGCTTCCGTGCCGGTGTCCTCTCAGTTCAATGTGTTCAGACTCGGTGGCAAATACGTCCTCTTCACTTCTGACAAGACTTTTGACAGCGGAAAGATATGGTCTTTCGTCTCCGATACCACTTGGGGACCGTGGCGTAACCGCAGGCTGCTGTATGAGGTGCCTGCCCTGAAACCGGGATGGTATTCGTACAATGCGATGGCCCATCCGCAGTTTGAGAAAGACGGGATGATTCTGGTTTCGTATAATGTCAATACGGGCACTTTTGCCGAACAGTTCTCGGATGTTGAGAGCTATCGTCCGAGGTTCGTGTGGATAGGGATTGATGAAATACTTGAATAAATTTTATAGGATATGAAAAATATAAATTTGCTTATTATAGCTGCGGCATGCTTTGCATTTTCTTTTGCAGGGTGCCGGCCGGTATCTAATCAGATGGACCCAGGCATGCCGTCTGACGGGGAAATCACATATACATTGCGTCAGGTAATCGAATATGATCCTGTAAATGTCAACGGGATTGACGTAAGTCCGTATTTCGGATTTTTCAATACGCTCCGTTTTACGATTCATGTGCGTGACGGAAAGATGGCATATTTGCAGTACACTGACGGTGACATACCTTTTTCTCCGTTTTCCTTTGAGATGGAAGAGGGAGTGGTTGAGTGTATGCTTGATACAGATGTGCTTCCGTACGCCCTTAGGCTGAAAGAGAGCGGGGAGACAGTGGCATATTTCAGGAACGGGGAGTTCTATATCCCGTTTCAGCTGGATTGCAAGGACCTGAGCTATGAATACAGGTTCAGGGAAATTGTTGAATAGCTGGAAGTTGCCTGAAGTTCAAGCGACTTATGGATTTTGATAAAATGACAGACAAAATGAAAACATACAGAAAATATATTAATGCCGTTCTTGCTGTGGCGGCAGTGGCCATGCTTGTCTTCGGATGCATGACAATCGAGGATATAATATTTCCTGACAACCCTCAGGTAAACAGTGATATAGAGATAAGCGTGAAGATACGCCTTGTGACTGAGACCGACGACAACGCCCGTCTTGTATTCGGCGTTCTCGCGCCGAAGTCTTGGCGTCTTTCTGAAAATGCTTCTCTTATGTACAGCACTTCAGGATATGATGCACAGGGCTTCCCGGAGGTGGTTGACGAGCCTCTTGTGCCGGTGAGTCCTTCTGAGGTCGAGCCATCCACGCAAATGCCGTGGGCTACGGCCCATCAGAGCATCCTCGGGCTTATGGGGAATTTCGGAGATGTGGAGTGGACTGTCTTCAAGGGAACTACATCGTTCGTCATAAACGATAATGTGAGCAAGGAGCCTATTGACGCCGTGGTGAAGATAAGGCTGCGTACCGGACCGGACAATCTGCGTTTCAATATGGGCTTCCATTTCTGCGGAGACCATTACGGGATGAAGGATGACGGTGAGAGCCGCTACAAGCGCAATGAGAAAAGCAAGGTGATGGAGGTGACAGGAGGTGAAGGGCCGGTTGACGACTGGACAAAGGTGAAGCTCGTGTCCACGACTCCAGCCGTGTTCCGCTATGGCGACATCTTTGCCGTGAATTTCCAGTCGGAGGTCGATGACAACGAGACTGCGCTCAAGGGTGCTGAGGAGGTGTATCTGTGCGGAGAGGCTACCCTTGCTGACAGAACTTCCGTGTCTGTGACCGGACGCTCAGAAAAGAATCTTATGGAGATGACAGGCCCGGTGTCATACCGGAAGTATATCTGGCCCCGTGACTTTTTCTCACTGGCTTCCGATGCCGTAATCACCGATATGTCAGTCTGGTTCACCGACAAGACGGGCAGTGTCCGTGTCGACGACTCCGGTTCGGGATTTGCGATTACGCAAAGCGCAGAGTAACCGGACATTGCTGTCCATCAGGCCAAAGCCGGAGAGGGCATTCCCGATGCATCTTCTCCGGCTTTTTAAATTCTCATATTTATGATGCAATTAATAGTGAACCATGATGGCAACATGTTTTATTGACCAGCTCTTTGTTTAAAAATAAGCTATAATTTGCCAAATCCCATAAAATTTTGGAGATTTGGCAAATTATGTGTGTTTTTTGTGCTATAGTTGTCCATCAAATATAGAAAAATCCTTAAGTGTAAATGATAGTTACTTTTGGGTGTCAAAAGAATAGCTGTGCTTTCGTGCTGTTGCCTACGGTAATCTGGAAGAATGGCACTGGCGGCAAACCGTGTTGTTGATAGGATATCGGCTTAGTATTTTATGCGGTAGTAATCAAGCAGAGACTTGTAGTTGTCCTGTGCTGCGAGACAGGTGTCGCGAAGGTACTCCCGGATTGCAGGCCATTGTTGCAGACCCCGATAGTAGAACATCTTCAGCTCGTCCGTAATGATGAACGGCACGAAGCCATTGGACAGGCACTCTTTGAACATCACAAGTCTGCCTACACGGCCGTTCCCATCCTGGAACGGGTGAATTGTCTCGAAACGCTGATGCAGGTCAAGGATGTCATCAAATGATTTTTTCTTCTTGGCATTATATTCCTTCAGGAGAGTTTTAATCTCCAGTTTTACATTTTCCGGAGCCGTTGTCTCCTTGCCGCCGACTTCATTAGGGAAACGCTTATATTCACCCACGGCGAACCACTTCTTGCGACTGTCTTCAGTACCTGATTTGAGCATTGCGTGAAGTTCTTTGATAAGTCCCTCTGCCAATGGCTCTTGTGCATTGTCAATGATAAAATCGATGCATCGGAAATGATTGACAGTCTCAATGATGTCATCTACTTTTACGCTTTCTCCTTCAATCCCAATGGTATTCGTCTCAAAGATATAGCGTGTCTGATCATGAGTGAGGCGGCTGCCCTCAATGTGATTTGAATTGTAGGTAAGGTCAATCTGGGTGCGATGGTAAATGCCGCCTTTCAATCCCATGGATTTTTGCTCGCGCAGTATTGCCATCAGGGGAGTGATTCTGCTCTCTCTCTTTTTGCGTGCCGGCAGTTCGGCATCAGCCGGAATGCTCCAGGTCTTACCCACAAGGATTGCCCCCTCAATCTTACCCACAGCGCAATAATTCCGCGCCGTGCGCTCCGGAATTCCATGTCTGTCCGCAAACTCTGTAACTGAAATATACTCCATGCTCTTTATAGTCTATCGGCAAGTTTACCACTTCATTTGGCCTGTAAAGATAGGTTAATTTGCCGATATCGGCAAGTCTTGGCCTGCTTGTATCAGTTCAATTACACATTGAAATGTTATTTCTTTTGAAGTCTAAAATTTGTTTTTCCTGTATTCCTTAGGAGAGCATCCGTATTTGGCTGCAAATTCCCTGTAGAAATATGACTTGTTGTTGAAGCCGCTGTTGTACATGATTTCCTGGACTGTCATTCCGGTAGTCCGCAGGAGTATTGCAGCCTTGTTGAGCTTGACTGTCCTTATGAACTCCACAGGAGTCATCGAAGCCAGTTCCTTGACTTTGCGGTACATCTGTGTGCGGCTTACGCCCATCTGTCCGCACAGCCAGTCAAGGGAAAGCCCCTCGTCAGCTATATTCTCCTCGACAGTCTGTGTCAGCCTTACGATGAAATCCTTGTCGGATGAATCTACAATGTTTCCTTGATACACATCTGCAGATGACAATGCCGAATTGTACCAGTCCTTCAGTACGGAGCGGTTTTTCAGAACCTGTCCTACTACTGCAGTAAGATGCCTTGTGGAGAACGGCTTTGGAATAAATACTTCACTTCCGAGTTCGTATAGTTCGGATTCCGTCTCCATATCGCTCTTGAACGCAAGGAAAATGACAGGAATTGACTTTGTGATGTCATTGGCCTTGACGTATTTCAGAAGTTCCGCACCGTTCATCTGAGGCATGTTGAGGTCTGTGATTATAAGGTCCGGACGGACTTGCTTAAGCTGCTCCACGGCTTCGGTCCCGTTTCCGGCCTGGATTATCCTGTAGTCCTCCCCGAGAATGTCTGCCACAAGATCCCTTATGCTCTTTTCATCATCCACAATCATGATTGTTTCGCAGTCCTCCATGACATTCATTCTGTCCGGTTCCTCTGATTCCTTTCCGGCTCTTTCCGCAGGCAGAGCGTATTCCGGCACAGAAATGACAGCGGAATGAGAGACCGACCCTGCATCCCCTTCAGGGATTCTCAGCCTGAAGGTCGTGGATTCTCCGGGCACACTTGTGACTGTGATTTCTCCACCCAGCATCTTGACAAGGCTGTGTACGAGTGCCATCCCTATCCCGTTGCGTATTACGCTTCCTTTGCTTGCCTGTGACTCATAGTTGTCCAGTATCACAAAACGGTCAAAGATTTTGTCTATGTTTTCAGGCCTGATGCCTTTCCCGGAGTTTGTAATGACAAAATGGATGTTTCCCTCTTCTTTTTCTGTGGATATCCATATCCTTCCTCCTGCAGGCGTATACTTGTAGGCGTTTGAAATAAGATTGTACAGGATTTTCTCAACTGCATTCCTGTCGCATACCGACGGCAGACCGGACTCGGGAATGGCCGTCTCTATGGTGATGTCCTGCTCCTCATTGATCTCGGAGAAATTGTCCAGTATTCCTTCCGTTATCTCAGCAATGTCCACATTGCTGTATACAGGCTTTACGCTATCCGTGTCTATACGGCGGAAATCAATGAGTTCCTGTATAAGGCGCCTCATCCTTTCGGCATTGCTGTATATGATCCTGTGGTATTTGCTTACTTTCGGAGGGAAATTGTATTTTCCGCCGGCCATCTGTTCAATAGGCCCGATTATGAGTGTCAGCGGGGTCATGAACTCATGGGCTATATTGGTGAAAAACCGCAGCTTAGCCTCGTATGTGTCCACAAGTTTTTTCTTTTTCAGTGTCTCGATTTCAAGCTCATGCCTTTGCCTGACCCTTTCATTGAAAAACATAAAGACAGCATATGCCAGGGCCAGCAGAAATATGATATACATGCAGTTGGCTGCAATTGTGTTCCACCATGGGCGTCTTACACGTATTGAGATGGCTGCCGTGTCACTGTTCCACACCTTGTCCCCGTTCGTGCACCTTACCTTGAATACATATCTTCCGGGAGGAACATTCGTGAAAGATGCAATTCCAGAGCCGGTATGCACCCAGCCTGTGCTGAAGCCTTCCAGAATATATGCATATTCACATTTTGCATTGTCTATGAATTCAATGGCGGAGAAATGTATGTCAAAAAAGTTCTCGTTGTGCTTCAGTACGATATGTTCTCCCTGCATGATGCTTTCCGGACCGCGGTCCATTATCCTTATTCCGTTGAATACGATATTGGGCTTGTATGTGCGCATGTGTATTCCGTCAGGGTCGAACCAGTTGTAGCCGTCCACACCTCCGAAATATACGGTGTCTCCGCTTCTCAGGATGGCCCCGTCTGCATATTCATTGTTCTGCAGCGCGTCATCGTTGCTGTAGTTTATAAAACTGCCGTGCTCCGGGTTGAATACCGACAGGCCTCCGCTTGTGCTTATCCAGAGATTGCCTGAGGCATCTTCCGCGATGCCGTGGGTGCTGTTGTTTACAAGCCCGTCACGGTCTGTGAACGATTCGAATATGCGTCTGCTTCCGTCATGGCCGGCAAGTCTGTTGAGCCCGTAGCTCGTGCCTATCCAAAGGGTAGAGTCTCTGCTGAAGAACAGTGAAGACACATCGTTGCTGCTGATGCTCCCTTCTGCAGATGAAACTGTCGAATGGCTGAATGTGTCATTCTTTATGTCAAGGAGATCCAGGCCTCCTCCCTTTGTACCGACCCAAAGCCTGTCCGGACCGTCCTGAAGCAGGGGAAACACTATGTTGCTGTTGATGGAACGGGGATTCTCCTTATTGTTTACATAGACCTTGCTGCCGGTAATCCTGTATTGGCCCTCCCGGTACTCCAGATTCAATCTTATCAATCCGCATCCGTATGTCCCTACCCACAGGCATCCGTTCACATCGTCTCTTTTAATGTCGTAGACCTCATTGAACATGCATTCTTTCTTTGGGATTATCCTTGACATCTTTCCTGTCCTGAGGGAGAGTACATTCAGCCCGCTTTCGCCTGTCCCGATGAATACGTCATCGTTGTATCCGCGTTCGAATGCATATACGGCATTGTCTGACAGCCCGTTGCTTTTGTCATATCTGTCTATGAGTGAGTTGCTGTCCATTACGAAGATTCCGTTGCCTTTTGTGCCGACGTAAAGTTTGTCTCCGTCTTTGAAAAATGACCTTACAGGAGCCCTTCCTGACTGGAACATGACTGCACTTGAAACTTTGTTCATGCCGAAGTCGTCGTCATATATAGCCCAGAGGCCCTGCCCGTCGGTTCCGGCCCATAAAATGTCCTGTGTCCCATAGTGAAGGGCAAAGATGTTGACATCCTGCAGAGCCGGCATATTTGTGCACATGCCATCGGCGAGGCTTAGCCGCATTACCCCGTAGTCATAGAATGCGATTATTATTTCATCTTCAGACACTTCCGTGACAGCCCTGACCTCTCCTTTGCGTGGAAGCGGAAATGCCTTCATTTTCTGCATGCCGCCTTCTTTATGCTGCCCGTCATGCCCTGCGTGATATCTGTAGAGACTGTCGCGCGATACGAGGAATAATGACTTGCCGGTCTTGAATGAAGCAGTCATGGCAGTACCGGAAAGAAGGTCGGTTTTGTCGACTATGTCAACCTGTCCCGATTCCAGGAATCTGTATGTGACTTCAGCTGCATGTCCTTGCTGTGAGACAATTATAAGCCTGTCGTCTCCGAGGCAGTGTATGTTGGCTGCATCTGATGTGTTCATCTCAGGGATGTTGAATGCCTCCATCATGTCCGCGGGCTCGTTGTAATGTGCAAGGCCCCAACCTGCTGCAGAGCAGAATACCTGGCGTGAATCAGATACTGAAAGGTCAAATGTCTTGTCCTTGGCCGGGTTCTTATGTTCATATCCGAGGTAGAACCTCCTGATCCGGCCGTTTCTGACATCTATTCTGTTGACTCCGTAGTCTGTGGTTACCCACATTATGCCCGGTCTCTGTTCTGAAATGCCTCTGATTATGTTGCTTGACAGGGTGTTGCTGTCTGCCGGATTGGATTTCCAGATTCTGAAACCGCTGGAGTTGTATGCATTCAGCCCCTCCCAGGTGCCGGTCCACACTATGCCGGCAGAGTCCTGGCAGATGCATGTGACGCTGTTGTTTGACAGGCCGTCTTTGTTGGACAGTACATAATGGGCCTCTTTCGTGCCGGCATAGAGCATTGAAGACAGCTGTACTGCGGCAAGGCAGGCAAGCATCACCTGGATATTGGTTCTCAGGGCTTTCATTGTTTTGTTGTTTGTCTATGCTAAAGCTTCATGTCCCCGGGTTTGACCCAGCCGAGTCTCTTCATTGCAAGGTGCAGGACCAGGCTGATGGCTGCTGGGGCGATGAAATACAGGCACAGGATTTTTGTCACGAGCGGACCGGCTGCGGCTCCGGCATCTGCCATTGTCGCGTATGCCGCCAGAGGGCCTACCAGTCCCGCCGTGCCCATTCCTGCCCCAAGGGAATTGTTGGTCATCTGCAGCCAGACCGTGGAGATCGGGCCGAGGATTGCCGAAGTCAGGGTAGGGGCGAGCCATATGACCGGTTTTTTAGCTATGTTGCCTATCTGCAGCATTGAAGTGCCGAGGCCTTGGGACAGAAGTCCGCCTGCGCCATTGTCCGTGTAGCTTATCACCGCAAAGCCTATCATCTGCGCGCAGCATCCGGCGGTTGCGGCACCTGCGGCCAGGCCGTCTATCCCGAGCATTACGCATATGGCGACGGAGCTGATGGGTAGCGTAAGCGCACAGCCTACAAGAACGGATACCGTGACTCCCATCATGAACGGACTGAGCATTGTTGCCCTGTTTATTAGGGCACCGAGCTGGAGCATCATGTCATTGATTGGCGAGCAGCACCATTTCGCGAAAAGCCCGCCGGTAACAATTGTAACAAGAGGAGTTATGATTATGTCCACCGGGGTCTTCTTAGACACCCTTTCTCCGGGTTCTGCACCGATGATGACCGAAAGATATGCCCCTACGGGTCCTCCGAAACTGTAGCCCAGTGCTCCGGTTATCGCTGATGAAATCACCACAAGTGGGGCGCACTTCATCCCGAGCGCAATTGCAAGGCCTATGCAGGCCCCGACAAGCGGAGAAGATGCAGACAGGGCTTCCGCAATGAATGCGAGGAAGTCCATGCCGGGAATTTTCGCAATCTGCCCTATGATAAGCCCGAGTATGAGCGAGCAGAAAAGGCCCATCGCCATATGGCTCAGGGCCTCCACTATATATTTTTTGAAAAGTCTTTCCATACTGCCTTGAAACCAGTTATCGTTGTGTTCCAGAATTCTTTTGCTGTCTGTGCAGGGAATATCAGGAGCAGTCTGGCGTTTCTGGATATATGATACATGAATGAGCCTGCCTTCCTGAAAAGGTAGACCTTGCTTCTCTGCTTTCTGAAGCACGCCCTCTCATGTCCGAAGTTGCCTTCTTTGAGGATGAGTGCCAGGACTTTCTCCGCCTTAGCCCTGCAATCCTGATTGTAGAACGGGAACTCGCAGGAGGGTAGTCCCAGCCAGTCGGACGCAATGCATCCGAACACTTGCCATGCCTCCTTCATCTCCAGCTCTTCAAGCACTTTTTCTAAATACCCGGTGTCAATCGCGTCTTTCCGCGAGTGCAGGAACAATGCCCAGTCACATATCTGCCGCAGCCCGATACCACCTGCCATGAAATGATGCCACAGGTGACTGAATATATAGAATGCGTTGAAATTGTCAGACGGGGTCATTATGTCGGTTCCGCCGAAGTCGAGCGGTACTGTGCGGTTTGACAGGCCGTCTTCTGAGTATTCCCTGTAGATGGCGTCCAATTTCCGTGACGAGGTGTCGACTCCGCTGAATCTGTGGATTTCAACTGTCACCATGCCGAACTGCAGGGATGCATGCTTTATGCTTTCCTCAATGTCTCCGTTCTCTGACGAAGACAGCGGGAGCAGTATTTTTATTGCCTTAGTATAGTTCTCCTCTCCGACCCAGAGGTCTATGTCACCGCACTGGCGCAGCTCCGGACATGGCCAGTTTCTTGCAAGCCCCTGGCCTTTGAGCAGCACCGGCTCAACCCCTTCCGCCCTAAGTGCGGACACGACATGCACAAGACATCTGTTGAATGTGCTGTGCACTGCGCAGTTTTTTATTATGAATGACTTTATGTTCTCCCTGTAGCCCTCGGGCAAAGATGCTGCAGCATCAGGACTGTCGAGTACAGCCTGTCCGATGATACCTGTCAGGGACTGGGCCTTTGCCATCCTGAATATGTCTTCCCAGCTGAAGTCTCCTGCATCGGGGATTGTTTCTTCTTTTTTCCACAGGCCATTGCGCAGAACCTGGAGAAAAACTTCACCTGTCCTGTCCATTATTCTGCTATTCCGGCATTAATCCATGCCTTACACAGGTTTTCTGCGTCTGTTCTTGCCCTGCTGCCGTCAATCCCGTATTCCCGGACAAGCATCTCTGCCATTGTCTCCGGGGCAAATTCTTTTCCTTCAAGCTGCTCCCACAGGAATGCGGCAGTGGAGTTCAGGGAAATCAGCTTGTTGAAGTTGATGTTCTCCATTCCCTCGGCTGTAATTATGTTTTCTCCGCACATTTTACGGAGAACGAATCCTTTTTTTATTTTCATGGTATCACGTTTTATTCTTGTGTGTCATGTCAGAGGCTCCTGGCGGACAAGCCTTCTCCACAGGCCGAGAGGCCATCTCCGTACCGGACGGAGCACATCCCATATCCATGAGCAGGCCTTCCATCGGCGGCTTCCGCATGAGACAGTCCGCCCACTGCGTGTCCGTTCTGTCATAAGCCCTATTATATCGCTTATATCCGCTTTCTCGGTGCCTTTGATATTCCCGTCGCCCATCAGCACAATCTTGTCTCCCTCCCTGAGGATGATCCGGTGCAGCACATACCTTCCGCGCAGATCCTGCACAAGTGCCACCCGGCCTTTCTTTATGTCTGCGTCAGTCCACGGTGCAAGAGTGATGCTGTCCTTCTTGTGGGTGATGAACGGGTTCATGCTGTAGCCTTTTGCCATGATGGTGACGCTCCGTCCACCGGCAATCTGCTCCCTGATTTCCGTCATTATGGATTCCTGCCCTTTTGTCAATGTCTTTTCCATGTGCTATGGTTGTCCAGTGTATCCTTTGTCTGTGGCTATGGCAAAATTACTGAAATATTTCTACCTTTGAAAGATTGTTTGCATTTATTCGCATCCTGGGTGTCTGTTATGAAAAAGTCAAATATATATACTGTTGCAGGACATTCCTTTGCCGTTGCTGTTCCGGAGGAATTTCCGCGGCATCTGTGTCCCGGAAACTATGCTCCTTTTCTTGATAATGAGGAAGATGGAGTGGAAGACGGAGAAAAGGACCTCCTTTTCTGCCTTGATGTGGCTCCTGTGGGTGATCTGGCTGATGTCAGGCACGGCAGTGTGAAGGAACTCCTGAATGAGGAGGCACCGTATTTCTGGATCTTTGAAGACGGCGGTGGAGACGGACGGTTCAGCTTCGGTTTCTCCCGCAGCAAGTCAGGTCCGGACTGCATTCTCTGTACTTCCGCCGATTTCTCAAGGGCGACGGTATATGTCCCTGAGTCATGCTGTGCGGAACTGGCCGGATTTGCAATGGACAATTCGCTGATGCTCCTGTATACGTTCCGCTCAGCTCCGTATGGAACTCTTCTGCTCCATGCCTCGGTTGTGGGATATGCGGACGGGGGATATATGTTCCTCGGGCGCAGCGGTACGGGTAAGAGCACGCATAGCCGCCTGTGGCTCAAGAATTTCGCGGATGCATATCTGCTGAATGACGACAATCCTGTCGTGCGGGCTGAGGACGGGCGTGTCAATGTGTATGGAAGTCCGTGGAGCGGGAAGACACCGTGCTACAAGAATGCCGTGCTGCCGCTCAGGGCTGCCGTCAGGTTGTCGCAGGCTCCGCATAATCGCATAGAAAGGCTTTCCCCAGTCAGTTCATATGCATCTCTGCTTCCGTCATGTTCGTGCATGAGATGGGATTCCGCAGCCATGTCCGATCTGCATGCCGCATTGGAGAAAATCATATCTTCAGTGCCGTGCTGGCATCTTGAGTGTCTTCCGGACGATGATGCGGCCATGGTTTGCCGTGATGCAATAACCTGTGATGTGCGGTCATGAAGTATCTGAGATGGATTCTCGGGGTGTCCCGTCCGTATTCACTGCCGCTTGCTGCAGTGTCCCTGTCGCATGTGCTTCTTGCATGCTGCTCTGTCTGCTTTGTGTATGTGAGCAAGATGCTTGTGGATACGGCTTCTGCCATGTGTGCCGGGAAGCCTGTCGCGCACGGACTCGGGTTCTGGACCTTTGCGATGGCGGCTGTGATATTGTTCCGGATATTTTTGACTGCTTTGAGGAATTATCTTTCTGCAAAGACGGAACTGCGCATGAGGAATGCCCTCAGGGGACATCTGTTCGATATTTTCCTTCATGCACAGGCCGGCGGGCAGGAAATGCCGCATTCCGGTGACATTGTGAACCGTCTCCAGGATGATGTGCGGAATGTTTCCGGTGCACTGGCAGTGTCGCTTCCGGGACTTTTGGGTATATCCCTTCAGTTTATTGCCGCCTTCGGTTTTCTGCTGTACCTTGATGTGAGGCTGGCGCTTGTGATTGTGGCAGTCGTGCCTGCCGGGGCTGTCGCAGGGAAAATGGTGACAGGGCGCATGAGGAATCTTACGCACAGCATCAGACGCAGTGATTCACGTGTGCAGTCATATCTTCAGGAGAGTGTCAGGAATGTTCCGCTGCTTCAGTCCATGGAATATGTGCCGGACAGTTGCGGTGCACTGGAAAATCTCCAGGGGGAACTGTATGGCAGCGAGATGCGCAGGACAAGGCTTGGGACAGTGTCCAGGGTCCTGGTCTCGGCTGCATTTTCGGCCGGCCATGCGGCGGCTTTTCTATGGGGTGTCTATGGCATAAGTACCGGAAGCGTGACGTATGGGATGATGACTGCATTCCTGCAGCTTGCCGGGCAGGTCCAGAGGCCTGTTGTAGAGTTCGGAAGCCGTGTCCCGGCCCTTGTCAATTCCCTTGCATCGATTGACCGCATCAGGATGATTGAGTCGCTTCCGGTGGAAAGTGCGGTCTCTTCTGTGTTTGTGGAAGGTGTTGCCGGCGTGCGTCTGAAAGATGTCACTTTCGCATATCCCGGTTCCGGAAAAGATGTGTTCAGCGGTTTTTCTTATGATTTCCGTCCCGGAAGCAGGACTGCAGTTGCAGGCCCTACCGGTGTGGGGAAGAGCACTCTTGTGAGGCTTCTGCTTTCTTTCCTTTCTCCGCGCCATGGCTCACTGGAAATCTACAATTCTGATATGGCGGTGCCTCTTTCTGCAGAAACCAGATGCAATCTTGTATATGTGCCGCAGGGCAACAGTCTTTTCAGCGGTACGGTCAGGGATAATCTCCTGATGGGCAATCCTTCAGCTTCAGATGAACAGATGGAGGAGGCGCTGCGCCTGGCAGCCGCAGACTTCGTCTTCGGACTGCCCGCCGGACTCGGCACGCAGTGCCGCGAGTCCGGCGCGGGCCTGTCCGAGGGACAGGCCCAGCGCATCGCCATAGCCCGCGCCCTGCTCCGTCCGGGTTCGGTTCTGCTGTTTGATGAATTCAGTTCTGCACTTGACCCGCAGACAGAAGAGGTCCTTCTTGAGAGGCTGACAGCGGGGCTGCCTGGCCATACCATGATTTTCATTACGCACAGGGAGAAGGTTCTCGAGTACTGTGACAATGTCCTCCACTTGATGTAAGGGGCAAAATAAAGCCAGCCTGCATGAAACCGCAGGCTGGCTCTGGAGATGATATGGCTGATGCTGTCAGTCGTTGTTCATCTGGACAATGTCTGTGCGTCCCATTTCGCTTTCACCGAGCAGATGCTCACAGAAATAGTCCGCCATCCTCCAGAAGAAATACTCATTCATATCCCCGAATCCATGCCTCTGTCCAGGAAGCAGAAGCATATCGAAACGCTTGTTGGCACGGATGAGCGCATCCACGACCCTGATGGTGTTCGCAGGGTGCACATTGTTGTCGATGTCCCCGTGCACAAGAAGCAGATGGCCTTTCAGGCGTCCTGCTATTTCAGGATTGGTGCTGATGCTGTAGACAAATGTCGTGTCTCCTTTCTCGGTCACCTTCTCAAGTATCCCGTGGTGCTGCTCGCTCCACCACCTGTTGTATATCCTGTTGTCATGGTTTCCTGCACACGAGACCGCAACGGAATAGAAGTCAGGATATTGCAGGATTGCCGCCGTTGACATGAAGCCTCCGCCGGAGTGCCCGTGAATTCCGACCCTTGTGCCGTCTATCCATGGATATTTTGCCGCAAGTCTCTGCACCGCAGTCTTCTGGTCCTCAAGCCCGTAGTCGCGCAGATTGCCATAGCCGTAGTTGTGGTACCATTTCGACCTGTTCGGATGCCCTCCGCGGTTTCCGACAGTAATCACGATGAAGCCGAGCTGCGCAAGCCTGTCCGTCCTTGTCATCCCTCTGCTCCATGAGATGTTGTTTGCCTCCACCTGCGGGCCGGGATATACATATTCTATTATAGGGTACGTCTTCGTGGAGTCAAAGTCAAACGGCTTGTAGATGGCCCCGTAGAGGTCTGTGACCCCGTCCGCTGCCTTTACGGTGAACCTTTCCGGAAATCTGTACCCGGCCTCAATGAGCTTTGACAGGTCGGCCTGCTCCAGTTCGCATACAACTTTGCCGCTGGCCGTGTTTACCAGGCAGGAGGCTGGTGCCGCATCCACCCTCGAATAATTGCAGACGGCGTATCTGGCATCGTCCGGAGTCTCTGCACTGACGTCCATGTCCTCCATGTCAAGCTGCTTCAGCCCTTTGCCGTCAAGCCCGACGCGGAATGTATGCATCTGGTAAGGGTTCTCTCCGCGGTTGTATCCGCATGCGCTGAAAACTATATATCCTTCCTTCTCGTTGACTCCGAGGATGTCCTCGACATGGAATGCGCCCTCAACCACCGGCCTGATGAGATTCCCCTCGCTGTCATACAGATACAGGTTAGCCCATCCGTTCCTTTCCGACCAGTGCAGCAGCTGGCTTCCGCCGCGGATAAGCTTCAGCGGCCTGCTTTCCACATATGTGTTCATCCTTTCAGAGATCACAGTCCGTGTGGAGTCGCTTCCGAGGTCAATCCTGCAGATGTCCATCCTCTTGAGGTCCCGGCTCTGTCGTGTGATGTAGAATCCGTTCCCGTCTCCGAGCCACCTGTGGCCCCCGAAGTCACGGTATCTGTCTTTCTGGGAGTATTCCGCTGTGCTGATTTCTGTAGACTGGTCCTTGAATGCGTTTATGCGTACTGTCCTGCTTTCTCCGGAAGGCATGTCGAATATGTACAGGCTTTCAGCCGGGGACGGCTCGCCAGGCATCTGGTATTTGTATGTCTCTAAGGTAGGGCGCGGATTACTGAGGGAATTGATGACCCACATCTCTTTCAGCCCGCGCATGTCGTATCTCATGGTCGCGAAATGCCTTGAGTCTGGTGACCATGCCAGTTCGTGCACAAATACGCGTTTTGTCGTGTCGGTCTCGGTGTTGCCGGTGTAGCTGTTTGACCCGTAGCCGAATCCCTTTGTCCCGTCAGATGTGAGCCTGTGCTCTATGATTGTGCTGTCCTTTTCATCCTTGGCCGCTTTCCTGAGGCTGGTGGAGTCCATGTAGAACAGGTTGTCATTCTTCATGTATACACCGTACATCCCGTCTGGTGACACGTTTGCCCATCTTGGATATTTCTTTGTCTTTTTCTTTGTCTCTTTCAGCGTCCTTGAGGCCGGGTCGTACTCAAAATGGAAAATCTTCTTGTTCCCGTCCTCCTTGATAAGGGTGCTGTCCTTCTCCTCGGCCGTGCTGCGGATGTCGAATGTGAACACCTTGTCGTCCACGAGTCTCATGTTGCTGATCGGGATATGCCTTGCATCGAACGGGTCGCGTACAATCCCGGTCAGCTCCATAGCCAGCTTTTCCATGTCGAATATGGCCTGCTTCTTCCCGCTTGCAGGGTCAACTATATAATATTGTGTCCCGTCCGGAGTCTCCCAACTGTACCAGAATCTGTCGCTGTCGCGGAACCAGTTCGGGCGTACATTGGTGGAGAAGACCATCTGTGAAATCTTCTTCTGCGAGAACCGTTCCGCCAGTTCATAGTTGGGCTTCTGCGCCGCAGCGGATATCCCGGCGGCAAGCATGGCCATGATGATTAAAGTCCGTTTCATAATCTAAAAGGTTTTCATGATATTGTTTTTAATTATTGTCCATCATCTCTATGCCGTCTTCAGGGCTTCAGGATGCGTCTGCAGGCAAGCAGTGCCGGGGTCTTTTCGTAATAGTCTTCATCGGACAGGAGAAGTGAGCTTATCCTGACATATTGTGAAGAATGGATGAACCTGCCGTCCCCTATATATATGCCTACATGAGTGATTGCAGCCGACCCGTCTTCCCTTGTCCTGCCAAAGAAAAGCAGGTCCCCTTTCCGGAAATTACCGATGTCAACCCCGTCTGTGTCCTGGCTGTAGCCCATGTCCGTAGTACTGGCTTGGGTATCTGCATGGGAATCGCTTCCGCCGGTCCCCCGTACAGGTATGCCGGTCCCCTCCTTTGCCTGCTGAGAGGCGTTTCTCGGAAGTGCAATCCCGTTCATGAGAAAGACATGGCGCACGAATCCGCTGCAGTCGACCCCATTTGGAGATGCGCCTCCCCACATGTATGGTACTCCCTTGAATTTCAATGCCTCGTCAATTATACTGTCTGCAGAGGGCCTGCGCGATGCTGCCCATGATGAGTATTCCTGTACATCTCCTTTCCTGACATACCCTTCTGTCCCGTCCGGAAGCAGGACCTTTGCAAATCCTCTGGCGAAGGCTGCCTTTGTGCGTGCAGTACTTCCTCCGGCATCTGCAATCCTCATGATGTCACCCTCCACTATGTCGCAGATTTTCCCGGATGCTTCTGACGGACCGGAATATACGGTGCTGTGCCATGCAGTGCAAATATATTTGGGTGCGCACCTGTATCCGGCCAGCTGTGTGCCGGACATCTCGACAATGCCAAGCTCGTTGCACCATGCCCTGTAAGGCTCTGGGGTTATCACCTCTCTCCAGTATCCGTCTTCTCCGACAATCTCGACGATTGTCCCCATCAGGGCCTGGGTTCCGAGCTCTGCCGTATAGTCAGGGCGCTCGCGGAGGAAATTCACTGACAGGCTGACGACTGCGAACCTTCCGGAATCCGTGCTCTCCTGCGCTGTGGAAGGCATTATTGATGCGGCTGCTGCGGCCACGGAGATGGCTGCCGCTTTCCAGCCTGGCATGATGTCATGAAACAGTTTCATTGTATGTTAAGGTAAATCCTGGCAAATTTACTAAATTCGCGGCTAATTGTTTACAATGAGACATGAAGAATGATAGCGGGGGATTGCAATATGGAATTTTCAGACGGAAGACGATATAATTCATTTGTAGGATATTTCAGGAAGAGATATGGCGAACGCCTGCAGAAGATAGTGATAGATGCCGGCTTTACATGCCCCAACCGCGACGGGCGTGTCGGGCGCGGAGGCTGCACCTATTGCGACAATGCTGCATTCCATCCGAACTACAGCACGGCAGGCAAGCCGCTCCACGGGCAGATTGACGAGGGGATTGAATTCCATAAGGTACGTTATCGCAATGCTGCGCATTATCTGGCGTATTTCCAGTCATATTCAAATACGTATGCGTCCCTTGACAGGCTTGTGGCGCTGTACCTGGAGGCTCTGTCCCATCCTTCTGTAGTCGGGATAGTAATCGGCACACGTCCGGACTGCGTGGACGGGGAGAAGCTGGACTGGCTTGCAGCCCTGGCTTCGGGCAAGGTCCTGGACGGGTGGTCGCGCGACATTGCCGGGACTATGCGTACGTCTCCGGTCGTTATCATGGAATATGGCATAGAGTCCTGCTATGACAGCACCCTCTCCCGCATAAACAGGGGACACGACTTTGCAGCTGTGCGCGATGCAGTGCAGATGACTGCGGACAGGGGTATCGACATGGGGGCGCATTTTATCCTTGGACTTCCTGGGGAAAGCCGGGAGATGATGCTTGATGAATGCGCCATGATAAATGAGCTCCCGATCCTGTCTGCGAAGTTTCACCAGCTCCAGATTGTGAAGGGGACGGCAATGGAAAAGGAATATTCCGCAGTTCCCGGGGATTTTGAACGCTTCACACTTGACGGATACATCGATTTCTTTGTCGATATGCTTGAACGCCTGCGTCCGGACCTGTTTATAGAGCGTTTCGCAGGCGAGGTCCCGCCGAGGTTTGTCAACGAGACGCCATGGGGGCTTATCCGCAATGCCGAACTGCTTCATCTTCTTGAAAAAAGGCTGGAGGAGCGTGATACATGGCAGGGAAGATGCGTGTATCAAAAATAATTTCTATATTTGCGTGCAAAAATTTTTCGCAGATGCAGACTTTTGTAAACTCTCAGATTCCTGAAGGATTGACCTTCGATGATGTTCTTCTGATTCCGGCACGCTCCGAGGTACTTCCCAGAGATGTAGATGTCACCACCAATTTCACAAGAGATATCAGGCTCCGTACCCCGATTGTCTCTGCTGCAATGGATACGGTCACTGAATCGGAACTTGCGATAGCTATTGCACGTGCCGGTGGTATAGGCGTTATCCACAAGAATATGACAATCGAGCAGCAGATTGCCCAGGTGCGCCGTGTCAAGAGGGCGGAGAACGGAATGATATATGACCCTATCACCATAAGGCCTGATGCGACAGTGGGAGCTGCTCTCGGAATGATGGCGCAGAACCATATCGGAGGTATACCTGTCGTGGATGAGAACAATTACCTTATAGGTATTGTCACCAACAGGGACCTGCGCTTCCAGGACAACATGAAACGTCCGGTGTCTGAGGTGATGACCTCAGAGAACCTGGTGACTGCGCCGAAGGGTATAAGCCTTGAAGAGGCTACAGACATAATCAGGAACCATAAATTCGAGAAACTTCCTGTCGTTGACGCGGACGGAAAGCTTGTGGGGCTGATCACGTACAAGGATATAATGAAGATCAAGGACAACCCTATTGCGTCAAAGGATTCAAAGGGCCGTCTGCTTGTGGCTGCAGCCGTAGGGGTGAAGGCCGATACGATAGAGAGGATTGAAATGCTGGCCGATGCAGGTGCAGACGCTGTTGTCGTTGACACTGCGCATGGCCATTCTGTATATGTGCTTGAAGTTATAAAGAAAGCCTGCGAGGCGTTGCCGGATATTCAGATAGTTGCCGGAAACGTCGCTACGGGTGAAGCCGCAAAGGCGCTTGCCGATGCTGGTGTGAGCGCGGTGAAGGTCGGTATAGGACCAGGCTCGATCTGTACGACCAGGGTTATCGCCGGTGTCGGAATGCCGCAGCTCTCGGCCGTAATGATGGCTTCTGAAGCCCTGAAGGGCACAGGCATCCCTGTGATCGCTGACGGAGGGATACGCTATTCCGGAGATATAGTGAAGGCGCTTGCAGCAGGTGCGGGCACGATAATGGCAGGCTCGCTGTTTGCCGGTGTTGAGGAATCTCCGGGAGACACGATCATCCTCAATGGAAGGAAATTCAAGTCATACCGCGGCATGGGCTCACTTGAGGCTATGCAGCATGGCTCGAAGGACAGGTATTTCCAGGATATGGAGGAAGATGTCAAGAAGCTTGTGCCGGAGGGAATCGTTGCCCAGGTACCTTACAAGGGTACGCTCTCTGAGGTAGTCTATCAGCTGCTCGGAGGTCTCCGTGCAGGAATGGGCTATGTCGGTGCCAAGGACATAGAGGCTCTGAGGTCGGCAAAGTTTGTACGTATCACCAATGCCGGCTATGTGGAGGGACATCCGCATGACGTGACAATTACACGCGAATCTCCAAATTATTCGAGATAGGATGCCTTTTGTATCAAGAATATCCATAATGGTGCTGGTACTTCTCGTGCCGGCCCTTTCTTCATGCCGCCTTGTCAATTCGCTTCTGCATGATGAGGAGGTGGTCGCGAGGGTCGGCAGCAATATGCTGTACAAGAGCGAGGTCTCGCGGCTGATTCCAGACGGCATTCCGGCCGAGGACAGTCTCCGCCTTGCAATGCAGTATATAAATACCTGGGCATCAGACATGGTGTTCCTTGATATCGCTGAGAGCCAGCTCTCAAAGACCGAGAAGGATGTGACCAAGGAGCTTGAGGACTACAGGCGCTCCCTCCTGAAATACAGGTATGAGCAGATATATGTCAATGAAAGGCTTGATACAGCAGTCACCCCGGGTGAGGTCCAGGAGTATTACAGCTCCCATGAAAAGGATTTTATCCTGGACAGGCCTGTCGTAAAGGCGCGGCTGCTCAAGATATCGCCTGCATCACCGGATATAGACAATTTCAAGAAGATGATGTCTTCTTTCGGTCTTGACGGGGGATGGACCATGGATGATTTCTCTACACCGGCTGTGGGCCAGTTCACTACATATTCAGACAAGTGGATAGCTCTGAGCCGGCTGGCTCGGGACATGGAGACGGGAATGGATGCCATGGCTGATGTGAAGGCCGGGAAATTCTATGAAAACATTGACAGCTATGGGCTTCTTAACGTCGCATATGTTGTTGAGGTGCTGCCTGCCGGCTCTGCTTCTCCAGTGGAGTATTGCACGCCGGCAATCAAGGACCTTATAATAAGTGCGAGGAAGCATCGTCTCACGACTTCTCTGGAACGTGACCTTCTGGAGGATGCCCGTGGCAAAGGTAAATTTGTAATATATTAATAGTATGAGATACATCAGGTATGCAGCTGTGGCTTTTCTGGCAGGGATATCGGTCCTCGCGTCTGCGCAGCGTTATCCGGACGGCATAATAGACAAGACAATCGCCGTTGTCGGAAATGAAATGATAACCATTTCCAATCTGGAGCAGGAAGTCCAGATGATGAGGGCAAGCGGAATGGCCTCTGACAGGAACATGAGATGCGATATTCTGGAACAGATGATGGTTTCCAAGCTCTTCCTGATGCAGGCCAGGGTGGATTCCCTGACTGTCAATGAGGATATGGTTGCCGGGGAAATGAATAACCGTATGGACCAGATCAGGACCCAGCTCGGGGGAGACGAGGAGGTCGAGAGATATTTCGGGAAGCCTATGTACAAGCTGCGTCAGGAGTGGAGGCAGGCTCTCCAGGACCAGAGCCTTACCCAGCAGATGCAGCAGCAGATTGCTTCAGGGATCCCTGAACTGACACCTTATGATGTGGAGCAGTATGTGGCAGCCACTGATCCGCAGGACCTTCCTATAGTCCCAGTGAAATATCAGCTGAGCCAGATATGCCTATATCCGGACAGGGATGCCGCCAACACTGCTGTCAAGGAGAGGCTGCTCTCAATCCGCGAGAGGATTATCAATGGTGAAAAGTTCTCGACGCTTGCACGTATCTATTCGCAGGATCCGGGAAGTGCAAGGAAAGGCGGTGAACTTGGCATGGCTTCGAAGTCAATCTTCTGGCCGGCATTCTCAGATGCTGCGATGGCCCTTAAGCCAGGTGTTGTGTCGCAGATTGTGGAGACACCGGACGGATTCCATATCATAGAAGTGCTTGAGAAGAAGGGCGACATGTTCAATGCAAGGCATATACTCCTTAAACCGGAATATACATCTGATGACAGGGATAAGGCTTTCGGGACACTTGACAGCCTCAGGACACAGATTCTTGAGCATAGCGTTCCGTTTGACCTTGCTGCCCGCTTCTACTCACAGGACCTTGCCACAAGGACAAACGGCGGCCAGATGTCAGATCCTAATACCGGCTCCGCATATTTTGAGATGGACCAGCTAAAGCCTCAGGATTACAATGCAATCAAGGGGCTTAAGGAAGGGGAGATTACAGAGCCTGTAGAGTCTCTTGACAACGAGGGACGTTCCGGAAATACGATATATAAGATTATCAGGGTCGACAAGATTCTTCCTTCCCACACTGCATCTTTCCAGAATGACTACAGCCAGCTCCTTGAGCAGGCAAAGTCCGAGAAGTCGATGGAGGCCATAGACAAGTTTATCAGTGAGAAGATAAAGACAACCTACATTGTCATTGACCCTATTTTCAGGGACTGTACCTTCGAGCGTGAGGGATGGTCTGAAAAATTCCGTGTTGCTGAATGAGAATAAAGGAGCGTATAATAGCCCTGCTTATTGCGACTGTTTCTGCGGTACCGTCATCTGGACAGGCCCAGGAGCAGTCGGATAGTCTTGTACGCCTTCTTGACGCACGCTCGTTGCGCCTTATCCAGTCTAACGGACAGAATCTCCGTAAGGTCATCGGCCCGGCGCGTTTCTTTCACAACAACACATACCTGCTTTGTGACACAGCCCTGTGGAATGTAGATACACGTGTCATAGATGCTGTCGGGAATGTCAGCATAATACAGGATGGCACAGTCCTGACAAGCGACAAGATGGTCTATTATTCCGACATGGACCTTGCCGAGTTCCGTGGACATGTCGTCCAGCTCCGGGACAGTGACAACAATGTCCTGAGAACCAGCAATCTGGACTATAATACAAAGGACAGTGTCGCCGTTTTCACAGAGGGAGGCTCGATGAGGGACAAGGACGGACAGATCATTGAGAGCTGGCGCGGGACATATGACTCGAAGATAAAGACATTTACATTCACGAGCGATGTAAACATGTTTACAGACTCTGTCTTTGTGAAGACATCTACACTTAAATATGAGTCTGACAAGGACAAGGCTACTTTCGGGAGCGGGACTGATGTCTGGCAGGAGGACAATATGCTTTCCGCTGATGCCGGATGGTATGACAGGAGAAGGGAGATTTTCTTCTTCAGGAACAATGTCCATGTCATGACGGATACCCAGGAGGGATGGAGCGACAGCCTTTACTTCTACAGGAATACATCCGATGTGGAGATGCTCGGACGCGCCCAGGTGACGGATACATCGCGCAATGTCTCTGCTGTTGCAGGACGGATACGCTATAGCGATTCATTGGCACAGGTCACATTGACCCGTAAGCCGGCAATTATTTCCGAGATTGAGGACGGTAGACAGAGGGACACTCTATATTTCGGGGCAGATACGATGCTTTACCGGACCATAAGGTATTGTGATATAGACTCCATATATCTCGTGGATGCTGCAAAGCGTCTTGATGAGCTTTCCGGAGACCCTGTGGCCGCATACAGGAGAAAGAGTGCTGAAGAGGCTGCAAAGGCGGCGGAGGAGGAGGCAAAGAATGATCCGAATTACCGTCCGCCACAGCAGAACAAGAATACTCCGGACAAGGGGAGACCAACAGAGGGTAGTGCAGAACCGCCATTGGCTGATGCTTCTCCAAAGGTACAGGATTCCGGGGCGGCGCAGGCCCAGCTGCCGGATGTCTCCAGGCCTCCGGTTCCGGAATTGCCAGGACGTCCCCTGTCTTCTGCCCCTGGCAGAAATGTTCTTGACTCTCTTGCTGTCCAGGATTCCCTGGGTCCTGTTGATTCTCTTGCACCAGTAGACACGCTTGCGCCAGGAGATTCTCTTGCTGTCCTGGACTCTTTGCCTCCTGCGCATAGTGCAGATTCCCTTTTTACGGGAGATACGCTGTTCGCTGCGGATACTGTTGCTGTGGAGCCGCTTGATACAACTAAGTTCGGATTCCTGACAGCATTGAGGAATGTGAAACTCTACCGAAGGGACATGCAGATTGTTTGTGATTCCCTGGAGTATTCTGATGTGGATTCGCTTGCCAGGCTTTTCAATGACCCGATTGTCTGGAATGAGGTTACCCAGCAGTATTCGGCAGACAGCATTACTGCTGTGCTCCGGGGCAATGCTATGGAGAAGGTGCATCTGATGTCTGATGCCTTTATACACATGAAGGAAGATGAGACGCTCTATGACCAGATAAAGGGTACTGAGGTAATTGCATATTTTGACGCGAATGGTACATTGAAACGCTTTGATGCCCTTGGAGGTGCCTCCGGCATATTCTTCCTTGAGGAGCACGGTGTCCTGGCTACTGTGAACAAGAAGGAGTCCAAGATGCTGTCAGCAGACTTTATTGACGGGCAGATTGACAAGATACGCTATTATGAGGAGGTGAAGAGCGATGCCTATCCTGTTGTACAGCTTACACGTGAGGAGCGTCTTCTCAAAGGGTTCAACTGGCAGCCGGATAAACGTCCTGCAGACAGGAATGCAGTGACACCTCTTTCCCTGCGTCCGGTCGAGAGGGCGAGATATATGTCACGTCCAAGGGCGGAATTCAGGCAGACAGATACCTATTTCCCTGGCTATATGTCAGACATATATGTCCAGATTGCGGTCCGTGACTCCCTTGCGAAAGTCCGTGCAGAACAGCGGCGTCTTGAAGAAGAGCGTCTTGCGCTCCAGGGTGGATCGGATTCCATTGCGGCAGTGGATTCCCTTGCCGCAATGGACAGCCTTAAGGTGAAGGATATGGCAGACAGTCTTGCTGTGCCGGATTCGGCTCTTGCCGTGCAAAAGCCTGCGGCGGACAGTCTTGCAGCAGGAGACAGCCTTTCATTTGCCGGTGATGCAGCCGCCATGGTACTTGACAGGAAGGCATTGAAGGAAAAGGCAGCAGCCGAGAGGAGGGCTACACGTGAAGCACGTATAAAGGCACGGGAGGAACGCTGGGCCGAAAAGGACCGTATAGAAGCCGAAAAGGCGGCTGCGAAACAGGAGAAGAAGGCAGCGAAGAACAGGGAACGCAAACGCAAGACACTTGAAGCTGCGGAAAAGCAGGCACGTAAAGATGCTGCGGTCCTGGAACGTTATCTGAAAGCCCTTGAGGCCAAGGAAGCCAAGAGGAACCGTAAGGTCTCAAGGGTGCATATGTCTCTTTAGCGCAGTGTAAGCTCCACTGGGCAATGGTCGGAGCCGGAAATCTCTGTATGTATGGCTGCTCCGGAGAGCCTGTCCTTCATGTTGTCAGATACAAGGAAATAGTCGATACGCCACCCTGTATTCCTTTCGCGTGAGCGGAAGCGGTATGACCACCATGAATATATGTCTGTCTTGTCCGGATAGAAATACCTGAAGGTATCTATGAAGCCAGTTGAGAGCAGGTCTGTCATCTTGCCACGTTCCTCGTCAGTAAAGCCTGCGTTCCTGCGGTTTGTCTTCGGATTCTTCAGGTCTATTTCCTGGTGTGCCACGTTCAGGTCACCGCAGATGACAACACCTTTCTTTTCCGCGAGGCCGTTCAGATATCTCCTGAAGTCATCCTCCCAGCGCATCCTGTAGTCAAGTCTCGCCAGCTCATCCTGTGAATTCGGGGTATATACGCAGACAAGGTAGAAATCAGGCATCTCAAGGGTAATCACCCTTCCCTCATGGTCATGTTCATCAATCCCGATCCCGTATGTGACTGACAGCGGCTCATGCCTGGAGTATATCGCGGTCCCGGAATATCCTTTCTTTTCAGCGAAATTCCAATATGACCTGTATCCTTCAAATTCCAGCTCCAGCTGCCCTGCCTGCATCTTGGTCTCCTGCAGGCAGAAAAAGTCAGCATCCAGGCTCTTGAATATTTCTGCGAATCCCTTTCCGCACACGGCCCTCAGGCCATTTACATTCCACGATATGAATCTGTACATAGTTCTGAATTGTTTTAAGCGTCTTTCAGGGGAACTATGCTGCGGCAATGCCCCATAGCCTGCCGCGATGTCCCCAAAAACGTCCCGAAGATAATATAAAATATGTTAATGTGCAAAATGCAATATGCTGTCTTTGTGGTGTTTACGTTAAGACGGGTGCCGCGGATACGGCACCCGTTATCGCCTAATGCGTTGTTATGTAGAGCATTGCATTTTGCACTCTCCTGATAGTTGTAAGGAACAAAAATAATGGCTATTATTGTGCCCATGTTTGCAGAAAAACAAATACAATACGAGAAGTTTGTTGTCGACTATCAGCCGCGTCTGATGGCCTATGTTTCTCATTTCGTGGATAATAGAAACGATGCGCAGGATGTCCTTCAGGAGTGTTTCCTGATTCTGTGGACAAAATATTCCGGTAGTCCGTCTTCAGAATATCCTAAGATTATCTTCCGCATTGTCCGGAATAAATGCCTGGACTATCTGAAACACAAAAAAGTTACAGGCTCCCGGTTTGAGCCTCTTCCGCTCTTGGGAGAAGAAAAACTTTTCAACCTCGATTTCGGCTGGGGGGGGGCAGACTCTAAATGCATTTATGAAGAACTGCAGTTGCAGGTCGACGAGGTTCTTGACTCGCTGCCGGAGAGATGCCGGGAAGTCTTTCTGCTGAGTCGGTTCAGGAAAATGAAAAACCGTGAGATTGCCGAACATCTCGGAATCTCTGTCTCAATGGTCGAAAAACATATACGCAGAGCTTTGAATGCCTTTACCGAGGCCCTGAACGAGAATACCCCTCTGCTGTTTCTGCTGGTCATGTCCTGGAAAATGATGGACAGGATGTAGCTGTCTCCGATAATGTTTTGTTGCCGTCATGTGAAAGTTGTAATGCGGCAGAACTTTTTAGGCTAAAGTGTATAGTTGCCGGCACCAAAAGGTGATGGAACAGGACTTTCCGGACGAATTTTCCAGATGCTCCATTGGGAGGCGGGCTTTCATGGAAAAAATTCATGATTTTATTGCCGGAGAGGTAAGGTAAAACGGAATTGCGTCGTTATTATGGTAAACGGCATGATTCCGATGAATACAGAACTTATAATCAAATATCTTGAAGGCCGGCTCGGGCATGATCAGGAAAAGGAATTGTTCGGATGGCTTTGTGCATCTGAACACAATATGCAGCTTTTCAGAGAGCTGGAGGAAGAATGGAAATCAAAGCATATCCCTTCTGTCGAATCTCTGGCAATGCTCCAGAATCTGAGAAAGGCAATCAACTCAAATACTGTTGGCCGCACCAGGAGGAAATGGCAGCGCATGTGGGTTTCCGCTGCCGCTGCGGTTGCAGTCGTGGCAGGAATATTCGTATATGCCCTGTACGGAAACACAGAAAGAACCGAGGCGGAAAAACAGGTCTTTGCCGTTGAGGCGCCTATGGGAGCGCATTCAAAGATTTCCCTTCCCGACGGGACGCAGGTCTGGCTAAATGCAGGCTCGGTGCTCAGCTATGATTCCGACTTCAACAGGAGCACCAGGGACATCAGCCTGAACGGCGAGGCTTATTTCGAAGTGATGCATGATGCAGACAAGCCTTTCCGTGTGAGTGTCGGCAGCTGCTCATTTACTGTCTTGGGAACGAAATTCAATATCAATGCTTATGAGGACGACTCTATGGTGCAGACCGTTCTTATGGAAGGCTCACTGCGCTTTGAGAGCGAGCTGGCACAGGATATAATGGTGCCGGGGGATATGATCTCATGGGACCCTTCCGAAAAGACATGCAGCAAGGAGAAGGTCAATGCAAACCAGTACCGCTCATGGGTAAACGGATTCATCCTGTATGACAGCATAACCCTTCCCGCCCTGCTGAAAAGACTCTCCCGTGAGTATAACATAAACATCAGCCTTGAGACGGACAAATACAGCGACAGGTCATTCCGCGTCTCCTATACCAACGGCGAATCTGTTGATGCAATCCTCTCTTCACTTTGCCACATAATTCCTATCCATGTGGTCCGGAAAGACGGAATATACTATGTCTACGGCAGATAAATCCTGATTTTTTTCACTAACCCATAACAATATGCTAACTAACCTTTCAAAGATCATCACGATCGCAGTGTGCATGCTGTCATTTGCCGTGGCGGCCAGTGCACAGAAAGTCTCGAAGGAATTCAAGGAAGTTCCTCTGAAGACTGTCTTGGAAGAGATAGAGGCCCAGACAGGATGTTCATTCATCTTTGAGAATTCCGAGATCGGTGCAGACCGGCTCATTACTGCGGTATTCTCGGATGCTCCGCTCGGCAGCGTGCTGAACAAAGTGCTTGGACCGAATCTCCAGTATTCGATTGACGGGAAACTCGTCACAATCTCCAGGAAGACACAGGAACGCCCTGCTGCCAGGCAGAACACCACTGTCAGCGGAACCGTGATCTCCGCCCTTGACAACCAGCCCATCATCGGGGCCGCGGTGCTTGTCGACAATAATTCTGCACATGCTGCCGTGACCGACATTGACGGAAATTATTCCATCAATATACCGGCCGGAGCTGTCGACATCTATTTCACCTGCATGGGCTACGAGACCAAGGTGATTCCGGTGAAGGACCTTGTCCTTCTGAAACTTGTGGCAATGAGCGAGCAGTCAAGCCTTATCGAAGATGCCGTAGTCGTCGGATTCGGTGTGCAGAAGAAAGAGACTGTCGTCGGTGCAATTCAGGCTGTGAAACCGGGGACGCTTGACTATCCTTCCAGTAATCTGACTGCTTCATTTGCCGGAAAGATTGCCGGAGTCATCTCCACCCAGACAAGCGGTGAGCCCGGGGCTGACGGAGCGAACTTCTGGATCAGGGGAATCTCCACATTCGGTACCAACACATCCCCGCTGATTGTCCTTGACGGCGTTGAAATCAACACAACCATGCTCAATTCAATAGCACCTGAGACAATCGAGTCATTCTCAGTCCTGAAGGATGCCACCGCCACAGCGCTCTACGGTTCACGCGGTGCCAACGGAGTCATGATCATCACTACCAAGAACGGAAAGGACATGGAGCGTATGGCCATAAATGTCCGTGTCGAAAACGGCTGGTCCATGCCTACAAGCGTCCAGAAAATTGCAGACGGAGTCACATATATGGAGGCGTTCAACGAGGCCACCGGAATGCAATACTACTCGCAGGACAAGATTGACGGCACAAAAGCCGGACTCAGCCCGTATGTATTCCCTGACATCAACTGGTACGAGACCCTTTTCAAGAAGAGCACGATGAACCAGAATGTCAATGTGAATGTAATGGGAGGAGGAAAGAGAATCGACTATTTCCTCAATGCAACATTCTTCAACGAGAACGGTATATTGCGCTCCGGCAACGAGTCTTCATTCAATACAAACATCAACTACAAGAAATTCCTGTTCCAGAGCAACGTGAATGCATGGATAACCAATACCACAAAGCTGGGAATCAGGATGAACACACAGCTGCACTACCGCCATGCCCCTTATGAGAGCGTCAACAATCTCTTCTACTACACCATGAGGAGCAACCCTGTCCACTTTCCTGTGACATGGCCAGCTGAAGAAGACGATACGTTTGTCCGCTACGGAAGTGCCGACGACCCGAACGGAGGAAGCAATGAGCCGAACCCTTATGCCTTGATGAACAGGGGATACAGCGACAGGCACTATTCATATTTTACGGAAGTGATTACACTGGACCAGGACCTGAAATTCGTGACTCCGGGCCTGAAGGCCAAGGCTCAGGCCTCTTTCTACAATTATGTCTATGCCGCGACAAGCAAGCTCGTGATTCCTCACTATTATAAGCTTGTGGATTACAGCCTGAATCCTGAGACCGGGAACTATGACTATGTCACATCCGCAATCGGAGCATCTCCGCAGGACTACTATTCGATTTCCACTGCAAGGGACGGCTACAGGGAAATGTCTTTCCAAGGCTCCCTTGAATACACCAGGAACTTTGCCGGAAAGCACGATGTGAATGCCCTTCTCCTGTATCACCAGAAAGAAAAGGTCTACAACACACCGTCCGCCACTGAGAATGAGGTGCTTCCTTACAGGGAGCAGGGACTTGCCGGACGTGTGACATATTCATACAGGAACACCTATATGTTCGAGGCCAACTTCGGGTACAACGGTTCTGAAAACTTTGCCAAGGGCAAGCGTTTCGGATTCTTCCCTTCAATGGCGGTCGGATATAACATCTCAAACGAGAAATTCTTCCTGCCTGTAAAGAATGTCCTCAGCCTGCTCAAATTCAGGGTCTCATACGGACAGTCAGGAAATGATGCCCTCTCAGTAAGGTTCCCTTATCTGACCGAAGTGCTGACGAACCAGTCGATGTACTGGAAGATAGGCCCAGAGTTCGGGTCCATGTACGGAACCACAATAGCCACGCTCGGAAACGAGGATGCGACATGGGAAGTCAGCACGAAACTTAATGTCGGTGTCGAACTGGGACTCTTCAATGACTTTACCCTCATAGTGGACATATTCCGTGACAACAGGACCGGAATCTTTATGCAGAGACGTTCGGTTCCGTATTCTGCCGGATATTCCGACACCAAGCCATGGTCAAACATCGGTGCTGTCCTCAACAGGGGAATAGACGCTTCTTTCGAGTACAACAAGGCGTTCAGCAAAGACCTGACATTCTCGGCAAGAGGCTCGCTCACATACGCCCACAATGAGATTACGGAGCGTGACGAACCAGTCGGTACGCCTTCATACCAGTCGGAGATAGGTCATCCGATCAATTCGGTGATAGGACTTGTGGCATGCGGGCTGTTCAGGGACCAGGAAGACATTGACTCATCCCCAGTGCAGACATATCAGACCGTAAAGCCAGGTGACATAAAATATATGGACCTTAACGGAGACGGCAAGATCGACGACAACGACATGACTATAATCGGACGCCCTGCCACACCTGAACTTGTATACGGATTCGGTGCCTCTGTGCAGTGGAAGCATTTTGACGCGTCGTTCTTCTTCCAGGGACAGGCTCTCTCTTCTATCCTCATGAGCAATATGCATCCGTTCTGCGACAGCGGTGTCTCCGGATTCGGCCTTACCCAATGGATTGCCGACGAGCACTGGACTGCAAGCAATCCTGACCCGAATGCGGCATATCCGAGACTGGACTCGAACTGGAACCAGAACAATACCAGGACTTCGACATACTGGATGCGCAACGGCTCCTTCCTCAGGCTCAAGACTGTCGAGGTCGGATATACATGGAAATGGTTCCGTTTCTATGCCACAGGTTCAAACCTGCTGACATTCACGAAGTTCAAATATTGGGATCCGGGACTTGGCTCCGGCAACGGACTCTCGTATCCACTGCAGAGGACATTCAATGTCGGTGTCCAGTATAATTTCTAAGAGGGGGATTGATTATGAAACTGATAAACAAGTATATAACTCTATTGCTTCTGGGTATGGCGGCATTGTCTTCATGCAGCTATCTTGACATCGTCCCGGATACGAAGGCAACTTTTGATGACTGCTTCAAGTCGCAGGCGGAATGCAAGAAATTCCAGATGTACCTGTACCAGAGCATGCCGTCTCCGGGAAGCTGGTATTCTGTTCCGGAGACATACGCAGGCGATGATTTCATCTCCGGAAGGAAGGGCTCTGTGAAATATTTCCAGTACAAGAGCCTTCTGTACGGACTTGAAAGCCCGAGCCAGAGCTATTTCGGATTCTGGTACACAGGAACTTCCGACGGAATGGACAACTCAAGGAGGACTATCCTTGAAATGTACGAGAGCATAAGGCATTGCTATATGTTCCTGTCAAATATAGACCGGGTACCGGACATAACGGAAGAGAACCTGCGTACATGGAAAGGCGAGGCGTACTTTCTGATAGGCTTCTATCATCATATGATTTTCAACTATTATGGCCCGTGTGTGCTGATTGAAAGGGAAATCTCGACCAACGCATCTCCTGAGGAACTTCTGCTTCCGCGATCGACGGCTGACAAATGTGCTGAGTTCATCTGCCGGATGTATGACACCGCTGCCGAACTTCTTCCTGCCAAAAGGATTGAGGCTGAGCTGAATCTTGCCACGGCTGCGGCTGCCAAAGCCTATAAGGCAAGCATGCTCCTTACGCTTGCATCTCCTCTGTACAACGGCAATATGGACATGGTGGACTTCAAGAACCATGACGGCACCAATCTTATCAGCACCGTCTATGACAAGGAGAAATGGGCGCGTGCCATGGAAGCGGCAAAGGAAGCCTACGAATATTGCGAGGCCAACGGCTATCTTCTCTATGACCATAAGGACAACACAATCTCGGATGAATTTGCAAGGAATGTCGAGAACTACCATGATGTCTTCTGCAAAAACCACCATAATCCGGAGGAATATCTTATAGCATACGGAGGAGCATATATCGCCCAGCAGACAATCAGGCATTGTGCTCCGAGAAGTGCTGACCCGTCAGGGACAGGAAGCTATTATGCGGACGGTTGGAGAGGATACTATGTCCCTACTTTCGAGGCTGTTGAGATGTATTATACGGCTGACGGTCTTCCATGGGACAAAGACCCCAAGACAAGGGGAATCAATCCGTATGAATATGACCCTGCGACAGGGACGGCCAAGATGCATGCCGGGAGAGAACCTCGTTTCTATGCCAATGTGGGCTACGACAGAGGTACATACGATATTAACGGCACTACCATCGAGATACATGTGCGGGGCGGCGAGGAGCATGGCAGCGCACTTAATGTTGAACCGGAGTATCAGAATTGCACCGGGTATTTCAACAAGAAGTTCATAAACAAGAAAAACCGCTTCGACCCGACCAACAAGACATTCAGCTACTTTGAGTACAATTATCCGATGATGAGGCTCGCGGAGCTGTATCTTGCCTATGCTGAGGCATCGTTCGAGTATAACGGGAGCCTTGACGGGACCGCACTGGAATGCCTTGACAAGGTGCGCTCACGTGCCGGCCTGCCGAATTTCGAGGCTTCATGGAAACTTGCCGGAGGAATCCCTGCCGGAGATGAACTCAGGCAGATTCTCCATCGCGAGAGAAGCATCGAGTTTTTCTGTGAGGGACACCGCTATTTCGACCTGCGCAGATGGAAGGAGGCTGAGACTGTGATGGTGCGCAAGCCAAAGGCATGGAACCTTGACGGCAAGACTGCCGAGGATTTCTATCAGGTTTCCGATATGCCGGAGCTGATGGAAAGGGTGTGGAAATCATACTGGCTTGCCATTCCTCTCCAGGAAATGAACATCAATCCGAATCTTGTGCAGAATCCCGGATATTAATAACCGAAAACATTGGATATAATGAAACGTAATTTTTTGATATCTGTAATATACGCGGCGGTACTTGCCGTCTTGTCCTCATGTTCCGGAAAATTCGAGGTCGGGCATGACGTGGATTCAAGCCTGTACCTGCTGAAATACGGAAAATGTGAGGTCACGGTCTCTCCTGACAGCCGGGAGCACAGGATTTATGTGTGCAAAGGCGGACTCAATGACGATGTCTTTGCTGTGTCTCTGACAGTTGATGCCGAGGACCTGGTGTCCTATAATGCCAAATATATGTCGGACTACAGGATTCTGCCTCCTAACAGCTATGAGTTCAGCATGATGAACATGCTGGTGGGAAAGGAGGATGTCAAGACCGAGGTCCTTGTGTCATTCGACTATGACTGCCTGCCGGAAGGTACTTCTGTGCTTCCTGTAAGACTGAAATGCACCTCAGACAGAGCCGTAAGGATGCCGGAGGACTATTCAGTGGCCTATATTTTCGTAACCAAGGGGGAGTGATGCCCGTTTATAACAACTAAGAACAATCTGATAAAATGAAACCGAACATGAAAAATATATTTTCCATATTGTGCATCCTGATGTCGGCGGCCGTGATTCTTGCCGGCTGCAGGGAGATTGCAGAAATAGAGCCTCTGCCGGAAGAGGAGGCATCGTTGGCAAAGACAGGTCCTGCCACAATAGATGAGACAGAAGTGACTCTTGAGGGCCGTTTCATATACGATGGGACTGATGCTGTGACGGCCGGATTCCGCTATGCAAAGACGCAGACTGAACTGGAGGTCGCGGAGACCTTGCCGGCAGTGATGGCCGGGGCGGACAGTTTCTATCTTGTGCTGCCGTCTGTTGAGAACGGTGAATACTGGTATCAGTCCGTTGTGGAAATCGGGACAGAAGCATATTACGGCAAGCCGGGATTCTTCAAGGTTGATTTCAGCCTTACCCCGTCGATTGCGACGCTTGTTGCCGAGATTACTGATGAGGCATATATCCTGAAGGGAAGCTATGTCTTCGAGAGCAAGAAGATTCCGATTGTGCCAGGCTTCTTCTATGCCGCCTCGGAGGATGAGCTTGAGACGGCCTCATTTGTCCGGGCAAATGTCAACGGCAAGAATTTCTCGTATGAGGTTCCGGCTTCATTTGGCTCAGAGTGCTGGTACCAGGCAGCCGCAATAGTAAATGATGAATATTACAGGGGGGCTGTCAGGTTTGCAGGAATGACCAATCTCTCAGCCAGGGGCAACGCGAACTGTTTCCTTGTAACTGAACCTGGTGTGTATGTTTTCGATGCCAAAAAGGCCGACGGAACAGTGGTGGACGGTGACATCGCCGACTGGATCTGGTGTACAGGGGGTGAGACAATCCTGTCTGACATAAGCTATAATGACGGAAAGATAATGTTCTCGGCCTCAGATTCAGAAGGAAGCGAGGTGATTGCCCTTCTGAAGAACGGCGAAGTGCAGTGGAGCTGGCATGTATGGGTAGCTACGGGGGTAAAGGACCTGGCGTATTCCGATATCGTCATGATGGACAGAAATCTCGGGGCTCTTTCTGCCGATGCTGCAACTGCTGACGCAATCGGCCTTATGTACCAGTGGGGAAGGAAAGATCCGTTCATCGGTACAAACATCATGGACAAGAATATATCCACGAGCCTGACCGAGTCCGTAGGCTTTGGCCTGGGGGCTGCCGAAAGGGTATGGACTGCGCCATATATATGCAATACAGATATGCTGTCCGGCGGATTTTCGTTGCAGCAGGTAAGGTGCACTGAAGAGCAGGCTTCCAAGAATCCTCTGGTGTTCTATGGCAACTGGAACAGCGGGGACTGGGCTGCCTCCAACAGTGAGATTCAGGACTATTGGGGCGGTGTTTCTCTTGCGAACACTCTCAATAACCCTTGTCCGGCCGGCTACCGTGTGCCGACACATTCTGAGATGCACCAGTATATAAGCGGTGTCATCAACGGCGGATCGTGGGAATATGCAAATTACTCAATTACATGGGGAAGAAGGGCTGTCTACAATGGAGAGACATATAACTTCCCTGCAACAGGATGGAGGGAATGGCATAGTGCGCTTACCAGACCAGGCAGCGTGATAGCCATGCATACGGCTACTCTTGCGGCGGCTGAGTGCAGGTGCAGCATCTATTGGGACTTCAATACTGCTCCGGGAACTAACCTGACGTGCCAGGCCTTCCCTGTAAGGTGTGTGAAAATCAATTGATGACATTGCTGTCCGGGCATGAGCTCCTGCAGGGCCTGTGCCCGGACATTGACATGAATAATAAAATATGATTTGATATGAAGAATAAATTATTTTTTACACTTATGCTTGTGCTCGGCATGGTTTCCTGCGGCAATGAATCTTCATCCAAGGGACCTGCCGGAAAACCGGAAATCCCGACTGTTGAAACTTCTGCAAAGCAGCTGATTCTTACGGAGCAGGCCTCCAATACAGTCTGTATATATGACCAGCCTACGCGTCTGCTGCTGTGGCAATGGACTCCTTCTCAGGACGGACTGTCCGAGTCAAGGGCCAAATGGTTCAATCTTCCGGACGAAGCAAAGCCTGTCTACAACAAGTCTTGTCTGCTCATCACTGCCAGCAACGGAGGATGTGCTCTCGTGAGGATAAAGGACAAGAAGGTCCTGTTCTATGCAAAACCGGGCGGAAACCCTCATTCGGCAGAGGTGCTTCCCGACAATAATATTGTCTGTGCCTCGTCTGAAGGATATATGACTCTCTGGAAATGTGACACCCTGAAGCAGTATGCTTCCGAATATGTGCAGAAGATTGATTTCAAGGGTGTGCATAATGCCGTGTGGGACTATAAGAGGAATTGCCTGTGGTGTGCCGGCGATGAAGAGATGCGCAGCTACAGATATGAGGACGGCCAGCTTGTGCTTGACAAGTCGTTTGCGCTTCCGTCTGTTCTGGGGCACGACCTTATGCCTGTATATGGCGAGGACAGGCTTCTGCTTACTGTATGGGCCAATGTCTACTATTTCAATCCGTCGGACTGCAGCTTTGAGATTGCGCCTGCCTTCCTGCAGAAGAATGTGAAGAGTGTCTGCACGGGTGAGCCTGGACAGACTGCCATATATACGACTCCGGTTGAAAGCTGGTGGACAAATGAGGTCCTGGAACTGTCTACAGGCAACCGGCTGTTCTTTGTGGACGGTCTCCATATATACAAGGCCCGCTGGAGAGCGGAGAATCCATTCTCTTATCCTGCTAATCATACTCTATGATGAAAAGGCTCTTCACGCTTTTATCTGTGCTTGCCCTGGCAGTGTCGTCATGGGCAGGCCCTTTGAAATGCGACCGCTCAAGCCTGGCAGTCATCCCGCAGCCTCAGAAGATGACGCTCGGCGACAAGGTCTTCTGCCTCCGGCCCTCTTCCGGGATATGTTTCCTGTCTGATGACGCGGACCTGGAGTTTTCTGCCGGCCTTCTGGAACGCAGCCTTGCCCCGGTCTTCGGCAAAGGGCTTGAACTTAGGGACAAGGCTGGTGTGCGTATAGGGATTTCCCCTGCCATGAAACCGGAGGGATACCGCCTGACTATAGACGGCAAAGGCGTGGAGATAACGGCCGGTTCTGGGGCCGGTGCTTTCTATGCCTGCCAGACACTGCTTCAGCTGATGCCTGTGGAGATGCCGGCAGACGGTTCTGTGACTGCCATTGAACTTCCGTATGCGGACATTGAGGATGCTCCCGTGTATACGTTGAGGGCGATGATGCTTGACTGCTCGCGCCATTTCTTTACGGTGGATGAGATAAAGAATCTTCTTGACCTGCTGGCAATGCATAAGATAAACACTTTCCACTGGCATCTCACTGACAGCCAGGGATGGAGGATAGAAATCAAGAAGTATCCGGAGCTTACGCGAATCGGGAACTACCGTCCGTACACTGTCAGGTGGCCTTCGTGGCAGCCGAACGGAATACCTGTGGACGGCTATTATACCCAGGAGCAGGTCAGGGAAATAATCCGGTATGCGGCAGAGAGGTTTATCTCCATAATTCCGGAGATTGAGATTCCTGGACATTCAAATTCGGCCCTGGCCTCGTACCAATGGCTCGGATGCCGCGGGGAGGGGTATAAAGTACTGCCTAACTTTATGATCAGCAGTGATGTATACTGTCCGGGAAAGGAAACTACATTTGAGTTTCTGGAAAATGTCCTGGAGGAGATAATCGGACTGTTCCCGTCTGAATATATCCATATTGGCGGTGATGAGTGCCCGAAGTCAGAGTGGGAGAAATGCCCTCTTTGCCAGAAAAGGATAGCGGACGAAGGGCTGGCGGATGAGAAGGAACTGCAGAGCTACACGGTACGTCGTGTCGAGAAATTCATCCGCTCCAAAGGACGGAAGCTGGTCGGATGGGACGAGATCTCAGAGGGAGGGCTGAGCACTACCGCTGTGGTGATGCAGAGGTATTTCGGGGAGCGTGCAAAGAAGGTGTTCGCAAACGGAAATTATTCCATACTGTGCCCTAACTATTATTGTTATTTCGATTATTATCAGGTACCAGAGCCGGAGCATGCCAATGAGCCTTATTGCCATCGCGGAAGAAGCAATTTCAATCTTAATGTGGAATGCGCCTACAGCCTTGATCCTGCAGCGGACTATACTCCAGCGGAGATGAAGCAGGTGCTTGGGCTGGAGTGCAATCTGTGGACAGAGCATGTTCCGGATTTCGCAATGCTGCAGTACAAGCTCCTTCCTCGTCTTGACGCGTTCAGCGAGGCTGCGTGGACTGCATCGCCGGACAGGGATTTCAATGAGTTTGTCGGCAGGCTTTCCGTCATGGCGGCGCGCTATGATGCAATGGGACTTACAAATTATGCAAAACATGTGTTCAATAGATAATATCTTGTGTCGTCGTCATATGGCTGCATTATGCTGCCTTCTGTGCCTCGGGCTTCCTCTTATGTCGCAGAACAGGGCGGATCCGCAGAAACTCTATGATGAGGATTCGTTTTCCATGATTCTTCTCGGTGACCCTCAGGGCTATACCAAATATGACATTTGCCAGCCTATATTTGAACTGTGCACGGCGTGGATTGCCGACAATGTTCGGAATTTGAATATAAAGGCCGTGCTGTGCACCGGTGACCTTGTGGAGCAGAATGAGAGTGTGGTGCAGGATGACCCGATGGTGAACATGACCAGCAGGGAAATGTGGGAGTCTGCCTCGCGTTCGTTTGCCAGGCTGGACGGAAAAGTGCCGTATATCATATCTCCGGGCAACCATGACTATGGCTACAGGCGTTCGGAGAACGGGATGACTCATTTCCCTGAATATTTCAATTTTGAAAGGAATCCGTGCTGGCGGGATATATGTGTGGCCGCATTTCCGAACAGGAATGGTGTGATCTCATTGGAAAACGCTATATTTGAATTTGATGACGCTTTCTGGGGCAAGATGCTGGTTGTGACAACCGAATTCGCGCCGCGTGATGAAGTCCTCGAAAAGGTCGGGAAGTTCATCTCGTCAGAGTCTTACAAGGATCACAGGGTGATTTTCATGACTCATTCTTTCCTGTATGAGAAGAGTGCGGAAAGGACTGACAATGAGAGTTATGCCATAGCTCCGCGCAACTGGGGCAAGGCCGTCTGGGAGAAGCTTGTGTCGAAGTCGTCCAATATTGTGCTTGTCATCTGCGGACACAAGGGAAAGCCGGGAGGTTTTGAGGATTCCGTCGCCTACAGGGTGGACAGGAATGCCGCAGGGCGGCCGGTCCATCAGATGATGTTCAATGTGCAGATGCTCGGCGGAGGATGGGACGGCAACGGCGGGGACGGATGGCTGCGTATCCTTGAATTCATGCCTGACGGCAAGACGATAAAGGTGCGGACATATTCGCCTCTGTTCGGAATATCACCGTCTACAAGGCATCTTGCCTGCCGTACCGGAAGCATTGACCAGTTTGACATGGTGGTTGAACCGTTTGGTGTTATGTAATATGTTGAATGTCAATCCGATGATGAGAGGCGCCCGATTTTGGCGGCAGCGGTATCTTGTAAAGGATTGATGCTTACGAATTTGTGCTACACTGTAAATTATAATAAAAATGAAATCACAACGCCTAATGTCGATAGATGCCCTTCGCGGATTCGATATGCTTTTCATAATGGGATTCACGGGGCTTGTCATCAATGTCTGCAAATTGTTTCCCAATGGGGCTGAGTGCTGGCTGGCAAAGACCATGAAGCATGTCCCGTGGGACGGACTGACCCATCATGACACCATTTTCCCGCTTTTCCTGTTTATCGCAGGGCTGTCATTCCCGTTCTCGCTGGCAAAGCAGAAGGAGCAGGGCCGTCCGATGAGGGACATTCTGCTGAAAATTTTCAGGCGCGGTCTGACGCTTGTCTGTCTCGGTATAATCTGCAATGGTTTTCTGAGGTTTGACTTTGCAAATCTGCGCGTTGCAAGTGTTCTCGGTAGAATAGGTCTTGCATGGATGTTTGCCGCGTTTATATATGTGTGTTTCAAGCCTGCTGTCCGTGCCGTCATTGCCGTTGCGATACTTGTCGCGTACTGGCTGCTGATATGCTATGTGCCTGCGCCTGATGTGCCCGGCGGAGACCCGTTGTCGATGCAGGGATGTCTCGTGGGATATGTGGACCGTCTTCTTCTTCCCGGACGTCTTATATATGACGGCGGACGGTTTGACCCGGAGGGCCTGCTGAGCACAGTGCCGTCCATTGTCACGGCGATGCTCGGAATGTTTGCCGGTGAGTTTGTGCGGTCTGAGAAGCTGGACGGGACTAAGAAGGCCGGATATATGGGACTGGCATCTCTTGTGCTTCTTGCCGCAGGACTGCTGTGGAGTCTTGTGTTCCCGCTGAACAAGATGCTTTGGAGCAGTTCTTTTGTGCTGGTGGTCGGTGCATATTCTCTTGCCCTGTTTGCCTTGTTCTATTATATCATAGACGTCAAGGGCTATCAGAAATGGACATTTTTCTTCCGTGTCATCGGAATGAATTCGATAACGATATACATTGCCCAGAGCATCATAGACTTCAATAAGATAGACCGCTTTTTTCTCGGTGGCCTTGCGGAATTGCTGCCTCCGGAATGGGGTGCTGTCGTCTTGAGTGCCGGCTATGTTGCAGCCTGCTGGCTCTTCCTGTACTTCCTCTACAAGAAGCAGGTGTTCTTGAAGGTGTGACTGTCTGTCCTTCAAATGGTGCCGTGTCTCGCTCCAATGCGTGAGGTCCCGGCCCGCCTGTCGGTAAAATCAATAAAAAACGGGATCCAGACCTGAAATGATTTGTCTAGTTCCGTTTTTTTGTTGTATCGCTATACAATTATAAGGTGTACGCGCAAAAAAGGTTACCATTATAGGATTAATATTTCTGCTTACAGTTGTGAAGTGAACAACATAATTAAGGTCATTCGCGAAATACCTAAAAATATTTGCCCACGCTGTTATTGATATCCCTATATTATTAATGAGTATTCCCGTTTTCCAGAAAAGAAACAAAAAAGATATATGGTTACAAACATTAACAGGCACTCTACTCTATTTATATTTAGAGGTTCACTAAAGTAAAATTCTTTATATAATAGGCGACAATAAAGAGTGAGCATATGGATATTGCCCACCATTCATCACCTATAAATAGAGAAACTATTGGATCTGCCCATAGGGTGTTTATACAGAACTTCCAAAAATCCCCAAAGATAAAAAATGAGATTATAATAGTGGTTATCAATAAAAATATCCAAAGATTTGAGTTGATATATTTAAAGAAACTTATCGTTGTCAAGTGTTTGCTTCAAACATCCTATTGGAACAATGTAAATTCCATCTTCAGAACTGCGATAGGTATTTTGTCAAATTTTTGCATACAAGTTTGATTTATATATTTTCGGTAATTTAGCACAGATTTATTCGGTGGTTTGACTCTTTACATAATCCTCACTCTTTCTTGTAACTCTCCCATTTTCTGCATAAGTACATCAAACTCTAATGATTCACCATAAATGAAGAACCACTCGAAATTTGAATTAGTTACACTCAAGTCTACCAAAATTTTGTTGGGATTATTAAATTAAGCTTTTCTATTTCATACTAGAGAAATAGTATTATTAATCTGTTCTTGTAGGGATGGTATTGAACACAAGAAAAGCAACACTTTACAATTCTACCCGATAAAGTCCTGCAACTGTAATGGACATGTTTTAAAAAATGACAAATATTTGCTATTGAGAGGTTGAATACATACCTTTATGCCATTGTTCCATAAATCCGTATAATGCCTATTGGCATAAGGAAACATCAAATTACGGACTTATGTATAAAGTGACAAGAAAATAAATATATTATGAGAAATATTATCATCGTATCGTTATTTGCGTCTTTTGTATTCGTTTCATGCGGAATGACCTGCGCTGATGGAAGAAGATTCTATATGCAGATATCTCCTGGGGACAGCTCCTGTGAATGTGTCTACGATGCCACAATATCTTCGCGATATAAATGGGGGGAAGAGCAGGGGAAGCCAATTGTTATAACACGTGACACGGTTTTATGCTGCTATATTGACTTTTTCTTGCCGTCTTCCGTCGGGAAGGACAAAATAACTGGTAAGACCAGATATGTAACATTCAGGCGATTGTCAGGAGAAGGGGAATGTGACATATATATGCTCACAACCAGTACCGTCAAATATAAAGGCGAAGAATACTGGGTCGGTAACCTCATCTATAATGTCATATGGAACAACGACACGTCGCTGATGACTAAGGAGGAATTGAATGAGCTGGTAAAGAGTGCCTCGTCAAAGTTTTCGCTTCCGGCCGGTGAAGACATCATCACTGTCCCGATTACTTATACATGGTAATTGTTCCCTTATACTGACAAATCAAGAATTCTTGATTAGCAAAAGAGTGCTGCCAAGGGGCATTTTCTGTCCATTGGCAGCATTGCTTTTCCCTTTCTCCGCTTCAGCTCAGAATTTCATCGTTTCATCTAATTATTGATGCAGCAAATAGAACTGTAATTTTGAGAAATTAAAGCCAGATGGCTCCAAAAGTGTGTTTTTAAGTCTACGTCTGGAGGATTGCCTTTGTGTATAAAAAGATGATATACAGAAACTTAATTATTGTCTTTGCCAATAATCTTGCTTTTCAAGTTTTGGATTGCAGTTTGTCCAAATAGAAGATAGTTCAATACGAAAAGGATAATATACTATAGAATTTCTAACATAACATCAACAAATCTTGCGAACTCATTACCCTTTCTGCCTATAGTTTTGCCTTTTGGTACTTTGCTACCAAAGTGAATACTCCATTACTATCAGGCTTAATATTCCAATAATATGGGAAGAACTGTAAGATTTCTTCGTCTGATTTGTTCTTATACTCCAGGCTTTCTTGTGAAATCTATATATGCATAATGTTTGATTTTAAATTCATAGTGTGCTATCGTCTTTTAGTGATTCCCAATATGGTTTCAGCCGTTCTCTTATCAATAAACCGACAGTCTGAAATGCTATGGATTCCGGGTATTTTATTTTCCTCAAAAAGCCATTCCAAAAAGATTGGCGATCCTTTGATGCAAAAAACTCTTCGGTGAACAAGGGATGATTTTCCCTGTAGCCAGTTTCTCTGTTTGCAAAAGTGGATTTAATAGCATCCGGCAGAATTTCATCATCCACCCTGTCTGTCACTAAAATACGATAGACATCAAAGAAATCTTTCATACGACTATTGGCCAGAGAGAGTACTATCATGGCATGAAACTTCTCTGCAACGACAGTCTCTAATGAATAAGCCTTTATTTCTGCCTGTGGCACAGTGTCAATCAATGCCGGAAAAGCCAGTTCTTGAGGTGCCGGAGTAACGACATCTCCAAAACCAATGTCCATAGATACGCGCTGACAGGCAGTGTCAAGATGGGCAACGACAGAAACTTGAACTCCGTGATATTCATTGTTTACCGTTATGTCCTTCGCCTCTACAGTTTCAGCATCATAGCTGGCTCCATCAGGAGCGCATTCTACATTGCATATTTCTTTGATAATGCGTTTAATGTTCTCCTTATCATTGTTGATACGGGTAGCCATAAAGTCTATATCCAAGGTCGGACGGGCTTCAAAGCGGTCGTGAGCGTAGAGCAATGCACCGCCCTTCAGGATAAAACGTTCACGGTAGTTACTGATAGAAAGGCGATAAAGCAGCCGTTCCTGCATATAACGGGAAATCATCATTTGCGGATTGTAGTGTTCCGCTCTTGACAGATTAAGCAGCCGTTCCTTGACCGATTTACCGGAATTTGTATATGTCTTGCTCATTATAGTAGGAATTTTATCAGTTCATCAATTTTTTTACCTACACGCAGCTGCGATGCGTATTCATAGAGACGGGTAATGTCACGTTCTTTACGCGACAGATAGTTATTGAATATTTCGGAACTTACATCCAAGCCAATCTTATTCCGGTATTTGATGGCATCGCAGACCGATTTTTCCAAATCATACACTTTAACTTTGAAGCCGTCAATATCCACCTCTATAACTCCAAGACCATAAGCCTTTTGTGTCATGAAACTAAGTTCAATAGGCGGGAACACAGGAAGCGTTATCCGTCGTGTACGTTCTACCGCAATGTGGTATGCTTGTGGAATTTGAGTTGTAAGTTCATGGTACGACCATGCGGAATAAAGACACAACACACCGCCTGGCACCAATGTTTCGACATCAATCATTTGTTTGGCCAGTCCGTTATTGAGTGCGTATACGCCTCTGCGCAACCGTACAATCCGCCCGGTTCTCGTACCATACAATAGCTGGTCATAGAGCGATACCTTCTTGGCTTCCGCAGACGTTATATAGCCGCCATTGAGAGTTATGTATTCCGTTATATTCATCTTAATTCTCTTATCAACTTCAAAATTACTGCGTTTTTTTAAATATGCAGTATGTTTGATGTAATAATTTGGGTTGAACTATGATTTTCTATAGCCTCGTGATTCAGTTTATTGCGGTACTTTTTCGTACTTTTGTTTGTGTCAAATGATTCTCAAACGCTATTTAATGCTACTGAAGATCTGCCTTTATCTTCATATGAGGGACAAATTTTCAATGGGAGTACATACCGCCAGCCATTTACCAAGGATTTGAAAGATTCAAACCGGTCAATTGTAATTTCTTCACCAAGACTTTATCATGTGGATAGTCTTTGTGTGCTGTAACCTGTTGGGATGGTTGCTCTATTTCTCCTTTCAGACACTCATATTTGATACATACGAAATCTACAAAATCAAGTTCGGCAAGAAAGAAGCGGTTGCCGAAGTCGTAGCGGTGCAGAAAGAACAGCCACAAAGTACGCTTGAAGAAGTCATACCTGTGCCAGTGCCGACACCTACACCAGTCACTCCTACTGAACCTATATCCGAAGCATCCCCGACAAAAGAAGAAGCACCCCACCAAGCACAGCCGATTGAGCTGACCATCACCCCGGATCTTCACGAGAAAAACCGTGCCGATTATGCAAGCAGAGAACAACGGGAAAAGGAGGAGCGCATCCGCATGGTTATGGAGTATTGCCATTACTACCTGCCCCGCATTGCCGACCAAGAAATCGTGAACCATATCTGTGTCGAGGTGGATAAATGGATGGAAAGCTTACAATACAAGCCGAAGCCGATACCAAGACCGCTAACCAAAGACATCAACAACATTCCGCTCCGTCACTTCGTATGGAATATCTCCGAGTGTTTCCTGTACAAGAAATACTACAACGGGGACAACCGTGCCAATTTCGTCAAAGCCCTTTTCCCGAAAGCGTTTGCCGGTATAGACCTGTCAACCATCAAGAACTTCAAGGTAGAGCCGTTAAAGACGGAAATTCCCATTGACGAACCCGAAAATGACAAATTGGATTTTCACTATCCATCGGGATTTGTAAACGAAAAGCCATTTTTGAAGCAATCACGATACTAACCACGAACAGTCGGTAGTTCATAACCGCCTGTTTTACATCGCTTCCCGAGCAATTTTGCCCGTCATTTATGGCTGAGCTTAATTATTCGGGAATTATTTTGCAATGATGTATCGTGGAGATATTCACGGATATATCATTGCCGTCCTTTGCGCCAAGTCTTACCAAAGAGACGATTACGCGAATGGAAAAAACAATCTTTACCTTCAATGACCTCCCCGAGGTTGTTGCTCAGCTTCGAAACGAAGTGATGAGTCTGAAAAGCCTGCTCACCGAGCAGCGCAGTGTGAACCATGCCAAGACGGTGGATACCCACGTTCCCATGTCGGTGGACGAGGCAGCGGAGTATTTGGGTATTCCCAAAGGTACGCTCTACATGAAGCTGTCGGAAGGAATAATTCCTGCCACCAAGCCCGGCAAACGCTATTGCCTTTACCGTGACGAACTGGACAAGTGGCTGGAAACCGCTCGGAAGAATCCCGTACCTTTGTCCGATGAAGAACTATATCAACCTGATACGTGGCGACCTCACCAAAGCATCCCAGACGCAGAGAGACATGCCCGGCAGTGTAGGCATGATGAACATCAAGACGGCAAACCAGACCATTCTTGAAGCATCGCTGTTGCCTACACCCCGTGCGCTGTGGGACAGCTTTTGGTACGAGGGTGAACTCTCCTGCCTGTTTGCCGATTCCAACGTAGGCAAGTCTATCCTTGCCGTGCAGATAGCCGACCGCATTGCCCGAACTGACAATGTGCTGTATCTTGACTTCGATCTGTCCGAAAAGCAGTTCCAGTTACGCTACACCAACGAGCATGGGGAACTCTACACCTTTCCTGACAAACTCTATCGGGTGTCTATTGACTGTAACTTGCTTTTGGATGCCAACTTCGAGGAAGCAATCATCGGCGGCATAGAACAGATGGCGGTGCAGACCGACTGTAAGATTTTCATCATTGACAATCTTACCTATCTGTTTTGCGCAATGGAGAAAGGCGATGCCGCTGGACGGCTGATGATACAACTAAACAATCTCAAAAAGAGGTACGAGCTATCCATCCTTGTCCTGGCGCATACCCCCAAACGCTCGTTGGATTGTCCCATCACCTCCAACGACCTTGCCGGAAGCAAGCGGCTCTACAACTTCTTTGACAGCGTGTTTGCCATCGGCAAGAGTGCGCAGGACAGCGGACTCCGCTACGTGAAGCAGTTGAAAGTGCCCTATGGCACATACTCCTATGATGCAGACAATGTCATCATTTACGAGATTGAGAAGGTGGATGCCTTCCTGCAGTTCGTGCAGAGGGGCTACTCAACGGAAAAGGAACATCTGAAGAAGCTGGGCGACAACGAATCCTGCCAACGGGACAGCCAAATCCTGCAACTCTCCCAATCGGGCAAGTCCGTCAGGGAGATTGCCTCACAGGTGAACTGCGGAAAATCCACCGTCAGCCGGATAATCCAGCGCAGCAAAGAGAGCAAAAACGAAGGTGTCCCAAGTGTCCCACTGTCCCAACCCTTGGAGAGTGGGACAGTGGGACAGGATGGGACAGCTGAAAATCAATTCTCAAAAACAAGTTAGGTCATGGGCAATTATTCGTTACAGAAGTACAAGGGGATGGCAACACGGCATACCTGTCCCAATTGCGGGGATAGGCGTTCTTTCGTCTATTACGTGGACGGGAACAATGTGCCTTTGCATCCATCGGTCGGCAGGTGCAACCACGAAAGCGGTTGCGGGTATCACTACACCCCGAAAGAGTATTTCCAAGACCACCCCGAATGTTGCACCGTCAACAATTCCTCTTTTGAAAGGCAAAGAGTGGTACAGAAGTATCAGCAACCTCCGCAACCGAAAACTATAGACTACATCCCGCAGCACTATGTGGAGAAATCCCAAAGCGTGAACAGTAATTTCTTCCGTTTCCTCTCCACGCTCCTTACTTCCTATTACGGCAGCAAGGCGAAAGAGGTATTGAAACGGTTGCTGGAGGAATACCGTTTGGGAGCTACCCGTGACGGCTCTGTTATCTTTTGGCAGATAGACCGGGCGGACAAGGTACGCACGGGAAAGGTGATGCAGTACAATCCCGAAGACGGACACCGTATCAAGGATGGGCAGACATCGGCAGTGAACTGGATACACAGCATACTGAAAAAGCAGCGTGTGTTGTCGGAGGATTGGCAAAACTCTCCCAATGCCTTTCGGAGAACACCTGTTGAAGCTCCATCCCGACAAGGTGGTGGTATTGGTGGAATCCGAAAAGAGTGCCGTCATCGGCTCTGCCATCTTTTCCGACCATGTATGGCTGGCAACAGGCGGAAAGAGCCAGATGCGAGAGGAAAAGCTCCGTGTACTGACAGGGCGAACCGTTATCCTTTTCCCTGATGCGGACGGATATGCCGAGTGGAAGCAACGAGCCGAAAGCATGACCTTTTGCAAGGCGATGGTATCAGACATCATAGAGAAGAACGCCACCCCAAAACAGAAAGATGCCCATATCGACATAGCCGACTGGATCATCTTTCAGATACGGGAAGGCAAGCTCATGAGTACCGCCAACCACTTGGTCGAGGCAGAGAAAATCCTCCAACGGATGATAGAGAAGAATCCCGCCCTGCAAAAGCTGATAGACGATTTAGACCTTGTGCTGGTCAGTGCATCCACAATCGGCAGCGGTGACGGAAACCCTCCCTAACGGAGGAGAGCGAAAGCCGTAGGCTGTGGGTAACCACAAGGGCTTGCCCTTGATATAGCCTACTATAACTACACGCTTCGCTTTCGTAGTTGTGGGCTCTCCCGAGGGGATTAGGACGTTGCCCTAATAACTCACTCTGGGCGTTCACCCCTGAGGACCCCGAGCAAAGAGTGACCCTCTCTTTGCAATCTCCGCTTATGGGTTACACCCCTAAGAACCCCTGCGGTTATGAGCGGACGGCAACAAAACAACAGTCAATAACCCAATCAAAATTTAAGAGAATGGCAACCAAATCAAGCATACACATCAAGCCTTGCAACATCGCATCAAGCGAGGCTCATAACCGGAGAACAGCCGAGTACATGCGTAACATCGGCGAGTCCAAAATCTACATCGTATCCGAACTATCTGCCGATAACGAGCGATGGGTAAACCCCGACTTCAGCACTCCCGATTTGCGGACACACTACGACAACATCAAACGGATGGTCAAGGAGAAGACGGATCGTGCCATGCAGGAGAAAGAGCGTGAACGGAAAGGCAGGAACGGGAAAATCACCAAGGTGGCAGGATGCTCGCCCATCCGTGAGGGTGTGCTGCTCATCAGACCGGACACCACACTGGCAGACGTGCGCAAATTTGGCGAGAAGTGCCGACAACGCTGGGGCATCATTCCGCTACAAATCTTCCTGCACAAGGACGAGGGGCATTGGTTGAGTGGACAGCCCGAAGCGGAAGACAAGGAGTGTTTCCAAGTTGGTGGAAGATGGTTCAAACCGAACTATCATGCACACATCGTATTCGACTGGATGAACCACGATTCGGGCAAAAGTCAAAAGTTCAATGACGAGGATATGGCAGCGATGCAGACATTGGCTGCCGACTTGCTCTCTATGGAGCGAGGGCAATCCAAAACCGAGACAGGCAAGGAACATTTCGAACGTAACGACTTCATCATAGAGAAACAGAAAGAGGAAATGAACCGCATGAATGCCACACGGCTTTATCGGGAGCATCAGTTGGAGATGGCAAACCAGAAGATGCAGGAAACGAAAAATGCCACCAATGCACTCATAGAGCAAGCCCAACTGAAGCAACGACAGAGTGAAGATCTTGACAGGGCTATCAGCGAGAAGCGCTCCAAGCTCAACAAGGAGAAAGGGAGCGAGTTTCTGAGTGCCGCTGTCGGTTGGGCTACGGGCAAGTCTAAAGCCTTGAAAGGTGAAATTGAGGATTTGCGTGACGAGGTTTACACGCATGAGGAAACCATAGGGCAGTTGCAGGATAAAATCCAAGCCATGCAGAATGACCATCACTGTGAACTGATGAAGCTGGAAGCCAAGCATCAGTCCGAGTTGAACCGCAAGGAGGCGGAACACACGGAGACAACCGCAAGGCTTAAAAACCACATTGCATGGCAGAACCACCTTATCGGTTGTCTCAGCTTCTTGCTGCTCAAAACAAACAACATCTTCCGCAAGGCGGTACACGGTATCATCCGTTTGGCAAAGGATTGTTACAAGCCCCGTTTTGACACGGAGCAGGTATCGAACATCAAGGATGCGTTCAACCTGTTCGGGGATGATAGGCAGTCACGCCATACCGCGGGAGATTTCCTGTACCTTACAGCTAAGCAAAAAGGCGACTTGGACAGCCGTGAGCAAATCAAAGCCAAACGGGAAGTCGAAAATGTGGTGGAAGGTCGTTACGACTACCAGCAAAAGAGGGGCTTCTCAATGGGAAGATAACCGATAATGGTATGTACGTGATAATAGTCGTAAGATTTTGACATACAACCGAATAAAAAGAGTAACTTTGTAAACAAAAAAAGGAAAAAGTATGGCAAAGAATACAAACATACAAGTCACTGATAACTTGATGGATAATTTCCGTGGTTATGCTGCATTGCTTCGCAAAATCAAGCAAAGGGTGCAGGTTGCCCAACAAAGGTCGATTTATGCGGTCAATGAAGAGATGCTTCGGATGTATTGGGATATTGGTGAAATGCTACAGCAGAGCCAAGACACCGATGGTTGGGGCAAGAAAACTTTGCAACGATTATCTGTGGATTTGAAGAACGATTATTCCGAGATAAAAGGATTTTCCGTACGCAATATGCAGTGCATGATACAGTTCTTCAACGAATATAATCAGGAACTTACGATGGTGAAGGGTGCTGATTCTTCAATTGCGCAATCAGCGGTTGCGCAATTAGACGGCACCTCAAAGCAAATTGCGCAATCACTGATTGCGCAATTTGGAACGTATAATTTTACGCTTCCAATAAGGCATTTGAGTTGGACGCATAATCTGATACTCTTACAGCAGGTTAAGGATATTCGCGCACGTTATTGGTACATGATACAATGTATCACGTCTCATTGGAACACACGCTATCTGCAAGAAGCCATCAAACTTGATGATTACGGCAAGCATGGCGCATTGGCTAACAATTTCGCAGAGACTTTGCCTGTACCGGAAGCAAGCGATGTGAAATCAATGCTCAAAGACCCATATATCTTTGATATGCTCACTTTCACTGACCAATACAATGAGCGTGATGTGGAAATCGGTTTGGTCAACCATGTAGAGAAATTCCTTGTGGAAATGGGTGCTGGTTTTGCTTTCATGGGACGGCAATATCATATAGAGGTGTCTGGTGGCGATTATTACATTGACATCCTAATGTATAACGCTTTCTTGCACCGCTATCTGGTGATTGAGTTGAAAGATACGGAGTTTATGCCGGAATATATCGGCAAACTGAACTTCTACTGTTCTGCGGTGGATGACATCCTTTGCCGTGAGGGAGACAACCGAACCATCGGATTGCTGCTCTGCAAGACCAAAGACCGCATCAAGGCGGAATATGCCCTGCGTGACATTCAAAAGCCAATCGGTATCTCCGACTATGAATTGGGGCAGGCATTGCCAAAAGACTTTCGTGGTAGTCTGCCTACGATCGAGGAAATTGAGAAGGAGTTGGAGACAATATGAAGAAAATATATATCTTAAATTATGTTGAATATAACAAATAATCATATGCAAATTTCAGCCCCAAAATCAACAGAAAAAGCTTTAGAAAAATTGCTTGATAAAATGTATATCAGCAATGTAAGTAAACGCCTGAGAGAACTCAATCAACCCAATGATATTGACAGGAAAAGATGGATTTGGGAGTTGCTACAGAATGCAAAGGATACAATAACAAATAACCCGAATAGAGATAGTATTAAAGCACGAATTCTTATTGACGGTGACCGTGTTAAGTTCCAGCATGATGGCGACCCATTTACTGCTGATGCAAGATTGGGATTGCTATATAAATATAGTGAAGATAAAGAAAATGCAGAAAGTACAGGACGCTTTGGAACAGGTTTCCTAACTACACACTGCCTTTCCAAAGTTGTAACGATTGAAAGTAATATGTATGGCGATGAAAATGCAATCGTCGGTTTTTCCGTAACAATGTATAGAGATGGTTTTACTGAGCAAGAACTTCTTGAAGGTCTTGATAAGATGAGAGCATCCGAGGTATATTATAGCGAACCATACGACTGGACCACATATATCTATCATGTCAATTCAGAATCGGGGCGTCGTGCAGTACAATTAGGAAAGGAGAATTTCAAGGAAAACATTGCACAAACCTTGTTATTCTGCAAAGAATTGTCTTCTGTTGAATTAATAGACAATGGTGAAAGAATATCAATTGAACGTATAACAGATACTCCAATTACAGACGAACTTCATCAAGCTCAGTTTAGAATTATCGCTGGCGATACAGAGCCTGAGCCCCGGACTTTTATATATTATTCAGCAAAAGAGTTGGACGAAGAACTTTCAGCAAAATACAAGGCAGAACGTTCCATAAGATTACAAGTAGCATGTGAAATTGATAGCAATAAAAATATAGTAAGCACAGGCGATAAAACATCGTTGTTCTGTGTATTCCCATTAGTCGGTATTGAAGGACAAATCCAGATGCCGATATTCGTGAACAGTCCAGATTTTGAACCGGACAGCGAGAGACAGAGCTTGATTCTCAATGGAATTACAAGAGACGAAGAGAAAAATGCAATCACAGAGGTTGGCATTAATCAGAAGATTCTTTGTAAACTGCCCGATATATTCGATATTATTGTTGGATATCTTTCTGAGAATTCATTTAACAGTTTCTTTAACCTTTGCAACGGATTAAAGTCAGTAAAGGATCATGAGAAATTAGATAAGGACTGGTACAAGAAATCAATTGTAACGGCTATGCAAGAGAAACTGTCAAGTCATCCAATAGTAACTCCTTATTTAATGTCTGGAACTTCTCTTAGGTTATCAGATTGTATTATTATTAAAGAAAGTAAACAAGAGTCGGAAAACATCTTGTTTGAATTGCTCACTTCACTATATCCAAAGAAGTTGGTTGCAGACAACAACAAATGGGCGCACATGCTTTGGAAAGATAATGATATAAGATTGTGGGCAACCGAGGATATATGTGCGGATATTGAAACCAAGGGCTCTGTGGATTCTCTAGACGTTATTCCTGACAACGACAAATTTGCATGGTACAACAGGTTCTTGGCTTTTGTGTCGTTACAAAATGAACTCTTATTCAAAGAGCACGCCCTTCTTCCCAACATGAACGGAGAGTTTTTGAAGAGAGACGCAGAAGGTTTCAAACAGGGAGAGGGAGTTACAAATGTAGTTCTTGATGTCTTGGGAAAACTTGGAGGAGATATGAGACCTCTACTGCTTCATGAATCAATAACCACTGTATCTCTGGATAGCAAATTCAATTCCACAAGCTATTCTGCCAAGGTCAACAGTTTAGTAAAAAGCATTATTGATGCAAAGTACACAGATGCACACAAACTTTCTAAATTGAAGCCAATCATTTCTATTGCTGTATCAGATAGTAACAAATATGAGCAAGAGTTCATTACGAAGCGTTCGCGCATATACACAATTACAAAAGAACTATTCCAGTGTCAGGATTTACAGACAGTTTTAGACAATTCATTGAATAAAGCTGCATGGGAAGAAACTGACAAGTGGCTTATCGGCTATATAATTTCTACTATTGAATCAAAGAAATCTTTGGCAAATCTTCCTGTAGGATTAGACGCAAAGTGGTTGAATGATACAATTCTTAGTTTAGGCATTACCTTGGCAACAATGAACAACAAGGCGATAGTCCCTAACCAAAATGGAACATTCTGCTTTTCCAAGAATCTGTTCATTGATAATGGTATTCCAGAGGTATTGAAAAACAATGTGTTTGGGAAAATCGGACTGTCATACAAAGACATTCTGCTGGACAATGCTATTGACCTAAAATCATTGGGGAAGACAAGTGCGAAAGGTATCGCGGACTTTGCCACAGATTTATCAAACGCAACATTAGGTTACCCAAGTTGGAGTAATTCTGCCACATATAATAGCTACACCCTGTACAGAAAATACAGTGAGGAAAGTCTGCGCCAAATAGCACTATACTTAATACAGGTCCTACCAATAACAAGTCCCGAAAACGAGAATATCTCAATTACTCAAACAGCATTAAAGAAAGCCGCTCGTTATTTCCTGCCTGAATGTAAAAACATAGATGAGACCATAGAGGTCGTTGACAGCAAACTCTGGCTTCGTGTCAATGAGTTTATTTGCCGTGATATAGTTTCTGTAATAGAAAAGAAAGCAAATACTAAGACCTTTTTAGCTGAATTCTCAACTAGCAACAATGAGCTTTTTGAGAATCTAAATGTGCTATACAAATATAGTGAAAGTCGAAACTTTCAATTCCCAAACAAGGCAATATATCCAAATCAAGCAGGAAATTTTGTTGCAAAGGACCAACTTTATAAGGAAACAGAAAGTATAGATAAAACGCTTAAAGATATTATTGCATTGTTTTCTGATGATACAAACAACTACTACAATATTCTTATTGACCCACGCTGTGTTGCTACAATCTCCAAACAGAAAAATTCTTCGGATGCTTATGCCTATATAGATGGAAGAGTTAAGGAACTCTATGGTAATAACTCAAATTGGGAAGATGAGAACTTTAGAAATGCTGCACGATTGTTGATTGACGAATGGGGCGAATCAAATAAGAGTTTGTTTGATGAAAACCATTTTCCCAAAGTGTATCCTATCAAAGATTCTGTTAGCATGAATGTTGTCTGGACTAAAAATGAAAGACAGCAATTGCAGACCTTGAAGAATAGTTTGAATGAAGAAGACTTGACGGAACTTGTTTCTCATATTGCAGATTTCAATATTGCAGATTTCAAAGATTTGAGTACTCGAAACAAAGAACTGGAAGACGAAAATGTTCGTTTGAAACAGATTATAGAAAATCTAACATCTGGAAGAATTGTAGAGGTAGACCAAGAAGAAAGCGAGATATCCAATCAAAAAATGTACGCAGCACAGCTTGAGGCTCAACGGAAACTAATTGAAAGTCGCCCTGACTGGAAATTTCCTGAGCATTACGGAGAATGTGATGATACTGGCAAACCCTGCTGTTTCTCTACTGTTAATGTTGAAGATAAAGATGGTCTTATTCCCATTGTTCTTAAAAGCTATAAATCCCAACAAGCGAAATTTAAAATTAATCCAGAGGAATGGGAATGGGTAGTACAGAATAACGCAAGGTTGTTAGTATATACGACTGTAAATGGAGAGTTGGATATCGTAGAAGTTCCACAGAGTGATTTGGTAATGAACCAGTCGAACATCTCAATCACATTTAGTTCGGAAAATCTTGACAGGGAAAAATTCTCTGACAGAGTATCTAATTTTGCAGAAACATTGCATTATTTTACAGACTTGCATTTCAATTTTGAGCGTTTCCACATCGCTGATAATGCTACACGAGTCTGTGACATTTATGCAAGGCAGCAAGGAACGCAAACACAAACCACTGACGATGATATTTAATTATGAAGTTCAAACGAGAAAATTATATTGAATTTCTTGAAACTGAGTATAACACTCAGATGAAAGAGTATGGCCGCCTGATTGCAACCAAAGCAACAGTACTTAAAGAACGTGGGGAAATTTTTGTCGGCAAATTCGTTGGTTTTAGAGGAGATTTCTCCATCTTCAAAGTACGTATTTCAGACAATATGCCTCGCAAGAACTCTTTTTGGACGGCATCCTGTTTTATTGGAGAGATGGCGAGTTATAAGAATTGGGGGAATTTGGCTTGGGCTGACCTTCGAGAACAATATCAATGCAATTATTCAGATGCGCATTGCGTCTGGATTTCAAAATCGGAAGACCCTGCTTTTTGTTTGGTCGGGGTAAAGAATATAACTGTGGAATTTGCGGATTTGCTTGAATCTCAGAATCCTATTATAGCTTTCGGACCTAATGATCCACCATTGAAATATCTGCTAAACTTGAAGAATGTCGTCCAACACTCTGAATGTGAGGCAACAAAAGAAATTTTGGACTTTTTCTTTGCGACAGGAAACATATGGAATCCACAAAAGGTTTCTGCGACAGAAGACCTGAATATCCATATTCTGCGTAGTTTGGAATCTTACAATACTGTTGCCATTCAAGGCCCTCCAGGAACAGGTAAAACGCATAGGATGGCAAAGCTAATTGCACAACTATTGTCAGAAAGAAAAAGCGTGTTGGTTACAGCACTAACTAATGAAGCACTGAAAGTTGTTGCTTCTAAAGAGGAATTGAAACCATATCTTGAAAGTGATAAAGTATCAAAGACAAGTTTGACGATAGATGAGCGACACGAATTACCTAAATTGATGGCAAATGAAGGAAATGTTTGCAATGCCACGCCCGGTCATCTCTCGCTTGCCACGTTCTACATCGCAAGTGGGTGGGCGAAAGACCTGCATGAAACTACTCCTTTTGATTATGTTGTAGTGGATGAAGCAAGTCAGGCGTTGCTACCGATGATTGCTGCGTCGAAGATGTTGGGATGCAAAGTTATTTGGATTGGAGATCAAAAACAGCTTGCTCCTATTGTTAAAACTAATGAAGACAAAATCAATGTTTGTGGCTGGAGTCCTATTGTAAAGGGATTTGATACTCTTTGCAATAATATTCCTATGCCAACATTCATGTTGAGCGATACATTCCGTTTAACTAAAAGAGGAGCTGAATTCACCGGTGTCTTCTACAATAATGAACTGAACTCGGTTGCAGGTATTGATGAGGTACAAACATCGTTGCCAGAAATGAATAGATTGGGAGGACCGTCTTTGGTAGAATTAGAACTTAAAATAGGTTCTTCTTCAATTTTGTTGCAATATCATCCTCGCTGTTTGGTACATTTTTATC
>CAMXAU010000006.1 GCA_947179325.1 uncultured Bacteroidales bacterium | reverse complement strand
GTCAGACGGAGTCTGGGGGTTTAGGGGATATCATTTATTCCCTGCTTCAAAGGAGGCTCCCCCCCGAAAAGCAAGGAGCGAGAAAAAAGGAAACAACAGCACCAATGGCAGGAAGCCCGAAGGGCTGACGGGCCCCGGAGAGGGGCGGTGGGGAGAACACCCCTGATAGGGGTCAGACGGAGTCTGGGGGTTTAGGGGATATCATTTATTCCCTGCTTCAAAGGAGACTCCCCCCGAAAAGCAAGGAGCGAGAAAAAAAGGAACAACAGCATATATAATTAAAGGAATAAATGATATACTTCACCTCAGAGAACCTGCTCTTCGTAGGATCCATATTGATATTCACAAGCATAATCATCAGCAAGGCAGGCTACAGGTTCGGCCTCCCCACCCTCCTTCTGTTCCTGCTCGCAGGAATGCTTTTCGGAAGCGACGGACTCGGGCTTCAGTTCAGCAATGCCAGGCAGGCTCAGTTTGTCGGCATAGCAGCGCTGTGTATAATACTTTTCACAGGAGGACTCGAGACAAAGATCAAGGAAATCAGGCCAATACTTGCGCCAGGACTTGCACTTTCAACCATCGGGGTGATACTCACCACAGCATTGACCGGAGGATTCATATACCTGTTGTCCGGCTGGGACAAATTTCCCCTTTCACTGCCGCTTGTCACATGCTTCCTTCTCGCTGCGACAATGTCCTCAACGGATTCCGCCGCGGTATTCAACCTCCTGCGCGGCAAGAACATCAACCTGAAATACAATCTCAAGCCAACCCTTGAACTGGAAAGCGGAAGCAACGACCCGATGGCATACATACTCACCATCGTGCTCATACAGATAGCAGGCCAGGTCACAGGTCCCGGGGCAGCGGATATGGACACATGGAAGATTGCATCAGATGCAGCACTCACACTGCTCCTCCAGTTTGCCGGAGGTGCGATATCAGGTGTAGTGATGGGGTATGCAACCGTATGGATAATAAACAGGGTGAACCTGCGCAACACTCCACTGTACGCAATAATGCTCATGAGCATTGTATTCTTCACATATTCAGTGACAGGGTTCCTCCACGGCAACGGATACCTTGCAGTATACATAGCCGGAATAATAATCGGGAACCACAAGATTGCAAACAGGAAAGAGATATCATCATTCCTGGACGGCATGACATGGCTGATGCAGATAGGGATGTTCCTTACCCTCGGGCTTCTGGTCGAGCCTCGGGAAATGCTGGGATTCGCCCCTATGGCCCTTCTTATCGGGGCATTCATGATGCTCCTGGCAAGACCGGCAAGCGTATTCCTCACATTGCTGCCGTTCAGGAAGATAAACCTGCGCTCCAAGGCGTTCATCTCCTGGGTCGGACTCAGGGGTGCTGTCCCGATAATCTTTGCGACATATCCTGTAGTTGAAGGGATTGAAGGTTCGGACCAGATATTCAACATCGTCTTTTTCATCACGCTGCTTTCACTTGTGTTCCAGGGAAGCACAATAACATCTTCCGCTTCCCTGCTGCGGCTTAACGCCCCTGCGCTGGAGGAGCACGACATGTTCGGGATCGAGGTTCCCGAAGAAGCAGGAAAGCTTGCAGAGATAACATTGACAAAGGATTCATTGAAGCACGGAGACACACTTGCAGAGCTGAAGCTCCCGGAAGGTATGCTTGTCATGATGATCAAGCGCGACAGCAGGTTCATAGTTCCAAACGGACGCCAGAAACTGCAGGAAGGCGACCGCCTGCTCATCATATCAGACCATGAGTCATGGGAATAGCAGAGAAAAACCAGGAAAGCCCTGTTTCATCAGGGAAAAGATTCACATATCCTTTCAGATATGACCCGGCACCTGAGATCAGGGCAGCCGCAGACGAAATATCCAGCCATATCAACAACTCGGGCAAGCTGAAAGAAGCTTTCAGCGACGGGAAAATGCTCGGGGTGCTCATCGTGTCGTGGGATTCCGATGCAGAACTGGACGGAGATGTATTTAAGCACATACACAGGCTCGCCAATAGCCAGGACAACGGAAAGCAATATGGCTATCTCGCTGCATTCTCTGGACTTGCCGGCGGGAAGAACACACTTGAAGGATTCGTCCCGCCAATCTTTGACCTTCTCGACCCAGACGGGCTTTTCAAGATAGAGGAGGCGCGCATAAGCGAGATTAACAGGCAGATAGAGACACTGACAGAATCAGAAGGGAGCGGATCAGCAAGCGTACAGGCCCTGAAGATCAAGAGGAAATCCATGTCCGATGACCTTCAGAAATGGATATTCTCAAGGTTTGTGGTGTATAATGGACTGGGGGAACAGAAATCAATCCTGGACATTTTTGCCGAAAAAGGCCTTGTCCCTCCTGGAGGCACAGGGGAATGCGCAGCACCCAAGCTGCTGCAATATGCATTCGCCAACGGCCTGGCCCCTGTCTCCATGGGAGAATTCTGGTATGAGTCCGCACACTCAGCCAAGACGCACAGCAGGGTACATGGGCAATTCTACCCTTCATGCAGCAGCAAATGCGGCCCTCTACTGCGCTGGATGCTGCATGGGATTGACGTTGACACCCCATATGGCTTCAATGATGGCTGGACACCGGACATCATCTGGGAAGACGGCTACATGATGGCGGTGGCGAAGCCTGCCGGAATGCTATGCGTCCCAGGAAAAGACGGACAGACATCGCTGATGGAAAGGCTTCAGCAGCCGGCATACTCCGTGCACAGGCTTGACATGGACACATCCGGAGTGCTTCTCGTGGCCAAGACCCTGAGAGTGCAGAAGGAACTGCAGAGACAATTCGAGAACAGGGAGATCAGCAAGACATATATTGCCATTGTCGAGAATGCTTCAGGAGCACTCAAGACAGGAGACCATGGTTCAGTCGACCTCCCGATGCGCCTTGATGTGGACGACCGGCCGCGCCAGATTGTGGACTACATATACGGCAAGCCGGCATCCACAGGATATGAAGTCCTCGGCACAGACGGGAGCAAAGGGCTTGCAATGGTAAGGTTCAGCCCCAGGACCGGACGGACACACCAGATAAGGGTGCATTCTTCTCATCCTTCGGGGCTTGGCTCCCCTATTGCCGGAGACCTGCTGTATGGAGGAATATATTGCAGGCGCATGTATCTCCATGCGGAATCAATCACCTTCCGCCATCCGATGACCGGTGAGGAGATGTCACTGACATGCCAGGCAGGATTCGGGCTATCTGATGCAGGAGAGCCGCATGGACCTGAGGAATAATCACGTATATCATCAACACAAAAAATCATACAATGGAGACACTTACAATCATCATCGCCGCCGTCTTTGTATTGGTACTGGCCATAATGTACTTCTCTTACAACAACCGCGAAGTAGCACTCAGGAAAGAGGCCGAGGCACAGAGGGAAAAGATCACAACAGTACACGACACAATGTGGAAGACGCTGAAGCAGGAAGCCGGAGTAACAGATGAATACCGGCAAACATTCGAAAGGATATATCCGCAACTCATCCAGGGAAGATATGCCAATGACAGCCAGGGCTTCATGAAATGGATACATGAGGCCAACCCATCGTTCGACACATCGCTCTACAGGCATCTCATGCAGTCAATCAATGTGCAGAGGACGGCATTCGCCACATCCCAGCAGAGAATGCTTGACATCATACGCGAACGCGAGACCCTCCTCGAATCAATGCCGTCAAGATGGTTCATCAGCAACAAGTCAAAAATAGAATATACCGTCATCTCCTCGACTGCAACAAACAGGGTCATAGAGACAAGGACAGATGACGATATAAAGCTTTTCTAAAGAATCGGCAATGCGTATTTTTGCATATATCCTTCCTGTAGCTGCAGCAGTGTACCTGATTGCGGCTACAGGCAATTGGGACATATGGTACTGGTATCTGGCTGGAGTTGCAGCCATTGAACTTGTACTCTTCCTCTGCCAGCGCGGAATATTCAAGGTCAAGGAATACCTGAGCGGATTCGCAGTCTCCGCAGAACATCATTTCCCATGGACGGAAAAGGTCACAAGGACAGAGACCTACACCGACAGCAAAGGAAAGACCCATACCAGGACAACTTTGAAATACGTATATCATCCCGATGAATGGTACTGGAGCCTCAATACGGGAAAAGCATTTGCGATCTGCGAGGAAGAGTTCCAGAACTGCCGTGACAGCTGGCGCACTGAGCCTATAGAGATTTTTCCGTACCATGCCAACTGCGTAAGCGGTGGCGGTGGAGTTGCCTACCAATGGGACAAAGACAGAAGAACCGCTTACACAGTCACTTATACCGGAAAATACAAGAACTATGTCAGGAACTCCCATTCAATTTTCAGGACAGATGAGATAGACAGGAAAACCGCCAGGGAACTTGGGCTTATCGACTATCCTGTGATAAATGGATGGGAACAGGATGTAATCGCCTCATCCTCAAAGCTCGGGACTGATATAATGCATGGCCCGATGAACCAGAGGGAATTTCATCTGCTGAACGCATTCAACGGCATGAAGAACCAGATACATATATTTGCCCTGCTCTTCCCGGCATCGTCAGGAATAGGGATAGCTGAAAAGCAGAGGGCATATTGGCAAGGAGGCAACAAGAATGAATTCACAATCTGCCTTGGAGTAGAAAGAGAAGACGGCAAAGGAATAGTCAGATGGTGCAAATGCTTCTCCTGGTGCGACGAGCCATACCTTGAAGCGGCAACAGAAGATTATTTCCTTACACATACCGTCCTGAACTGGACGATGTTCTCCAGATGGCTGCAGGGGAACATCCATCTGTGGAGACGAAAGGAATTCTCCGACTTTAAATATCTTGGGCTGAAAGGTTCCGTAAAACAGAACTTGTCATTCTATGCCATCAGCATAATCCTATGCGTCATAGGGGCCTTCATCGCAATCAGATGCAACCTATAGCCAGTACATGACGGCAGCATGCAGGCTATTCAATTGAAGAGATAGCGGCCACAAGGTCTTCGTAAGAGGCTACAGGGTCATCGTCAAACACCTGCCTTATCACAAGGTCACGGTCAATGACATAGACACGAGGAATCACAGACCTGGCAAAACGGTAATACAGACTGCTGTCTTCCTGGGCTGAATATGGCATCGTCAGGCCATTCGCCTCCCAGTACCGCGCAACAGACTCACTGCTTTCTGCACGGCTTATGCATATGATATTGACCGTCTTACCGTATTCCTGCCAAAGACGCTGCATCACAGGGAGTTCCTCTCGGCAATCCCCGCACCCTGTATGGAAGAAGACAATGACGGAAGGACTTCCAGCCAGCATCTTGTCTGTCACGGTTGCGCCATTTGACATCTTGACGGAGAATTCAGGCACCTTGTCTCCGGGACCGAGGTCAGCGGCATCAGACGGGATCCTGTCAATTATGCATGACGGGATTACTGCCGCAGCAATGGCTGTCCACAGCAGTATCCTTAAGCTATTTTTCATTTCAACAAAGAGTTTCATACCTGCTCAACATTAAGTTCCAATACAATACACACAAGGCTTCCCGGATCAGGCCATTGCTGCCTCCGTCAGGATTCAGCAAGACAGCAGAAGCACAAGTGGCTGCAAACATACAAAAATCCCCATGATTCCGGACATGCCAGAAGCGGGAAACAATTAAAAAAATATACCGGATATAGAAAATAGCTATATATTTGCCGCCCGTAAATGGCACAGGCCTCAAAAAAGGACATAATATGAAAACGATAAAGGGTATCTTCATAATATTGCTTTTCCTTGCGCTCGGCAATATCTGCTCATGGTGCATAGGCAACTTCATCCCGGGAAGCGTATGCGGCATGGTGCTGCTGTTCATCGCGCTGCTCTGCAGGATTATAAAGGAGGATGACATCAGGACAACAGCGGATTTCCTGACCAGGAACATGACAATATTCTTCATCCCTGCCTCTATCGGCATAATGGAGCAATGGGGACTGATAAGCGCAAACATCGCAGGATGGCTCTGTGTTGTTTTCCTGTCGACTGTATGTGTCCTTGCAGTTACCGGACTTGCTGAAGAATGCTTCATAAGGATGTCTGGCAGAAAAAGAAAGGAGGCAGAAAAATGATCAGGGAGATATTCATGAATGTCCCGATGATGCTCGTATTGACAATCGGGTCCTACCTGCTTGGACTATGGATCAAGAACAAGTCTGGCATATCACTGCTGCATCCTTTCCTGATCTGCATACCGGTCATTGTCTCGATTCTGAAAGTCCTGGACATCCCGTGCTCATTCTACATGGAATCCAACAGGCTGATCGAATTCCTGCTCGGGCCATGCGTCGTCTCTCTCGGCCTTCTGCTATATGACCATATCGCGACAATACGCAAGAATATGGTATCCATACTTGTTTCTGTGACTGCGGGGAGCATCACCGGAATAGGAAGCGTATACATATTATGCAGGATGTTCAGCCTGGATGACATCTTCATCAAGTCCCTGGAACCTAAATCAGTAACCACACCGATAGCCATGGACCTGAGTGCAATGCTTGGCGGCAACACGTCATTGACAGCTGTATCCGTTGTCCTTTGCGGGTTCATAGGGGCGGTCTTCGGACCTGCGATTCTGAGGATATTCCGCATAAAGACCCCGGTTGCCAGAGGCCTGGCAATGGGATGCGCGGCACATGGGCTTGGTACTTCAAGGGCCATAGAGAACAGCGCAGTCGAAGGGGCTGTCAGCGGACTCGCAATCGCACTCATGGGACTTATGACTGCCATACTTGTACCGCTTTTCAACATGGTATTCCCCTTATAGCCACGCATAAAGAGTAAAATTGGTAAACATATCCGTATTCTGTATAAACGGCAGGCAAAAGTTTCTGGATACCTTTGCCTGTGAAAGCAAAGATTTCCGGGACAGAGTCCGGGATTTTTGCCGGGCAACACATAAAATCCAGAAAACATGAGAAAAACAGTCACGGCAGCATCATTGGCATTGGCAATAGGCTGCATCTCAAATGCACAGACGACAGATAACATCCTGACACCACAGCAGCAGAGCCTGTCTGCTATCTCCTGCCTTGAGGCTAAGGGAGACATGGAAGGACTTAGGGCAGCAATAGGTGAAGGGTTCGACAATGGGCTTACAGCAAGCCAGATCAAGGAATCCCTGTCACATCTCTACGCATATACCGGATTCCCGAGAAGCCTGAATGCACTGAACACCCTCCAGGCAGTAATGCAGGAACGGGAACTGAAAGGGCTGCATACACCGGAAGGCGTTGAAGCGTCACCTGTACCTGCTGACTTCAACGCACTTGCCAGAGGTACTGAAATCCAGACTGCGGTCAGCGGAAAGCCATTCAACTATACATTCGCACCTGCGACGGACTATTACCTCAAGGCTCATCTCTTCGGAGACATATTCCAAAGGGACAATCTATCATACAGTGAACGTGAATTAGTGACTGTAAGTGCATTAAGTGCATTGAAAGGAGCAGAGCCACAGCTCATTTCACATATACGGGGCGCGATGAACATGGGACTTGGCGAAGCTGAGATAAAGTCAATTCCATTGAATCTCGCCTCCAGGGCCGGATGCGTGGAAGCATACAGGGCGGCAGAGGCAATAGCTGCCGTATATGGTGAGAAAATACAGGACATCTATGGAGAGCTGTTCAAGGGAAGACCTGTAGAGAACATGATTTTCCCAATCGGAGAAATAAATCCATACGGAAAATATTTCACGGGCAAAAGCTATCTCGCCCCTTTGGCAGAAGGTCCCGGCGCACCGTCCAATGTCACATTCGAGCCTGGATGCAGAAACAATTGGCATATCCATCACAACTGCGTACAGACTCTCATCTGCGTCGGAGGATATGGGTGGTACCAGGAATGGGGACAGGCTGGCAATATGTCAGTTCCTCTCTACGGCCTGGAAATTGCAGAAAGCCGCCACCGCAGCATGGCTGCGGGAGATCAATTAATTAATTTTTGGAATTATGCTTAAGACAGGACTAAGGAACAGTATAGAACAAGTTGTAACTGAAGAATTGACTGCCAGCCACATAGGCAGCGGGACTGTAAGGGTGTTTTCTACACCCATGATGATAGCACTGATGGAAAGGACATGCAGGACCTGCGTCAAGCCTTATCTCGGTGAAGACCAGGAAACAGTCGGGACACATGTGAATGTCTCGCATGTCAGCTCCACACCGGTGGGAATGAATGTCCGGTCTGAATGCGAACTGATCGGAATTGACCGCAGGAAACTTACTTTCAAGGTTGCCGCATATAATGAAAAGGGCCTGATCGGCGAGGGGCTTCATGAAAGGTTCATCATAGACATCTCCCGATTCAGGAGCAAGAACGAAGAGATGTGATAAAGAAAAGCCAGGAGCATAGAGGATTCACCTTATCTGCTCCTGGCTATATTCATTTTATATATGCACGTCTCTATTTCTCGTCAGGAGCATAGAGGTACTGGTTCAGCGGAGAAGGATATTCACAATAGTCCTCCGGAACAAAGAAACGCTCCAGTTCAATGGCAGCATTCTCAAGTGAATCTGATGTATGTACAATATTTTCCTGGGCACTGAGTGAATAGTCGCCACGTATTGTACCTGGAGCCGCATTGCGTGCGTTTGTGGTACCGGCCATCTCGCGCACTACCCTTACAGCCTCAAACCCTTCCCAGCAGCACAGGATCACAGGTGCAGCCATCATTCCGTCCCTCAGCCAAGGGTAAAACGGCTTGTCCTTCAAGTGAGCATAATGCACCTCAAGGATCTCTGGTGTAAGCTGCTTCATCTTCATTGCGACCAGCCTGAGCCCACGCTTCTCAAAACGCGAGATCACTTCTCCGACAAGTCCACGCTGCAATGTACATGGCTTCAATATTACCAATGTTCTTTCCATAATATATATTTATATGTTCATAATCAGGCAGGGGTTATTCAAGCCCCTGCCACATGTTTCCTCTGTCGCCGCCTGCCTTCCCTGGCCTTGGCGGTTCCCCGGCATACCGGAAGCCGGGCTATTTCACAAACTGCGCACGCAAAGCCTCAATCTTGGCATCAGCATCTGCACCATGCGCACCGAAATAGAATTTGATCTTAGGCTCTGTACCTGACGGACGTACAGAGACAACATCGCCAGCCTCGCTGAAGAACTGGAGTACATTCGACTTTGGAAGTCCTGTCTCCTCCGGCCTGTTATAGTCTACAACCTTTATTACAGGTGAGCCGGCGAGTTCCTTTGGTGGATTGTTGCGCATGTCAACCATGATTGCCGCGATTTCCTCTGCACCGGACTTGCCCTTGCGTACAAGCGAGGTCAGCGACTCCTTGTAATATCCGAACTCCGCATAGATGTCCTGCATCAGCTGATAAAGCGTCTTACCCTGCTCTGCCGCCCATGCTGCGCATTCTGCAACCATGGCACATGCAATAGGAGCATCCTTGTCACGCACAAACTGGCCGACATTGAAGCCGTAGCTCTCTTCACCTCCGCATATGAATTCGCCCTTGTCCTCATTGCGGCGTACAATGTCAGCGATATACTTGAATCCTGTCAGCACATTATATACCTTGACACCGAACTTGTCTGCAATCGCACGGATAAGCTCTGTAGTCACAATGGTCTTCACGACATATTTGGTGCTGTCAAGCCTGCCAAGTTCAGCCCAGCGCGTAAGGATGTAATATGTAAGCATCGCGCCTGTCTGGTTTCCGTTGAAAAGGACCATTTTCCCGTCATTGTCACGCACAGCTATGCCGACACGGTCTGCATCCGGGTCTGTTGCAAGGACGACGTCTGCCCCTTCCCTGTCTGCAACTGCAATCGCCATCTCAAGCGCAGAGGACTCCTCCGGGTTCGGTGATTTAACTGTAGGGAAATCACCATCATTTATATCCTGCTCCGGAACATGATATATTTTCTCAAAGCCAAGCCTTTTCAGGATTGCCGGAACGATATTCACGCCCGAACCATGAAGAGGAGTATAGACAATCTTGAGGTCCCTGTGCTTTGCACAAGCCTCAGGGGAAAGCATGAGCGTAAGGACATCATTGAGATAAGCCTCATCCATCTCTGCGCCCATCATCTCGATTCCACCGCATTCCTCTTTCGGTTCGAACCTTACCATCGAAGGGTCGGAAATTGCATTGACCTCTGCCACGATATCCTTGTCGACAGGTGCAATGATCTGCGCCCCGTCACTCCAGAACACCTTGTAGCCATTGTATTCCTTAGGATTGTGCGAAGCTGTGATCATGACTCCTGCTGTAGCCTTCTTGCTTCTCACGGCATAGCTGAGTTCAGGGATAGGACGCAGGTTATCATACAGATAGACATGGATCCCGTTTGCAGAAAGGACATCAGCCGTTATCTTTGCGAACTCCTTGCTGTTGTTGCGGCTGTCAAAGGAGATGCAGACATTATGTTCACCAGGGACGTTCTTCTTGATATAGTTGGCAAGCCCCTGTGTAGCCATGCCGACAGTGTATTTGTTCATCCTGTTGGTTCCAACTCCCATAACTCCACGCAGTCCGCCTGTACCGAACTCAAGGTTACGGTAGAATGCATCCTCAAGCGCGGCAGGGTCATTCATGAGTTCACGGACCTTGCATTTTGTTTCGTGGTCATAGTTGCCGTCAATCCAGCTCTGGGCCACCTGTCTAAAATCTTTTTCCATATCTGTATATAATATAAATTTTAATTGATTCTCTCCTTCACAGCTGCTGCAAAGACAGTCCGGCCTGATCAAGATAAACAGGAGACATCCCATTCCACGGCCTCTGCATCACTCAAACCTAAGTTCCTGTTTAATACTGTTTTCAGGCATATCTGAAAGTCTCGCGGCTTTCCGTTCCGCAACCGGAAACAAAATCCTTCAAATTTATAAAATATTATCTGAAATTCATATTTTTCATGGCAAGAGTCTGAAATATTGTTCATTGACCGGATTGCCGGCCGGAAAGCATCTGGCTCCATCCTTCACAAAGTACCCATGCCTTGGAGAATCAGAGTGATGCCATAAGACCGCAGCATGGCCTTGACACACCCCGTCATGGGGAATCCCGGCAGAAGGCTGTATCTCGTGAAAATTTGATACCTTTGCCAGCCAGTTATAAAACAGACACCAGATGAACAAATTTTCTGAATTTATCCTGCTTCACGAAAACGATGATACCGACAGGCTGCTGCTCAATAAAGCGAAGTACGCCGGTAGCGGAATAGACATCGCACTGGCAGTCAACACTATACTATGCAGGAAAAAGCTAAGGTCAAAAGTGCCGTCATTCTACTCGGAGCCATCACTCATTTACCCCCGCAAACTGTCAGCAGAACAATGTTCATCCGAAGATAGTGCACAGTGCAAAATTGAACTTATACTGGGGCTATGCCAGTCTGCACGTCCAGGCAAGCTGCGCATAGCAGACCTGACCGGAGGGCTTGGTGTGGACAGTGCAGCATTTGCTGCGATTGCAGAAAAGGTGCTGTACAACGAGATGAATCCAGAACTTGCAGAAGCTGCGAGGCATAACTTCGCGGCACTTGGCCTCGGCAACATAACAGTCAGCAACACAATGCTTGTCCCTGAGGGAGAAATGTCCATGCACAGCATTGGCATGCAGGACAAGGCGATCTCAACCCCGTCAGGGCTGCTTTCCGCATTCCGTCCGGACATCATATTCCTTGATCCTGCCCGCAGGGCGGAAGACGGAAAAAAAGTATTCCTCCTTGAAGACTGCCAGCCAGACATACTCACGCTCAAGGACGAATTGCTCCGGCTGTCCAGGCTTGTAATGGTAAAGCTCTCCCCCATGGCGGATATAGACATGGTAGTCAACAGGCTCGGCCAGCATTGCAGAATCATTGAGACCGTGTCAATAAAAGGAGAATGCAAGGAGCTGCTTGCAGTGCTTGACAGGGAACACACCGGAGAATGCACCATTTCCGCAAACTGCAACGGCAACCGTTTTACATTCATGAGAAGCGAAGAGGCCCAGGCGGCACATGAGCCAGAAAGTTCCGGCAGCCTGCCGAAAGGCGGACAAGACAAGGACTTCCTGCTTCTGGAGCCAGACAAGGCATTGATGAAGGCCGCCCCATTCAACCTCCTGTGTAAAAGGTTTGGACTCACCCAGCTGGACAGTTCCACACATTATTTCATCACCGGACTGAAATCCACCGGCCCGTCACCTCATATTGAACCAGGAAATCCATCTGACGGCCAAGGCCATGCAACGGCAGACGGCTCCATGGCCAGCAGCATGAGAGGATTTTTCAAGATATTCCAGGTAATCAAGGCAGTTCCTCTGGACAAACGCTCCATCAAGGAATTTTCCAGAGAATTTCCAGAAGCAGAGGTAACAGCCCGGAACATCCCGATGACAAGCGATATGCTTCGCAAGAAGCTCGGCGTCTCGCCTTCAGATGAATTCCACATCTTCGGCCTGAAGGTGTCCCGTACTGACTGCCTGCCGGTTCAGGACAGCGCGTCATCCATGGAAATCCATAGTTCCAAGGCCATAAAGACATCCAACTGGCTTTTTGCCTGCAGACGCCTGCCCATGTAGTCTCCAGGAAGCGTAGAGTTCATAGTCAAGAAACAGCTTAACAGAACTGCCTCCCTGAAGATCCATGTCAATCTCCAGGGAGGCAGCTTTATCATATGACATCAGTCTACTTCACGCAGCCTTTAAGGTAGCGGAGCCAGAACTCACGGTTTGCGGCACGGAAATGCTCACCCTGGTAGCCGCCATATCCATGCATCCCGTCAGGGTAAATCATAAAGTCGAATTTACATCCTTTACGATGCAGGGCATTTATAAGCTGCAATGTATTCTGGAAATGTACATTGTCATCACCTGTCCCGTGCGTAATCTTCAGCATTACAGGTTCCACACAGGCTGCGCCGGCGACAGTTCCGGAGCCATTGCCGTCAACAGTATCGGAAGATCCGGCATGCCCCTGGCCAGCATCATAGCGGACAGGATATCCTGACACATATCTCAAAGTACAGGCATCCCTGTATCCATCAGGATTCGTCTCAGGAGTCTCCATGAAACGCTCAGTATAATGCGAGTCATAAAGTATCCAGTCATACACGCCGCCTCCGGCTATACCATAGTGATAGCTGTCCGAAGCCCTGAACAGGAGCATCGATGTCATTGTCCCTCCAAAAGAGAATCCCTCTACGCCGATCTTGTCTCCATTTACATACGGAAGCTGTTTCAGCCATTCCGCCCATGAGATAAAATCCCTCACTGGCCATTCCGTAAGGTTTCTGTACACCATGTCCGTACCGGCACGGCCATTATGCCCTGCAGCGCGGCAGTCTGCAACAACCTGTATGATGCCATTCTCTGACCACCACTGGTTGTTTCCGTTAGGGGTGATCCACCTGTCATGTACAGACGGCGAATTAGGTCCGCCATAGATATCAACATGGACAGGATATTTGGCAGAAGGGTCAAAGTCAACAGGATATACAATCTGGGCATAAAGTTCAAACCCGTCCTCTGTCACCATGGTTACAATCCGCGGAAGAGCGTATGCTGACGGTTCAAATGACTCCACAGCCATGTCTGCCACCACTGTAAGGCCTTTGCCTGAGACAATTCTCGTCTGAGCTGGTGCTGCCCCGTCTACTGAAGTCTCTGCCACGCAAGCTGAAGAGTAGCTCTGCCTTGATGTCTCACAAACAATCACCTTTGAAGGCGTCACTCCGTTTGAGACAGAGGCTGCAAAATATTTTCCGTCAGGAGAGAACTTTACCCCCTGGACATAGAGGCATGGATCAGTAAGGGCAGTCACAGCCCCCTTCCGGTCAACACGGTACAATGCAGGACGCACCTGTGAATCACGTTTTGCTGTAAAATACACATCCCCTTTCTTCTCATCCACACGGACCAGCGATATCCCCCAGTTTGTTCCGCCGGTAAGGCGCTGTACCCCGGAGCCGTCATATGGAAGGAAATAGATCTGCTCCCATCCGGTCTCGAAGCTGCGGGCCATATAAAGTCCCTTTTCTGTAAATATAACCCCGTCAATCCAGTCCAGCCATGTAGAATAGGTCTCATGGTAGACATGTCTCCTGGAGCCATCGGCAGCAGAAACGGCATAGAGGTCAAGGGTATTCTGGATACGCGGCATCCTTGCTATGAAGAATTCCCTGCTGTCTGCACCCCAGAAAGGGATGCCGAAATACTGGTCCTCAGTTTCATCGAAATCAGCCCAGGTGACAGAGACGCTCCCTGTTGTTCCGGAGCATTCCTGGGCACAAGCAGTCTCTTCCAGGTCAATGATTCCTATACGTACAGCAGGATTGGTCTCACCGGCTTTTGGATAACGGGTATTGTTGAGCCTGCCGTCCTGGCCGAAAGGAGAATATATCGGGAAAAGCGGCACCTGCGTATTGTCGAAACGGTAGAATCCGATCTTCCGGCCATCTGGAGACCACCAGAACGCACGGTAATTTGAAGGACGCCCAAGGATTTCCTCATAATACACCCATGAGGCATATCCGTTCAGTATGAGGTCTGTCCCGTCAAACGTCAGACGTGTCTCAACACCTGTCGCTATATCAACGACATACAGGTCATTGTCCCTTGTGAAGGCTATCCTTGAAGAGTCCGGCGAATAGGTCATGTTCACAGCCCCTTCAGGATTCACAGGGAAGCTGGAATATCTTGCCGGTGCCGAGACTCCAGTCCTGGTTTTCCTGCGTGATGCATCGAAGACAAATGCAGTGCTGTCGCTGTAGGTACCGTCATAGCTGAATATAACCTCTTTCTGGTTCAGCCATTTCCATGCCCTCGGAATCCTGTTGAAATCCGTATCTCCAGCCAGGGCAGGATTAACGGATGCAATTGCTGCCAAGAGTGCAGACAGGGCAAAAACAAATTTTCTATATTCCATAATTAACATAATTTATATCCATTCCATAAAGCGTCACAAGCCTTCCTATTCAAAATATACATCCTTGAAATTGACGAAATACACCTTCTCCACTCCACGCGTAATCGCCGTATATAGCCATTTGAGGTCATCCACAGTCTGCTCCTCCTGCCACAGGGGATTGTCAATGAAGACACATTTCCACTGTCCGCCCTGCGATTTGTGCCCTGTAATGGCATTCGCATATTTCAGCTGCAAGGCGTTATAATAATGGTCTTCACGGACGGCCTCATATCTCTTTTTCTTTGAGGTGATATGGGCATAGTCCTCATTGACACCCTGGTAAAGGGCGTTCTGCTGCTCATATGTCAAGGATGCGCTTTCAGACTCCAGGGTGTCAAGAATCACCTTGGCAACAATCTCCTGGTCGTCATAGTCCGGAAAAGAGATCCGCGCCTGGGCAAAATGAAGCCCATATCTGTCCTCATATCCGGAAATCTTTATCAGCTTGGCAATGTCACCGTTCGCGATATAGTCCATCCCTTCCATTTTCCCGACAAACTGATAGCAGTTCTTCACTATCATAAGCTTGTCATCCCTCACAAGGCGGTCCTCCTTGAACTGGACAGCAGACCTGATCCCTGCATTATACTTGTTCGCACGTCTGTTGGAACGGCATAATATTATCGTCTCGTCCTCCCCGTAATGCGAATATGCATCCGTAATCTTCTCAATAAGATCCCCTCCGTCTATCCTTTCAACATCATCAAACCCATCAGTACAGAGCTTCAGGTCCATGCCTGCAGGTTCTTCTATCATATTCCTGAGCAGGGTTGCATTATGGAGAATCCCGGACTCCTTCTGCTGGCGCACAACAGTCGTAAGCGATGCGAACACGACTCCTCCTGCCATAGCCATATAGTCACGTGACAAGGCTGGGCTGCAATCCAGGCCTACCGGAGGCAGCTGCGCTGAATCACCGACAAGTATCAGACGGCAGTCTATCCCGGAACGCACGAAAGATATGAGGTCCTCGAGAAGATTCCCCGAACCGAACATCGACATGGACTGCTGTCCTGCATCTATCCCTATCAGGGAGACCTCATCAACTATGAAAAGTGCATCCCGCATCTTGTTCGGACCAATGGAGAACTGCCCGAATCCGTCCCCGCTGACTGCCTTCTGCCGATATATATGCTTATGGATTGTGTATGCATGCCCGCCAGCATAGCCTGAAAGCACCTTGGCCGCACGCCCTGTAGGGGCAAGCAGGACACATTGGGTGCCATAGCCACGCAAAGTATTGATTACAGCTGCTATTGCCGTTGTCTTTCCTGTTCCTGCATAGCCGTTCACAACCATTATGTCAGCATCATCCCCGCAAATGAAATCCGCGACACCATGGAGCAGGGACTCCTGGCATGGTGTAGGCTCATGCTTCAGATGCGACACAAAACCGCCATACAAGAACTCGCTCCTTCCCATCCTACTTCTCCCGTTTGAACATAAGGACAAATATCATGAACACCGGATATATTTCAAGACGGCCCAGAATCATGCCGGCTGTATAGATAAGTTTCGCCATGGCAGGCTGTGAAGCATATGTCCCCAATGCGCCTATGCTGCCAAGCCCGGGTCCGACATTCCCCATGGACGATACGGCACCGGAGACGGCATCCATGGCATCCACCCCGCAGAGCAGGAGAAGGAATATCCCTATGACTATGATTGTACAATAGAGGACAATATACATAAGCACACGGAGCGCCTCGCTGTCACCTATATAATGGCCTCCGACCTTTATCTTCGACACAGATGTCGGATGCAATACAGAATGAATCTGGCGCACAAGGGTCTTGAATGCGATATAGACCCTGTCTGCCTTGAGTCCTCCTGATGTAGATCCCGAGCACCCGCATTGCAAAGAGGCGAAAAGCAGGACAATGCCTGCCATGAAAGGCCATTGCGAATTGTCTGACATTCCGAATCCGGTTGTTGTAAGGTAGCTGCAGGCCTGGAAGAACGAGTCCATGGCCGCACGTCCCCATTCATCATATCCGCCCCTTACCTTCAGGGACAGCATTATAAGGAACGACATCACCAGGATTGAGCCGAAATAGTATTTCACGACAGGGCTCTTTGCCACAGGACGCCATGACCTTGTCACCAGCGTAGTGAATATCAGGCCATAATGCAATGACGAGAGCAGCATGAAGAATGTTATGATGACATTTATAGCCAGTGAATCATAATAGGATATTGAAAGGTTCTTCGTGCTGAAGCCTCCAGTGGAGACAACGCTGAAAGCATGGTTGACCGCATCAAATGGAGACATCCCTGCAAGGACAAGGCATATCGCTGAAAGAAAGAATATGCCAAGGTACACAGAGACTATCACATAGACAGTCCTCATCGACCTGTAACGGTATCCCTCACGCGACAGCGAAGAAAGCTCTATATTGGTCAGCCTCAACCGGAAAGGGCTTGCAGAAGGCAGGACAAGAAGCAGGAACACGACAACTCCCAGACCACCGATGAAATGTGTGGACGACCTCCAGAACACAAGGCCTTTCGGAAGCCCCTCGACATCATTGAGGATGGTTGAGCCAGTCGTTGTAAATCCCGACACACTCTCAAACCATGCATTCACCAGGGAGAACTCCCCGCCCCACAGGACATACGGAAGCATCCCGAAGACAAATGAGAACATCCACGAGAGGACAACTATCAGGAACCCGTCCTTTATTGATATTGATGAGGAATGACGCACAAAGATAAACGGGAATGCGCCGAATATGAAAGTGATGATAAAGCTTATGGCAAGCGGCCCAAAAGACGAGTCCATGCCATTAAGGATCGACACGACCAGTGACAGGAACATGAAGAGGGCACTTACAAGAAGAGCACGCCCCACATTTATTGATATGACCTTGAGGTTCACAGCCTATTCCTCCCCTGACATTCCCGCGACACGCTCCCTGAGCATCTTGTTGCGTCTCTTCAGTTCAACATTCTCATCCACGACATCCGCAATCTCCCCATTGAGGGCAGCAAGTTCATCCTTCCCGTCAAAAGTACAGTTATAGCGAGCCCCCGTAAGGCTATAGTTCCTCAGTCCTGAAAGCATCCTGTAGACCGGATCCGCGTAATACACCGTAATGAAGAAATACAGCAGCAGGACGAGTATAAGCCCTGCGCCGACAGACACCACTCCAGGGATTATGCTCCTGTAGAAACTGTCCTGGAAAGTAAGCGAATTCTCCTGCAGGTCATTGTATGCGACATTGCTCAGCTTCTCTATATCCGACCTCAGCCTGCTGTAGCTCGGCTGAAGCCTTTCAAAATACCAGTCACGTGAATCTATGAAGTCTGAAAGCATGACCTTCTCGAACTCCATTGAGGTGAGCATATATGCCGTAAATGAGTACAGTACAGAGTCCGCCATGGGGGTTGCCTCCTTTGAGTTGCCGAGCGACATCTTGAGGCTGTCGCACTGGTCAAAGAATGCCTGCTGGTCAAAGTCCGGCAATTTCCCTGAAGCCTCATCACCTATGGCTGCAAGTATCTTGAGATTATATTCATCACTCCTGGATACAAGCTTCTGCGCTACATTTATGCTTTTTATATTGGCTGCAACAAGGTCTGCCACGTAATTGCTCATCCTCCTGTACTCGAGGACCGATATAATGCTTGACAGGAGAAGCATGGCGGCGATTGAGCCAAGGCCGAGAGTAAGCTTAGTCTTGATTGACAGCTTCCTTGCACGATATCTTTTCTGAAACTTCCGTAACATCCGGCTCCTTGTTTTAAGAGTTTAGCAGGCGCAAATGTACAATATTAATCCGTGAGATAAAATATATTTAAGAGACATAAGGACATCTTTATGGCAGTGCGCCAATGTTTTTTTCAGGAAATCCTGATGTGGTTCCAGGAATTATCAATATTTTTATGGGCTAAAACATCTATTGACAAAACGGATCCAACAATGAAAAAGACCTATCTGATTGCAGCAGCCGCATCTGCACTGCTCTGTGCGGCAAACATGGACGCCCAGAACCATGACTGGGCAAAATTCGGAAGATATGCCAAGGCGAATGAGACCGTGCAGGCAAGCCCCAGGGCAGTATTCATGGGAGACTCGATTACCGACAACTGGGACGACAGGGACGGTGACTTCTTCACCGACAACAATTTTGTATGCAGGGGAATATCAGGGCAGACCACATCGGAAATGCTTGTAAGGTTCCGCAGGGATGTCATCGACCTGCACCCGCGATATGTTGTGATAATGGCCGGCACAAATGACATTGCAATGAACAACGGCCACATAGAGCTGGAGAATGTACTTGGCAACATCATCTCGATGTGCGAGCTTGCCAAAGCCAACAAGATCAAGCCGATACTGTGCTCTGTGCTTCCGAGCACCTCCTTCGGATGGAGACCCGAGGCCGGAAATCCTTCAGAAAAGATAATCAAGCTGAATTCCATGATTGAGGAATATTCCAGGTCCGCACATATAAAATATGTGGACTACCACTCTGCACTGAAAGACGAGAACAACGGGCTCCCGCAGAAATATGCCCCGGACAATGTACATCCAAACAAGGATGCATACAAGATAATGGAGTCCATAATACTCAAATATCTTTAGAGGCACTGCGTCCGGCAGGAGAGATGATCTTGCCGGCACCTATATAAAAAAAGCAGGTGGCTGAAACCAGTCACCTGCTTTTTTATCAGAACTTGAACGAATCCTTCAGAGCTGTTGTCTTGTTGAAGATGAAATGCTCCGGAGTGCTGTCAGGATCCTTGAAGAAGTATCCCACGCGCTCGAACTGGACGGCAATTCCGCTGTTGTCCTCAAGCAGCGCCGGCTCGGCATATCCTTTTCCGACAACAAGGGAATCCGGATTGAGATAAGACTTGTAGTCCTGGCCCTCAGGTATGTCGCCCATCTTAGGCTCAGTGAAGAGCTTGTCGTAAAGACGGCACTCTATCTCCCTTGCGTGCTCTGTTGACACCCAATGGATTGTGCCCTTTACTGAACGCCACTCCCCTGCTCCAGGCTTTGATGTCGGGTCGTATGTGCATTTGATCTCCACAATATTCCCCTCTGCATCCTTCACAATCTCTTCGCACTTTATTATATATGTATATTTCAGGCGGACCTCCCCGTCCGGTTTCAGACGGAAATATTTCTTCGGCGGCTCCTCCATGAAATCGTTCCTCTCGATATATACTTCTCCGGTGAAAGGCACCCTGCGCGAAGGTCCTTCCGGATCAGCAGGATTCAGAGGTGCATCGAACCACTCCACCTTTCCTTTCTCCCAGTTGGTTATTGTAACCTTGACAGGGTCCTGGACAACCATATAGCGGTTTGACCTTTCATTAAGGTCCTGGCGCACGCACCACTCCATGAGCTGGAGGTCGATCAGCTGCTCCCTCTTTGCCACACCGACTTTCTCGGCAAACATCCTCATTGACTCCGGAGTATATCCGCGGCGGCGTATACCACATATGGTAGGCATGCGCGGGTCATCCCATCCGCTTACGAAATTATTCTTCACCAGCTCAAGCAGCTTTCTCTTGCTCATCACGGTATAGGTGAGGTTGAGCCTTGCGAACTCATACTGGTGAGAAGGGAAGATGCCGAGCTTCTCTATGAACCAGTCATACAGAGGCCTGTGGACATCAAACTCGAGAGTGCATATTGAATGTGTGATATTCTCGATTGAGTCGCACTGCCCGTGGGTATAGTCATACATCGGATAGATGCACCATTTGTCCCCGGTACGGTGGTGATGCGCATGGATGATGCGGTACATGATAGGGTCACGGAACATCATGTTAGGGTGCGCCATGTCTATCTTTGCACGGAGCACCTTCTCCCCGTCCGCATACTTGCCGGCCCTCATGTCACGGAAAATCTGCAGGTTCTCCTCTACGCTGCGGTTGCGGTACGGGCTTTCCTTGCCGGGCGTCTGCACGGTTCCCCTGCCCTCGCGGATCTCCTCCTGCGTCTGGTCATCCACATAGGCGAGGCCTTTCTCTATAAGTTCCTCTGCCCAGCTGTAGAGCTGCTCAAAATAGTCTGAGGCATATCTCTCGTCAGCCCACTGGAAGCCGAGCCACTGGATGTCCTCCTTTATGGAGTCTACATACTCCGTGTCTTCCTTTACAGGATTTGTATCGTCGAAGCGGAGGTTGGTCTTTCCTCCATATTTCTGCGCAAGACCGAAATTAAGGCAGATACTCTTTGCGTGACCTATATGCAGATAGCCGTTAGGCTCCGGCGGGAAACGCGTCATTATGCTCTTGTACTTGCCTGAGGCTAAATCTGCCTCAATGATCTCCTCAAGGAAATTGAGGTTTCTGGTCTCATTGACATCTTTGTTCAGTTCTTCCATAATCTGCAGAATATTCAGTTTCAAAAACAGCCTGCAAATATAGGAAACTGTTTTGATTTATATGCCAATTCATGCATATATTTCTCTTCCGGGGGACTCCAGGCGGCAGCAAGTGGCCCATATTCCCCACGGCACCTTGAGTTTATTTTACAATTTAACCATTATAAAACACATACAGACTCATTTTAGTATTGATTTTTATAGTAATTTTGCGCTTCTTTTGATGCAATCCGCAAAGCAGCGGACAAGTGTTAAATTAATAATTATATATGATGAAGATTAGAAGTTTTGTCCTATTGGGCTTCTGCCTGATGATGATCCTTGCCTGCGGACAGGAAAAGGGGCAGCAGACAAGAAGCAACGACTACCCGCTTATCACACTCCAGCCGGAAGACAGGGAGCTGTCCGTAAAGTACTCCGCTGTCATAGAGGGGAAACAGGATGTAGAGATACGTCCGCAGGTATCCGGAACAATCACAAGCGTCCTGATGAAGGAAGGCGCCAATGTAAGGAAAGGGCAGGTACTGTTCATAATAGACCAGGTCCCATATAAGGCGGCACTGAAAAAGACAAAGGCGTCAGTTGCAGCTGCAGAGGCAAGTCTCGCGACCGCAAAGCTGAACCTTGAGGGCAAGGAATCCCTCTACAGGGACAATGTAATATCCGACTTCGAGCTTCGCACAGCCCAGAACAGCTACAAGAATGCGGAGGCAGCACTTCTTCTCGCGCAGGCTGAGGACATAAACGCAGAGAACAACATGTCATACACTGAGGTCAAAAGCCCTGTCAACGGCTCTGCGGGGATGACCTCATTCCGTGTCGGTGCCCTTGTAAGCCCGTCAATGTCGGAGCCTCTTGTATATGTTTCGGACAATTCAGAGATGTATGCATATTTCTCATTGACAGAAAAGCAGGTCCTCGCGCTTACAGCGCAGTACGGCTCACTTGAGAACGCCCTGAAGTCGTTCCCTGAGATATCCCTCCAGCTGAATGACGGCTCAATATATGGACATAAGGGAAAGATAGATGTCATCAGCGGCATCATCGACAAGACAACCGGTACAGTGAGGATGCGTGCCGTGTTCAGCAACCCTGAGAGAAGGCTGATGAGCGGCGGAATGGCAAACATCATAATCCCGTATTCACAGAAGCAGTGCATCGTCGTTCCGCAAGGCGCGACATACGAGATACAGAACCGCATATTCGCATACAAGGTCGTGGACGGCAAGACTGTCTCCGCCCCGATAAAGGTATTCGAGATCAACGACGGGAAAGAGTACATCGTCGAGGAAGGCCTGCAGGCTGGCGACGTGATCATTGCCGAGGGGGCAGGACTCCTGAAGGCTGGAGTTGAAGTATCAGGAAACAGCATACAAAAGGAAGAGGAATAAGGCATGAACCTGAAGCATTTCATTGACCGCCCCATCCTTTCGATGGTAATCTCGGTCGTAATACTTGTTGCCGGGCTTATCGGACTGTATTCACTGTCCGTAGAGCAGTATCCGGACATCGCACCTCCAACTATACGTGTATCCGCGACATACAGCGGAGCCAATGCGGAGGCTGTGCAGAAAAGTGTCGTCGTACCGCTTGAGGAGGCGATCAACGGTGTGGAGAACATGACATACATGACATCCACCGCCAGCAACACAGGAAGCGCAAACATCACTGTATACTTCAAGCAGGGAAGCGACGCGGACATGGCTGCAGTCAATGTCCAGAACCTCGTCTCTACAGCGACATCGCTTCTCCCGGCGGAAGTCACAAAAGTCGGAGTCACCACACGCAAGAGGCAGACCAGCCAGCTCATGGTGTTCGGGCTTTACAGCCCTGACGGGACATACGACGAGACATTCATCACCAACTACATGAACATCAACGTCAAGCCTGGCATCCAGCGTATCACCGGCGTCGGAGAGGTGAATGTGATGGGAGGAACATACGCATTGCGCATATGGCTGAAACCAGACGTAATGGCCCAGTACGGACTTGAGCCGAATGATGTATCCGCAGCCCTTGCCAGCCAGAACGTAGAGGCATCTACAGGAGCAATCGGAGAGGATTCAAAGAATGTCTACCAGTACACCCTCAAATACAGGGGCCGTCTCGAAGAGGAACGCGAATTCGAGGAAATCGTGATACGCGCATACGATGACGGGCGTGTCCTCAAGCTGAAGGACATCGCAACAATCGAGCTTGGTGCACAGAGCTATTCATACACAGGTGCAGTGAACGGATGCCCGGGTGTAGCCTGCATGATCAACCAGATCGCGGGAACAAACGCGAACGAGATCATCACAGACATCAACAAATATCTCGAAGAGGTAAAGAAGACTCTGCCGGACGACCTCGAAATGGTCGAGCTGATGAGTACAAAGACATTCCTTGACGCATCAATCAACGAGGTGATCAAGACACTGCTCGAAGCCATAATACTGGTCGTGCTTGTAGTGTATGTCTTCCTGCAGAACCCACGTTCAGCACTCATACCTACGATAAGCATCTTCGTGTCGCTTATAGGTACATTCGCTGTCCTCTATGTGGCAGGATTCAGCATCAACCTGCTGACACTGTTTGCACTTGTGCTTGCAATCGGAACGATTGTGGACGATGCCATAATCGTGGTCGAGGCCGTACAGGTACGCTTTGACATGGGTGAACGTTCTCCTTACAGGGCTTCGGTCGACGCCATGGGCGGCATCTCTTCAGCAATCGTCACATCCACCCTTGTATTCATGGCTGTGTTTGTCCCGGTATCATTCATGGGAGGTACATCCGGAGTATTCTACACACAGTTCGGTGTGACAATGGCTGTGGCTGTCGGAATCTCGGCAATCAACGCCTTGACATTGTCCCCGGCACTATGTGCACTGCTGCTCAAGCCAAATGAGATCATAGTGGAAGGCAAGAAGCCGGAGTTCTCTACAAGGTTCCGCCTTGCTTTCGACTCTGCATTCGGACGTCTTGTGGCCAAATACAAGAGAGGTGTAAAATTCTTTGTAAGGCACAGATGGGTGGCATGGGGCACACTTTTCCTCGCGGCCGGAATCCTGTTCTACATGATGAGCACCACAAAGTCAGGCCTTGTGCCTTCAGAGGACACAGGCTCTCTCTTCATGAGCTTTGATGCCCCTACAGGAAGCACACTTGCCGAGTCCGCTGCAATCATGGGAGAGATCCAGGAGGAGCTGCAGAAGATCCCGCAGATCCAGGGCTACAACATGATTACCGGATTCAGCATGGGTACGAGCGGAGCATCTCACGGTATGTTCATCATAAGGCTGAAGCATTGGGATCTCCGTCCCGGCAAGGACGACACGGTGGAGGCCGTGCGTGAAGAGATATACCGCCGCACAGCACACATCAAGAACGCGACAGTCTTCGTGTTCGCACCTCCTATGATTTCCGGATACGGTTCTGGAGACAACTTCGAGCTGTACATGCAGGACCGTTCGGGAAAAGGGATGGAGGCACTTAATGATGTCACAAACCATTTCCTCGAAGAGCTGAACAAAAGGCCGGAGATACAGATGTCATACACCCAGTTCCGCAACGACTTCCCGCAGTACAGGCTGGACGTGGACGAGGCTCAGTGCCAGAGGGCAGGCATCACGACAAGCAATGTCCTGTCGGTGCTTTCCGGATATTTCGGAAGTATATATGCATCCAACTTCAACAGGTTCACGAAGATATTCCGCGTCATCATACAGGCATCCTCAGATGACCGCAGCAGCATCCAGTCCCTTGACAACATTTATGTCAAGACGGCCGGCGGGATGGCACCTGTAAGCCAGTTCGTGACATTGACAAAGACATACGGAGCCGAGTCCCTTGAACGCTTCAACATGTTCTCCTCAATCAAGGTACAGGGTATGCCGGCAAGGGGATACAGCTCAAGCGAGGTCATCAAGGCGATAAGCGAAGTAGCAGAGTACGCGCTCCCTACAGGATACGGATATGAATTCGGCGGAATGACACGTGAGGAGGCACAGATGGCAGAGTCGCATGACACTGTCATAATCTACGCAGTCTGCATCCTCTTCATATATCTGATCCTCTGTGCACTGTATGAAAGCCTTTTCATACCTATGGCAGTCATTCTGTCCGTTCCTTTCGGACTGATGGGAAGCTTCCTGTTTGCACGTATCTGGGGACTTGAGAACAACATCTATCTCCAGACCGGACTTATCATGCTTATCGGACTCCTGTCAAAGACTGCTATCCTGCTGACGGAATACGCATCCGAAAGGCGCAGGGCAGGCATGTCGCTGACAATGTCGGCAATCTCATCAGCCGGTATACGTCTGCGTCCTATCCTCATGACTGCACTTACCATGATATTCGGTCTCCTTCCGCTGATGTTCGCATCAGGTGTAGGCGCGAACGGAAACTCCACATTGGGTGTAGGTGCAGTCGGCGGTATGCTTATAGGGACAATCGCCCTCCTGTTTGTGACACCTGCCTTCTTCATAACATTCCAGTATATTGAAGAAAAGGTGATGGGTAAACGTAAAAAAGAAAGAGAAGAAGCGTGAAACAGCTAATATACATAATAATATGTACGGCATTGGTCAGCAGCTGCTCCATATACCGTAAATACGAGCGTCCGGAGGGGCTTCCGACGGACAGCCTCTACCGTGACAACCCGGCAGCTGCCGGCAACGACACATCTTCATTCGGCAGCATGCCATGGCAGGAACTGTTCCAGGATGCGCATCTGCAGGAACTCATAAGCTATGGACTGGAGAACAACAGGGACATGCAGGTGGCAATGCTGCGTGTGGACCAGGCCAGGGCAGGACTTGCAGCGGCACGTCTCGCATACATCCCGTCACTCTCATTCTCTCCACAGGGAGCGATCCAGAGCGCTGGCGGGAACACAGTCAAAACCTACGAGATACCTGTACAGGCAAGCTGGGAGATAGACCTGTTCGGTAAACTGACAAACACCAAGAGGAACGCTCAGGCCCAGCTTCTGCAGCAGCAGGCATACCAGAGGGCTGTCCGCTCCCAGCTGATAGCAAGCATCGCTACAGGATACTATTCGCTCCTCATGCTTGACGAGCAGGTGAATATCAGCCAGTCAAACATGGAGATATGGAAAGAGCAGATACGTACATTGGAAGCGCGCCAGAAAATCGGGGAAAGCAACGAATATGCAGTATCTCAGGCACGCGCAAGCTTCTACCAGATTGAAGCGACGCATAATGACCTTATGCGCAGGCAGCGCGAGACAGAGAACTCCCTGTGCACACTCCTTGGAATGACATCACAGCCGATCAGCCGCGGCACTCTGCAGGAACAGCAGCTGCCGGAACAGCTAAAGACAGGCATTCCGCTCCGCCTGCTGTCCAACCGTCCTGATGTAATACAGGCTGAAATGGCATTGGCTGCGGCATACTATTCGACCAACATCGCACGTTCTGCATTCTACCCGAGCATAACCCTGGGAGGAAGCGCAGGCTGGACAAATGCCCTCGGGCAGGCTGTCAGCAACCCGGGCGGCCTGATCCTGTCAGCAGTGGCATCTCTGGCCCAGCCAATCTTCCAGCGCGGCAAGCTTGTCTCAAACCTCCGCATATCCAAGGCTGAGGAAGAGATTGCAAGGCTGAACTACAAGCAGACAATCCTGGATGCAGGTGAGGAAGTGAACAACGCTTTGTATGCGACTGAATCCTCACGACGTGACCTTGAGAGCCACGAACTGCAGCAGAAACAGCTGGAGCGCACAGTCCAGACAGCAGAACTGCTGTACCAGACAAATAATGTCACCTACCTGGATGTACTGACTGCGCGCCAGTCACTTCTCAACGCACAGCTGAACGTATCATCAGACAGGTTCACATGTCTCCAGAGCGTCATCAGCCTCTATCATGCCCTTGGTGGCGGCGAATAGCAACCGGAAACATTATAAAAAAGTGGATGGCTCCGCATGGTGCAGCCATCCGCTTTTTTTTATATATCCCCATCTGGGAAATCCCTCCATCCCCGCTGCCCCACGGATCAGAAGGCGAACTGGGCCACCAGGCTCACCCTTTTGGCATCGTTCCTTTCACCGCTGAAGTTTCTGCGCTGCCCCCAGTTGAATTCAGCAGCGACCTGGATACGTGGCGTCACATTCCAGAAAAGATTTGCAGCTCCATACATGCCATATCTATAGACGTCACCATCAACTCCACCGCGCGGCATATACCTCATCTGCCCGAACGTGCATGAGACAAATACATCCTTGTGAAGGTAGCATTGCACCGCCCCTACCCATCCGAGTGCCCATGGCGCATACATCTGCCCGGGAACATCAGGATTTTCCACCAGGTCAAAATTACCGGCCATCAGGTCATTTGACAGGCTTCCGTACCCCTGGCCCGCATTTACTGTGGCATAGACAGTAACGATACGCAACGGGCGGAACACTGTGCTCAGCTGGACTCCCCACCCCATCTTTGTCATGTTCTCGTTTCCGACCATGTCAAGATAGGAAAGCGTACGCATTATGCCGGAGAGACGGACATGCTCATTATATCCCCATTCATATTGCACAAAGGCAGCCAGGTCAGGTATCCATGCCTCATGCGCCCTTGTCGTCACGCCATTGCCATCGATATGTGACTTCGGAGTCTCCACGGATGCGGCAAGGCTGACCTTGTCATGGAAAGTATGCATCCATCGCAGAAGGACAGAGGTTGTCCGGACCTCGGCGTTCGGGCCTTGCCCGTCCACAAGCGGAGGAGCCGCCATGGGATCCGTGAAAGTCGAGCTGGTATAGCCGAGAGTCCAGTCATTGATTGTCGCATAGGCATTCCTCAGCGTAAAGTCCTTTGACTGGTAGCCATTGAAATTAGCCTCGATGTAAAGTTGATAGTCACCGACAGAGAGATTACGTCCAAGGACACGGAAATACAGTGCTGTTCCGGCCGGAGAGCTTCCGAGCCTGCGTTTAATGGCATCCTCACGTCCAACAGGGATAAGATACGGGATAAAGCCGTTTGCATCCACTACCCCGCCCCAGTCAAACCATCCTCGCATACGGACGACACCACCGATCCCCATTGCAAGGTTTGCATCACGGCTCATGAACAGGAAATAAGGTGCACGCGGATCATTGAAATGCCTGAACTGGTCATAATAGAACATGTCGATAAGCTGTCGTTCACGCAAGGAATCAGGCTGCTCCCCGCTTCCGAAATAGCCGACCTTATGTCCTGCCTTCAATGAATCTGCATGGGCCTCTTCCGGTGAGACCCTGGAATCCTGGGCTTTGAGCACAATGGAAGACGCCATGCACAGCAGCCACAATAAAAGCATACGTATCTTCATCTGCATAAATCTTTAAAGAGTCCGTCCGGCCCTATAGCAAGATATCTGCCAGCACATAAAGCAGGCATGAAATCATCAAACATGAACACTTTCCGGGAAAAATCTGTATTTTTGTGCCCGATACAAAAACGAGTGAGATATGATAAGGTCAATGACAGGCTTCGGCAAGGCGGAAGCTACACTTGAAAACGGTAAGATATATGCAGAGATAAGGTCTCTCAACGGAAAGACAGCAGACATAGGAATCAAGACATCCCTCCTCCCGAAAGACAAGGAGATGTGTGTCCGCAAAATGATTGCCAAGGAACTGGAAAGGGGCAACATAGACCTGTTCATGACATATGAGCCTAATGCCGGGAATGCAGCCAAGAGCATCAACTCTGATGTTGTCCTGAGCTATTACAGGCAGATCGTGGAGATCGGCAAGCAGATAGGCCTAGAGAACAGGGTCGGGAATGACCTCCTGCTCAATGCAATCCTCAGGATGCCAGATGTTGTCGACATGAAATCCGCAGACATCATAAACGACGGGAACTGGCCAATTGTGGAGAAATGCATATCAGAAGCCATTGCAAATCTCAACGAATTCCGCGAAAAAGAGGGTGCCATCCTCTACAATGATGTCACAGCAAAAGTCTCAAGCATACTCGCATTTGTGGACGAGGTGGAGAAGCATGAGGAGGAACGCATTTCTGCAATGCGCGAGAAAATCCTGTCCCGCTTTGCCGAGCTTAAGCTTGAACCGGACCAGAGCAGGCTTGAGGCAGAGATGATATATTACATTGAAAAACTTGATATCAACGAAGAAAAGGTCAGGCTCCGCCAGCATTGCCGATATTTCATGGATACAATCAGCAATGACGCCTTCCCGGGAAAGAAACTCGGTTTCATAGCACAGGAAATGGGACGTGAAATAAACACAACAGGCTCCAAGGCAAATAACCCTGAAATCCAGAAGATTGTAGTGAGGATGAAAGACGAGCTTGAAAAAATCAAGGAGCAGAGCCTCAACATTCTATAGCCTCACAACCTTGAAAGAATAGGTCCCGGTCAACGGAGCATCCGGAGCCGAGACAAAAGAGATCCGCCGGAGAACTGGTCCCCACACAACGGACAGTCTCCGGTCTTCTATTTGCACCTCCTCCACGGATGGCACCAGACATGAAGGGAATGCCATCTTCACAGACACATCACCGTTACGTACAACAATACTTCCTCCAGGGACATCACCCGCTCCAGGAACAGGCTCACCTGGAAGATAGACCTCTCCCTGGACAAGGAAATTCTCCACATCCGGCATCACCCTTCTCTTCAGGGAATATGAGTCCCTTATTTCAAATGAGCCTTGCTTCAGCCTATAGGACCTGGTCCAGCTGATGCATTCCGCAGCCTCCGAATAAGCCCCTGCAATATCTGCCGAGAAAGCCAGCCTCCTTAGGCTGCATGATGTATTCCTGGCCCTGAAATCAGCACCTGCTATCTGGGATGTTCCATTGATTGCAGGAAGATTATGCCAGTCGCTCTGCATTGTCCAGATTGTATATCTCTCCATGCTGAAAGTCTTTTTTGTATATGTCTCGACTCCAGCATCTACAAATACAGGGACATTGTCAATGAACAATGTAAACGTGCCGATGTCATTATGGTTATGGCTTTCATTGTTGTGGCCTCCCTTGGCTGCCACGAACCAGCCGTCATCATTCCTCAGGTATGCAAATTCCGTCTCCGGATACCACGTACATGCAGGCACTCCGGAAGAAAGCCCGGCAAGGACAGTTCCGAATGAAGACTGCCCGGCAAGACGGTTCAATGAATCAGCCCCTTCCCTCATGCTGCTGCAGGCCGTCACACTCTCAAGCGAACGGTATATGTCATTCCATATGACAGGCTTTGGAGCTACAAATCTGCCAGCCTTCCTGTCTGCGATGCACGAATAGGCGAAATCAGTCATCTCGCTGCTGCCGACAGCCTTTCCGAAACGGTATATCAGGACCGGATCCATCTTCAGCTTTGCTGACGCATCGGCAAAGTTAACGACCCAGCCGTCACCGATATATGAACGTACAATATACTCACCCATGTCCCTGAGAAGCCTGCTGTCCATAATTGACACCTTGCCGCAAGATGCATCATGTATGATCTGCGCATAGTCATAGAGCTTAGCCCCGGCGGCCTCCCAATAGGATGGTCCTTCCTCGCATGCCCCGTCCCCCTTGACATAGTTCACGAACTGGTCAACAGATTCAAGCGACAGGGCAATAGCCTTGTCAAGGCGTTCCCTGTCGGTCTCCATCAGAAGGAAGCATAATATCACATTGGAATTGCACCACGGATTCCAGTTGTTCACCAGGATTCCCGGACGCCATTTCCAGGCCATCCACCAGTTGCCGCCACGGACGCTTTCATCCAGGAAAGGATCAAGTATCTTTTCTTTCATGGAAGTCCTTATGCAATAGTTAATCGACGGGTCTATCCGGTCAAACTCCACATGGAAATAATGATAGGCCATGGCTATTATTGCAGCATACCCTGCTGACCCGAGGTCTATTATCTGATGTCTCGGGTCCGGTAGCGAGCGTCCAGTCTCCTGCCTCGGGAGATGCGCAGACAAGACCCATGAAGGCATCTGGCAGCTCAGCCACAGTCCATTGACAAGCTGGTCAATGAAACGTCCTCTCCCCTCTGCAAGCTCGGCCAGAAGCAATGCGTTGATTGCCCTGCGGTTAAGGCCAAGCGGAGTCTCCATGATTCCGCGCTCCCCTGTACGTTCGTATGCCAGATATGCTGTAGCTGGCACTGTCTTCCATTCATAGTCAAGATATTCCTCACCTTTCCTTATCACCATGGCCCTGTTCTCCCCCAGAAGGGCATCCCAGCCTTCACGGTCGGAATATTCCGGATATGGGAGCCATTTCCCGTCCATCATGAAAACTTCCGTTCCTGCATCGGAACAGGCCTTCATGAAAAGGTCCCTGTGCTCATATGCAGAGACAGGCAATACAGCCAAGGCAAGCAGAAAGGAGAGGATCTTTTCCATAAGGTTCTACTCTATAGTAATGTTTCCTACATACAGTCCCCAGCATCCGTCAGTCACGACAGGGAGCGGAGCACCAGTCACGTCATTTACTATTGTCGGCTCAGAAAGGAAGGTATGCGAATGCCCTCCGATCACAAGGTCCACATTCATCACGGACTTTGCCAGGGCAACATCCTCGTTATATCCCAGATGAGACAGGACAATCACCATGTCGCATCCCCTTGACTTAAGCAGAGCCGCATAGCCATTTGTCACTGCTGCCGGGTCTATATATTTCATGCTCTCTGCAATATCATGGTCGACAACATCGGTCACATCTGTAAGGAGACCGATTATGCCGATCTTCCTGCCGCCTCTCTTGACTATTGTATACGGCTTGATGCAGTCCGCCAGCTCACTTCCCGAAAAATCATAGTTGGCGCATACAATCTCGTATTTTGCCATCTTGGCCCTGCGTGCAAGCTCTGCAGGACCGTTGTCGAATTCATGGTTCCCGAGACATGCGACATCATAGCCCATGGCATTCATCAGCTCGACCTCAAGGTCACCGTTCAGAAGTGTAAAATATGAAGTCCCCTGGCTGAAATCACCTGCATCCAGGAGCAGGAGATTTGATTTCCCGACTGCAGCACGGACGCTGTCGATATAGGCAGCACGCTCGATCACACCGCCAAGCCCGGCCTGGTCACCGCCACGCACAGGATCTATATGGCTGTGGGTATCATTTGTATGCAATATGACAAGCCCTCCCCTTGCAGAAGCTGTCCACACGCAGCATGCAGCTGCCAATACTATAAATATAATCCTCTTCATCATTCAGCATCCTTAATTATAACAACCCTTCCGTCAGCCTTTCCTGTTATAGGCTCACCTGCAGAGGTTGCCTTCTGCACCTGCGCCATCATTGCATCAAAGATGTCAACATCCGTGACTACAGGCTCGCCTGCAAGATATTTCTCAAGCATAAGACCGTCACCGCCATTCATCAGGAATGTGATTGTTGCAAGTCCATATATCCTTTCATCATCAATCGGCTCGCCTCCAATCTCGGCCGTGAGAACCTTTCCGTCCTTTGCAACGACCCTGATGCCTCCAAGAATCTGGAAACGGCCGGCCGCCATTGAATCAAGAAGAGCCTTTATGTCAGCACCCTTGATAGGCATGTACAGTATCTGGTTCCTGAAAGGGAACATAGACCTGATATCGTCATATATGACATTTCCGGCAGGAAGGTCCACCCTTACACCGCCGAAATTCCCGATGCCTATGTCCACATGCTTTCCGGTCACCTCCTCGACAGCCGCCATGAAATTATCTATATACCAGTTGGTCAATGAGCTCTCCGGATAAGCCTTCGCCATTGCCTCAGGAGAATATCCGATGACCTCCTTTACAATTGCCATTGTAGGCTGGGCGTCCGCAACAAGGGCAGCCACCCTATAGATTGAGCCTCCCCTGTAGACTTTTCCGTTAGGGGCAGTATAGGTTTTTCCCTTCACCGTCCCGAGAGCCTCTTCCGGAGCTGTAGCATCAGGGACAGTGACCCCAGTACGTGAGGCATCCATGATGTCACGTTTCCACCTGATTTCCTGCCCATCTGCCAGGAATGCCATGGACATGAGCAGGGCTGTAAACACTAATTTTCTGTAAAGCATATCGTTAGAATCTGTTATTTATCCCAATAGAGTAAAAGATATCCCACTATTTCTGTTTAAGCCATTTCCAGAGGTCCTTGAATGTGGACTTCTTTCCAGAGACAAGTATTCCTACCTTATATATCTTCGCAGAGACATATGCAAGTCCTGCGAATGTCACGAACAGAAGCCCGATAGACAGGGCAAGCTCCCATGCTGGCACACCGAACGGAATCCTGGCAAGCATCACCATCGGTGATGTGAACGGAATTATCGAGCCCCAGAATGCAAGCTGGCTGTCCGGAGCCTTGAACGCATAGAATGCGATAAAGAATCCTATGAGCAGAGGAATAGTAACCGGCATCTGCAGCTGGCTGCTGTCCCCCTCGTTCTCAACTGCCGAGCCGATTGCCGCAAACAGCGATGCGTAGAGGAGATAGCCAAGGACAAAATACACGAGGAACGAGAATATAATCTGCCCGTAGTTCAGGTCACGCAGCGTAGTGATTATTGCGCCAAGCTCGGAATCCTCGCTGACAGCCTGCATTATTGCAGAAGTCGGGTCATCAATGCCTGCAGAGCCTGCCATTTCAGTAACCTGGGCAATCTGTTCTGTACCTCCTGCAAGGCTTCCTAGGTCAACGAACATCCCGACAGCAGATATCAGGACAACGGCCAGGACTATCCAGAGGAAGAACTGTGTCAGCGCAACACATGCAACTCCGATGATCTTACCGAACATAAGCTCGATTGACTTGACAGACGAGACAAGTACCTCTACCACCCTGCTGGACTTCTCCTCTATCACACTTGACATGACCATTCCGGAGAACATGGCGATGAACATATATATGACCATGGTAAGTACAACGGAGATTATCATGAACACCTCCGACGAGCTTATCTTCTCCTCTCCATCCTCACCAAGCGTATATGTAGACACGGATATGTCTGCCTTGACATCCTGCATTATCTGCTTGAGGTCCTGGATATCATAGCTTGCGAGCCTATAGTCCTCAATCGCGTCCTCGACCCTTGATCCTATGGCCTCCTTCAGGTCGACACCGACCGGCTTCTGCGAATAGACCTCCACAGAAACAGACTTTGTCTCAGGATTCAAGGCTGATATATACAGTATTGCATCTGCACCGCTTTCCGAAATGCCGGCTTTCAGGCTGTCAAGATTCCCTGAAGAGCAATCCTCATACACAACAACATCGCTGTCAACAAGATAAGGCATTACAATCCCTGACATGTCAACAACCTCCACCTGCTTGCACTTGTCCTTGCTCAGAAGCATGATGAGCGTAGGCACTGTGCACAGAAGTACAAAGAGGACCGGTACAATGAAAGTTATTACAAGGAACGACTTCTTCTTGACACGTGTCATGTATTCACGTGAAATGATAATCCCTATATTACGAAAGTTCATGGCCTATTCCTCCTCTGTTACAAGTTTAATGAAAATGTCATTCATTCTCGGGACAAGCTCCTTGAAAGAGTTTATTGCGATACCCTTTTCAATCAATGCCCTGAGCACATCTGTATTTCCGCTTCCGCCTTCAAGGGAGAGCACAGCCGTATGGCGTCCATTGTCATCGTTGTCGGAGATGACGCTGTAGACACCTTCGCATGAAGCTATCTGCTTCTCCCCTGTATAGACCAGCTCTACATTGCTGTTGCCGTACTTATGCCTTATTTCGTCCACACCTCCGGTAATCACGAGCCTTGACCTGTTGATGAGCGCAATCTCATCGCACAGTTCCTCGACAGACTCCATATTATGTGTGGAGAGCACGATTGTGGCTCCCTGTTCCTTCAGTTTGAGGATCTCGTCACGTATAATCTGTGCATTTACAGGGTCAAATCCGGAAAACGGCTCATCAAGGATAAGAAGCGAAGGCTTATGCACAACTGTGGTTATGAACTGGACCTTCTGGGCCATTCCCTTGGAAAGTTCCTCCACCTTCTTGTTCCACCAGCTCTGTATGCCAAACTTGACGAACCATTGTTTAAGCTCCGACTCCGCCTCACGAGAGCTCATGCCCTTAAGACGTGCAAAATACATTGCCTGGTCACCGACTTTCATCTTCCGGTACAGTCCCCTCTCCTCAGGAAGATATCCTAGTTCCTCAACATCACGCTGCGTGATTGGACGTCCCTCAAACAGGATTTCACCTTCATCCGGTATCGTAATCCTGTTGATAATCCTGATCAGGGTTGTCTTACCCGCCCCGTTTGGACCCAGCAGACCGAAAATCTTGCCTTTGGGAATGTTGAGCGAGACTCCGTCAAGGGCGACCTTTTCCCCAAAGGTCTTTCTAACCCCCTTACATTGGATCAATTCCATATTCCTTAATAATATTAATAGTTATCTATATTCCATCCATGGCCACCAGGCTGGGCCGCAACATTTCCCATGAGGGCAGGAGCAGACCATCCGCACAGTGCAGTATTGCCGCTATCCCAATATCTTGGCAACGAGTTCAATAAGCATCTGGTCAGGCGTTGCCTCCCCAGCGTTGCCTCCTTTCCCCTTGAAATCATATTCCTTGAGCAAGGCGATCACCGCCATGCACTTCTTGACAGGATAGTTCATGACAGCCCTGTCATATTCCTGGAAAAAATACGGATTCACCCCAAGCACCTTTGCCTTCTGGTCTGTCGACGGACGCGGGGTCCTCATTATCAGAGCCTGGTATTTGAGTATCCTGTAGAAATGCGTGAACAGCGGTGCAATCACGGCCGGCATGGCAAACTTCGGTGCCGCCCCGATATATGCAGCGATCCTGAGGGCCTTTGCCGAATTGCGGTATGAAAGTTCCTTTGTCAGCTCGAAGACGCTGAACTGACGGCTTATGCCAACATTCCTCTCTATATCCTGCACGGTAATCCTTGAAGTCCCCTCAGGCAGATTCTTGAGCATCTTGTCAGTCTCCACTGCAATCTTGCCGAGATCTGTCCCGGCATATTCTCCCAAAAGGGCAGCGGCATCCGGGGCAATCTCAAGGCCCCTACCTGCATAGAAAGAGCCGATCCATCTTGCTATCTCATAGTCCCTAACCGCCTTGGACTCCAGCACTACCCCTATCTTTCCGGCAGTCTTGTACAGTGATTTCCTCTTGTCGACAGATGCCCCCCTGACACAAAGTACAAGAACCGTTGAATCCAGCGGCTTGTCACAGTAGACAGACATCCCCTCAAGGTTCTTCATCGCCTGTGCCTCCTTGACCACGACAAGCTGACGCTCCGCAAACATCGGATAACGTCTTGCGGCCGTAACTACAGAGTCCACACTGACGTCAGTTCCGTAGCATATTGTCTGGTTGAAATCCCTTTCGCTCTCATCAAGGGCATTCGCGACTATGGCATCGCAGATAAGGTCAATATAATAAGGTTCCTCACCCATAAGCAGATAGACAGGCTTGAAGACATCCTTACGGATATCTGCAAGAATCTCGCGGCACTGCGCCTCCATATCTGTAGCTCCCTTCGCCATAGCCTGCAAATATAGTAAACTTTGCCGATATCCTGTACCGTAATCGCTTTTATTCTGTATCTTTGCCACCGCAAGACAGAAACAGCCAGGATGAACAGAAAGACTATATGGGACCCTCTGCGGAAAAAAGATGTGGCACTCACTCCTGAGGAGCATGTGAGGCAGTGGTTCATAGGGGTGCTCAATTCCACCATGGGGGTACCGATGCACATGATGCAGAGCGAAGTGTCGCTCAAGTTCGGCAGCAAGCCTTTCCGCGCAGACATACTCATCTATGACAGGAAAGCAGCCCCAGCCGCAGTCGTCGAATGCAAGCGTCCGGAGACTGAGCTTGACGGAGAAGTCCTCAACCAGGCGATACGCTACAACATGGTCCTGAACGTCAAATACATAATCATCACAAACGGCAGACGGACATTCATCTGCATGAAAGACGGTGACAGATATTCATTCATCAGAAATATCCCGTCATATGATGAAATGGCCAATGAAGCCTGATATATTTTTTTTGAAAAAGACTAAAACAGTTTCTACTTTTGCATTCTGATTCAAAAAGACACTCGTTTATGACAACGGAATTCCTGGACAACAAGATTTTCAGCATAGTTTCCCAGACCGCGGAGCAGATGGGCGTGAGGGCATATGTGATCGGCGGATATGTGCGCGACTGCTTCCTCGGACGCCCGAGCAAGGACATTGACATAGTTGTGGAGGGGAGCGGGATAGAGCTTGCCGAAAAAGTCGGGGCAGCCGTCCACAGCACAGTCTCCGTATTCAAGAATTTCGGGACGGCGATGCTGCGCTACCACGGAATCGAGATTGAATTCGTCGGTGCACGCAGGGAATCATACAGACGGGACTCCCGCAAGCCGATTGTCGAGGACGGGACACTCGAGGACGACCAGCTCAGAAGGGACTTCACAATCAACGCGATGGCTTTCAGCCTCCAGAAAGACGACTTCGGAAGCCTTGTAGACCCGTTCGGGGGAATCAGGGACCTCGACAAAGGGATAATACGGACCCCGCTGGATCCGGACACGACATACAGCGACGACCCACTCAGGATGATCAGGGCCATAAGGTTTGCCACAAAACTGAGTACGCAGGAACGGAAATTCACGATTGTACCGGAATCACTTGAATCCATAGCGCGCAACAGGGAGCGCCTCAGGATACTTTCAAAGGAACGCATAGTTGAAGAACTGAACAAGATGCTTGTCTGCGACAGGCCCTCAATGGGATTCAGGCTGATGGAAGAGACCGGGCTTCTTGACTATATCCTGCCGCAGCTCTCAAGGCTGAAGGGCGTGGAGAGCGTAGACGGACGCGGCCACAAGGAGAATTTCTCGCATACACTTGAAGTAGTAGACAATGTCGCTGCATTCGAGAAGGAAGCGATCAAGGCCGGGAGATTAAAGGACTACCTGTTTGAAGACGGGGTGGAGACAGTAAAGGTAAGGACAGAGCCATATCTGTGGCTCAGGTGGGCAGCACTGCTCCACGACATCGGCAAGCCGGCAAGCAAGAGATATGACCAGCACACGGGCTGGACTTTCCATGGCCACGAGGTCATCGGGGCCAGGATGATACCCAAGATCTTCAACGAGATGAAGATGCCTCTGAACGAAAAGATGAAATATGTCCAGAAGCTGGTCGGCCTGCACCTCAGGCCCATCGCCCTTGTGACAGAAGAAGTCACCGATTCGGCTGTGCGCAGGCTCCTGTTCGATGCCGGCAATGACATCGATGACCTTATGCTGCTCTGCAATGCAGACATCACATCAAAGAATCCGCGCAAGGTGGAGAAGCTCAGACACAATTTCGAGCTTGTAAAGGAAAAGCTGGTCGAAGTCGAGGCAAAAGATGCTGTCAGGAACTGGAAGAACCCGATTACAGGAGAATATGTCATGAAAGTGTTCGGCATTGAGCCTTGCCGTGAGATCGGGATACTGAAAGAGCATGTCAAGAACGCCGTCCTGGACGGGGTCATAGGCAATAATTTTGAAGAGGCCGACATCCTCATGCGTGAAAAGGCTGCAGAAATGGGGCTTCTTCCGAAGGAATGACACATATAGACAAATATATAGAGTATATATCGTCTGTCAGGCGATACTCCTTGAGGACATGTGAGATATACAGGTCCTCTCTCGGGATTTTCATGGAATTCATACGCAGCGGGACGGGTGGGGACGATGCCCCCGGAGATGAAGACCTGCCGGACTTCCTGACTCCCTCCATGGCAAGGAGCTACGAAGTGTACCTGCTTGAGGACAGGGGGATGGGCCCGAGGACTGTGAATCTCCACATGTCCGTCCTGAGCGGCTTCTCACGCTATCTGCTGAAGCTGGGTATAATCAGCTGCAATCCCGCAAAGTCAGTCACAAGGCCAAAGACAGAGAAACGTCTCCCGGATTTCTACAGGCGGGAATCAATGGAAGAATATTTCAGGGCCACAGAGCAGTTTGCCGGAAAAGACTTCATATATGTCTCCCCTGACAGGAAACAGACCAGGAAAATGTATGACAGAAGACTCCACAGGGCAATAGTCTCGACACTTTACTCCACCGGTATCAGGCGCAGCGAACTGACAGGACTCAGGACCGGCCACATAGACTTTGGCAGAAATGTTGCAAAAGTTGTCGGAAAAGGCGATAAAATGCGTGAAATTCCGCTTGTGGATTCTCTAAGTGAAGAAATTTCATTATATTTACAAGCGGTTGAAACGATGGTTGGTGGAGACAGGGGACCGGAATCCCCGCTCTTTGTCACATTCAGCGGAAAGGGGCTTTACCCCGCATACGTTGACAGGGTGATAAAGTCCGAGCTTGGAGAAGTTGCAGGCATTACCGGCAGGAAGTCGCCCCATGTACTGAGACACACTCTGGCGACGGAGCTTCTCAACGGGGGGGCAGACCTCCATTCCATCAAGGAGCTGCTGGGGCACTCTTCACTTGCGGCCACACAGGTCTACACCCACAATTCCATCGCCAAACTGAAGAAAGTTTATGAATCGGCCCATCCGAGGGCCAGTAAAAACGGAGGTAAAAATGGAGATTAGAGTACAGTCTATCAAGTTCGACGCGGACCAGAAACTGTTGGATTTCGTAGAGAAGAAAGTATCAAAGTTACCTAAGTTCTATGATGAGATTACTGCCACAGAAGTATCCTTGTCACTTCTTCCAGACCATGAGAACAAGAACGTCAAAGTGCATGTACGTATCCCTGGCAACGACCTTGTGATTGAAAGGAATGCAAACAGATTCGAAGACGCGGTTGTCGACTGCGTTGACATCCTCAAAGATAAGCTTGTAAGGGCAAAGGAGAAAAAGACAAATTAGAATGAGAGGCAACAGGGAAGAGGAAATCGGGATCATATACGAGGACGATCATCTGCTTGTAGTCAACAAGCCAAGCGGTCTCCTTACGATGTCTGCCGGCAGACAAGGAGAAGAGACAGTCTACAGGATAGTAACGGATTATGTCCGCAATGGACGCAGCCAGCGTGGAAGAGGCCCACACAGACGCGGCGGAGACCGGATATTCATAGTGCATCGACTCGACAGGGACACTTCCGGAATCCTGCTGTTTGCCAAGAATGAAGAAATCAAGTTTGCGCTTCAGGACAATTGGAACGAGATTGTCCTGGAGCGTAAATATATTGCCTTGGTCGAAGGGGTTCCGCGACAGGCTGAAGGCACGGTGACCAGCTGGCTCCATGACAATCCCGCGACAATGACTGTGCACTCCTCCCCTTACGACGACGGAGGGAAAAAGGCGACGACGCACTATAAAGTCATCCGGGAAATCAAATCTGGCACAGTTTCTGACAAGGGGCAGACCCGGCATCATTTCGCACCAGGATATGCCCTTGTGGAATTCGAGCTTGAGACAGGGCGCAAGAACCAGATAAGGGTACATTCAGCGGAAATGGGGCATCCGGTTGCCGGAGACCGTAAATACGGGGCCAGGACAAGTCCGATAGGCAGGCTTGCACTGCATGCAATGACAATATCGTTCAGGCATCCGGCTACAGGAAAGGTAATGAGGTTCAGCACGGGCATTCCAAATGCATTCAAGAGAATCAGATGAAGTCTGCCCGGGCATAATTTAAAGGCAAACTGAAATGGAAGAAAAGAACATATCAATCAAGGCATCAGCAGACGACCTGAATCTAAGTGTACTTTATTTAGCCCCTGAAAACAACCCGAAGGCAATCGTCCAGATTGTACACGGCATGTGCGAGCATAAGGAAAGATATACCGGGTTCATGCATTTCCTTGCAGAGAACGGCTACGCATGTGTGATTCACGACCACCGTGGACATGGGGCTTCCGTAAAGTCATCTGACGACCTTGGATATTTCTACGACGGAGGATTCAGCGCGATGGTGGAAGATGTCCACATTGTGACACGCTGGGCCAAGGAGCAGTGGAAAGGCCTGCCGCTCATCCTTTTCGGGCACAGCATGGGATCCATGGTCGTGCGTTCATATTCCAAGAGATACGACTACGAGCTATCCGGGCTCTTCGTGTGCGGCAGCCCAAGCCGGAACCCGGCGGCCGGCATAGGGAAGCTGCTTGCCGGGCTTGCAGGACTTTTCGGTGGCCAGCGCTCACGTCCAAGGCTTATCCAGAAGATTGCATTCGGCTCTTTCAATTCAAGGATCAAGAATCCTGTCTCACCGAATTCATGGATATGCTCAGATCCGGAAATAGTTTCCGCATACGACGCCAACCCACTGTGCAACTATCAGTTCACGGCAAACGGATTCAGGAACCTGTTCTCCCTGATGCAGGACACCTACAGCAGGAGGGGATGGAAAATGTCAAATCCTGACATGCCTATAAGGTTCATAGCAGGAGAAAACGACCCATGCATTGCCGGAATCGACAACTTCGACAAGGCTGTTGAGTTCATGAGAGAAGCAGGATACAGGAACGTCACATCGATATCCTACCCTGGAATGCGCCATGAGATTCTCAACGAAATCGGCAAGGAGATTGTCTGGAATGACATCCTGGCGACTATGGAGAAATGGCTGTCAGGAGACCTCCACCCAATGTTCATCTGCCTCTGACATTATAACGGTCACTCTATGCTCCTGAGTGCAGGCAGGCTCACACAGAAATGGACTGAAAGTATACGTGTCAATATCACTGTCAAGGCCGCAATAATCTGCGTGGCAAGATGCGAGCATCCGAGCAGGACGCAGATATAGTATGCGACTCCACCAAGTACACAGGCGACGGCATAGATATCCTTGCGGAAAATCAGCGGGACCTCATTGATAAGCACATCCCTGACCATTCCTCCCGCCGCACCTGTGATTGCACCCATTATAATGTTGACCCATACAGGAAAACCGGCTGCAATGCTGCGCTCCACACCGACAACCGTGAAAAGCCCGATACCGATAGCATCGAAAATGAAGAATGTGTTGTCGAAACGGACCACATATTTACGGAAGATTATGACAAACAGCAGTGCCAGTCCTGTGATTATCACATATGACGGCTGCTCCATCCAGAATGGCGTGACATCAAGCATCAGGTCCCTGAGGGTTCCACCGCCTACAGCAGTCACAAATCCGACAACATATGCCCCGAAGATATCAAAGTTCTTCGCGGCGGCCAGCCTAATCCCGCTTATGGCGAAAGCGAATGTTCCGATATAATCTATCAGCCTGATGAAATCAAGTTCCATTATATGTTGAGAAGCCGTTAAGTTTTTTTCTGCAAAATCCACATATCCGGGCAGCCCCGGGCGTCAATCCTTTCATGACAGCCTGAATACGCATTATCCTTCCATTACTGCATTTCCGGCTGCCACTGCCATTGATTGTCCTGCTGTCACTCTGCCCACAGGTCCATCATCCCAGATTCCGGCTGCAAAGATATGTGATTTCATTCCAAAATTTTTCTGATTCGCTGTTTTTTTGACAGGATTTTTCATCAGCCCTGTCATTCACAGGCGGACTCCGCTCCTGCCATACACGCCTTGAAGCTATAGCAGACATAAAGCATGCGCAAAACATAACTCACTGACGTACTTTTAATTGCGCAACGACGACGCCGATTTTTTGCACCCGTCATTGAATAAAACAAGATCAATCAATACATTACACTTCACCAAACACAATCCAGGCTGGCGGAAAGAGCCTGAAAAGAAGACCAAATGGCTACAGAGAAGACCTTCCAAAGTGAGATAGAAAGAGCCTCCCTTAGGAGCCCCAAAGGAGCTCCTAAGGGAGGCTGGAAAGGCGACCCCAAGGGCCACAGAAAGGGAGACAGAAAAATGTACGGATTTTATTCGCTACTCTTGGAGTTTCTTTGTAACTTTGCTTGTTTGCGTAAATACCGCCGCCACAGTATAGCGGCACACCACGCTGAAAATCGAATTTTATCAAGAAATGAATGATTCAATAAAGAGCCAGCTGATAGAGTGGGCAGAACAGTACAATGACCCTCAATATTTTGAGGAAGACCCGATTATGTTCCCCAAAAAGTTCATGGAAAGATATGCGGAAGGCCAGTGCACACTGGCCGACATTGAGATTGCCGCAATCATATCGGGGCATCTTGCATGGGGACGCAGATGCATGATTGTACGTGACTGCGGAAGAGCACTTGACGAAATGTGCTGGAAGCCATACGACTACGTCATGAACGGTGAATACCGTGACGAAAATGCAAGTCTGCACCGCACCGTGAAATGGAGCGAATTCGCTGAAATATGCCGGAACCTCAGAAAGATATATTCAGTACGCGACAGCATAGAAGGCATGTCCAATTCAGAGATAAGGACATGCATATATGGACGCAAGGAAGACCGCAAGGCACCGGACAAGAAGATAAACATGATGCGCAGGTGGATGGTAAGGAATGACGGGAAAGTGGATTTCGGTGTATGGAAAAACAGCAGTCCCAGAGACCTGCTAATACCGCTTGATGTGCATGTCTATGAACAGGCCACTGCACTCGGGCTGACCACGCGGAAGCAGAAGGACATCATCACTGTCCAGGAGATAACAGATTCCTTCAAGGAGATCTGGCCCGAAGATCCGTGCAAGGGAGACTTCGCGCTCTTCGGATATGGAGTTACACATAAATAATTACACAGATGCCAAGACTTTACATTGTATCCGGATGCAACGGCGCCGGAAAGACCACAGCCTCATACACATTGCTCCCGGAAATGCTGGAGTGCAGCCAGTTCGTGAACTCCGATGAATTTGCAAAGGGACTTTCCCCTTTCAATCCTGAAGGGGCAGCCATGATGGCGAGCAGGTATATGCTGATGAAGATACGCTACCTGTTCAAGAGGAAGGCGGATTTCAGCATAGAGACGACGCTTGCGACCCGCTCACTTCTTAAAATGATACGGGCGGCACAGGCGGAGGGATATGTCGTGACCCTGCTGTATTTCTGGATAAACTCACCGGAGCTTGCAATCGGGAGAGTAAAGGCAAGGGTCGCGGCCGGAGGGCACAATATTCCTGAAGAGACAATAAGGAGAAGGTATAAAGTCGGCATCAATTACTTTTTCAAGGACTACGCCCCGATGTGCGACAGGTGGATTATCGCTGACAACTCGCAGGTCCCGTTCAAGGTCGTCGCGGAAGGCGGCAAGGACAGGTCTCTAAGCATAAAGGACACAGAGACATACGAAAAGATACTGTCTCTTGCCGGGACTGACTGCCATCCACTCTAAAGCATGATTCCCTGCTACAACGGGAAATCTTTTAATGCAATAAACAACTACACAGATGTCAAAAGACAGATTTTTGGATATTTTCAAGGTCACAGAACCTGAACTGGATAAAATAATATCAGCCGCACTGGCAGAAGGAGGAGACTGGTGCGACCTTTATTTCGAATATACTACATACAACGGATTGCTGCTGCGTGACTCCGAGGTCACATCAGGGGAATTCCACATTGATTTCGGCGTCGGGATCCGCGTACTCAGCGGAGAGAAGACCGGCTACGCATATTCAGAAAGCACAGGAATGGCAGACATGCTGCAGGCAGCAAGGGCTGCATCCATGATATCACTCGGGAATATCAAGGACACTGCAGCAGGACATGAATTCCGGAACCGCAACGGCTCTACACCGTTGGACCTTTATCCATCCGGCATCGCATGGAAAGATGTCAGGCATGGGGATTTCGTGCCTTTCCTCAAAAAGATAGAATCGCTTGTCAAGGCCAAGGACAGCAGGGCAATAAAGATCGTAGCCAAGCTCTCCGACTCACAGAGCGAGGTCATGATGTATAACTCCCTGGGAGAATTGACATACGACAGCCGTCCGATGGTCAGCGTGACTGTGTCGGCAATATTCTCGAAAGACGGGCAGAATGAAAGCAAGACTGCATCCAGGAGCTTCAGGACAGGAGCGGAGTTTATCACTGACGCACTTGCAGAGGAACTTGCATCCGAAGTCACCAAAGGGATTGACGCAAGGTTTGATGCCAGGCGTCCCAAAGGCGGCAAGATGCCTGTAGTAATGGGGGCCGGGGCATCCGGAATCCTTCTGCACGAGGCGATGGGGCATGCCTTCGAGGCTGATTTCAACCGCAAAGGGCAGTCAATATTCTCAGACAAGATGGGAAAGAAAGTATGTCCGGACAACATAAGCATCGTTGATGACGGGACCATTGCCGCCAACCGCGGAGCATGTAACTTCGACGATGAAGGAGTCCCCGGACAGAAGACATACATGGTATCAGACGGCATCCTGACCTCATACCTGCACGACAGGATCAGCGCAGGATACTACGGGGTCTCCCCTACCGGCAACGGACGCAGGGAATCGTTCAGGTATAACCCGATACCAAGGATGCGCGCCACATATATGGAAAGCGGTGATGCAAGGCCTGAAGACATCATCTCCGAGGTCAGGAACGGAATATATGTTGACGAATTTTCCAACGGGCAGGTCAAGATCGGCGAAGGGGACTTTACATTCTACGTGAAAAGCGGCTACCTCATCGAAAACGGGAGACTGACCTCTCCGGTAAAGGACATAAACATAATAGGAAACGGTCCGCAGGCACTCTCTGACATCCTTGCTGTAGGCAACGACCTGCGTATTGACAACGGGACATGGACCTGCGGCAAAGAGCAGAGCGCACCTGTCTCATGCGGCATACCTACGGTACTGGTTAAATCCCTGGTTGTAGGTGGCGAGCGATAGACATCACCATCAATGGCAAGGCAGAAAAATATTTTAAAGGCAAAGCAATGACAGAAACAAAAATATCCGGAATAACAGAAGAAGAGAAAAAGGCGGCCAGGCATTGCCTGGAATATGCAATCAGACATGGGGCATCCCAGGCAAGGATATCACTGAATAAAAGCACACTGGATTCATTCCAGCTTCTTAACGGAGAACTGGATAAGGTATCCCACTGCGCAGACCGCTCTGTATTCATCTACCTGTATGTGGACGGCAAGTACGGCACATATTCCACCAACAGGCTGGAAGGGAACGACATAGAGGACTTCATCTGCAAAGCTATAGACAGTACAAGGATGCTGTCCGCCGACAGTATGCGAAAACTCGCAGATCCAGCCAGGACAGAAAAGGATGCAGTATCAGGCAGGGAGATGGGACTGTATGATACTGAATATGAAAGCATGACAGCCAGGAAAAGGCTGGAGCTGGCCATGGAGGGCACCATATTCAATACTGCCGAAAAGGACGAAAGATACAGCCTTATTTCAGAAGAATGCGAGTACTCTGACTCGATTGACGACAATTATGTCATTGATTCAAACGGATTTGAAGGCAGACATACGGAGACATCGTTCTCGTTCTGGACTGAGGTGACAATTGAAGACAGGAAAGGACATAAATACAGCGGATACTGGTGGACATCATCACCACGGTTCACAGGGATAAACATTACCGGATGCGGTGACTGCGCGCTCAGGAAAGCCGCAGCGCAGATCGGTCCAAGGCGTGACAATGGCGGCAAGATGACCATGGTCGTCGACAACCTGACCAGTTCAAGGCTGATCTCACCTGTCTTCTCAGCACTGGGAGGCTCCGCAATACAGCAGCACAACTCATTCCTTGAGGACACGCTCGGGAAAAAGATATTTCCGGAACATTTCACAGTCATGGACATGGCAAGGACAGAAGGGATGTCCGGGGCAAGGATGTTCGACACGGAAGGAGTGGCGACTAAGGACAGGGCAGTAATTGACCATGGCACAGTGAGCATGTATTTCATAAACACATATATGTCCGGAAAACTCGGCATGGAGCCGACCGTGGAAGGCATATCAAGACCTGTAGTATCGCCATTCATCAACGGAAAGGCAGCAGACGGCATGGTGGGCCAGCAGGAGATCCTGGAAAGCTGCGGTGACGGCATCCTCGTCACCGGATTCAACGGAGGGAACTGCAACCCTGTCACAGGAAATTTCTCATACGGAGTCGAGGGATTCGTCTTCAGAAACGGAAAGATCATGCATCCTGTCAAGGAGATGGTAATCACCGGAGACATGATAACATTATGGAATTCCCTGATAGCGGCAGGCTCGGACGCACGTCCCGGAGCGAGATGGCAGATTCCGACCCTCGCATTCGCCGGAGTCGATTTCTCGGCATAATTTTTAGTATCTTTGCAGGCCGTATTGATTATAGACAAATAAAAATCAGAATATCATGAAAATAGAGAACAACAAAGTAGTAGAGCTTTGCTATGAGCTTGAAGTAGATGGAAAGATAGTTGACAGGACAACGCATGAAAGGCCTCTTGACTATATACATGGGACAAGGTCTCTGCTCCCAAGATTCGAGGCCAACATCGAGGGGCTGGAGCCAGGAAGCAAGTTCCAGTTCACACTGACACCGGAGGAAGGTTACGGAGAAGTTGATCCAAACAGGGTAATAGACCTTCCAAAGGAGGCATTCGAGGTCAACGGAGAGATCCGCGAAGACCTTCTAAAAACAGGAAGCACAATTCCTCTGCTCAACAGCGCAGGCCAGGTCGTGCCCGGAGTCGTTCTTGAAATCAGCGAAAACACGGTCAAGATGGACCTCAACTCACCGATGGCCGGAAAGACACTGAATTTCTCAGGAGAGATCCTCACTGTACGCGATGCTACAGAAAAAGAACTGGCAGAGGGGCTCCACGGAGAATACATACAGAGCAGCTGCGGATGTGGCGGCCACCACCATCATCATGGCCACGGATGCGGAGGACATCATCACCACGGAGGATGCGGATGCCACGATGACAACGACTGCGGTTGCCATGGAGAAAGTGACTGCGGGTGTCATGGAGAGGCACATGGAGACTGTGGATGCGGAGAAGGTGAAGGGCATTGCCACGGAGGACATTGCCAGCACGAAGAGTAACAGTCCTGACATAGAAAGAACAGTTCAAGGCAATGTGGCTTCTTCTTGCATTCACATCAGCCGCCCTTCTCGGGCTATATGATACGTCAAAGAAAGCAGCACTGAGGGACAACGCAGTCCTTCCGGTGCTGTTTCTCAATACATTGTTCTCCACCCTGATATTCACTCCATTCATCATTGAGACATGGGGAGAGGGCAATCCGCACGCCCATTTCCTGGTCATCATGAAATCTGCAATGGTACTTGCATCATGGATTTTCGGATATTTCGGGCTTAAGCACCTGCCAATCACAATAGTGGGTCCAATCAACGCGACAAGGCCGATAATGGTCCTTGTCGGAGCCATGCTGATATTCGGTGAACGGCTTAACATCTACCAATGGGCAGGTGTCATACTTGCAATATTTTCACTTTTCCTGCTGAGCCGCTCCAGCAAGAAAGAGAATGTTGACTTTGTCCACAACAAATGGATATTGTGCGTTGCCATTGCAGCTGTCATCGGCGCCGGATGCGGGCTATACGACAAATACATAATGCAGCAGCTCAGTCCAAAGTTTGTACAGAGCTGGTATAACTTCTACCAGATGCTTATGATGGGGACCGTGGTGTCCATACTATGGTATCCGCACAGGAAGTCCACCACCCCTTTCCACTGGAGCTGGGCAATTCCACTGATATCGGTATTCCTATCAGCTGCAGATTTCGCCTACCTCACGGCAATGCACCAGACTGACTCAATGATTTCCGTAGTATCGCTCGTGCGCAGAAGCTCTGTCATTATATCCTTCCTGTGCGGAGCACTCATATTCAAGGAGCGCAACCTGAAGGCAAAGGCCCTTGACCTTGCATTCATACTTGCCGGAATGTTCTTCATCTGGCTTGGTTCAAGATAAATCATGGCTATTGCAAAATTCAGAAAACAGTAAAAAAGAGGTATAAAAAAGAGAAAGAGTCCAGCCGCAGGATTTAAAGAAAAAGATAAAATTGTAAAAAAGAGAAAAATCTCTCAGCATTTCGCCACATTCCTGGAAATTCAGGAAGGTGGCGATTTTTCTTTACATAACTTCACATCGGGAATTTTACCACCACGCCCCTTCCGGGCACGCTCCAGGATGTTCGAGAACAATAGATAAATCCATAAAAAAGCCATGAGAAACAAAATGTACATAGCAATCATCCTTGCTTCTGCTATAATCTGCTCATGCAGCGTTGACGACTGCATTCCCTATAGGGTGGAGGACGGCAGATGTATCCTTAATGTAGAGATAGATACAGAATGTAATCCTGGAAGCAGGTCTGCAGGCACCGGCACGGAGACCCAGGCTTATGAATCAGCTGTCAACGATATACAGATATTCATATATGACTCCTTCGGACAGATAGAGGCATATTGCAGGACAGGTGGCAGCACAGGCCTGGTGCAGGTCAGCACAACATCCGGCCCAAAGACAGTATGGGCTGTCATAAACGGGCCTGACATGTCAATGTCAACCCAGGCCGCCACTGCAGAAGGCATCAGCAGAACCTGCACAATCCTGGACGACAACAGCATCGCGGACGGCTTTGTCATGGCAGGATGCGCAGAGTGCACCATATCAGAATCCGGAGAGTCCGTATCGGTGCCTGTCAGAAGATTCGTCTCACGCATTGTACTGAAGAGGATCAGCAGCATGCTGCCTCCCGGATATGGCCCGTTGATAATAAAGAATGTGTTTCTCGCCAATGTTGCCGGAAGCCAGGAGATATCAGGCAGCGCCTCTACGGAGATCTGGTACAATCAGGCAGGCAGGACAGAAAGCGCAACAGATGCCTCCATGATAATCGGCATGGACGGGAATCAGGCGTCATGTCCGGAACTGACATTCAAGGATGCAGGATACGAAATTCCATACGGCGATTCATTTTATCCTGGCACTCCCCTGTATTGCTACCCCAACCACAGTTCTTCGGATACGGCAGGATGGACCATGCCATATACTGGAAGAAAGACAAGGCTGATTGTATCCGCTGAAATATCCGGGATTGACTGCTACTACCCTGTCACAATCGACTTCCCCGAAAGAAATACGGCATATACAGTTGAAATCACAATTACAGGACCTGGTTCCACAGACCCAGACATCCCTGTTGCAAGAGGCAATGCATCGGTCGCCATATCGCTACAGGACTGGAGGAGCGGGGCTGAATACAGTGAAACGATATAGACCGGCATAGCAGAATTCAGCATAATCTATAAAACATAATAATCAATGAAACAGGTAATAAGAATAATCATCAGTGCAATAATCGCCTCTCAGGCCATCTGGTCCTGTGCGGACGAGATCTGCACAGAATCCCCTGCGCTTTCTCCATCAGGCAATCTGGAAGAATGTGCCACAGGGACAATGGCCATCGGCACGGACATCCTTGAATCCACGGTCATAGAGACCAGAAGCATACTTCCGGAAAAGACAATCGAGACCATGGTCACCGGAATAACCATAGCAGCATACAGCGGAGGGCTTCTTGCCGACAAGATGCATTACACATCCGGCTTCGAGAACATGTCATTATCCGTCAACAAGTCAGGGACATTCAACATCTATGCACTGGTCAACATGGGTGACATGACAGGAGACATTCCTGTAGAAGAATCCGGGATAGACACGATTGCGTATACTGTGGCATCGTACAGCGAGGTCGAATCTTCCGGCATCCCCATGTGCGGGGCTATGAAGGGAGTGCCATACAGCGAAGAAAAGGTTTCCATCCCCACAGAACGGCTGTTTGCAAAACTTTGCGTAAGGATTCTGCACACAGGCCTTAATGCCACGGAAAACAATGCCACATATGTCTATAACCTATGCAACAAGAGCATATATGTACGGCAGGCCAACAGCAGGATATTCCCGTTTTCCTCATGTGGAAGCAGGGCCATATCAATCTCCGACACCATGGAGGAGTCCGACTACAATGCAGACCTGAACAGCAGGGACGGCTACCAGGGCTCACTCAGCAATGCACAGCTTGGACCTGGGCCTGGATATTTCCAGGACACTACACTTGTATTCTACATCCCTGAGAATATGCAAGGCACACTCCTCCCGGGAAACAGCGACCCATACAGCAAGACATCAGAAAACATATCAGGCATCAACGGGACAGACTATTCTGGCCTATGCACATACCTGGAGTTCACGGCCAAGCGTGAAAACACGGGGATAGGATACGGCGGCAGCATAACATACAGATATTATCTTGGCTCTGACAGCACAGCGGACTTCAACATTGAGCGCAACTGCAGATATGACCTCACATTGAATTTCTCAGAGGGCGGATTCTTCATGGAAAGCTGGAAAGTAGCCAAAGGAGACGACTGGTATGACAACAGGGTACTGAAGTTCATGGAAAAGCCATACATAGTATACAGAGGCTATACAAAGAACGTAATGGTGCACTACCACACAGCCTTGACAGGGGACGCAAATTCCATGGAGAAGCCTGATGGCTGGTCATATGTATTCGACGAGAAGGCTATTGCCGATGCCGGGCTTACATATTCTTTTGACAGGAATACACTTGTGGCCGGAGCAAACGGGTACAAGGACTTCTGCTTTGTCTTCAAGGCTTCGGAATCCGCGAAGAGCGGCCAGTCCATACCTCTTAAGATTGTCTCATGGGACGGAAGCCTGTCTGACTACACTACAATCCACATAGCGGAGCCAGGAGACATTGAAGCCACATGGGACTTCTGCCCGATGTATGTCTCGCAGGAAGGGACCGTGACAATCAGCGGCATACCTGACAGCCAGCTGCCTCTCAGAACTTCATTTTCAGACCCTTCCGTAGCCTCATTAATATCAGCTGAAGGGAACAGGCTCAAGATTGCAGCAAAAGGGACCGGCAGTACGGTAATATCTGTTTCAGACAAGGACGGCCGTCACTGCATCGACTTGAATCTTTCCATACAGGCCCCTGTACTCAAGATCATGTCAAGCTACATCGCCGCCAATCCGGACGGTGCACCGTTCTTGTCAGACTTCATCTACACAGACAAGACGGGTGAAGAGTTGAGAAACACAAATGCAGCAATCTTCAATCTATACCTGAGGCCTGTCATATCCGGAAACGAGTTTTTCGAGGCACATAATGCAGGCAACAGGATAACAGCATATATAAAGAAACTGTATGACAGCACAGGGAAACAGATAGACACAGGCACAGAGTACACCCTGGAGATCTCAGCTGTACAATGTCCCGAAGTCGCTCCGGCGACACTGTCTATATATGTAGTTGACCCGTTCGCCGGCATAGTCCCAAGACATTACGGAAAGATAGATGACTATTCCCTGTTTACCTCGGCATCTGTGGACACCAGGGTCAGGGAATATTTCATGGATGACATAGAATCAAACAGAAGCTTCACATTTGAGGCACCTGTACCTAATGCTGCCAAGGAATTTGTATCCGCAGCCATGACTCCGTGCTGGAGAAATTATTTCAGCAATGCCAATGAAACCTTCAGGATACGGTACGTGGCCGGAGCGGAATCATACTCTTCCGGAGCGGCATTCATGATAAGCCAAGGCATTGCAGACAATGTACAGCATAGTGCAGGAAGGCATGACATAATGCTGAACGTGACGAACAGGCATTCTTCAGAAAGCATATCCACATGTGCCGGCACTGTTGACGTCTACGTACATACAGCGATCGGGGCTTCCGCAGAGTTCGGATACAGGAGCGGCTCATACATGCCTGCAGGATGCACACAGACATTTGCGGAAGTGTACAATGGCCTGATGCCGAATCCTGCCCTGTCCGCAAATTCCAGCCATATATATTATATGGATGTAAGCGTTGAATACCTGACAGACATCAGCGGAATATATGTATTCAGCAGAATGGCCTCCGGGACCGCATCCAGGCAGAACACATTTGACTGCCTTGACATTGTACGTCCATCTGTAAGCGACAAGGAAGTATTGCAGAGACGCCTGCTCTGTTCGGTGTTTGACAATGAAGGAGGTACTAGGATAACTGTATGCGGAGAGCCTTACGGATACAGGAGGGGAATCGGGAAAATGCTCTACAGGGCAATCCTCTTCCCTGGAAGAGATGCCAGCCTTACCCTGGCTGGACTGAAGACCTCTATGCTCGGATATATATCAGAAAGCCAGGCCAACTCCGGGTTTGCCCCACAGTATCATGTCCATGACATGAACAGGGGCAGCGAGATGGCGGGCAACATTGTCACGCGGAAGTCCCCCTATTATTTTTCACCTGTCCAATGCAGCCAATATACGGACAGCCAGGGGCGGGGATACCATGTAATCCATTTCCTTGATGAAATCGAGCCATGGACATGCGGATGGACAAACCTGCTGTAGGGCCGCATCTTAAAGAAAAGCCGGCAGACATTCAAGCAAGCTTGATGTCTGCTCCAGCTTTTCGCTATATTTGTGTCCGAGGACATATATAGACGCCTTTTTGCTATATTTGCAGTTTGTGACAGAAACAGGAGATGAAAACAGCAATAGTAATATTGAACTGGAACGGGAAAGGATTCCTTGAGAAATTCCTTCCGGGACTTATAGAATCCATAGCCATTGATGAGACTGAGGAGGACAAGCATGACAATGCACATACGGAGATCATCGTAGCCGACAATGCTTCATCTGACGGCTCACTGGAAATGATGGCCGAAAAGTTCCCTCAGATAAAGACTTTGTCCTTTGACAGGAACTATGGCTTTACAGGAGGGTACAACAAGGCACTCAGACAGATTGAGGCACAATATTATGTTCTCCTAAATTCAGACGTTGAGGTGACAGACGGATGGCTTGCCCCTCTCACGGAATGGATGGACACCCATCATCTCTGCGGAGCATGCGCCCCGAAACTCCTCTCGTATACAGACAGGAAGAGATTTGAATATGCAGGAGCAGCCGGTGGATATATAGACAGGTACGGCTATCCTTTCTGCCGTGGCAGAATCATGAAAAGGACAGAAAAAGACTACGGGCAATACGATGAACCTGAGGATGTCCTCTGGGCAAGCGGTGCCTGCCTGATGGTCCGGGCAGAGCTGTTCCACAGGCTTGGAGGGCTTGACGGGCGTTTCTTTGCTCATCAGGAGGAGATAGACCTGTGCTGGAGAATACAGCTGGAGGGATATAGGGTAACTGTAATCCCGGAATCGGCAGTCTATCACGTCGGTGGAGGGACACTCCCGAATGATTCGCCATGGAAGCTGGAGCTTAACTACAGGAACAACCTGCTGATGCTGGACAACAACCTCGCCAAGACCTATGCACTTGAGTATTTCAATGAGAACTACATTGAACCTGAAGGTGCACTGAGAGACGGTGAGACACCGGAAGATGAGGCGATAGCGCACACTGCCGCAGTTACCGGAATACGCAAGGCCAGAAAGACCATACGCAAGAGGATGTATCTTGACGGATGCTCAGCCGCAGTCTATCTCCTGCGTCTGAGACCAGCCTATTTCATGTCCGTGGTCAAGGCGCACCGGCAGTTCAGAAAGCTGTCAAGACGTCCCGGAATGAAGGAGATAGAGCAATATCTCCTTGATAAAGGCAAGATAGCCGGAGTTGACGGCATATATCCCAAATGGATAGTGGCACAGGCATTCAGGCATGGCGACGATGTCTTCAGGGCCGTGCGCAGGGAAATGTAACACAGACTAAATCACGAAAGAATGAAAATCGTTATAGCAGGGGCAGGAGAAGTCGGGTCACATCTGGCGAAGATGCTCAGCAATGAGGCAAATGACATAACAGTAATCGACAATGATTCAAGCAGGCTTGAGTCACTGGCATCCAATACAGATGTCATCACAGTCGGAGGCAACCCCTCATCGCTTGAGGTGCTGAAGACAGCAGGATGCGAGGATGCGGACCTGTTTATTGCAGTGAATCCGTCTGAGTCACAGGATGTAAACATAGTAAGCGCTCTTCTTGCCAAAAAGCTTGGGAGCAAAAAAGTCACTGCAAGGATAAACAACGAGGAGTATCTCTCGTTCGAGAACAAGTTCATGTTCACGGAGATGGGGATAGACCTGATGTTCTATCCGGAAAAGATTGCAGCCGGGGAGATACACGACCTGCTGAAGCGCACGGCATCGACAGACTCAATGGACTTCGCCAGGGGAAAGCTGCAGATGGCCGTGTTCAAGCTTGACGAGGATTCCCCCCTCATAGACAAGAAGCTCATAGACTTCAGCGGCATGGCTACAAGGGAGGAGCTGAAATTCAGGGTTGCAGCGATATCACGTAACAGCGAGACAATCATCCCTAAATTCGATACAAGGTTCAAATACCATGACCTTGTCTTCATAATATCCAAGCGTGAGGGCATCGACTCGCTCATGAAATATATCGGGAAGAGCCAGATTGAGGTCAAGAACCTGATGATTCTCGGCGGAGGCCCGATAGGAGAGATGGTCGCAAAGCAGATGGGCAAGGAGCTGGACTCCATAAAGATCATCGAGAAGAACAAGGAGAAATGCCTTGAACTTTCCGAGAAACTTGGAAGCAATGTGATTGTCGTGAATGGAGACGGAAGGAACTCCGACCTGCTTGTGGAAGAGTCAATCAAGGATTATGACGCATTTGTGGCTGTGACAAGCAGCACAGAGACAAACATACTTGCCTGCGTTGCGGCAAAGAGGCTCGGGATCAGCAGGACGATTGCTGAAGTCGAGAATATAGAATATATCCGTCTTGCCGAAAGCATGGGGGTGGATGCTGTAATCAACAAGAAGCTGATTACAGCCGGAAGGATATTCAAGTTCACGCTCAGCAACAAGGTACGCTTCATCAAGTACATGAGCGGAACCAATGCCGAGGTCATAGAATTCATCGTGGCGCCAAACAGCCGTATAACGAAAGGAAAGCTCAAGGATATCGGTTTCCCTTCCAATGCGATAATAGGAGGTGTAATCAGAGGCAATGAATCCTTCATAGCAGTCGGGGACTCGGAAATAAAGGCATACGACCGTGTCGCCGTATTCGCACTTCCCGAAGCGGTAAAGGAAGTAGACAGGTTTTTCAGGTAAAACACAGGGGATACATTCCCTGGCAAGACAAGGAACATAAATGGCAAGCTATCTTCAGATTGAGAACATATCAAAGTCATATGGGCCCAAGGTGCTTTTTGAGAACATCGGGTTCAACATCAACGAAGGGGACAAGATCGCGCTGATTGCCCCGAACGGGACAGGCAAGACATCGCTCATGAGAATCCTCGCAGGAAAGGACAAGTCTGATTCAGGCGGAAAGATCCTGTTCCTGAAGGATATCAGGATTGCATTCCTTGAGCAGGAATATGACTTTGACCCGGAGATGGGGATATTCGACCAGATAATGGCGCACAGCACTGCATATACGGCACATCTTGACGAAGAACACATGTGGGAGTACGAGAGACGTGTAAGGCAGTTTCTCACAGGGTTCAAGCTCACAGATTACGGGCAGAAGATGAAAGAGCTGTCAGGCGGGGAGATCAAGAGGGTCGCCCTGGCTGAAATGCTGGCTTCCGAGGCAGACTTCTTCATCATGGACGAGCCGACAAACCATCTTGACATTGATGCAATAGAATTCCTGGAAGGGTATCTGGGACGTTCCAGATGTACACTCCTGATGGTAACACACGACCGGTATTTCCTTGACAATGTCTGCAACATAATAATGGAGATGGACCATGGTGCGGTATATACCTACAGGGGGAACTACATGAACTATCTTGAAAAGCGCGAGGAAAGGATCTCCAACTACAACGCAGAGACCGACAAGGTGCGCAACATACTGCGCAGGGAGCTTGAATGGATCAGAAGCACCCCATGCGCAAGGACAGGCAAGGCACGCTACAGGATAAATGCCTTCCATGAGCTTAAGGACAGGGCCGAGCAGACATATTCCCAGAAGCAGATATCGCTTTCCGATGTGCAGGGAAGTGCAAGGCTCGGGACCAAGATAATAAACTGCAAGGACACGAGCTTTTTCTATGGAGACAAATGCTACCTTGACCATTTCACATACAATTTCCAGAGATACGAGAAAGTAGGTATTGTCGGCGGAAACGGTGCAGGCAAGTCCACATTCATAAATCTCCTGACAGGAAACTACACGCCTGAGATGGTATGCACTGACCAGGATGAGTATTCAAGGCTCATGAAAGAGCCTGCCGGGATTTCCGGAAAAGGCCTGCTCACTGGAGCGATCGAGCGCGGTGAATCGCTTAAGATCGGATACTACCACCAGAAAGGTATTGAGTTCAACCCTGACGACACGGTTCTGGACATAGTGAATGACACTCGACTGCTTGGACGCTTCCTTTTCCCCCATGAAATGCTGAACAACAAGGTGGAAAGGCTGAGCGGAGGAGAAAAGAGAAGGCTGTACCTGCTGACGATACTGATGAAGCAGCCTAACCTGCTCATACTTGATGAGCCGACAAATGACCTTGACATTGTCACATTGAACATACTCGAGGAATATCTGAAGGAGTTTAACGGGACGCTTGTCATAGTGTCCCATGACAGGCATTTCCTGGACAAGCTGGTCGACCACCTGTTCATTTTCTGCGGCGACGGTATAGTCAAGGACTTCATCGGTACATATAGCGAGTACCGTGAATTCATCAAGGACTATGAGGCTGAGCAGAGGGCAAAGGAAAAGGCGGAAGAGAAAGCAGCATCAGGACGTGCAGCCAAGAGAGGCAATGACAGTACATCTCAAGGGACGTCCTGGAAAGCATCGCAAGAAAACGCAAAAGAGAAGCCAAGGAAACTCACATATAAGGAGCAGCGTGAACTGGAACAGATAGAGAAAGACCTTGAAGCCCTGGGCAAAGAAAAAGCCGCCATCGAGGAATCCCTCAACAGCGGCAGTCTGCCATACGAAGAGCTTCAGAAAGCATCTGAACGTATCGGTGAAATCATTTCCCTTACAGAGGAGAAAGAGATGCGCTGGCTTGAACTGTCCATGTAGGACAGATTATACTTTGCGGGCAATCCGTTATAGAAGACCTACTTGTCCTCTATAACGGTTCCCTGAGTGTAGTTTTCGATTGTAATGCCAGCACCGGTGACAATATCCTTCCCGTCAATGGTGAAGGTTATCCCATCACTGTCTGACGCGACATCAACTGTCACCGTATAGGAGCACCTTTCCTGCGCTGCTATACGGTCTGCGAAGAAGAACTCCATCTGCCTGTCCGGCATATCTGCCATACATGTATTTATCTTTACGCTGATTTTGTCACCAGCTGAAAAATATGCAGTCCTCCCCTCTTCCATCTGAAGCACACGAACTGTAAAGCCGCTATCCTCAGCAACAGATGCATATGTCTGTCCCATATCAAATACAGACCTGAATTTTTCAGTATAGACGACAGACACCCTTGCATTGTCAGGAAGACATCCGACAGAAACGTTATGCACATCATTCCCTGCGCTGACTGAAAACGCCTGCGTGCCATAATAGTGAAGGTCGCCATATCCGTCATTCAGACATTTGGTGTCTTCCGCCGTCTCTGCCGGATAATATGCTGCTGCCTCATAATCTCCAGGTGCAAGGAAATATTTCTGTCCGGCAATCTCGCTGTATCTCCCCGAAATAACGGTTCCGGGAACAGAGAGAATGAAATCAGCCAGGACATCGTCCGCAACTGCTGCCTTTGAAGCAGGCTGCAGGACTATGTCCGCCCCTAAGCTGAAGCAGACTGTCCCGTATTGCCCCTGCACATCTGCCTTTTCTGTACAGGAAGACAATATTGCAGCAACCGCCATCAATGAAAATATGTTGATTATCTGTTTCATTCCTTAATCTTGATTTTTACCATGCTTATCCAAATACAGGAAAATGCCGCTTAACGATATCTGACGACACAGCTCTGAATATCAGTTTCCGGAAAATCCAGACTTCCTTTGGTCCCATAGACATAAATGCTCAAAGCATTCAGTGAAGCAGTAAATTGTACATTCAGCCTATTGTCAACATACGTCCTGGTAGTAGATATAGATGACTTCAAAGAGAAACTTCCGCCGCCTTTAATCGCTACATCTGAAGCGGACACATATACGACAGGAGCATAACTCTTTAAAGCATTTGAATGATATGCATAAGCTGAAATTACAGATTCCGCATCAATCCCGCCAGGAATATGGAACTTTGGAGACAAAGCCCAGGCATCAGACGGAGAGAACTTGAAATAACTGGATTCTGCTGATACATTATCTGTTGTCCATCCTGTTGTCCCTTTGTTCAAACTTACAGAATACGGCAACCCCGTAACATGGAAATCCCGTGAAGCCGACACTGCGACACCGTCAAACACACATTCCGCAGATACGCTGTGCGCTGCCCATGACTGCCCGGCCATGTCACCGAGGCTCACAGCTCCGGTTTCTGACGACACGGCTGCACCATCATAGCTGCATTCCAATGCGACCTGATATCTTGGATTCCCCAGAATCCTGTCAGATATTCCTGCCATGGCAGAAATACTGTAGACTGTAGAATTGTCACATCCGTTCGCACCGTCAATGTCACCTGCAAGATATTTGTCGTATGAAGTATATCCGCTGATTTCTACACTGAACTCCGGAGCAGGGACAGAAAACTCCAATGCCTCCATATCCACCCTCTGCCCATACATGCTATAGTATGGCATCAGCGTATATATGCCCTGTGGAAGGTAATCCCATGAATCCACTACACCCATCTGCACCGCCTGGCTGGACTTATGCCCGGCAAGCGTCCTTACAAGTTCTCCGTCTGCACCATATACATCCGCTCCCCATGACATCACTTTGTCCGGGGCACCGCTCTTTGCAAATGCAACCGACACCGATGTTGCGTCAAGTCTGCCTTCTATGTCCCTTGTATGGGATGCTGACACTGTGACACCGGCTTCAAATGCGACATAGTCCTCAAATGAGATTTCCACGGATAATCCTGCAGTAAAGTCAAATCCGGAATCTGGGCCTCCATCTGTGCTGTAGCTCTTGTACATCCTGGTACCGTCGGCTGCAGTGCATATGATTGAAAAACCTTTTGCAAAATTGACAGGAGGCATGCTGATATAGCTGTCCTGGCCAGACAGGGATACTGTGAATTCTGACGACGCGTCCTCAGACGGCACGACCTCTCCTGTCATCGGATTGCACACAAAAGAAGATACCATTTCGCCGCCATTCCCGCGTACTGTGACTGAAACCACCTCTGACGGAGTCTTGAGATGCATCACCCCGCCTACATGCCTCATTTCACACGACAGTGCGGTCTCGTCATATTGGCAAGAGCCATAGAGATGAGGGATATGGCTGCCGTCCTGACTCCCATATGAATATATCACATGGCCGTCATCCGTAAATCCTGCTTCAGACGGGTATGCAAAGATGCATGTCTCAGGCCTTTCTGAAATCTTCACCGTCCCCTTGAAAACCGCACCTGCGGCGTCCGCAACGGTAACCTCCAGTTCGGATTTTGCTGACCTCACATTTCCGGCCAACGCCATGACCGCAAGCCTGTCACCGTCTTCCCAGCCCAGTGAAACGCCATCTGAGACTGATACCTTAGTAGAAACGCCATTCTCCAGGACGACCTCTACCGGATATGTACGGGAGCGCACGGAATCAAGGCTGCCATCTTCCACGGAGCACCCGCCGCACAAGATGGCAGGTGCAGCCGATGCGACAGCTGTAAATGACCTGAATATTTTTCTGTATAGATTCATTTTCAATAAGGGTTACAGTTACCTTATGCTACTCCTTGTAAGGGTCAACTGTTATATTCTCATCTTTCTCCGTCATGCTGTCATCTGCAACCACTTCGATACCGAAGTAGCCGTTTTCACCTGCACTGAACCTGAGCACAGACTTCACTGCCCTGGAGAGCCTGATGACACCGTCCGCAGTCTTTACATCCTCCGTGCCTTTGATATTGGCTGAGACACTGTAGCTCAACACATACATTCCGTCTTCATCAAGGTTCCAGTAGAATTCGGCATCTGCGTTTTCGTCATTGACAGAGATATTCCTTGATTCCTCATCAAGAACAACAGAATAATTCTCAAAGGCAGCCTTGAAAGACTCTGTGAAGACAACTGATGCGGCAGCATTTACAACTTCACACCTTATGGTCACTGGGACAGTAACTCCTGACACGACCTCAATACTTCCGGCTTCACCATAGATATGCTTCTGTCCGTATCCGTTGTTTGCAGAGACAGCCTCCTCTGCTGTGCAGTTCTGCGCCGACACAGCATAAGTACCAGGCTTGACAGAATAAGGTACACCTTTCAGCTCCGAATAGGATACTGCATCCTCACCGATTGTAACCATATAGCTGTCAAGTTCCTCGTCAGAGACAGACTTGACCTGTATAGAACTGTCTGAGTTCAGGCCTACGCTTATGAAGCCTGCCCCGGTCTCCTCTTTGTCTGCAATAATCTTTTCATTACATGCTGCGAATGTGCATACAGCAGCTGCTGCAAAAAGAATCTTTTTCATCATGTTAAAAACTTTATTCGTATTTAAATTCAAATTCATCGATATACATGAGGCTGCCTACACCGCCTGTGAAATAGTCACCGAGATAGCTTGCACAGCATGTTATCACGACATATTTAGGAATCCTTTCCGTGTCACGGTACTCCAGTTCCAGCTCAAATGGCTTCCATCCGTCAGTATATTCGTCTGACTCAAGCTTGGCATAGGCGATGATATGCTCGTCCTTCTCGAAATTCACAAATCTTCCCGATGTTGTATTGACATTGAAAGGCGCGTCCCAGTCTGTAAGCAGTACCTGTATCTGGCATTTGTCTGTAGTGCCTTTCATGTCCTCATACGGCTCCTTGGCCTTGTCAATTGTCACAGGGGAATAATTATAGTATCCCTTCAGGGCTGATGGACGTGATGTGAACGGTACGCCCCAGTCAAGGTCTGCACCAAGCCCGTCTATCTTGTTGAAACGGCCTGTATAGATATTACCTGCTGCAAATGCGATGATAGCGAACTTGCTCTCCATGCGAACCGCCTTTCCTTTAATGGCCACCACTTCTTCTGGAGTAGTGGATGAACCGATAAAGGTTGAGGTTGCCTTATTTGCCGAGTCCCAGACCTTTTCCGCTGAATTCTGGAGATATGGATACCATACCTTGTCGTTAAGCCACCAGTCATCAAAAGACATATTCGGCAACTGGTCAGGCGATTCTGTAGTGAACGCATATTCCTGGCTGGCTTCGTCCCCATTTACAATACGCACGATATATTCAGAATCAGCATCCAGGCCTTCTATGTCTGCAGACAGGTTCACACCTTCCGCTATGGCAGATGCTTCTTTCCAGGAGCTTTCCGAAGACTTGCGGTATTCCATCACAGGATTACCGTCCCCGCTGAACGTACCTTTCACAATCGCATGATAACACCTTGCATTGACAGAAACGACTTCAAGTCCAGTGATTTTCTGCAGGACCTTGACGGTCCACTGCACGGTCCCGTCCCCGCACTCGACATTGAACGTCCTTGCCAGCACACAGTCAAGTGTCATCGGGAAACGGCATTCGAGAGTCTCTTCGATAAACTCCCCGCTGGCATCCATGACCTTTCCGGAAATAGAGACAACAGGACAGCCTTCAGGTTCAAGTTTCACTGACCTGAATGTAACTGAGCTCAGGTCCTGGCTTTCTTTAACATAGACAACGGCCATCTTCTCACGCAGATTGAATTCTGCATCCTGTACCTGGTTATCAACTTCTATATAGCGTGCAATCGGCTGCTCTGCATATATGGTCCAGACATATTTCTGGTAAGTCTCAAGAGTCAGCTCTACTGGAGAACTGAGGTCCAGACGTTCCGGAATCCCGTCCACTATAGACGCACCTTCACTGACAAGAAGCTTTTCCAGCTTCACATCGGTAATGTCCGCCACCTCATCCAGGACAATGCGGACTTCCCTTCTGTCATTGTCAATATATGGGGAAGACGCCTGCCCCTCCACCTCTATTGCCGTGATCAATGCCGGAATGACCGGATACGACATGTCGTTGTCAAACAGACATGAGGTCACAAGCGGCAACGCAGACAGCAAAGCAAGCATGCTTCTTACGACATTCTTCATCATGACACCTTTTTCTTTCTGTTGTTTCCTGTAAGTATATAGAATGACATGCCTATCTTTATTGAAAGAAGATTGATCTTGAAGTTGGCATTGCTGTTCTCCATGACGCTCGTCTCCACCTGGTTTGTCGTCTGCACTGTCTTCTGGTAGTCGAATCCGAGAACACCGACAGAGACCTCCAGTGCGGCTTCATTGGTCATGAAGCATACTACTCCAGGGACAAGCCCGAGCGAAAGCTTATAGATGTCCGAATACGTTCCGAACTTGTTTCCGCCATCATGCCTGTAGGATTCAGACTGCGCATATGTACCTGCTGCACTGACCTCTGCAAAGATTGCGAATCTCCTGCTGTTCGCGATAGGCATATAGTTCCTGAGCGCAATCGCGCCTGAATATCCCTGCTTCAGATAATTCATGTCCTTTACTGAAAGGGCAAGGTCATCACTGAGCGCAAGGTCAAGGTTTCCAAGGTTAAAGCCTGACTTTTCATAATCGAACCGGAGTCCGACAGACAGGTTGTCCGCAAAGAAATATGACACATATGGGGATATACCGAACGAGTTAAGGCTTGCATGCATCCCGTCCACCAGGGAGAACAGCATCTTGTAGCCGGCATCATCAGTGGCATTTCCGATGCTGTAGTTATTATACGACACGGAAAGTCCGCATCCGACACTCCCCTTAGGGATAAAGCAGGCGTTCGCCTTGCCTATTCCACGGTCAAAAGGCTCACCGGCCCCGTCTTCAACGGAACCGGCAAAAGCCATAAAGTTACATGAGACCAGCAATATTGCCAAAAAGATCTTCTTCATTTTATCTATAGTTTACTTGGGCTGCCTGCTCCGGAGAAAGGTTTGCGAGATCATATTCGAATGAAAATTCATCCACATACAATGTACTTCCCACACCACCTGTGAAATAGTCTCCAAGATAGCTTGCACAGCATGTTATTACTATATATTTAGGAGTCCTGTGGCTGCGGTAGACCAGAGGAAGAGTGAACTCCCTGTATCCGTCAGTAGCCTCGCCGGACTCATATTTAGCGTATGCGATTATATGTTCATCATTCTCGAAATCAACAAATCTTCCTGAAGTCGTATTGACATTGAAAGGCTTGTCCCAGTCAGCGAGCAGAATCTGTATCTGGCATTTGTCCATCTGCCCCTTGTATGAATCATACGGGCTCTTGGTCCTGTCAATTACAGCCGGAGAATAATTGTAATATCCTTTCAGCGCGAGCGGCCTGGATGTGAAAGGAGTTCCCCAGTCAAGGTCTGCACCGACTCCATCCACCTTATTGAACACACCGGTATAGATATTTCCAGCCGCAAAGGCGATTACAGCATATTTGCTTTCCATCCTGACAGCCTTGCCGCTTACTGAATTATCATCAGGAGTCGTTGAGGAGCCTATGAATGTCGCGGCAGCCTTGTTAGCCGAGTCCCATACCTTGACTGATGAATCAAGATTCGGGTACCATACCTTTCCGTCCTGCCACCAGTCATCGAAGCCCATGTTTGCTATAGAGCCTGCAGATTCGGTCATGAACTCAATGTAGCGTGTATTGCCATCATCAGCGGATACAGCCTTGACCTGGTACATTGTCTCCGGTTCAAGAGACTCTATCACGGCACTGAATGTCTTCTGTTCCACATTGAACTCAAGACTGCCTGCAGGAACATCTGTCCACGAATTTCCGGAAGCCTTCCTGTAGCTGAATGTCATGCCCTCAGGCATATCCCTTGAGAACCATTTACCTTCAACAATTGCAAATTTCGCCCATGGAACTGCAGATACAATATCCACATCGACATCGGACGTTATAGTAAATGACAAATCAGCTTTTGTCATATGGTTCTTGATATCATACAGGGCGAATGTCATGCAATAGTCACCTATAGGAAGCGAAGAGACAAAGCCAGTGATATCTATCGACGCCTCCAGCGCCCCGTAAGGGACTGAAGAAGCCTTGATGCCCTTTGCTGCAAGTTCATCAATCACATCCTGCCCGGCATCAACAAGCTCATACCACACAGACGAACGCGTCAGAGTCTCCCCCGGAGCTGTCATGACCAGGCTCCTGATGCCATTCTCCGCTGTGAAGGTCAAGACCTTGCTATCGCTATCCCCTACTGCGAAATAGTTATTGTCGCCTAATTCAATGGATCCTTCTGCACCTATCTGCGGTACGGACGAATCATCAAAGTCAAGCACAATGTCGTACTCCTTTTCATTCATGCTGTCATCCACGACCAGCCTGAATGCCCCATATCCTGTGTCATCGCCATTCTCGGCGACGGCGAACCTGAGTGCATAATGCTGCTGCGCCTTTACATCAAAATATGTGTCCGTCATCGTGTATTCCTCTCCCTGCGCATCTACGAGCACAAGAGCCCAGGTCAATGTGCCGTCAGCCCTGACATATCCGGTCCTGTCAAGGTTCCCGTTGTCATTGCTGAATGTAAGCCCTGTGCCGGATGAGTTGCCGGCTGTCACTGAATATGAAGTGAAATTATCGCTTATGGAGCTGTCAAAAGACACAGTGACCATCACGTTTGAAAGCGTTGCGACAATCTTTACCTCATTCATCCTTTCCGGAAGTACCGTTACATTTGTCTCCCCTGTATACAGCGGTGCATCGAAAGCAGCCTCAACAAGAGGGTCCCCGGAAGTTGCGACAACACGGTACGTGTCGGCTGCAAGTTCAATCGGGTTGTCAGATGTGACTGTACGGTGGTCATCACGTGAAGCTACCAGTTCATCCCCCCTGTAGACAGACACAGCGAAAGCCATATCTTCGGACGGAGTCTCTACTGACTTGAGGAAAACCTCATCATCCCTCTGGAGGCTGATCCCGAGATAGCCAGTCCCTCCCTGTTCAAGCAGAGTCTCATTGCAGGACGTGATTGACAGGAGCGCGATGGCCGCTATCAATATGTCATATATATATTTCTTCATGAGATATTCCTGTTAATGGGGATTATTCTGCAGGTACATGGAAGACAAGCTCCCAGCTATTCACATTGCCGGCTTCATCTCCGACCTCAAGTGTAAACCTGTGATATGTATCCGGGCCGGCCTGGCCTGCTGTAGGAATCATAGGCACCAGCGTAGAGAGGCTGAAAAGAACGGACTCCTGTCCGGCAAGGCTATCACCTGTCGCGATGCCGACACCAGCCATGCTCTCCACAGCGACAGGGTCATTTATCAGGTCTATCACTACATATTCCGGAACAGCATCATTGTCGCCTATCACATTGCTGGTCATCAGGCTGACAAGCCTCATGAACGCATCGGTATCCGAATTCAGCTTGATTACGAATGACTTGATCTTCTCCGGAGCCGTAATCGTAAGGGTGACATCCATGTCATCACTTATCTCTGTGACAGCAAGGCTCTCATTACCTGGCCATGAAAGTGCAGGTGCATTCTCCGGCTCCTCAGGTTCCTTTGGATCTTCAGGGTCAACAGGAGGCACTGGTCCCACTACTGGGATTTCATCAAATCCTGGTATATCCACATTGTGATTCCTGTCATTGGTAGAAAAATCAATCTCTATCGTGATCCCGTCAACCGAACCTGTAGTCTGTGCATCAAGGTTGATGATATGATGGTCCTTAGCGGCAACATCCTTAATCTCGACGTCGCATGAAGCCTTTGAGTTGTCAATTGCACGGTATCCGTCAACATGGATGTGGAGAGGCGCAACAGAAAAATATCCTGCCCTGCCGACATCCTCCTTGTTCCAGATAAGGGTACCCTCACCATTCGAGACAGTTACTGTGAACTCTGAAAGCTCCTTCATGAAATTCTCTGTAGGGTTGAGTGTCACCTTCATGTTCTCAAGCGTACACTTCACGCTGACTGATGTGACCTGACCGACATTTACATTGAAGTCTGCGGAGCCTCCATATACAGGCTGGTCAAAGGCAGCAGGCTGGTTTTCAGGAGAAACGGCCCTGATTGTATATTTGCCTGAACTTAGGTCAATCACATCCGGCATGTCAGCGAAACGGCCATAGACATTGGTCCAGCCATCCGCTATCCTTGTCACCGTGATGACAAAATCATCCACTGAAACATTTTCACCAGCCTTGGTGATATACTCGCCGTCATATGACAGGGAGAATGCCACTGAGCCTTCTCCCCTGCTCTCTATAATCTGTTTGTTGCAGCCTGTACATATTACAAGTACAGATGCCAATATGGTGTAAAGAATCTTTTTCATTGCTTTCCTGTTTTCATTATTCATAGATAAGTTCTATATCATCGATACGGAGCTGGGAGCCGAAATGTCCGGTATAGGTACCTCCTCCCATCTCTATCTTCGTATTCGAATTGACCCCTCCTGCATTGGCCGATGCCTTGAAGGAGATATAGATCTCCGCAGCCTTCATCCTGAGCTCTGAGTAATCCAGCGGAAGGACGAATTCCGTCCATTCAGATGCTGCACCTCCAGTCACTTCCGAAGAGGCCAGGACAGTGCCGTCCGAAGACCTGAGGTCTATCTTTACGGCAAAGCTTTCATTCGAGCGTGGAGCATATTTATAATGGAATTTCAGTCCTGTCGGCCTTGAGGCAAATGCGTGCGCCTCTGTAGCATGATTGCCGGAATCATCCGCAGTGCCGATGTAGATCTCCCCGACATAATTTGTCCCGGCTGCAGATGAATTCGTATTAGTGCCACCGACATTTACAACAATGGCAAGCGCAGAATAGCTGCCGGAATGGCTGTCAACAGACGAGCCGGTACAAGGGAAGCATTTCACATTAGCGCTTGTCCAGCCCGTGCTTGAAGACGGCATGGAAACCTTTGCATTCACATCCCACCATCTGTCGGACTCTACCCACGGACGATAATATTTGAAATCAGTGGCAGAACCGCCTATTACTCCACCAAGAGGAGTAAATGTATGCGTCTGCACAGTCCAGTCCTCAAATCCGGCATTGCCGACCTGTGCTGCAGCCTCGGTCCTCACTGTCATGACATCCGATACTGCAATCCATCCGTCATACATAGCCCTGAACTGATATTCAGTAGACGGTATGAGTCCATTGAGTGTATTGAATTCCAGAGTATTCCCAGAAATGGACTGCTGCTCCAGCGATGTCCACGAGATTCCGTCCGTACTGTACTCAAGGGTGAACAGTGACTGGTTTCCCTTTGCGACACCCACATGAGGTGTGACAATCCTCCTTGCCCAGACATCATATTCAGGAATGATGACCTCCGCCTTTGCATCAGGGCTTACCTTTATATATAAGGTCTTTCCGGCTTCCCTTCCCTTCTGGTCTGTAACGGTAAGCGTAAATCTGGCGACATACGCATCACGAGACATATAGACAGAATTTGCTCCAAGCCCAGGAAGGATTCCTGCGAAGTCAACCACTCCGACAACAGCATTCGATGCCCAGAAGAACCCGGCCTTCTCAAGCAGTGCCGAATCTTCTGCAGAGAGGCCCGTGAAATCCACTGAGGATGGCAGGCCAAGGCCTGCAAGATATTCAGATTCAATATCAAGTACACATGAAGCTACTCCTGCCTTAGCAGAATATGAAACAGACAGATTGTCTGAGGAAACGGAACTTCCCTCCGGAATATAGCTGCTGTCCTGCCCGTCAAACCCGATGGCAGAGACAAAAGGAGGTTCTGCAGAAAGCACATCAGAAGAAATTTCCACATTTTTCTCTATTGTCTCTACAGAATTGTCAATCAAGACATTTATCACGAGTTCGCCATCCAGCGAGCCTGTATCTACATTGAATGTCACGAAATCGTTAGGGCTGCATGGGAGTGCATCTGCCACATAATATTTCCATTTGCCTTCAATCTTCGCATAGACCTCCAGGACAAGGTCCCCGGCAGGGATATAGCCGGCCCTGATCTCATCGGATACAAATTTAAGAGACCTGTCCTGCAGGGAAGCATGCCTCAGGACGGCATAATACCCTTCAGAATAGAACCTCCTGATGTTCTCGCCGTATATCACGGCTGCCTTGACATTGGCAAGACGGGCGACAGCGTGCACTGTCTCCTTTGTCTGTCCGTGCACTGTAAATGGTTCATCCGCCATGTAGAAAGCCTTGTCAAAGCCCACACCGAGCGAATCGCCGAGCTTCGCGAGAAGACGGTATTCACCTGCGTTAAGCTTGATCACCTGTTCCTTTGCGGAATTGTACTGCTGGCTGAAAAGCCTGATCTCCCTGGAATTGAAGATCTCAATCCAGAAATTGTCCATGTCCACGTCATCACCGCCGGACTTCACGGGGGAAGTGCGGAGGTCTGAAGAAAGACTGACTGTAATCTCTCCAGTCTGTGTGCTGTCAACCGGAGATTGCTCAATCAGTTTCTCGTTACATGCGGACAACAAGATCACCAGTAATGCTGGAATTAATCTTAGACGTCTCATTTTTTGTTTTGGTTAAGAAATTAATATCCCGGCAAAGGTAGGTATTTTATTTATTTTTGCCAAAAATGGGCATATAATTGTCTATAAGTCTCATTCTGCGGACCTATTACCTGCTGACAGAGAACCTGTAATTCAAGCTCACCCCGATCTTTGTCACGCCTATATACTGTTCATTTCCAATCCCTTTCGAATACCATTTCTGATGTTCTTCATTCCATACACCTACATCCTGGGTATACTGTCCGTATCCGACCCCGAGGAAAAGTTCAAGCCCCCAATGGTCTTTCCTGTCAAGGCGCAGATTATATCCGTAGGTTGCACCGACAGACCATGCCGGCCTGCTGTTGGATATATTCTGGTACAGGCATCCGTCTGCCCATTTTGTCGTGTACCACAGAGTGTTGACATGAAGACCGAAGAAATGCCCCTTGCGCAGTGCCGAGTTCATCCAGTACCTCACCTCCGGAGAAAGTCCATAGACATTGGTATCCTTGTCCGGGAAAAATATGTTCTTTCTTGTAAAGGTCCCTGAGATCTCGAATGAGAAATGCGGTGCGATCTGGATTTCAGCCCCCAGGACCGGCAGCAGCACAACATCGGTAAGCAGGTTGGTCTTGACTCCCATCATCCACGGTTCACGGCGGCGTGTCTCCACAGAGTCTGCGTGGCATTCCGTCTCAATCTCCGGCCCGGCACAGGCATTGTCCTGGGCCAGCATGCCGTAACAGCCCAGAAGTGCACCGGCAAGAGATGCCAGCACATGATTTCTAAATGATTTCATAATGTAAAAGTTGGTCAAATCTTATTCTCCGGCAAAAATATGTATTTTTTTGTTACCTTTGCAGGATATGCGCGTAAATTATGGCAGAGGAAAAAGAAATAATCAACTACACTGACGACAATATCAGAACCCTTGAAGGACTTGAACATATCCGCAAAAGGCCTGGTATGTACATCGGCAAGCTCGGAAACGGAGAAAGCCAGGACGACGGAATCTATGTACTTTTCAAGGAAGTGGTGGACAACTCCATAGATGAGTTCTCCATGGGCCACGGAAAGAATATCGTCATAAACATTGACGAGCACAGTGCAAGCATCAGGGACTACGGCCGCGGAATTCCGCTCAATTCTGTGGTCAAGGCAACCAGCATCCTGAACACCGGAGGAAAATACGACAATAAGGCGTTCCAGAAGTCCGTAGGTCTCAACGGTGTAGGTCTCAAGGCTGTAAATGCGCTCTCGTCACACTTCTACGTGGAGTCTTTCCGTGACGGCACCGGCTCATTTGCCGAATACAGGGAGGGAAAGCTCATAGATTCCGGCCAGAGGGCAGTGAAAGAGAGGAACGGGACATTCGTCAAGTTCATACCTGACAACAACCTGTTTGTCGGCTACCGCTTCAACATGGAATATATCGAGACCATGGTGAAGAACTACTCATATCTCAAGAAAGGGCTGACACTCACACTGAACAGTACGGTATACAAGTCCGAGAACGGACTTCTTGACCTTGTGAACGACAGCATTTCCGAGACCCCGCTGTACGAGCCGATCCATCTCATAAGCGAAGACATAGAGATTGTCATCACACATGGAAACAGCTATGGCGAGAACATCGCCTCATTCGTGAACGGACAGAACACAAGAAACGGCGGAACACATCTTGCGGCACTCAGGGAGGCTGTGGCAAAGACTCTGAAGGAGTTCTATAAGACCATGTCCAAGAAAGACTTCGCACCGGAGGACATCAGGCAGGGAATCATCGGGGCGATAAGCATACAGATCCAGGAGCCGAATTTCGAGGGGCAGACCAAGACCAAGCTCGGCTCGCTCTACATGTGGTCCAATGACATAACCAACGAGGACGGCACACACACATACGAGAACGGCCCGACGGTAAGAAGCTCAATCAATGACTTCGTAAAGACAAACCTCGACAACTACCTTCATATACACAAGGAAATCATCCCTATCCTCCAGGAAAAGATAATTGCATCGGAGAAAGAGCGTACCGAGATCTCCGGCATCCAGAAGAAGACAAGGGAGAGGAACAAGCGCACAAACGTATACAACAAGAAGCTCCGTGACTGCAGGGTCCATTACGGAGACAGGGTATCGAAGGACAGGCAGAACGAGCCTGAGATGACAAGCATATTCATAACGGAGGGAGACTCAGCGAGCGGAACAATCACAAAGGTGCGCAACGCGAATTTCCAGGCAGTGTTCAGTCTCAGGGGAAAGCCTATCAACTGCTACAAGGAAAGCCGCAAGAAGGTTGCGGAAAATGAGGAGCTGAATCTGCTGATCTCAGCCCTCGGCGTGGAGGACGACATGGATAACCTCCGCTACAACAACATAATCGTGGCGACGGATGCCGATACTGACGGAATGCACATCCGCCTGCTTGTGCTTACATTCTTCCTGAAATACTATCCGGACCTCATAAGGAGAGGACATGTGCACATCCTGCAGACACCTCTGTTCAGGGTGCGCAACAAGAAGACCACACGCTACTGCTATACCCCGGAAGAGAAAGAGGAGGCAGTCAAGAGCATAAAGACCGGAGTGGAGGTGACACGATTCAAAGGTCTCGGTGAGATTTCATCGGATGAGTTCGTGCATTTCATCGGGGAGGACATGAGGCTTGACCCTGTCAAGCTCAGCGATGAGGAAAGCATAGCCGAACTGCTTGAATTCTATATGGGCGACAACACCATAGACAGGCAGAACTTCATACGGCAGAACCTCAGGAGCGAAGAAGAGCTTGAAGACGTAAACATCTGACAACATTAACTTTCAATACTGGAAATCATGTGGAGAAAATTTTGCAGATTCATATTGGTGAACATATGGGGATGGACTCCTGTGGGAGGCACCGCCCCTGAGGACAAATGCATCCTTCTTGGTGTTCCCCATACCTCGGCATGGGACTTTGTCGTTGCATACCTGTTCTACCAGGCAGTCGGCGGGGATGCCCTCTGCATGGTGAAGAAAGAATTCTTCAGATGGCCGCTTGGCCCTATCGTCCGCAGGATGGGCGGAATACCTGTTGACAGGAAAAGCCCGGCATCCATTGTCAGGAGTGTAATCCGCGAGATGGGCAAGCGGGAGAAATTCCACCTTGCGATAGCCCCTGAAGGAACTCGCCAGCCAGTGAAGAGGTGGAAGACAGGGTTCCACACAATAGCAAAGGAGACGGGTGTACCTGTATATCTATGCTATTTCGACTGGGGGACAAAGAGAGTCGGGATAGAATGCAAGGTTGAGCTTACTGACGATGCGAAAGCCGACATGGCACGCATTCAGCAGATGTATGAAGACATGCATCTGACAGGAAAGCATCCCGGGATGTACGTTACACATTAATATTACAGTAATGAACTTCATTTCCAAGAAAATCATACGCTGGAGAGAAAGATATATAGACACCTTAGGCAAGCTATATGAATATTCCACCAGCATATACGAAAAGAACAAGATGTCCGTATTGCTTGACTCTGACATGCAATACACGTACGGCAGCTTCAGGAACAAATGCAACGAGATCTCGGCACGCCTGTCAAGATACGGGATAGGCGCCAGGGACAGGGTAGCAATCCTTTCCCAGAACATGCCGAACTGGTCAGTGGCAATGTTCTCGCTCGTACCATTCGGACGAATTGCTGTGCCTATCCTCCCTGACTCGTCAGAAAATGAAATCACAAATATCCTTACCCATTCAGGCTGCAAGGCTATATTCGTGTCCCGCAGGCTCATGGGAAAAATCAGCAAGGAATGCTCTGACAAGCTTATACTGACGATAGACATCGAGACCCTTGACATAATCAGGCGCGATGACTCTGCATACACATGCAACGGCAAGGTCACGAGCCCGCTCCCGGATGACCTCGCAGCGATAATCTATACCTCCGGGACTACCGGCAGCGCAAAAGGCGTGATGCTCAGCCACAGGAACCTTGTGACTAACATCAAGATTTCATACCACGCGCACAAATGCAAGGAAAACGACAAATGGCTTTCAATACTCCCTATGCCGCATACATATGAGATGAGCATAGGGCTGCTGTATCCGTTCTACGTCGGCGCGTGTGTCTATTACATCCAGAAGCCGCCGACACCGTCTGTGCTCCTTGCAAGCCTGAAGGCGGTGAAGCCGACCGTGATGCTGTCGGTACCTCTTATAATAGAGAAGATCTACAAGAACAGCGTCGTGACCACTATAGCCCATAGCCGTATCCTCACATGGATGGAAAAGAAGATGCCATGTATACTGTACAGGTTCATAGGCATGAAGCTTAAGGCGACATTCGGTGGCCATCTCAAGTTCTTCGGCATCGGAGGCGCAAAACTTGACCCTACGGTAGAGGCCTTCCTTAAAAAGGCGCACTTCCCGTATGCCATAGGATATGGCATGACAGAATGCGCACCTCTGATATGCACGGCAAATCCGAAGCAGACAAAGGTAGGCTCCACGGGAGGAGCAGCGTGGAATGTAACAGTGAAGCTGAATGATGTAAATCCACAGACAGGTGAAGGAGAGATTGTTGTGAAGGGTGACAATGTGATGCTCGGCTATTACAAGGACCCGCAGAGGACAAGGGAGACATTCACAGATGACGGCTGGCTAAGGACCCACGACCTTGCCTATCAGGACGACAAGGGACGTTTCTATATCAGGGGACGCCTGAACAACATGATCCTTGGACCTTCTGGCGAGAACATCTATCCAGAGGAAATCGAGAAAGTCATAAATGACATGGCTGAGGTCAACGAATCCATTGTCATGGAAAGGGACGGCCATCTCGTTGCGCTGGTGCATTTCGACGACAACATCATCGACTGGAACCAAGAAGGCGAGGACAAATTCTTTGAAAAGCTTGAGGCTCACAAGCAGGCTGTCCTGAACTATGTGAACAAGCATGTAAGCAAGTCCTCGAAGGTGAATACCGTAGAGGTCGTCAAAGAGCCTTTCGAGAAGACGGCAACACAGAAAATCCGCCGTTTCAAATACAAGAAAGGCGACAAATAGCCTACGGCTTTACAAGAAGCTTCCTGACCCGGAAGAACCAATAGAAAAAGGCAAGCAGGGCAAGCGCACCGGCAGCATAGCCTATGTACGAGATTGAAGCGTATGTGCAGACTTCCCCGCCGAAAAATGTACCGCAACCTATCCCGAGGTTGAATATTCCGGAGAATATCGCCATTGAGACTGATGTGCCTGCAGCCGGAGAACAGTTTATGATTTCCGACTGCATGGCTACATTGAATGCAGTGACGGACATTCCCCAGAGCGAGCAGAGCAGAATCACGGCATACATGCAGGATGACAGCGGGAACAGCAGCAGGAGACATAGCGAGATGCACAATATGACTGTGCTCATGAACAGATATGGCATTCTGCCATAATATCTTGAGAATGCGAAACTTCCAAGTATACCAGCCGCACCGAAGACCATAAGGGTCATCGTTATCGCATGGTCATCCATTGCAGCGACCTGCTTAAGGAAAGGCTCGATATAGCTGTAGCCAGTGTAATATGCGGCTGCAACTGCAAGGGAAAGCAGATACAGGCCGACAAGAAGCGGATTACCGAGCAGCTGGGGAAGCTGTTTCCACGAGAATCCGCCGTCACTCTGCACGCCAGGCAATACAAGGCTAAGATAGATCAGCGTCAGGAAGGAAAAGGCCCCTACACACAGGAAAGTCATCCTCCATCCGATATACAGCCCTATCATCCGTCCTAACGGAAGCCCGAAAATCATGGCCACGGATGTCCCGGTCACTATCATGCTGAGGGCAAGAGGCCTGGAACCCTCAGGGACAATCTTGACTGCAAGTGGAGAGACTATGGCCCAGAACACCGCATGGCTGCATGCCACCCCGGCCCTTGAAAGCATCAGCATATAGTAGCCTGAAGATACTGACGAGCAGACCTGGAAGACCGTAAACAATGCAATCACCCAAAGCATCAGTTTCCTGAGAGCCATCTTTGAGGCCCACATCATGAGAGGAAGCGACAGCAGCATCACTATCCATGCATATACCGATATAAGCATCCCCGCACGGGCCTCCGTTATATGGAAGTCTCCGGCTATATCCGTCAGCAGGCCAATAGGGATGAACTCCGATGTGTTGAATATAAAGGCCGCGCATGTCAATCCGGCAAGAGGCAGCCAATTGCCCGCCGTCATTTTCATATCCGCTTCAGTTTTCATGTTTCTCTGCATTTACTCCGTCTATACTTTACTTTCAGGCCATTCCATGTTGATGCCCCTTCTGCATCACATGCTGAAAAAAGCGCGCGAAGATACGAAAGAATTTCGGATAAAGTAAGGTTATTGAGCGGGATAAGGTTAAGTGTCTGAGAGGCAGAAATGCAGGATTTCGAGGAGTTGAGCGAGAATCGGGATGCAGAATCGATACCTACTTAGCGCAAGATTCTTATCTTCCATTTCTGCGCGATATTCGGTTATAAAAAGAATAGTTGTGCTTCTGTGAGAAAAGTTTATAGTTTTATTGCTCATAAAACTTCTGATAGAAAAGAATAGGTTGCTGTTGCAGGAGACGAAAATCCTCTTGTTGCAACTAATAAATATTGAGGTATGTGTTGTAGATAAGGTTATTATCAATGTATCTGCATCATTGATGTTGATAATGATGCAGATGATGGGAAATGAGAAGATATGAATAAAGCTATATCTATTGCAGGTATTCCTGTCGGTCTTGATATAACTGGTCGGGATAAATTCAAAGGACTGAGTCTTGACCTATTATTGAGTTTTCGGTTCTATAGTGCGGAATTCAACAAGCATACACTATGTTTTGTCGAAAAAACAGATTCAACCCGCTCTTATACACCGATGCAATATGCCCCCGCTATCCTGATTGAACGGATTCTGAATATTCCGATTGTGTTTATTTTGCAGTCTGCGCCGTTTTATATAAGACAGAGACTGATTGAACAGGGAGTTTATTTTGTTGTATCAGACCGGTACGTGTTTCTTCCCGGTATGCTTATCAATGAACGTATTAGAAAAAAAGAAAATACGAAGCTGCAACTATCACCAGTAGCTCAATATGTTTTGTTGAATTTCTTGCTGCATCCGGATATGCACGGATTCACCATTCTAGACATGCAATCGCGGATTTCTTATAACTATTTGGCCGTATCTCGTGCTATCAGTGAATTGGAAGGAAAACAATTGCTACAAGCTCGAAAGGAATGGAAGCCCAGATTAATATATTCTCCTATATCTCGTAAGGAGCTATGGGATAAGGCCGTGCCTTATCCCATTATTCATTCCTGAATCCTGATGACCAGACGACATTGGCGATTCGGGAGCGGGATTTTGTTCCGGATAATCATTCTTTTTCGGAATGGGAATCATCGGATTTCAAGTATAAGATTGAAATTTGGAAATATTCTCCCGAAATGAAAATCGGGCAACATGAGTATGTGGATAGATTATCGTTGTATTTATCTTTACACGATGACAATGATCCACGGGTAGGGAAAGAACTGGAAAATATAATCGATGAAATATTGGAGTAAAAGGATTGGATAAGTTCAAGGAGTATTTCTTGGATTTCAAGGACAATTATATGATTATCGGCGATACGGCATGCAGTGTTATCATGCGTAATGCCGATATGAAACCCCGGGCTACAAAAGATATAGACATGATACTCATCGTGGAGCAGATGACACCTGAGTTTGCGTCTGATACAAAAGAAATATTGTACTTCAGATTTAAGAATTTCCAGAAGAATAACAATTCATATCCCGACAATCCTTTGCAACTCACCTATTACTTTTATCAATGGCGATTTTAACAAAGTTTGACAGATTTTGCCGGAATAAATACCCAAAGGCTAAGACACCAGGTGCTGTTAGGACGGCACATATACGCAAAGCCTGCCGCCAAATCATATTATTCAAAACGAATTATGCAAATAGCATAATTCGTTTTGAATAATTATCCTTGCGTTATGCACGCTTAAAGACAACGCCAGGTGATTGTCCAGCGGTAGTCGTGCCCGGGAGCAATGTCTATCTTTATGTATGGCTCCACACAGCTGACACGGTGGTTGCTCCAGAAGACGGCATGGTCCATCGGGGCATCACATCTCACTTCAACACGCATGGAATTTCCTGACAGTGAGAAAGAATAGCCATTCTTTCTGCCGTCATAGGCATGTATTCCGGAAGCATGGCACTCCGCTCCGGACATAATGCTCCCCGGCCCTGCATCATGCAAATCTCCCATGAAAGCCTTCTCGCCAGGCTCAATCCGTCTGCTGAATCTGATGCCGGAGTCTGTCAGGTATGCAGACACAGAATCATCCCTCCATATCCCGGCCGGCTTGAACGGGAAGTCTATACACCTGTCAGGTCCTATTTCCTGAAGTCCCAAAGTAAAGAAATTATGGTTGTAGACATCTGTCACCAGGCGTTCTGTCCCAAGGTTGCACAGCCTGTGCGAGATTTCAAAGCTGCAGTCTCCCGTCAGACGTACAGTCTTGGCATAATCATATTCTCCAGGCATCAGATGTGTGAATACAGCCCGGTCATCACTGACTGAAAGAGATCTGTGCCCGCTTTCCACAACAGGATACAGGCGGAAACGGTCATACTGCCCAATGACATCAATGCCGGTGTGTCCACTGGCGTCAGGGCAGACATCAAGAAGCCCTACCCCGATTTTCAGAATACGCCCGAACGGCCTTGCGACCGGCCCGAACTCCTCTACAGGGCCGCATATATGGTCGTGACGGTAAGAATCATGGTCATCAAACCACTCGTCAGCATAGCTCCGCCCACTGCAGCATATGCTACGGAACACACCGCAACGGTCGAACCGGACACCCTTGTAATACGCACAAGGTCCGTCCGGCTCACTCAGCAGCATCTTAATATTTTTGTCTTTTAATTCAATCATAATTGCAAACGCAAAATACAATCAACTAAGCATCAACAACTTACGCAACCACCGGCATACAATTCCACGCGTAGGCGTCCATAAACACACAAGTAACTAATTCGCAAGAACTTACATTTTACACAAACTGACATCCCAAAGCGACTGCAGGCCTTTAAAAACAGCCTTGTCAAAATCAGATATGGTACAGATGCGCGACAGGCAGCTGACTCCAGACAGTTCCTCACGCACTGCCGGTGCGAAAAGCTCAAACGACCTGGATATCTGCCCGCCGAACAGCAGGCATTCCGTACCGTTGTCTTTCAATATTTCCGCGATACCGGATCCGAGGATATGGCCTGTCTCAGCAAAACGTTCCGCGGCACGTGAATCTCCACCACGCGCCATGTCCGCAAGCTTCTTTACCGTCATGTCCCGGCCATATCCTCGCAGGAACCCGCGTTTGGACACATAGTCCTCGAGAATACCTCCACGGCAGGGCATCCTGTAAATCGAAATGGCAGGAGAACCGGATTCATTGCACAGAATCTCACCGTCACGGCACACAGAAAATCCAAGTCCTGTCCCGAGCGAGACCAGTGCGACATTCCTGTATCCCCGTGCATTTCCGTCCGTCATCTCTCCAAGAAGCATACAGTTGACATCGTGCATATACCGGAACTCCACATCACCAGACGGCAGCCGGACCGGACTGCCGCAGCCTACTGGTTCAGTATGGTTTCCACATACAGGACGGCCAACAGAAACAGGAGAGTCAACGGATGAAAGACGGTCAACGGAGACAGGACTGCCAACGGAGGCAGTGCAAACATCAGAGGCAGTGCAAGTTTCGGATTCAGTCCAAGCTTCGGCTACAAGACTGCGGAAGCTCTCCCCTTTCACGGCAGCAAACTTATGGTCCATGCGGAAGATGCCTGCACTATAGTCAAAAGGCCCCGGAATCGCCACTGCCACGCGGCCATATTCCATCGGACTCTGCAAAGCAAGGCACAGGGAAGACACAATATCCTCCCTGCTGCCGTCTGAATCAACCGGAACCGTGCGTCCGTCAGAGCACTTTATGAAAGTGCCGCCGACATCAAGCATCAAAATACCAGAAGAGCACATACATTAAATATATTTTAAATAACTTCTTGGGAACTGTTTATTTTTTATCATTAAAACAGTTTCTTACAATACAACATCCTGATATCCGTCACGCAGCATAGTCTTATGGACCATTACAGGCTCTTTGCCGAGATTCTCTATGACATACTCACCCATATCAGCAGGCACACACACAATGTCAAGATATTCCATTTCAAAGCTGCGCTCCGGATGGCTTGCGCTGCGGACCCTTACTTTGTCTCCGTCCACAAGGGCAAGTACATGGAATCTGTCTCCGCATGTATCCTGAGGGCAAGTCTGTCCGAACTCGAGACGTCGGAGCGAGAAATAAAGCTGCTCATTCTCACCGAGGATCATCTCTCTCCATCCTTCACCGGAAGCAGCCTCACGAGGCTTCTGCACGATATAGTCAGGACTCTCAGGATCACGTATCACAGAAGAACGGCGATGCTGAGCCACATTAAGTTCTCCCAGCCTTGTGTGGATAGGCCTTTGCCTGCCGTCAAAGTCAAGACGCAGATAGTCATACATCTTATATGTATATGAACCTATCGTAAGGGAACCTATCTCAAGGATGACCTGGTTGCGGCCCGAAGAGTGTATGGTGCCAGCCGGAAGCATTACCTGAAGACCAGGCTTAGACTCCTCATAATTGACATATTTCATATAGTCGCAAGGCTTGTGCTCCGTATCCGCAGCCTCAATGTCGCGGAAAAACTGAGGTATGTCGGCATCATCATTGAAACCTATGAAAGTCTTTGCATCATGTCCCGTGACACAGACATAATAGCTCTCGTCCTGGCGCCCGAACTCACCATAATGCTCCCTGTTGTACTCAGAACCGGAATGGCACTGGATTGACATATTTCCTGTCGAGTGCCAGCTGTCGTCATAGTTAAACCGGACAGGGAAATAGCCGTGGAACTTCTCGACACAATCATGACCCATGAGGTTGTCCCCCTCCCGGCATACGAATGTGCAGAAACTGATGTCCAGCTTCTCTTTCCCGGCCTCAACGACAACGCTGACCTCCATCGGGATGAAATCGAACACCCATGCGCAATTCCTCATCGTGTCGGGCAGTTTGCGGAGTTTCTTCATATATGAACCGCCCCAGACACCCTCGAGATAGCAAGGCTTTGCGCGGAACGGATATTTGACCAGCTGCGCACAGATGTCAGCAAAAGCCCAGAACGGCATCATCCGGATATTGTCAGGGTCATCTGTCAGGAAATACCAGTCAAGAGCGCCTGTACGCAGCAATTCGCGGCGGCTGCACACTGACATTTCAAAATCACAATAATAGCAGCGCCTGATAACGCGGTTGACAAGATCAGGACGGTTTTTTCCTATATTGGCATATTCACCTTTCCTTATGCGGAGTATTGATGTCTTAGGGGTAATGTCAAAGAAACATTTGACGTCATACAGTTCCCTGAAACGGGGAATAAGACAGCCATATCCATAGACAGCCACAATCTTCCCCTTTCCCGGGCGCTTTTCCTTGACTTCTGTTTCAAACGCGGCAGTCTTCCGCTCATCAAGCATGCCTTCATATCCGCCTTTGTATATCTTTCCATACAGCAGGGTCGGGTCCTCTTTCGTATCCCAGACAAGCAGCGGATCAATCATGGCATCAATCTCATCTCCGCTTTTGAAACATGCTGCATTCTGGTCAACAGACTCAAACTCAACCCCGGCAGCCCTGCATTCACGGGCCAGAAGATTCAAAGCCAGTTTCCAGTCTGTGGCAGTGTAGCCGTCAAATGCCACTATTACATTGGAGTGCTGCGCCTTTGGAAGCAGTTCTGCTGCCAGTTTCCTGATTACCGCAGGAGTTCCGCCTGACACTACTGCATTAATAGTCTTTTCAGAAAGTTCCGGACGATTGACCGGCCTGGGGTCATCGAAAGGGAACGGGTTGTACATAAAACTCATAATTATCCTCTTTAATATTTAAATAAAGTCTACCTTATATAATGGAAATCAAAGCCCATAACCGCAGCAAAATCCTCAAGCTCAGCCGTATAGTCTCCGTCAACAACGGCATAGTGCTGAGTGGCCCCTATCTCCAGAATCCGCCCGAAGAGGTCCTTGACCGGCACTTCCGGCCTGAATATGCTGTGCGAATATGTGGCAAGCAGATGCCCTCCCGGCAGCGATTCTGCCCTGAAACATATTATCTTGTATCTGCCGTTTTCTTCATACAGCCCGGCAATTGTCTTCATCCCGGGGCTTATGCGATACCATGCGAACGGTGCCCCGGCATATTTCCATGACGTTTTCGCAAAGCGGACATCCCTGGCTATCAACACATTCCCCTTCCACTGCGGATCATTGTGGTCGTTAGGTCCGGCATGTCCTCCGGCGAAAGTCCCGTATTCATCCTCTATATGGAACGGCTCAAGGAAATTGATGTTCTTCCCGCTCAGGAGTTTCAGCACATAGACAATCAGTCCTGCACCTATGTCTGCCTCAGGGACAAGCACGGACACATTGTCATTGAACCATTGCGGATAGAATCCGGCACGGCATCCGGCAGTCTTGAATGTCGCCTGGTCAATGTCATTGTACACAAACACATCCACATCCATGTCACGGGCCATATTCTTTATGGCAAGGGTGGCTTTTACACAGCCCATGAATTTCTCATCCTCAACGTCAGGCATCATCTCATAATCCGAAAGCAGCTGCCTGGCATATTCACCGGTCTCCTCCTCCGTAAGCCGCTCTATATATCCGCCATATTCCGAATACGGCAGATAGTGGATTTCAGGGCCGATTCTGGTAAACAGGTCATAATTGTCAATGTAAGTGCTCCACATGGCCTCATTCATATTGGCCATAAGACCGACTGTTGAGCTGCGCAGGATTGCCCTCGCACGTGCAGCCGCAGAATATGTCCGTATCTTTTCAATTACCTGCGGGCGCGTCCCGATCACAGTCTTCACATCTGCACGCGGCATCCTCTTGACGCTGCCTGAGCCTTCCAGGGAGCCGACAAGCGTCCCGCGGCACAGATAATCTACAAAATCATCCTCATCAAGGGTCGTCCGGAAAGGCATCCTGTCCTTTGCCGCATTCACAAACAGAATCGGCATCGGAGGGCAGTCACGCAGAAACCTTATCCAGGCCGAGTCCTCTGACCATGACAGGAACTCTGCTATCACAAAATCCACCTTTTCTGTAACAAAAGACATTATTGCAGATTCGGCATCTTCCTTTTCATATATTATCCCGGGATAAACGATGTCAAGAAAATCAAGTCCTGCCATGATTTCTTCAACTTCCTTCTCCTTCCTGGTGTGGTAAGAGCCACGCTTCGGGCCATCCAGATTCCTGAAGCGCGGGGAGGCAATCAGCAGCAGCCCGGCCTTTGCCCTCCTCTTCTTTGATTCACTGTTCATTTCTATATCTTTAAACGTCAGTACAACTTATCCTTTGCGGACATTATCATAATCCGTCCTATACCTTTTCAGCGCAACTGCCAGCATCATCAGCCCGCATACAAGCCACACGGCAGCAAGGCATACAAATGCGAAGTCCAGTCCTGCCGACTGCTTGATTGACCCGAGAATGACCGGAGCAAGGGCACCGACCCCGAACCCTATCATTATCATCACGCTTGAACATGATGCATGCAGGCGTGAAGGAGTCACGTCATAGAGCACTGTATAGGTGTTGGCGTCGAAAAATGCGCGGCAGAACCCGAATCCGGCAAGCCCGAGATATACAAGCCATACAGCATTGCATGCACCGAACATCAGCAGGAACGGTACACCGGCAAGAAGCCCTGCCGCCTGCAGAACCATCCTTGCACGCGGATTGCGCCTGCCGAGCCTGTCGGACAGGGAACCTGCCGCAAGCACACCGGCAAAAGCCGCCAAATGTGTATAGAATACGGCATTGAACCCTGCAGCGGCAAGCGACTGGCCGAAATTCTCGTGCAGATATGTAGGCATCCAGCTAAGATATCCGGTAAGCACGAAGATGAGTCCGCTGAATCCCACCGTAAGCATCAATGCAGTCGGGGTTGTGAATACAACCTTGAACCCCTCGAAGAACCCCGGTTTCTGCTGAACTTCAGAGACTGGCTTCTCCTCCGGCGCATCCTGTCTGTCCTTCAGGCGGATGACCATCAAAAATGCCCACAGTACACCTGCCGCGCCGAAAATTATGAACGAATACTGCCATCCGAACCTGTCCGCAATAAAGCCGGCAAGCCATCCTGCCATGATTACCCCGACATAATAGGCTGTCTGGTGGACAGACATTGCCCTGGCACGTGTATCAGTATGGTATTCAGCTATCATTGAATAGTTTGCCGGGCCGAAGAACGCCTCACCTCCTCCGGTCGCCACAGAACGCAGGACAACAAGCCAGACAAAGCCTGTCGCAAGCCCAGTGAACATTGTGGCCACACTCCAGAAAAGTATGCTCAGTGTAGTGACCCATTTTTTGCTCAGATGATCTCCCGCCCATCCCCCTACGGGCACAAGAAAGGCATAGAAAAGGTTGAACAGAGTCGCTATCATCCCTACGGAGGTGTCCGTAAGGCCCAATGCATCCCTCATTGCAGGAAGCACCGTATTGAAGACCTGCCTGTCGGCCTGGTTCAGAAGGAAGGCTCCCCACAGCAGCAGGAGAACCTCCCATTTATAGTTTTGCTTTTTAAAGATAGTCATAGCAGAGCCTCAAGATTTCTTCGTCCGTCACCACATTTGTCGCACCTGATATTATCATGTCCTGCACACTTGACACGCCCCAGGTCACGCCCACCGTCATTGCACCGGCCTCTTTCGTAGAGACCACATCCATAGGCTTGTCTCCGGCAACCACAGTATTTGCGGGACCTACCCCGGCTATGTCCATTATCTCCTGCAGGAGTTCCGGATAAATCTCGGTCTTCTCGCTGTCAGCCCCCCTGACCACTACAAAAGGGATATCCGGCAGATACCTTGCCACCAGCTGCTCTGCCACTGCCTGAGGCTGGTCTGATATGATGGCGAGCCTGATCCCCCTTTCATGAAGCCCGCGTATGGTCTTTTCCATTCCAGGACACATAGGGGCAGAGGTATTGATGCCCTCAGAGGTGTCAAGGATAGTCCCGTCGAGGTCAAAAATCGCAAGCTTCATCTTCTTGCGGACGTACGGATATGTGTCGAATGTCATGTCCTCCGGATCCAGACGCGGGTCTCCGGTGCGCTTCATCCATCGGTCCAGCTTGCGCGACATTGTCTTCAGGACTTTGGCATACTCCGGGTCACCTGCGACATTGTTGAGCATGTGCGGATCCTTCCTGAGGTCATAGAGTTCCTCGGCAGGACGCTGTCCGAAAGCCCTTTCAAACAATTCGGACGGATACTCGTCCCTATGGAATGACATATATGACTTGCACGGGCCGTTGCCGCAGTCCCCGAACACAGGGTCTATTCCGGCAGGCACCCTTTCCGGATGCAGATTGCGGATATAATGGAACTCCTCCGTAACGACCGAACGCATCGGATAGCCGTATCCTCCTGCCCTCAGGTTGGTATGGCGTTCCCTGTCGAGATACATTTCCTTGCGCACACCTTCCTTGCGTCCCTCGAAGACAGGCACAAGGCTCTCCGCATCCATCTTGACAGGAGGCTTCACACCGGCCGCCTCATAGAATGTCGGGGCAAGGTCCATCAGGCTGACAAAGCTGTCACAGACCGAGCCTGGGGCAATATGCCCCGGCCAGCGTACTGCAAGAGGGACATGTACTCCGAGGTCATAAAGATTCGACTTGGCCCTCGGGAACGAATATCCGTTGTCGCCCGTCATGACAATGAGCGTATTGTCATATCTTCCGGATTTCTTCAGAGCTTCGATTATCTGTTCGCACTCATCCTGGAAAAGCTGTATATTATAGTAATAATCAGCCACATCGCACCTCACCTCAGGAGCATCAGGCAGGTCCGGGGAAAGCACGAGGCTGTCAGGACAGAACCCGTGTTCCTCTCCGGACCCGACGATATATGGCCTGTGAGGCCTGCGGCTGCCCATCCAGACACATATAGGCTTGTCTGCCGGAGCCTCTTCTATCCATTTCACAAGGTCTTTGACCTCCTTTCCTGCGGGATTATGCTCCCATCCGGTCTCCCTGAAAAGTCCAGGTCCCCAACCCTTGTTCCAGCTTACCGCAAGATAGCCGGCCTTTTCAAGTTCAGACGGATATACCGTAATCTCGGAAGGAGAAGGGAAATAGCAGTTCAGGCTGGCTGCAGAGCCGAGAGTATGCGCATAGCATCCGGTAAGAATCGTAGCCCTTGAAGGAGACGAATGCGGAGAGGCACAATATGCCCTGTTGAAAAGCATTCCTTCAGATGCAAGGGAATCAAATACCCTTGAATCCACTACCCTGTCACCATACGGGGCGGCATGGGGGAATCCCCAGTCATCTGCAAGCAGCAGCACAATGTCAGGTCTCGCATCATTTTCCTGTGCGGCCGTATTGAATGCCGGTGCTATGCCGGCCAGGGCGCACAGGCCCAATTGTGTCTTGTTCATCATCATGTTTCAAATATTTTATTCCAGGCACAAGCAGCCCGGCATGACCGGGTCCTAATATCCCGGGTTCTGTACGATATTGTTGTTGGTCACAAGGATGTCATTGGCAGGGACAGGCCACAGATAGGATTTGGCCTTGTCGAAATGCCTTTCATGGATAACCTGTGCTGCAGCAGTCGCCTTGAGCGCATCGTCGCCCATCACTGGACATCCCGAGGCATCTACAGACGGCGTTACATTTATGAAATCGCTTCCCAATGCCGTGAGTGCCGTCTTGTTGTTGTATGCAAAGCCCCACTCGTCATAGTTGAGCACGACATCCGCAATGCGCCATCTGCGCAGGTCATAGAGCCTGAGCCTTTCCCCGGCCAATTCCATACGGCGTTCGCAGCGCAGGACTGTACGCAGCTCCGACTGGCTTCCGGAGATGATTGCCGGATAGGCAGAGACATTCGTCCAGTCTGTCCCGTATGCCCTGGCCCTCACCCTGTTCATCGCCTCAACCGCCTTTCCGTCAGAGATTTCACCGAGTTCGATCTTAGCCTCGGCAAACATCAGGAGCACGTCTGCATATCTCAGTATCTGCTTGTCCGGATCGGCGATAAGGTCATCGGTCCAGTCCGAGTCCACGCCTTTCCCGAAGACAAGTCCGGTACGTGACGGGAGCTTAGGGTCTGTGTTGACAAGGATATTGTCATCATTCGCCACAAGCCCGTTCGCTGCATCGCTCCACACCTTCAAGGCATCAAAACGTGAGTCATAGACGATTCCGCAGAAATTGGTGCCCGGCTCAACGATTGTCATTGCAAGGCGCGGGTCCCTGTTCTCAAACGGTTTCTTCGGATTGAATCGAGGCGACTTGTCCACAGGCAGGCCGTCATCGCACAAGAAAGCCCACAGAAGGTCCCATGTAGGACATGCGGTGCACATTCCCCCGAGCATCCTCGGAAGTCCGGCCGTAACACCGAGGTTATGCAGGTACTGGCTCGTATTTCCTCCAGACAATGCGTATGAGCGAGGAATACTGAACACAGCCTCGCATGTGTTGTGCGTCCTGTTCAGGAACAGCTCCGCGAAGTCAGGGTAAAGGTCATATACGCCAAGCGCCATGCATTCCTCCGCCGCATCCCTTGCAATCTCAAGGTATTGCCTTAAAAGCTGTTCATCAGGGTTTTCGGAAAATCTGTACAGGGTGCCAAAATAAAGGGCAGTGCGTGCTTTCATTCCCAGCGCAGCCCCCTTTGTAACCATCTGCTGGCCGCTGTACGAGACCGGGCAATGCTCAATTGCATAGTCAAAATCCTCCATAATCTTCGGAAGGACCTCCTTGACAGGGGTACGTCCAAGGGAATAGGCCTGCTCAAGGGTTATGTCATTCAGGAAAAAGACAGGGTCACCGAAAAGCATGCATATCCTTGAATACATGCAGGCACGGTAGAACCTTGCATTGCCTTCAAGCATGGCATAGTCCTCCCCGGTCATTGTCCCCTTTGCACGGGGCATCCCTTCAAGGATTGCATTGCTTCTGCTTATGGCCTTGTATGTATAGCTCCAGATTGTCTTCACAAGGACTGAATTGTCCCCGGTAAGGGTGCCGGACTTGAAAGGGTTCTGTGAATTGCGGTTGACAGAATCATCTGTAAGTTCATCCATATTGGCGGTGATGCTTGCCTCTGTCCTGTCCGTCATCCAGAACTGTATCAGCTGCAATGTATTCAGGCTCATCACAACCTGGTCCTTGTCCTGGTACCAGTTACCTGTAGCCGGCTTGTCAAGCGGGGCGAGATCCAGGTCCGAGCAAGAAAGCGATGCACTTATTGCAAGAATTGCTGCAAACGAAATCTTTATATACTTTTTCATATTGTCCGCATTAGAATTTGAGATTAACAGAGAAGACGACAGCCTTTGTGATAGGGTACGAAGTCTGCCCTACCTCAGGGTCCCAGCCGACAGGGAAATGGCTGAATGTAAAGAAATCAGTCAGAGATGCCGCAAAACGCAGCTGCCTAATCCCGATTGGCTTCATGATTTTATCAGGAAGAGAATAGCCCAAGGTTATATCCTTGATTCTCAGGTATGACCCGTCAATCATCCAGAAATCCGAAGTTGCATAGTTCTGTCCTGAGCTTCCGCTTGTCTGCGAATATCTCGGATACTTTGCATTGAGATTCTGGTTGACAGTATTGTACGGGCTCCAGTGGTCCTTAGCCACAAATGTCGGGACATTTCCCCAATAGCTGTACAGAGGCTGCACCATCACATCCGTAAGCATAGCATTGCATTTGCCGACACCCTGGAAGGCAAGGTTGAAGTCAATACCTCTCCAGGACAGGTATATCTGCCCTCCGAAATTCATGCGCGGGAGCGAGCCTCCAAGCTCTACACGGTCATAGACAGTGCTGATAAGCCCGTCCGGCATGCCGTTGGCACCGCTTACATCCACATAGCGGATATCACCGGGGGAGACTGTTGAAGATGTCAAGGCAGAAGCGTTCCTGATCTCCTGCTGGTTCTGGAAGATACCGTCAGACCTATAGCCGTACCAGGCATTGTATTCCATTCCTGAGGCGATGATCTTGCCGCTGCTGATTGTAAGCTTGTCACCAATATTCCCCATGACAGACCTGTAGTCGGAAAGATTGAACGATACGCCATAGCTTACCTCGCCTATATGGTCATCCCATCCGATGTTGAAGTCCCATCCGCTGGTGTGCATGTCACCGGCATTCTGGTCAGGAGCCGTGTATCCCATGAATGTAGGTATGTCAAGCTTTATGAGCATGTCCTTTGTCTCCTTATAGTAATAGTCGAAGTTGACCTTGAGACGGTCCCTGAAGAAATTCATGTCTATCCCGGCACCATAGGTGACAGTCGTCTCCCATGTGATGTTCTCGATGGCCAGTATGCTGTTGGATATGCCCTGGACGGGGATTATTTCACTTCCAGAGAATGCAACCGGTGAATTGAAGCCCATGACAGACTGGTAAGGATAGTTTCCGATCCTTTCATTGCCCAGTGTTCCATATGAGGCACGCAGCTTAAGGAAAGACACGACATCCTGCCCTTTCATGAAATTCTCGCGGCTTATGACCCATCCTGCCGACACGGACGGGAAGAATCCCCATCTGTAGGCCTTTGCAAAACGTCCCGAGGCATCTGAGCGCAGGTTGGCCTGGAGGTAATACTTCGATGCATAGTTATATGTAATCCTGCCGAAGGCTGAAAAATATGCATTCTCGTACGGTGTATCATTGTCCGCTGTCACAGCATCCTCTGGGCCGGCCGAAAGATAAGGGAAGTAATCCATGGTATAGTTGCTCTTGCTGGCATTTATATTAGAGTAGTTGTAGTAATAGTCCTCTATTCCGGCCATTACACCTATGTTATGTTCGCCAAAGCTCTTGTTAAGGTTCGCAAACAGCTGTACCGTATGCGCATATGTGGATGTCCTCGCCTCTTTCAGGTCCGTGGTGTTCGCGCTTGTCATGAAACGCTCCAGGCCGTCCGGGTCATCATACGGAGTATACGAGACTGCCTTGCTGAACTTCTTTTCCTTTGCCTCGACATAACGTGGAGAGAAGATTGCCGATACCGCGAGCCATTTTGCCGGCCTTATGTCAAGCTGGATCTTGCCGCTTCCCATAAGGTTGCGGTTCAGAGTCTCGCCTCCGTACATCATCTTTCCATAGGGGTTCTGCCCGTCTTTTCCTCCAGCAACCCTTCCGTCCTGCCAGACAGCAGGATAGATAGGGGCAGCGTTCTTCATCCATGTAGCAGGACTGTAGCATGGAGTGCTCTTGTCTGCCATCCTCAGGTTGAGGTCAAGCGACAGGGTCATCCATTTCGTGATGTCTATGTCATTGTTCGCCCTTACCATATATCGCTTGTATGTAAGGTTATCGCTGGTATAGAGCCCCATGACATTGTCATATCCGAGGGAGATCTTTGTCCTCACCTTGTCAGAACCTGCTGTAATGTTAAGGGCATGGTTCTGCCTTGGCGCGACTTTCTTCAGGATGAGTGAGATCCAGTCGGTATCCGGATACAGGTCAGGGTTGAGCTTATGGAGAGCGTAGTAGTTATCCATATATTCCCTGGACCAGACAGAGGTGATGCCCGCAGACGGTGTGTCATTGTAGGCCAGTTCATTCATGGCCTCCATATATCCTATCGCATCAGTGTATTCCGGCATCCTTGTCGGCATGTCAAGTGCAATTGAATATGTATAATCAACCTTTACCTTGCTCTCATGGTCAGCCCTCTTTGTAGTTATCAATATCACTCCAGCTGCGGCCCTTGACCCGTAAATTGCGGCAGAAGCAGCATCCTTGAGCACAACTATGTCCTGTATATCTGTCGGTGAGACATCGCTGATCGAGCCTGGCACACCGTCAATTATGACCAGCGGAGATGAGTTCTGCATGGAAGTTATACCGCGTACACGGACTGTAGCCTCCCCGCCAGGAGTGGAGCTTGTCCTGGTCACTGTGACTCCAGGCACAGCCCCCTGCAATGCGTTTGTCACCTCCGTGGTCTTCCTGTCTGCGATAATCTTCCCGTCCACCGCGCTGACTGAACCGGTAAGGTCTTTCTTCTTCATCGTTCCATAGCCGACAAACACCAGCTCATCAAGGAAAGTGGAGTCCTCCGAAAGGATGACATTATATTTTGCAGAACCTGTGAGCCTGACAGTCTCTGTCCTGAATCCGACACAGGTCACAGCGATGGAATGTGCATTGTCTGGCACTGACAATGTGAAATTGCCGTCGATATCGGTAGATGTACCTATCGAGGTACCGCTGACAATGATACTGACTCCTGCAAGAGGTTCAGATGCATTGTCCCGGACGGTTCCGGATATGGTCCGGTTCTGCGCCATGGAGCATACTGCCGCTGCCAGCAGCATCCACAGGGATATGATAAATGTTTTGCGCATAGCTTATAGCATTTAAGTTTCAGAAAACGATTGAATTGATTACGACAGGCCAATGGTCGGACAGATAAGTGACACCATATTCCGAAGAAGTGATTGTCCTGAATTCCAATGATGTGGCCTTTCTGTAGAAGATGAAGTCAATATTGCTCTTCTGTGTGCGTTCCTTGTCGGAAAATCCATTGAAGCTGATGACATTGTCAGTGGCAAGTGAGCTGGTCCTCGCATCGCGCAGGCCATAGTCGAAGAAGGGCTGCAGGCTGACCCTCTTTGCATCATCTTCAGCCCATGAGCAGTTCATGTCGCCGAGAAGATATACAGTTGTGTCATCACCGGCCTCCGCCTTGATACGCTCCACTATCAGCTTTGCGGAACTGGTCCTGGCATTGATATCAGTTATCGTAGAGCCTGTATTAAGATGAGTGGCAAAGACATAGAAGCTGCGTCCGGTTGCCTTTTCCTCAAGCTTGGCCCAAAGGCATGTGTGCCACTGGGTCCCGCTTCCGAATGTCAATGACGGCACGGACGGGGTCTCGCTCAGGTAGAATGACTTGGATTCCAGCAGATTGAACTTTTCTGTCAGGAACATCATTGTCACATTGCCTCCCTGTCCCGTACCTGTCCCGGGAACTTCAAGATGGGTATACTGCGGGCAGAGGGTCTTCATGTCATTCCTCTGGGCGGTACGTGCCTCATTCATTCCCACGACGTCCGGAAGCTCTTTCGCTATCATCTTGCCTATCGCGTATTTACGGACTTCCCAATTGGTCTCTCCGGTATCGTTTGCATTTACATAGCGTATATTGAATGACATTATCTTGTACTGGCTTGGAGTATCGGGGTCAACCGTGCCCCCGATGGGCTCCTTGCCGGCGCAGGAGCCCAGGCAGATAACTGCCAACAGCGTCAAATAATTAACTAAACGTTTCATTTTGTAATAAGTATATCGTCGATGAACATTCTGTAGTCTGATTTAGGCATGCTCTGGTCTATGCCGATGGAGACGCGTGTAGATGAATCGGCCCCCTTGATCCTGACAGTTGCCGTATGCCAGCTGTAATAGTCGCTTTCAAGTGGAGTGCCCCACTCTACCGCACCGACCGTCCCGGCTCCCTCCACAGTCACGGCAATAGCGTCTCTTGCACCGATTGTGGTAGAAGGCATATACAGACAGGACTTGAATGTGAGGACAATATCTTCCGTACCTGCCAGGGAGACCAGCGCAGGGGTCGTTATCTTCTGGTCGATATTGTTTGAACCGCCGCAGAATACATATCCGTATCTCGTGTTTACCTTGACTGCATCCCATCCTGCCTTTGACCATTCCGGGCACCCGACATTTCCGAAAGCCCTCATGTCTGCTCCGGCCATATAGTCGCTTCCGGCCACACAGTCAGAGAAGTTGTTGAAAAGGATTGCCCCTGCCGGCTCTGGCGTATTCGCGATTTCACCAGGAGCCACGACAAAGCCGAAGCCAAGCTGTACAGGATCAGTACCCAGATCCTCCTGTGAGGCTATCCGGAACCATATTTTTCCTCCGGCATTGACTTTATTGTCCGAAGGCACACTGAAACGCGCCCTTGTGATGCCCTTCGCTATGGTCGACTGCGCGGCAAATGATGAAGTGCTGATTTCCTCCGCAGCATCGACTGTCCATATGTATTCCGCCGGAATCCAGTTCTCACCGTCATTGCTCCATGACACATCGAATTTCTGTCCGGCGATCTTGGAGCCGTTGACCGCGAATGTAAGCATCACGCTTCCTGAAATCTCCTCCTCAACAGGTGCAGACAATCTATAGAAAGTGTTTCCTGCTGTCCATCCTGAAGACGTAAGGTAGATGTTGTATGGGGAATTCTTGGCCTGGGCAAAGGTCATCCGGCTGTCACCGCCTCCTATAAGTTCTACAGACGCCCCTCCGGCGAATGTAAATACATTGTCTTCAAGCTTTCCGTTGACAACATTTGTTGCCGTAGTACTTGCAGGGTCTTCAGGCTGGTTGTCAAAGGTGTTTATGACTGTCTTGAAGGCCGGCTTTGCTTCACCGCCTCCCAAGCGGTCTCCGTCAAGCGAGATGTCCGCACGGTTCCTCGGATACAGTTTGCCTCCAATGGCAATTCCCCTGACACTTCCGCTGCCGGCAGGCACTGTCTCTGCAGCGAATGAGGCCCTTGAAAACATACCGAGAGCAAATGTCACCTTTGCGGCATTCTCCATCGTAATGCCGCTTCCGAATGTCTTCCCGACAAATGCATCTGAAGCCTGCACTCCCTTTATTTCCACCAGCGCATATTCATTCCCGGCGAGTTCCGAGATACCTATTGACTTGGCAGACGGCAGGCTTCCAGCCTCAGAAGTCACCTCCGCAGATTCCGCCAGGGTTATCACCTTGCCAGAAACCCTGGCACCTTTAAGCATGAATACGGCCTTGTCGCCAGTCTTCAGCCCAGCAGCGGATTCTGTGACAATTGCAGCACAGGCATTGCCGTCCATGACATAGACTGTATTTTCAGGACAATTGGCCGAAGCCGGGTCGGAGACTACGGTCGCGGCAGTCTTCCATGACGAGGATATGGTCCCGTCTCCACCTGCCAGCACATCCGCGAGCTGCCTGGTGACAACATCAGGCACAACAATATCAGTTGTTGCCTCGATCACGACATCATCAAGGTAGAAACGCCTGTCACCGCTTCCCCCGCTGATTCCTATCTTTATCCTGGTATCCTTTCCGGCTCCCTTCACAGTGACACTCCTCTCCTCAAAGCTTGTCCAGTTTGCAAGGTCGGTTATGGCTCCATTCTCCACAGTTCCTGCTCCCTCAGCGACACTCACTTCAATGTTGCATGAAGCCTTACCCTCTGTCTCTGAAAGAATTGTCGCGGCCTGGTAAAGCACTGCCCTAAACGAGACCTTGAGATCAGCCGTGCCTTCCCCGATGCCCTCAAGAGCAGGGAATGTAAGCGAGGCTACCGCTGATGAGGAACCGATCCTGACTGCACCCCACTCAGAGACGACTGTACCGGTCTTGGACATTCCGTCATAACCGAAGGAAGCAGGCGTAAACGCAGTTGCGATACTTCTCATATATCCGAGAGGCAATTCGTATGGAACACCCTCGTTCACCTTGTCGAAATTGCATGCATAGAGCACCTTTTCACCCGATGGAAGCTGAGTTTCATCCGGATATTCCCCTGTAAGCAGGAATGCATTGCAGAAAGTCACTGTAGCGTTCTCCGCAAGAGGCTGCTGTAGCACCATCTTGAGATACAGGCTTTCACCAGGAGCGACCGGATGCGCTTCATCTATGGTAAAGAAGACATCCCTCTGGAAACGGTTTGTAGTAGATGTGGACAATGTCTTTCCGGTATCTACATATGTCTCTCCGTCATTGCTGTAGAAGATACTCCATTTGGCAGCGGCACTCGAATGCCATCCCCAAGCAATACGGTAATTGCCGCAAAGGCCTGTCTTCATCGGAATCTGCAGGACAACTGCCTCATCCTCCCCTGTCCAGCCCCTGAAAAGGACTCCGCTGGCATAATAGTTATTTCCTGTCCATGTGAATTCCGGAGATGTTTCCGTTCCGGTCTTGGTAAGCGAAGCACCATTGTCAAAGACAAACCTTGTCCCGTCTACCGCTCCATTTGCCGCCCCGGCCGTAATGTCCATATTGCTGACATTCTCAATCACGTCATATGCAGGCATCTCATACCCCTCAGCGTCAGCAGAGCCTGTCCCGGGAGCCTGTCTCAATGTAATCTCGGCCCTCATCTTGCGGTCCTGTGACACAATGGTGACCACGGCAGACCTGTCTGCCGATATGTTCCTGGCCACAGTCACTTCCACAGTGGCATCCCCTGACCCGGATGCCGAATCAAAGGAGATCCATCTCACAGATGCACCGGAAGCATCAGATGCAGATACTATCCAGCTGAGATTGGTACTGACAGCAAGCTCCACCGTCCCGCCCTCTGCCGGCACAGCCATGACGCTCTCCGACGGAGACGACAATCTCAGGTATCTTTCCTCCTCCACCAGTTCCGGCTGGCAGCCTGCGGCGAGGAGGACCGCCGCAAAAGCGGCAATTCTTGAAATCAGACTATTCTTCATAGCATATCATTGGTATTAGTTAGTATTATTTCTTCCTGAAAAGAAGGACCGCAAGGTCATACTGGCCGAGTTTGACGCTCTTGCCCGAGCGGCTGACCTGCGCACCTCCAAGCACAGAGCTTTCCACATATTCATAACCGGGCACGCTCACATTGCTGCGCACGATCTCCGGCGACGACTGGTTGGCCACCACAACGGCTATTGTATTCACGCCCTTGAAAGAACGGGCCTCAAGTGATTTGGAGGACACCTCGATTCCGACGGTGTCATTATAGCAGCCAAGCACAAGTTCATCCATATAGCGGTCCCTGATCTGGTTCATCTGCGCAAGATATGCCTGATATACAGGTGTATCGTCTATGAGGTCACGGCATCTGTAGATCTCGATGTCGTTCACCTGTCCGTCCAGAAGAGTCCAGTTCACCCTGCGCGGCACGTCAAGGTCATCACGCATGCCACGGTCACTGAACACGATTTCCGGGAAAGTATATTTGAAAAATCTGAGGAAACGCTCCGGAGTATAGTTCTCCGGATAATTGTGGATATAGTCGCAGTACTGGCACAGATAGTCGACAAGCCCTTCTGCCCCGAGAGCAAACTCAGGGTCTTTCTCTGCATAGCGTTCCCTGAGGAGCCTCAGGACACAGCCCCTCTTGTATATTCCATAGATGTCAGGTACAGGCCATCCCTGCCTGAATGTCCAGTCGGTGCTCTGCTTTTCGACATAGCCGAGCTGGTCAAAGAAGACGCTTGCTGCTCCAAGGCCATATGCCCTGTCCTGAAGTTCAAAAAGTTTTTCGTTCCACACCGGGTTCATCATTCCGGCAACGGCGAATGTCCTGGAGTCATATTCCCCGAGCCACGTGCCCATGCCGGTAAAACGGTAATGCTCGTTTATTTCAGATCCGGTATTGTCATGGCGGCAGACCTTGTCGCCCATGCCGCTGAGCCAGAAACGGCTCTCGCGGTCAATCAGCTTTCCGTTATAGTAGAGTAGTAATTTACCCCCCCCATCTGATATTCTTCAATTGCGGCCCTAAGCACCTGGTCTCCTCCCTGGCTCATGTCCGGAGAATAGTCCGGGTTACCGTGGTCCATGCCTTCCTCCCACCATCCGAACATGAACACAGCATTGCAGCCCACGCTTCTGTCAACGTCCTTGATGCGCCCGTTAAGGTCGGCATACTTGAACAGATACTCACCGTACTGGTGCTTGAAAATGATTCTCTGCCAGCTCTTCATCTCACGGACCCACTGTGGCGCGCCGCGGTGGTCCCACCATGTGTCTACCCATCTGCGGTAGATCCCTGAAGCAGCATGCCATGTACCCGTATAAGGAGCCACCACATTCGCATTGCATTCCCATGTCTCACCGCAGAAGCAGTGAGGATATTTATAGAATCCAAGCTCAAGTATGCTGAATTCCCTGTTGTCGTCCCTGTATACCCTTATTCCGTGCCAGGTGTCCTGGAAAGAAGTGTCATGGCTTCCGAAATAAAGGCCCTGCCTGTCACCGAAAAGCCCGAAACAGTTGAGCGACACCTTTGCCCCGTACTTCACGTCCATCTGGCGGAAATACTGGGCCGGGGTCTTGTACGGGGCGGCATTTCCGGTCTTCATGACGATGCCCACAGGATCCGGATAAAGTTTCCCGCCAGCCTCGGAAGTATACAGTCCATGGTCCTTGGGGCAGTCTATGCCCCTGACCAGCGGATATTGCAGTTCCCGTATCACCGTATTGTCTTCATTGTTCGACAGAGCAGACCCGAAGCGCACCTTGTCATCTTCAAGGCTCACGGTCAGGCAGACCTGCATGTCAATGCTCCGCCCTCCAGAGACAAGCCTGTCATACCTTATGACAATTGTCCCGTCCTGCATGGTCACCTCCGGGCGCTGCTCTCCGCCGGTAATCTGGATTTCCTTCCTCTCCGGTGAATCATAGTAGAGTCTCCAGAGATAATCTCCGGAAGCATAGTCATGCCCGGTCTTCAGGTTTTTGAGACTTGCAAGGGAGCCGTCGCTGGCTATAGAGACGGAAATATTCCCATTGCTCAGGGTACAAGGCTGGGAGTATGCCAGCGCAGACGACAGAAAAACTGCCCAAAAGATCATGTTTAATTTACGTATCATAGCATTACTGTGGTATATCATCCTTCAACTGTGGTATACTGTGGTGTGATGCAAATATATGTATTATTTTTTAACCAAGCAAAAAATTCTATTCATAGACGGGATGGAGGGTGAAGCATCAACATTTTTATATATTAATTCCATTGCTGCATAATTTCATTGCAAAAAATATATAATTTTGTGACTGGGAACAGATAAACCGTGATATTGTATAGTGTGGTAATATAATTTTTACAGGACATGAAGCTGCAAATAAACTCGGAAAGCAGGACTCCAATATACAAACAGCTTGTAAATCAAGTTGAAAGGGCAATCCGGTCTGGTAAGGCGGAGAATGGAGAGCTGCTTCCGTCAATGAATGAACTGGCTGATAGTGCAGGCATATCGAAAGAAACAGTCAAAAAGGCATACACAATCCTGAGGGATAAGGGGCTGCTTGAGGCCAGGCAGGGAAAAGGCTTCTATATCATGTCCGGGAACGACAGGCATAAGCTGAAAGTCCTCGTGCTGTTCGACAAGCTCAGCTCCTACAAGCAGATTACATTCAACAGGATGCTTGCTGAGATCGGAGACAGGGCGGAACTTACAATCAGGCTGCACAACCAGTCTGTGGACCTGCTGGAATATTACCTTGACGAGAGCCTTGACATGTACGACTATTATGTGGTATCCCCGCATTTCCCTCTTGATCCGGTGACACAGAAAAAGGCATGCAGGCTGCTGCACAGGATTCCAAACAGGAAATTCATAATGGTAGACCACTGGATGCCGGAGATAAAGGGCAACTACGGGGCTGTGTACCAGGATTTCAGCATGGATTCATACGACTGCCTCGCCGAGAACATTGACCGCGTGAGGAAATACAGCAAGGTAAATGTCATCTCGCTGCCCTCCAGCCTGTACCAGGAGCAGATACAGCAGGCAATAATGAAATTCTGCACAAACTTTGACATTGATGTAGAATTCCATACAGGCATCACTGCTGAGATAACACGCAAGAATGAACTGTACATACTCCTCAACAGCCAGCTTGAGTCCTCTCTCATCGACCTTGCACACATCTCAAGTGAAAAGGATCTGTCGATAGGCAGTGACATCGGTGTCATATCATACAATGAAAGCCCCATACATGAGATAGTACTCGGAGGACTGACTACACTGTCAACCGACTTCGACCAGATGGGCGCGCTCGTCGCCAAGATGATAATAGAGAACAAGCTGTCTAAAGTCAAATGCGACTTCCGGCTGACGGTGCGGTCTACATTCTGACAAACCGGCAAGCTGTAGACTAACATAATATAAAAGATGCCGACTAATAAGTGTTAGTCGGCATCTTTTTGCATTGATGGCTTTCTGCTACTCAAGCACAAACTCTTTAGTGTACTCTTTCCCGAAACGTGTCCTAACTGTCACTGAAACCTTCCTGGCCTTGCCCGAAGGTGTACAGCCATAGTAGTGCACATTCTTCTTGGGACGCTGGTACGGACGTATATTGACATCCCTGAGGGCTGCATTGATCTTGTCCACATAGGTCATAGAGACATCCTGCACCTGCTGCATCTCACCCATAGGCTTCCCGTTTTCGCTCCACTCGAAGGTCCAGGCGTCATCGCAGTCCCATGCATTTACAATCAGCATTCCTGGATTGAGGATACTGTGCCCTGGAAGAATGACCTCGAACTGGAAGTCATCATCATAGTCCACAGGATGGTAATGCCACTCCAGGCTCTCCCCTCTCCTGCGGAATATCTCATATCCCCTCGGGGTCGCATCACCGCACCAGTCTACTGTCCACCACGAACCGCAGATTGCTGCAATATTGTGCTCATATACAGTTTCGGAATAGCGGAAATTGTTCTGTATATGTGTATGTCCGCTCAGGATGTCTACGTTCCGCCCGGAAAGTATGTCAAGGAACTCCTCTCCCCTGCCGATCCATGATTTAGAATACAGCCTCCACGTAGGGGCATGCTGGGCGACATAGATATGGGTATCCTCAGGAATACGCTGCAGCAGGCCCCGCAGCCAGTCAAGCTCGACATCGGAATACTCCACAGAGAGCTTTTTCCTGTTGAAGAAAATGTTCCTCAGCACCACCACAAGGTCATTACCTGCCCAGAAAGCATAATTGAGAGGGCCGAAATCCTTTTCGTAATTGAACTGAAGCCTGTTCTCCTTGTCGAAATCATGGTTTCCGACCACCGGGTACACCGGGATGCCGACCTCCGGCATCGCCGCCTTGTAGAGAGGATTTATGACCTCTCCCGTATCCCACGCGATATCACCGAGAAGAAGCCCGAACACATTGCCTTCCTCCATATATCTTGCAGCCTGCTCTTTGATGTCCTGGAGAGGCTCTGCACTGAACTGCCCGAAATGCCCCTCTGTACGGCACTGCGGGTCCGCGATTGCAAACAGGGTGTAGTCCCCTGTGTCCTTTGTGCGGATAAGGTCAAAAGTATATCTTGACGCATCAGTCAACGGCTGCCAGAACATGGGTGTACCTGTAGAATAGTCCGCTGTATATCCCCCTGGAGTAATGACAAACACAAACCTTGCATCATCAGAGACCTCAAGCGACCATCGGCCGTACCTGTCAGTCGTGGCAAATCCATATCCGTCACTGACCATTACTCCGGAAAGCTTCTGCTTCCCGCATGCCACGGTACCGCCCACCTTGCGCGCATGTGCATAGCTGCACACGACAAGCAGCAATGCCATTGCAATAAACTTTTTCATACTATATTGATTTATAATTGTTACACTATAGAGAGCCATGCCCTTCTCCTGAAACCGGCCCTGTAAAGACAAACATGACTATACGTGGGCTTAGAACGGATTCTGCGGAGGTGCCCAGTCATAGAATGTCCCATAGTTACCTCTGCGAGGTGCTCCAGGGCAGTCTGGATAGAAATCCTTGTATTCATCAACCCTTGCCTTCAGGGCAGCTACGGCATCCCTGATTTCATCTGAAGCCTCATCGTACATCACAGGGGACGTGAAAGCCGGGTCCTCGCGGTAGCGGTAGATACGTCCGTCCCAGAAATATGCATATTCATCATTCATGGCATAGCGAGAAGCCTTAGGAGACGGTGTCGTAGGCCACAGAGGATTGAAATGGATGAGCACCATGTCTTTTTCAACAAGACCTCCCTTCAGCTCCGGATAAAGGCTGACACCATCAAGCCCATCTGGTATCCTGCCTCCGGCCGCCTCAATCATCGTCGGCATAAAGTCTGTGAAATCAACAAGGTGGTCAATCTGGCGAGGTGTCACCTTGCTGCCCCATGTAATTATATAAGGCACATGCGTGGCATAATAGTTCGCCTCACCCTTGCCGCCACGGATACGGCTTCCGTCCTTCTGCCTTGACACAATTCTTGTGGAAGTACCGTTATCGGCAGCGAATATGAAAATGGTATTCTCCCATATCCCCCTGTCCTTCAGATGCTGCACCATATTCCCTACCTGCTTGTCCATATATTTCACCATATCACGGAAATAGCTTGTATCCTGGGCAGCCGTGAACCGGCTTCCATAGAGGATATCCCAGTCATCCGAATCCGGAGTGGCCACATGAGGTGTATGTACCAATGTCTCAGTATAATACAGCATAAAAGGCTTTCCAGACCCAGCATTTCTGTCTATGTAGTCGAAAGCATATTCCTCCATGGCATCCGGACCATATTGGGCATATTCATAATGCCTTCCGTTGTTATCCCACATGCTGTTTGCATAACGGTCTGTCTGCTCCGGGCCACGCGTCTCCCTGTACAGCCTTACCTGGGCAAGGAAAGTCTCATCAAATCCAAGCCTGTGGGCAATATGGCGGTCACATCCGAGCTGCCATTTCCCGACCATGGCCGTGCTGTATCCTGCATCGCGGAGACAATGCGCGAAAGTTGTCTCGTCATCATTTATATATCCGAACGCGCAGTAGTTACGGTCATTGTAAAGCCCGGTCATGGCCTGCACACGCGAAGGCGAACTGAGGGGCTGCGAATTTGCATTTGTGTACATTATGCCCTCAGAGGCAAGCCTGTCCACATTCGGTGTCTCATATTCGGCACCGCCATAGCACCCGAACGCCTCTGCCCCAAGGTCATCGACAAGGAAAAACACAATGTTAGGCCTTTGCTCCGGTGCACCGCATCCGGCAAGCGCCGCGGCAGCTGTTCCAAGGCACAATGGTAGTTTCAACAATTTTTTGTCCATAAGATATTGGTTTATAGTTTATGTCTACTGCATTCATCCCTATTCTGCCACGCCTGCTTTCCTGTAGAGAAGCACAGCAAGGTCATGCTGTCCGAGGACAACCATGGTTCCACCTTCTCCCACATATCCGGAGCCTGTAACAGACGCCTCCACAAACTCATACCCGGGGACTTCAACTGAAGTAGCCAGGGTCTGGCTGTCCGGCAGGTCATTGGTCATCGCTATTGCCATTGTGCCATCGGCAACAAACGAACGTGCCTGCACCTTATCATTGCCAAGGCTGAACCCAAGAACATCATTATAACGTCCCTCAAGCAGTTCCTTGCCATAGCGTTCCTTGATTCCGTTGACCCTGGCAAGATATTCCTGATACACAGGAGTCTTGTCAATGAGGTCACGGCACCTGTATATCTCTATGTCATTCCGAAGCCCCATCAATACAGTCAGGTTGACACGCCTCTCCACATCTGTGTCATCACGGATTTCACGGTCAGAGAAAATCACCTCAGGGAAAGTATAGCGGTAGAGGTCCTGGAAATGGTAAGGTCCTGTATTGCCCGGAGCGACATGCACAAAATCAATATACTGGTTAACATAGTCAGTAAGCTGCTCTGTGCCGAGACCGAAGTCCGGGTCAAGAGCTGCGATATGGTCACGTATAAGCTTCATCGCCTGTGCCTTGTCATACGCCACCCTGAGATAAGGGTATGGATATTCCCTGGATTCCGTATCCCATATTGTGCTCTGCGCCTCCGAATACCCCATCTGGTCATAGAAGACAGCATTTGCACCGCATTTCATAGCCCTGTCTGCCTCTGCGACCAATATGTCAAGCCATGACTTTTCCCTTGTATCCGCAATGCCGAATGTCCTTGCATTATACTCCCCAAGCCATGTTCCCTTGCCTGTGAATCTATAATGGCATGTCAGCACTTCACCGAAATTGTCATGGTAGCAGACCCTGCGGCCTTCCCCGCTCCTGAAATATTCGCTTCCGAAATCTATCAGCTTGCCATTGTAGTACATGACAAGCTTGTCCCCGTCTTCCTTGAAGCGTCCAATGGCATCAGCCCATCCTTCATCACCTCCCTGGCTGTCATCCGGGGAATAATTCGGGTAGGCATTATCCATGCCCTCCTTCCACCAGCCGAATGCCATCACCGTATTGCACCCTACAGAATGTCCAGCCTCCTTTATCCTGCCGTTCAGGTCAGAATAGCGGAAAAGATATTCACCATACTGATGCTTGAATATTATCCTCTGCCAGCTTTTCATCCTCTTTATCCACAAAGGGACCTCGCGCTTGTCCCACCATATATCTGCCCACTCACGGTATATGCCAGAGGCCACATGCCATGTCCCGGTATATGGCGAGATGACATTCGCCTCGCAGCTCCATGTCTCGCCAGCAAAACAATGCGGATATTTATATATTCCACATTCCAGTTCCGAAAACTCACCGTCTTCTGCCCTGTAAAGGCGCAGCCCGTGCCATGTATCCTCAATAAGAGGGTCATGGCTCCCGAAATACAGTCCACAGCTGTCGCCAGCCAGGATAAAGCAGTTCATAGCAACCTTGGTAGGATACTTCACATCCATCTGACGGAAGAACTGTGCCGGCGTCATGTAAGGCCGCTGATTACTGTTCTCCATGATAGCCCTGCGCGGATCAGGATATTTCTTGCCTCCGACCTGCGAAGTTATAAGCTGATGGTCAGCAGGAAGATTGAGATTCCTCACAAGAGGATACTGGAACTCGCGGACAACAGTATGCTCCTCCATATTTTCGATAGAAGAGGCAAACCGCACCTTGTCCTCCTCCAGGATGATGCGCAATGTAAGCGACAGAGAAAGCTCTCTGTCCCTGTCAATGATTGAAGGATAACAGATAAAGACAGTGTCATTGGACATGGAGACCTGGGGTTTCTGCGTATCTGCAGAAATTTCAATCTCATTCTGCACCGGAGAATCATAATACATCCTCCACAGATAACCTCCGGAAGCGTATTCCTGGCCCGTCCTGACATTCTTCAGGCTTTTCAAAGCCCCGTCATCAAGAACAGTCACAGAGATATTGCCATTGGACAAAGTCACTTCATGTGTACATTCTGCACATGTGATACGTTGAGATGAACTTTTACCGGCAAGTCTTTTCCTGCCACCCGCAACAGCATCCACCTGATGCAGCGACATTAGAATCATAGCTGCAGAAACAGCATGCAGCAATGTAGTTTTTATTAGTCCCGTTTTCATATAGTGTTGTGTAGTGTGGTGCAAATATATGTATCTTTGAAATAAAAACAAAATTTAACGATAATTTCTGCGCTTCAGAAAAATCCCGGCGCATAACCTATACTGTGAATGACATGCACTTCCACATGCGACCCTAAACACGCAAAACACAACCGCTTGACCATAAGCACGTTACGCAATGACGGGTGTCGAAATTCCGGCCCCGTCATTGCGTAAGTAATTGAATAAATGCTACTTATATTTTACGGACTACCCCATTGTTCAGATTTTCCAACATATATGCATAGACACAGTGCTTTGCAGGTGATCCAAAAGAGGCTGAGCTAAAAGAATAACTCTCTGAAAATTGAAAATCCGGTTACAAGGTTGACACCTAAAACGAAAAAGGGCTGACTAAAAAATATTAGCCAGCCCTTACAATATCATGTAACAAATATTACTCAGCTACAATCTCTACAGTAACTTTTCCCTTGATATCCTTGTAGCATTTTACTGTAGCCTCGTATGAACCGAGAGCCTTAGCATCAGCTGAGAAAGTGATATCCTTCTTGTCAACCTCTACGCCTGCAGCTGCAAGAGCCTCTGCAATCTGGGCTGTAGTTACCGAACCATAGATCTTGCCTGACTCGCTTACCTTTACAGCAACCTTAACTGGTGTTGCAGCAAGTTTTGCAGCAAGAGCCTCAGCATCTGTACGGAATTTAGCCTCCTTATGAGCCCTCTGGCGAAGGTTCTCAGCGTGAACTTTCTTTGCAGATGCAGTAGCAAGAATTGCAAATCCCTGAGGGATAAGATAGTTGACAGCATATCCTGTCTTTACTTCGACGATTTCGTCTGCGTAGCCTACATTGGCTACATCTTTCTTAAGTATAATCTCCATATTGCTGTCCTCCTCTTATTTCAAAAGATCTGTTACGTATGGGAGAAGTGCAAGATGCCTTGCCCTCTTGACTGCCTGGGCAACTTTCCTCTGGAATTTGAGTGAAGTTCCGGTGAGACGGCGAGGAAGAATCTTACCCTGCTCGTTCAGGAATTTCTTGAGGAACTCTGCGTCCTTATAGTCAACATATTTGATGCCTGCCTTCTTGAAACGGCAGTATTTTTTCTTTCTTACCTCTACTGTAGGAGGGTTAAGATAACGGATTTCATTGTTCTGTGCCATAATTCTTTCCTCCTTATTTAGCCTGTTTGTTAGCCCTTCTCTTTTCAGCGTATGCTACAGCATGCTTGTCCATAGCGAAGGTAAGGAACCTCATGATGCGCTCATCACGGCGATACTGTGTCTCAAGAGTATCAATAAACTGAGTATCAGCCTTGAACTCAATAAGATAGTAAAATCCTGTAGTCTTTTTCTGGATTGGGTAAGCAAGCTGCTTCAGACCCCAGTCCTCTTCGTACACTACTTCTCCACCATTCTCCTTGATGAAGCTTGTGTACTTGGCAACCGCTTCCTTCATCTGAGCCTCAGACAAAACGGGAGTTGCAATGAAAACGGTTTCGTACTGTTTAATCATTTTGTTTGTAATTGATTGTTTATTAATAGTTCAGCCCGCCCAGCGGGCATAATTCCGCAAAACGGGCTGCAAATATAGGCAGAATATTCCAATATTCCAAGACATTATATCAGATTAACCCCATAGATGGTTTATCGATTCACAACACCTCGGATTCCTTCTGTACGTACATTCAGCTCTGACGTGATTCAAGATTACAAAAATGAAAAACTTATACTCAAAAAAAGCAAAACTATTTTTGAGTATTCCGCATAACCGTAAAAACAAAAAATGTTAACCATTTGGGACTATCTCGATATCATAAGGGCCGAGTTCCTTTGCGGTAACGAAAAATGAATTATCTTTGTGCGTAGAAGTTAATTTTTTCCGCATTTCGGAACTCTATAGGACCACGTTTGCAATTCCAACCGGTATGACTAAAGAATCCATATTTGCAGAAGCATATAAGAGATATTATAAGAAGTGCATAATATTCGCACAGTCATACACGCATGACACGACACAGGCAGAAGACATCGTTGCAGAGGCAATGATCGTGCTCTGGGAAAAGCTCTGCAACTCGGAAGAAGTCGACAATGTACTCCCCTTCCTGCTCGGGACAGTCCGGAACAAGATACTGATGTACTTCCGGCGGGAGACCTTCAAGATGAAAATGCAGTCACGGATGGAGGAAGCCGGCATGCGCGAACTTCAGATACGTATATCATCCCTGGAAGAATGCGATCCGCAGAATCTGTACGGAATGGATGTACAGAGCATTCTGAAGGAAGCACTGGAGGAGATGGGAGGACAGACCAGGAAAATATTCATACTCAGCCGCCTGCAGCACAAGACCAACAAGGAGATTGCACAGGAGCTCGGCATCGGAGTAAAAGGAGTCGAATACCACATCACAAAAGCACTTAAAAGACTACGTGAAGAGCTCAAGGACTTCTACGTCTTTCTGGACATATTGCTCCTGCTATATATTATATAAGGTCAGGCCGCTTATAAAAGGCCAGTCAGGCCAGCCTGACCGGAACAACAAAATCCTCCTGACAGTTTTTTTGAAAAAATCCGGCATTTCATTTAGGGTTATTGCATTTTCATGCAACTATTATCAGAACAGCTAAAAAAGCAATGCCATGAAAAGAAGTGCAATACTCAGATATCTTCAGGGAAGGACCACTGCCGAAGAACGTCTCAGAATGCTCCAATGGCTGGAAGAAGATCCGGCACATATGGAGGAGTACAACTATCTGCACCGGATTTTCAACGCCACGGTATGCAGCGAAGAAGACATCCCCCTATCAATGCCTTCACACAGTTCCGGAAGCCGGAGAAACTGGATGCTGGCAGCTGCAGTTGCCGCATTCATCTGCCTTTTTGCAGGCGGGGCATGGATGTACACACAGCATATACCCGAAAGTCAGGTCACACTTCTGGCAACGAGCGACATCCACGTACCAGTGGGCCAGCGGACCGAAATCACCCTGAACGACGGGACAAGGATATGGCTCAACTCCAACTCCACACTGCATATCGACAACATGGATGACAAAGACCACCGCCGCGTCTGCCTGAACGGCGAGGCCTATTTTGAGGTGGCACACAACGGGCATCTGCCGTTTGTGGTGCAGACCGGCTCCCATGAAGTACAAGTGTTGGGAACAAAGTTCAGCGTATTCGCCTACAGGGACCAGGAAGACTTTTCCGTAAGGCTGTATGAAGGTTCAGTCGATGTGAGCGATGCACAGAAAAGCACCACCATCCGCCTCTCCCCAGACGAAGAGGCCAGGCTGTCTGCCAACGGGCAGCTGATAAAGGGCTTTTTCAACAAGGAGGAATCACTGCTGTGGATTGAAGGCATTTACTACTTTGAAGATACCGACTATGGTTCAATCCTCAGGCAGATGAAAGAATATTACAAGGTAGAGTTCGATGTCCGCACACCGGAAGTGCTTGGATACAGATGCACATGTAAATTCCGGCAGGAAGACGGTCTGAAGCATATTCTTGATGTCCTTCGCGGCATACACCGGTTTGAATACGAATGGAGCGATGACGGACAGACCGTCATCATCCTATAACACAAAATTTTCAATTAACCCTATTATCATGAAGAACAAAGACCCTATTCCGCCAACAGAAAAACGGCCGGAAGTGCGCCAACACAGTCCGACCGCAAAAGTCGTGCATGTTATTCTCGTTCCCCGACGAAGAATGAACTTATCTTATAACACAACTTATTAACCAACAAAGATATGAAAAAAATGACTATCTTGTATGGATTAATGTTCTTAATGTTGAACATGACTGTTTTTGCACAGAATAAGACGGTTACGATTCATGAAGAGCAGAGTTCCATTCAGGCAATCCTTTCAAAGATAGAGAAACAGACAAAATATCTGTTCGTATATGACAAGGCGCAGATTGACGTGAAGCGCAAAGTCACATTAAAAGTAAACGACACACCTGTCTCACAGGTCCTGGATACGCTTTTTGCCAAGACACGTGTCTCCTACACCCTTAACGGCAACAACATCCTGCTCACAATCCGCAAGGAACAGCCGGCCGGCCAGGCTGCCATAAAGACCATTGAAGGTATAGTCACCGACCCGGACAATGAACCGGTCATCGGTGCCACCATCATAGAGGAAGGCACGGACAACGGAGTAATCTCCGACATGGACGGAAAATTTTCCATCAGAATACATCAGGGAGCAAAACTGTCAGTCTCATGTATTGGCATGACCACGAGGACAGTCCAGACGGAAGGAAAGAACTTCATTTCCGTTATACTCGGCGTGGACAGCAAAATGCTCGATGAAGTGGTCGTAGTCGGCTACGGTACACAGAAGCGTGTAAACCTGACAGGAGCAATCTCCACTGTCACCAGCAAAGACTTTGCGGACCGTCCTTCCACCAGCGCGACACACATGCTGCAGGGCAAGGTGCCGGGACTCAACATCACCACCTCGTCCGGAACACCGGGCAACAGCGCGAGCATAAACATCCGCGGTACGAACTCAATCAACGGAGGCAATCCGCTCGTGCTTATCGACGGAGTGGAAGGCGACCTCGGACGTATCAATCCTGCCGACGTCGAATCAATCTCAGTCATCAAGGATGCGTCCTCTTCTGCCATCTACGGTGCCCGTGCATCGTTCGGTGTCCTGCTCGTAACAACCAAGGACGGCAGCGACGGCAAGGTCAAGGTGTCATACAACGGACGTTTCGGATGGACAAGACCAACTGCATCCGTTGACTTCGAGACACGCGGCTACTACTCGGTGCTTACCGCAAACACATTCTGGAATGCCTACACTGGCGTAAACTACATGAACTATACGGAAGACGACATGCTGGAGCTATGGCTGAGAAGGAATGACAAGACAGAGAATCCAGCCCGCCCATGGACAGTCGTAAAGGAAAGGAACGGACGTCCGACCTACTATTATTATGCAAATACCGACTTCTGGCATTATCTCTACCGTGAGAATAAGCCTATGATGAACCATGATGTCTCAGTCACAGGTGGAACCAAGAAACTGAAATACATGCTGTCAGGAGGATACAACTGGGAAGAGGGTATGATAAGGAAGGATTCGGATGTATTCCAGAAAGCGAATTTCCGTTCCAAGATTTCATTCGACATAAATGATTATATTAATATCAGCAACAATACTTCCTACTACTGGTCCAAATATACTTTCCCGGGAGCAGGAGGAAACAGCAGCTGGTATTTCAGCGCAAGCCAGATGCACGCCCTTGCATGCTTCCCTACCCAGAACCCTGACGGGACCAGCATTGTCCGCCATGCCTTCAACAATTATGGACTGATGAACGGCCTGCTTGCAATACGCGACAAAGGCAAACATCTCGGTTCAGAGAGCACGGATGACTTCAGCACGACTACCGAGCTGACCATAACTCCCGTAGAAGGGCTGGAAATCAAGGGCAACTTCACCTACAAGTTCGACAACAAGCGTTCCATGAGCCGTTATGTCACCACTGAGTATTCACAGTATCCGGGTGTGACAGAAGCATACGAATCTACTTCAGACTACATGGAGAACCGCATGAAGGAAGCCACGGACTATTCCAATTATATGGCAGCCAATGTTTATGCCACATACGGCAGAAATTTCAAGGAAAAGCATAACTTCAAGGTAGTCCTCGGATTCAACTATGAGACCAAGTACATGAAATCCAACAGTGCCTACGGCTACAATCTGCTGTCGGAGACACTGAATGACTTCAACCTCATAGGAGAGGACAGCGATGGGGAGCGCCGTATGGAAATAAAAGGAGGACAGAATTCATACGCACTGGCAGGACTCTTCGGACGTATCAACTACGACTATGCCGGAAAGTATCTGTTCGAATTCAGCGGACGCTACGACGGAAGTTCCCGTTTCGCCAGAAAGGACCGCTATGGGTTCTTCCCGTCCGCTTCTGTGGGATGGAGAATCTCTGAAGAATCCTTCATGGCATCAGCAAAGTCATGGCTGAGCAACCTTAAGCTAAGATACTCATACGGTAACCTCGGAAACCAGCAGGTCGGCTACTATGACTTTATACGTACCATCGGAATCGGCACACAGACCTATCTGTTCGGCGGCAACCTTCCGTCTTCAGCCTGGATTTCAGCACCAGTATCCAACAGTCTGACATGGGAGACCGTGGAGCACCACAACCTCGGTATAGACGCAAGCTTCTTTGAGAACAGGCTGACATTCACCGGTGAAGCATATATCCGCAACACCCGCGACATGCTTACAGCAGGTATCTCACTGCCTGCTGTCTATGGTGCAGATTCTCCAAAGATGAACAGCGCAGACATGCAGACTAAGGGATATGAGCTCAGCCTTGGATGGCAGGACATGTTCAATCTGGCAGGAAAGCCGTTCTCCTATCAGGTGAACGTGACCTTCAATGACTACATCAGCACAATCACCAAGTTCAACAATCCAGAGAAGGCATTTGCAAAGAGGTATTACGAAGGAATGCGCATCGGCGAAATCTGGGGCTACCACATCGACGGCATATTCGCAACTGATGAAGAGGCCGCAAGCTATGAGGTTGACCAGCGCAGGGTAAATGAGATCATCAACAGTTCTTCAGGTTCATTGAAAGGGCTTCATGCCGGCGACCTGCGCTTCGCGGACCTGGATGGTGACAACAAAATATCTACAGGAGAAGATACTGTAGACAATCCTGGAGACCGCCGTATTATCGGTAACTCAGAGCCACGCTTCCAGTATGGTGCAAATATAGCTTTCCAGTGGTATGGCTTTGACTTCAGCATATTCTTCCAGGGTATAGGCAAAATGGACTGGTATCCTGCATCTGAAGCAGAACTCTTCTGGGGACCATTCAACCGTCCATACGCTACGTTCCTGCCAAAGGACTTCCTGGGGCAGTGCTGGTCGGAAGATAATCCTGACGCCTATTTCCCGCGTCCGCGTGCATACGTGGCATTCGACAACCTGGGTAACCAAGACCGCGAGCTGACGGCAAAGAATGACCGCTACATACAGAATATCGGCTACTGCCGTCTCAAGAACCTGACTGTAGGCTACACCCTGCCGAGAAAAGTAACAAGAAAAGCAAAAATTGATATGCTGAGATTCTATTTCTCAGGAGAGAACCTCGCCTGCTGGTCCGGAATCAAGACGGCTTATGTCGATCCGGAGCAGGCACGCAGGGGGGGTGACCTGAAAGTCTATCCATGGCAGAAAACCTTCACATTCGGTGTAAATGTTAATTTTTAATATGAACAATCATGAATAAGAAATTACTATCAATCATATTCTCCTGTTCTCTGACATTGACATCATGCAGCGGATGGCTGGACAGGCTGCCACAGGACAAGATGTCCCCAGAGACCTTCTTCTCCAACGAGACGGAACTGCAGACATATTCCAATTCCTTCTACAGTTCCCTGCCGTCAGGCTCCACATACAGGGATGACCTTGACAACATTACGCACGGCTCGACTCCGGGCATCATGAGGGACGGACGCACCGTACCTTCTTCCGGAGGAGGATGGAACTGGACGGAACTGCGCAAGTTCAACACACTGCTTGAATATTCATCCAACTGCAAGGATGAAAACGTACGGGCATATCATGATGCACTGGCACGCTTCTTCCGCGCATTTTTCTACTACGATAAAGTCCGTACCTTCGGTGATGTCCCATGGTATGACCGTCAGATAAGTTCCGACGATGAGGCTATGCTCAAAAAACCGAGAGATTCACGCGAGTACGTCATGCAGCGCATGATGGAGGATATTGACTATGCCATCACAAACCTTCCGGAAGACCGATCGCTATACCGCATCACCAAATGGACTGCGCTGGCACTGAAATCACGTTTCTGCCTGTTTGAAGGCACATTCCGCAAGTATCACGGGATTTCCTATCCGGAACATTCCTGGGAATATTATCTGGAGCAGTCCGCTGCAGCATCCCTGGAACTGATGGAAAAAGGAGGCTATTCACTTTATATTGAAGGAGGAAAGGATGTATGCTACCGCAATCTGTTCTCTTCACACAGGGCACAGGAATGCGAGGTCATCCTTGCACGCAACCTCAATGCGGAATACAAGGTATACTGTAATGTCGCCCAATACCTTACCAACAAGACATACGGCCGTCCGGGAGTAACCAAAAAGATTATCAACAGCTACCTTATGAAAGACGGTACGCGCTTCACCGACAAGCCGGGATACGACAAGATGGGCTTTCAGGAAGAATGCCGCAACCGTGACCCACGTATGGCACAGTCCATCCGCACACCGGGCTACACACGCATAGGTTCGACCAGGCAGCTCCCTCCGGACCTTGCCACCAGCATCACCGGCTATCAGCCTACCAAGTTTTTGGGTACGGAAGCACAGGATGTAGGCGGGGCAAGCGACAATGACCTGATTCTCTTCAGGCTTGGCGAAGTCTACCTGAACTATGCGGAAGCACGTGCAGAACTTGGGAAACTGACCCAGGCAGACCTGGACAAGAGCATCAACAGGCTTCGTGACCGCGTGGGGATGAGGCATCTTGACAAGAATGCAGCCAATGCAAATATTGACCCTTATCTTGACAATAAGGAGACCGGATACATCGGAGTGACAGGTCCTGACAAGGGAGTGATCCTGGAGATCCGCCGTGAAAGGAGCATTGAGCTGCTTCAGGAAGGCTTCAGGACCTACGACATCCTGCGCTGGAAAGAAGGTCAGATCCTGACACAGCGTCTGCTCGGCATCTACTTCGAGAACATCAACAAGGAGGTGGACCTCGACGGTGACGGAAAACCTGACGTATGCCTGTATGAAAGTGCGAAACCAAGCAACAAGGACGGAGTCACCTACCTTCAGGTGGAAAAGGACATCATCCTCAGCAACAGGATCTGGGGCTATATAGAACCTCATAGGGACACCAAGCTCTCGTTCAACGAGGAGAGGGACTACCTCTCACCGATACCGAGCAATGAACGTACCCTGACAGGTGGTGCCCTTTCGCAGAATCCGGGCTGGGATGACGGGCTCAGCTTCTGAATGCCGGCCAATTGAAAAGAACATTCCTAAAAGAAGAATTATGAGACATAATATATTTAACAGCATCTTCTGCTTTCTGCTGGCACTGTGTGCCGCCGGATGTACGGACAACATGGAGAAGAAGACCACATTGGTTGCCATCCGCCCTGCAATGGGAACGACCGGCACAGAGGTCACACTGTATGGGGAAGGCTTCAGTCCCGTGGTATCCGAGAATATAATAGAAGTGTACGGGGAAAGGGCTGAAGTGACGGATGTTAATCCAAATGAATACATAAAGTTCATAGCACCGGAAAATCCGTTGGGTTCATACCCTGTGATGCTGACAATCAACGGAAAGGTCTACACAGGTTCCAAATTCACCTACCGGGACCTTAACAGCAGGATCAAGGTATCGACTTTCTGCGGAAGCGGCTACGGCACTGCAGCAGGAGACAAGTTTACCACCAGATTCGCGAATGTACACGGATTGGCGTGGATTGAGAAAGGAAAGACCATGGTTGTCGGAGACAGGGGTGTCCATGCCATACTGAGCGTTGATGCCAACGGTAACAGCACTTTCATTATAGGCGGGAAAGGCACAGAGAATCCGATTGAAGGCTCACACCCATGGAGGATGGCGGCACATGATGGAGTACTTTATATAGCCTGCAAAGTCAGCGGCCTGTACACCTATGACCTTTCTACAAAAAAGATGGAAAAGCTGTGTGCACCGGGGGCCAATACACAGGACGTGAAATTCGACAAGGCCGGCAACATGTACGTACTCTGCCGTGAAGCCGGGATTTTCCGTGCAGAAGCAGGAAACTTCAGCAATCCGAAGCTGTGGGTCAACTTCCAGGAAGAGGAAGGAGTCGGTCAGATCCACGCAATGGAATTTGACCCGGAAGGAAACCTGATTGTCAGCAGCAATGACAGGGGACTGTTCTTCATGGTGACCCCAGACAAGAACATCACCTGCATTGCAGGCTCTGAGAAAGGTGACTCCGATGGTACGTCAGGCAACCCTAAAAGCGCAAAATTCAATCAGCTGTATGGTTTTGTCATCGATTCCGAAGGCACAATCTATACGGTAGACGGTAATGACAGCAATATAGGAAGCGCACAGAAGATCAAGCGCATCACACGCGGCAAGGATGGCTACAAGGACGGAACAGTCGTCACTTTAGTTGGCCAGACAGGAGGGGCTGTTGTGGACGGCAGCGTTGACGAAGCCATATTCGGAAATCCTTACGACATTCTGCTGGACGAGGAGAACCGCGCACTGTACGTATCAGACCGCAGCAACAATGTCATCAGAAAAATTGAATATTAATTATTTAAAAAATGAAAAAGAATCTTATCTACATATTGGCGTGCATCCTCACATTGGGAATCTGGGGCTGTACAGACAAGGAAGAGACTCCTGCTACAAAGGAACTGAAGATTTTCTCAATGACCCCTACCGAAGGAGTGGCAGGCGACGAGGTGACAATCACCGGAGAGGGATTCAGTATCATACCGTCCGAAAACATTGTCACACTGAACGGCGAACGTCTCACAGCTGTCGAGACTTCGGTTACTATCCTGAAGATGACTGTTCCGTACAACCAGAAAGGGACATACCCTCTTACAATAACCACCAACGGACAGACAGTGGAAGGTCCCTCCTTCACATATACTGAAAGTTCCTATGACGTGAAGCTGGAATTGGACCCGCTGGAGACCACATCCGGATATCCAGGTGATAAAATCACCATTACAGGCAAGGGATTCAGCGAGACCGCAGCAGAAAATGAAGTACATTTCAACGAGACTGCCGCCACAATAAAGGCTTCTTCTGCCACATCACTGACTGTGGTTGTCCCTGAACTTGAACCTGGCGAATACACACTGACTGTAAAGGCAGGCGTACAGGAGGACAAATCCTTGAAATTCAACTGTCTGACAACACCGGTAACAAGCATCAGCAGCATCAGCCCTACATCCGGACACGAGGGTACTGAAATCGTCATTACAGGCGAGAACTTCAGTCCTGTACCTTCAGAGAACATTGTGACCATCAACGGCAAGCAGGCCACTGTCACTGCAGCTACGGAAATGGAGCTGACAGTAACTGCACCTGCCAATGCAATAGGAAGCTACAAGGTGATGGTGACCGTAAAGGGCAAGACCGTGGAAGGACCTGAATTTGAATATGTAAAGCCTGAACTGGTGTACACTGTAAGCAGTGACATTCATGTCGGGGAAAAACTTGGCAATCTCACAGGCATGGCCATACTGCCTGACGGGCGTCTGGCAGTAGCATACCGTGCCAATCATCAAATTGTTGCATTCAATCTGCAGTCCAAGACCAAGAGTGTATTGTGCGACACATATACAAACGGACATCCTTGGTGCATATCAGTTAACCCGGCTGACTCAAAACTCTACATCGCCTACAAAGGTAAAGGGGAAATCGGTAGAGTTGACCCGTCCAAAGGTGACGGACAGAATACAGAAATCATCGTTAGCGGACTCAGCAATGTAATGGATGTAAAATTCGATGCACAGGGCAATATGTACGCATTGTGCCGTGATTTAAAGACTGTATACAAATTTCCTGCAGGAAATTTCAACAACAATTCAAAACAGACCTTTGCAACACTTCCTAACAGTATCCACTCCATGGACTTTGATGCGGACGGTAACCTTATTGTAGGAGCAGCAGATGATGGTTTCTACATGGTAACAACTGACGGAAAAGTTACCAAGATTGTCGGCAACGGAAGCGGAAACTCAGATGGCGAAGCGAACGCAGCGACAATCAGGGAACCTGCCGGCATGGTTGTAGACAAAACCCGTGGCGACATTTACTTCGTTGACGCTCATAACAATAAGATCAGAAGAATACGCCCGGGCAAAAACGGATATAGCGATGCGATGGTCAGCACAATTGCAGGAACCGGAACAGCAGGCAATACGGATGGAGACGGCTTGACAGCACAGATGAACTTACCGTATGGTATAACCATATCTGCAGACGGAAGCACAATATACTTCTCCGATATGAATAATTACATCATACGTAAGATTACAATCACTGAAAAAGAATAATTCTTGGAAATCATAGGATGGTGTGCCCTGATTCTTTTTCCTGAAACAATCAGGGCACGCTTTCTATATAATAACCGGACATTTACACACAAGACATAATGAGATATTCAAAAACATTCTGCTGCATCTGCAGCCTGTCGGCGACTCTTTTGTTTGCCTGTACCTCCAACGGAGGAAGTATTGCCAGTAATGATACTCCCAAAAATGAACCTGAAAGCAAAATTGTCAATATGCTGAAGACAAGTCAGGACATAAAGACTGTACAGAAATGGGATGAGATGCAGCTTTCCGACGGGATTACTTATGTCAAGGCACAAGTGGTCAAAGCCTCAGAGCGTCCGGCATCCATAAACATCGTTGTCGCAGAAGCCGGTGCAGGTGTCCTGAAGACAGGATGTGCAGAACCGACAGACATAGAAGCGTTCCCGATGAAAAAGCCTGGCGAAATAGCAGAAATGTTCGACAATGGCGATGAACAGGTCATGGTGGTGCAAGGCGGTGATTTCTTCAGATGGAACCCTTCGGAAGAGGGGGTCTGGGCTAAGGATTTCGGATGCCGCGGTCCTGTGCATCATCGTGGGAAAGTGCTTCAGGACCACTTTGTTTCAAATGCCAATATGCCGCACCAGGCACTCAGTTTCCTGGCCGTGGACAAAGACGGGAAAGTGTCCATTGCCGATGCCTCCGAATACGACAATGTGAAATCCACCCTTCAGGAATGTACAGGCGGAGGTTACCGTCCTCTGCGCAACGGCAAGATATGCAAAGGTTTCGACATCTACATTAACGGTTCATGGTGCGAACTGGAAGACAAATATCCATTTTCATGTATCGGCTACAGGGAAGACGGAAGCATTGTCATGATAATCGTAGACGGCAGGACAGAAATATCCATGGGATTGACTTACGCAGAAGCAGGAAGTATAATGAAAGCCTTAGGCTGCACTGATGCCATCACTCTGGACGGAGGCGGCTCGGCACAGATGGTAATCAGGAATCCCAAGACCGGAAGTTTTACCCTTCAGAACAGGCCTACAGACGGAGGTGAGCGCAATATGAGGACCTACTGGATGATAACAGTGACAAAATAAGGACAGCAGAAGCATCTGTCCCGACTACGCTCGACATGACATCATATACAACAGAACAACAAAAATGAAAATAAGACTTACAATATCAGGCATCATACTCCTGTCCTTGGCAGCCGCAATATGTTCATGCAGCAGTCCTTCCGGGGATACAGGAAAGGACGACTATCATGTAGCTGCATACATCTGGCCTTCATGCCACGATGACCCGAGGGGACGCGACACGCTCTGGAGCGAAGGCACGGGAGAATGGGAAATCATAAAGAAAGGAAATCCGCGATTCGAGGGACACTACCAGCCGAAAGTGCCGCTCTGGGGATATGAGATGGACGACGACACAAAGGTGATAGAGAAATGGATTGATGTGGCCACGGAGCACGGGATTGACATGTTCATTTTCGACTGGTACTGGTTCGACGGAGGGCCGTTCCTCGAAAGCACTGTCAACAACGGATTCCTCAAGGCAAGGAACAGGGACAAGATGAAGTTCTACCTAATGTGGGCCAACCACAATGTCGCGCACAACTACTGGAATGTGCACAGATACAAGGACGACAAGTCAAGGCTCTGGACTGGAGCATGCGACTGGGACAATTTCAGGATTATCGTGGAGAGGGTCATAAGGCAGTATTTCCATGAGCCGAACTACTTCAGGATTGACGGATGCCCGGTGTTCTCAATTTTCGGATACTATGAACTACTGGAAAGCTTCGGGGACGCGCAGGGCATAAAGAAGGCGTTTGACTATTTCAGGGAGGAGGTCAGGAAGGCCGGATTCCCGGACCTCCATATTCAGCTTATCGGTGACGGTTTCCCGTTCAAGGAGTTCCTGGAGGTTGTTGAGACTGCCGGAGTCAACAGCGTCACCAAATACAACTGGGGATGGCCGTTCGAGGAGGACTATGTGTCATGGGGGACGCATGCGCTGGAAAGACGGGACATGTGGACTGAAGCACTCGACTCTCTCGGGGTGCCGTTCTTCCCGAATGTCTCGATAGGATGGGACGATTCACCGAGGTTCCCGGCAAAGGGGGCAAAGGAGATATGTCACTACAACGACTCGCCGGAGAGCTTCGCGGCGTTCCTGCAGAAGGCTAAGGAGTATGTCGATGCACGTCCTGACAGACCAAAAATCATTACCATCAATTCATGGAACGAATGGGTGGAGGGAAGCTACCTCCTTCCGGACATGAAGAACGGATTCGGCTACCTCAATGCCGTCAAGAGCGTCATGGACGGGGAACTTGAATACTGATTCGGAACAACAATAAAATGAAAACAACAAATCTATATGCATATGTCCTGTTGGCAGTCTGCATACTCTGCAGCTGCAGCGGACATTGTGTAAAGGAATCAGCCAAAGACGGATACATCCTTGTCACACAAAAAGGAGGAGCAACACTGGGATACAGCCCGAAGTCCGGAGTCGAGATCATCAGGCAGGACGGGTACGCATTCAAGGACATGAACCGCAACGGAAAGCTTGACGTCTATGAGGACTGGAGGAAGCCGGTGGAGGAGCGTGTAGCGGACCTTACGGCCCAGCTGACCATCGAGGACATCGCAGGACTCATGCTGTACAGCAGCCACCAGACAATACCGGTCACCAGGAATGTCTACAGCGGGAAAAGCCTTGGGGAAAGCGGAATGCAGCCATGGGAACTCACGGACGAGCAGAAGGATTTCCTCGAAAAGGACGGAGTGAGGCATGTGCTCATCACATCGGTGGAAAGTCCGGAGACCGCAGCAAGGTGGAACAACGAGGCCCAGGGATTTGTCGAAGGCATCGGATTCGGGATACCGTGCAACAACTCATCTGACCCGAGACATTCGTCAAGGGCGGATGCTGAATTCAACGCCGGAGGCGGAGGAAAGATATCCATGTGGCCCGGAAGCCTCGGGATGTGCGCGACATTCTCACCGGAAATCATGAAACGTTTCGCTGAGATAGGCTCCATCGAGTACAGGGCATTGGGGTTCACCACTTCCCTGTTCCCCATGGTGGACGTGGGCACCGACCCGAGATGGATGAGATTCTGCTACACCATGGGCGAAGGGACAAAGCTCGCGACTGACATGGCACGGGCATATTGCGACGGCTTCCAGACATCGGAAGGCGATGCGGAGATATGTGACGGATGGGGCTGGAACAGCGTAAACACCATGGTAAAGCACTGGCCGGGAACCGGGGCATGCAACGAAGGCGGGCGCGACGGGCACCAGGGATTCGGAAAATATGCCGTCTTCCCCAAAGGGAACTTCGAGCTGCATACGCTCCCATTCACTGAGGGGGCGTTCAGGCTGGCGGGAAAGACAAAGATGTCGGCGGCACTCATGCCTGACTATTCCGCATGCGTAGGCTTCGAGCCGGAAGGCGTCGGAAGCGGCTTCAGCAGGAAATTCATCCAGGAGATGCTGCGCGAACAGCAGAATTATGACGGAGTCATCTGCTCGGACTGGGCAATAACCCATGACGAAGGAGGTGTATATGCATGCCAGGGAAAGCCATGGGGAATGGAGACAAGGACCGTGGCGGAGAGGCACTACAAGGTGCTGACGGCAGGAGTTGACCAGTTCGGGGGAAACAACGAGAGAGGACCGGTGCTCGACGCATACAGGATAGGTGTTGAGAAGCACGGGGAGGAGTGGATGAAGGAGCGAATGAGGACTTCTGCAAGAAGGCTGCTGACAAACATCTTCCGCACAGGACTGTTCGAGAACCCTTACCTCGACCCTGAGCACACGGGCAAGACCGTCGGATGCCCGGAGTTCATGAAGGAGGGATACGAGGCCCAGCTCAAGAGCGTCGTCATGCTCAAAAATCGTGGCAATGTGCTGCCGATAGCAGGAAAGAAGAAGGTATACATACCTGAGAGGCATGTGCCGGCATACACCGGATTCTGGGGTGAGCACATTGAGGAGCAGAATATCACTCCGCTCGGCAGCGAGATGGTGGAGAAGTACTTCGGGCTGGCAGCGACACCACAGGAGGCGGATGCTGCAATCGTATTCATCGAGTCGCCGAACAGCGGATACGGATACGACAAAAAGGCCGCAAAAAGCGGGAAGGACACAGGCTACCGCCCTATAAGCCTGCAGTACAGCGACTACACGGCCACTTACGCAAGGGAACAGAGCATCTCAGGAGGAGACCCCTACGAGAATTTCACCAACAGAAGCTATAAAGGGAGGAGCGTGAAGACGGTGAACAAGGAAGACATGGACCTTGTCATAAAGACAAGGAAAGAAATGGGAGAAAAGCCGGTAATAGTCGCAATCAACGTACTCAACCCGCCGGTACTCAGCGAGATAGAGCCATATGCCGATGCAATCTTCCTGATGTTCGACGTGCAGAGGCAGACAATACTTGACCTTGTGTCAGGAAAGGCCGAGCCTTCAGCACTGCTGCCGTTCCAGATGCCGGCTGACATGCGCACCGTCGAAGAACAGGCGGAGGACACGCCACACGACATGAGGTGCTACAAGGACGCTGACGGGCATGTCTATGACTATACCTTCGGAATGGACTGGAAGGGAGTCATAAACGACCAAAGGGTAAAGAAATACAGAATTTCAAATCAATAATATCAGTCCCGATAAAAATCAAGATGAAAAGAACAATAAAATATCAGCATATATTTTCTATAGCTATCCTGCTTGTATACAGCAGCGTTTCCTATGCCCAATGGAAACCGGCAGGAGACAGGATAATGACAGAATGGGGAGAACAGACTGATGTCGAAAATGTGCTGCCGGAATATCCGCGTCCACTGATGGAAAGGGGCGAATGGATGAACCTCAACGGTCTTTGGCAATATGCCATCCTTCCCGCCGGCAAGGCAGTTCCACAGAATTATGACGGCGAGATTCTTGTGCCTTTTGCTGTGGAATCCGCCCTATCCGGTGTAGGCAAGGAATTGGGAGAAGCCAACGAGCTGTGGTATCAGCGCAAGTTCTCCGTACCATCACGCTGGAAAGGGAAACGCGTACTGCTGAATTTCGGGGCAGTCGACTGGAAGACAACCGTGTGGGTGAACGGAATAAAGGCAGGTGAACACTGCGGAGGATTCACTCCTTTTGCATTTGACATCACGCAGACTCTGAAAAAAGGCGAGAATGAAATTGTAGTGAGGGTCTGGGACCCTACTGACAAAGGCTTCCAGGCACGAGGCAAGCAGGTCAGCAAGCCGGGACACATCTGGTACACGCCTGTAAGCGGCATCTGGCAGACAGTATGGCTGGAGCCGGTACCGGAACGTGCAATAGAAAATATAAGGACAACCCCGGACATAGACGGCGGCAGACTGACGGTGGAGACAACTGTAAGCAGCCGGAGAGCAACAGACCTGATAGAAGTGAAAGTGCTCGATGGCAATAAAGTCATAGCCTCCGGCAGTGCATTGGGCCGGAATTCCGTGGAAATAGCGATGCCGTCGGATTTCAGGCTGTGGTCTCCGGACTCCCCTGCCCTATATGACCTTGAAATATCATTCTATGCAGACGGGAAACTGCAGGACAGGGTGAAGAGCTACACAGCAATGCGCAAATTCTCCACATATAGGGACGAAAACGGATACATGCGCATGCAGCTGAACAACAGGGACATCTTCCATTTCGGTCCGCTCGACCAGGGATGGTGGCCGGACGGACTGTACACTGCCCCGTCAGATGAAGCCCTGAGCTATGACATAGAAAAGACAAAGGAACTTGGCTTCAATATGATACGCAAGCACCTTAAAGTGGAGCCGGCACGCTGGTATGCACACTGCGACCGCATCGGGATGATTGTATGGCAGGACATGCCGAACGGGGACAGGAACCAGGACTGGCAGTACAGACAATTCTACTATGGTCCGGATATGGTGCGTACCCCGGAATCGGAAGCCACCTACAGGAAAGAATGGAAAGAAGTGATGGACTGCCTCTACTCCTATCCCTGCATCGGTGTATGGACCCCGTTCAATGAAGCTATGGGCCAGTTCAAGCCAGTGGAAATAGCAGAATGGACAAAAGCATACGATCCGACACGTCCGGTAAATCCTGCCAGCGGCGGAAACTATTTCCCTTGCGGAGATATCCTTGACCTGCACAGCTACCCGGAGCCTGTTATGTTCCTCTTCGATGCAGACCGTGTAAATGTAATCGGCGAGTTCGGAGGAATAGGAATGGCTATGAAAGGCCATCTTTGGAACGAGGACCGCAACTGGGGATATGGCGACCTCAAAGGCAAGGAAGAGGCGACTGCCGAATATCTGGAATATGCCAACCGGCTCGAAGAGTTGTCTGCATTGGGACTGTGCGGTGCCGTCTACACGCAGACAACTGATGTGGAATCTGAAATAAACGGGCTTATGACATACGACCGCAAGGTGATGAAGATGGACGCCGATGCACTCCGGAAAGCCAACAGTAAAGTCTGCCGCTGTCTTGACAGCCATGCAGAGTGATGCTCAAGATGAAACAAAAAAATAATCCATACATGAAACTTACAAGACTTATATTCTGCCTACTTTCTGTGTTGCTGCTGCATGTAGGCCATGCACAGAATCCACGCGCTGCAATCCAGCAGGACAAGAACCTTTCCGGTGCCAATTACCTCGCATATCCCGCTCCGGAACAAATCAAGTACTCCCCTGCCCCTAAAGGTTACAAGCCGTTCTATATCAGCACATATGCCAGACACGGCTCACGTTTTCACCTCAACAGGCAGGACTATACATATGCTCTGGATCCGCTGAAAAAGGCTGATTCGGCCAAAGTCCTGAGCAATGAAGGCAAGGAAGTGATGCAGAAGATTTCCCGTGTCCTTCAGCTTTCCGAGGGGCGGCTCGGCGAACTTACCCCATTGGGAGCACGCCAGCATAGGGGCATTGCAGAACGCATGTTCCGTAATTTCCCGGAAATATTTGCAAAGGACATTGATGTCGATGCACGCTCCACTGATGTTCCGCGCTGCATCCTGTCCATGACAGCCGGATGTCTTCAGCTGAAGGCCATGAACCCGAAACTGCGCATTTCCAACGATGCAAGCCGTCATGACATGTACTACATGAACTATGACGACAAGTATCTGGCAGGCCTGCGCTACAGTGAGAAGCAGGAAACAATAAGGGCATTCAAGCAGCGTCATGTCCATCCTGAACGTCTTATGAAGGTACTGTTTACGGACAGCACTTACGTAAAGGACAACATCAAGCCGAGTGATCTGATGCAGTGCCTGTTCTTTGTCGCGATGAACATGCAGAGTATAGATGACAAGGAACTGGACATATACAATATCTTCACTGCTGAAGAATGCTATGAGCTATGGAGCTGCTGGAATGTACTATGGTATATGGAGGCCGGAAATACTCCTTTGACAGAAGGGATGATGCCGTACAAGGAAGTCAATCTGCTACGGAACATACTCGATACCGCAGACAGCTGCATTGTCAGGAAAGAACCGTCCGCAACCTTGCGTTACGGCCATGAAAGCTGCCTGCTGCCGCTGGCCGTGCTGATGGAGCTTGGAGACTGCGGATATGTTACTGAAGATATGGATACATTGGCGGACCACTGGCAATGCTACCGCTATTTCCCGATGGCATCCAACATCCAGCTGGTATTCTACCGCAAATCCGGAAATGATGACATTCTTGTGCGTGTACTGCTGAATGAGAAAGAGGTATGCCTGCCGATAGAGACAGACTGCGCTCCTTTCTATCATTGGAGCGAACTTTCGGAATACTACCGCAGCAAATTGGCCGGGTACTCCCCTGAATAAGTTATCCACAATCAGTTAAGGAAACCTGATTAGACTGGAGCTGGATCCGTCAAGGACTGAGAAAAATACAACTTAATATCTCAACTTCAAAAATGAGATAACCGTCCGTATAAGGTCTGCCCAGCATGAAGCATTAAAGGCAGTAGACAAAGAAATTATAACCTTATATTACATAACCATAATTTACTAATGAAACAGATAACAACAATTCTTTTCATTGCTCTTTTCAGCATGGCCTTGGCGGCACAGAACCCGAAGGCCCAGGAACAGGCGACCGTAGTGTGCGGAAATGCCAGGTTCACGGTCCTCACAGACCGTCTTGTGCGCATGGAGTGGTCAGAGGACGGAGCGTTCGAGGACCGCGCATCACTTGCAATAATCAACAGGGAACTTCCCGTACCACAATATGATGTACGAAGAAAGGATTCCGGAGTGCAGATAAGGACTTCGGCCCTGACACTGGATTATAAGGGAGGCCGATTCGCTCCTGAAAATCTTTCAGTCTCGTTCAGGATGAACGGCAGGACTGTGACATGGAACCCTGCCATGAAGCCTGAAGGAAACCTCAAGGGCACGGTCAGGACGCTTGACTTGATAGACGGCAGGTATGAACAGAACACGCTGCGGCATTATAACTGCTGGGTACGCCCTCAAGTCCAGACTCCTGTAGAGATGGAGGACGGGCTGCTCTCCCGCGACGGATGGGCCATCGTGGACGAGAGCGGAAGGCATCTGCTCGAAAAGGACGGTTCTGACTGGGGAGAATGGATTGCTGAGCGTCCTTCCGGTGACAGGATTGACTGGTATATCTTCGCATATGGACATGATTACAGGGCTGCACTCAGCGACTTCACCAAAGTAGCAGGAAAGATTCCGATGCCTCCAAAATACACATTCGGATACTGGTGGAGCAGGTACTGGATATACACGGACGAGGAACTGCTGCAGATCGCTTCTGAGATGCGTGAGCATAAGGTTCCGGCAGACGTGTTCGTCATTGACATGGACTGGCACCTCACATGGAAGCCGATGCAGGAACGTCTTGGCCATGATGAGTTCGGACAGGACCGGGGATGGACCGGATACACATGGAACCGGGACCTGATTGTCGACCCTGTGGGTCTATTGTCAGACCTTCATACGATGAATTTCAAGACATCACTCAACCTTCATCCCGCCTCCGGCATCAGACAGTACGAGGACTGCTACGAAACATTTGTAAAGGACTACCTGTCAAGGACAGATGACTACGACGGACCTGAGGACTATATCTACGGCAGCGAGCCATACATATACAAAGGCTGCGACAGGAGCCTGGCGAAGAAAGGATACATGGCACCTGTGCCTTACAGAATGAGCCAGCAGGCATGGGCAGATGCATACTTCAACAGTGTAATTCATCCGCTCGAGAAGCAGGGAGTGGACTTCTGGTGGCTCGACTGGCAGCAGTGGATGGAAAGCAGATATGTTGACGGGCTGAGCAATACGTTCTGGATAAACTACGCATTCTTCAACGACAAGGTACGACAGTCTGCATACCTCGGAAAGTCTGCGGACAGGCCGTTCATATATCACAGATGGGGAGGTCTCGGAAGCCACCGTTACCAGCTCGGATTCTCGGGAGACACGCTTGACGAGTGGGCCGTGCTGGAAATGCTGCCGCACTTCACGGCTACTGCATCAAATGTGGGATACGGATACTGGGGACACGACATCGGAGGGCATTTCCAGAAGGAGGGGCACGACACTGACCCGGAGATGTACACCAGATGGCTGCAGTACGGAGTCTTCACTCCGATTTTCAAGACACACTCAACTGAGTCAAAGTATCTGGAGAGGAAGATATGGGCATATCCGTCACATTTTGAATATATGAAGGCTGCTATTGACCTACGATATGCACTGACACCGTACATCTATGATGCGGCACGACAGGCATACGACACGGGTGTCAGCATATGCAGGCCGCTGTACTACTATTATCCGGAAGATGAAAGGGCGTACAGCCTTGACCAGGAATTCATGTTCGGGGACAATATACTCGCTACTGTACTATGCCAGCCGCTCGACCCCGAGACAGGAAAGACAGAGAGAAGGATGTGGTTCCCGGCTGGAAACGACTGGTATGACATGGCACACCACTGCATGCATAGGGGCGGTTCGGAAAAGACACTGCACTACAGCATTGAAGAGAATCCGTGGTATGTGAAGGCTGGTGCAATAATCCCGCTCGCCGGAGAGGGCATACAGAACCTCCAGCAGCAGGACAACAGGCTACGTCTGCTCATCGTACCGGGTTCGGCAAAAGCCTCATACCTGCACTATGAGGACGACGGAATGAGCCAGGCATATCCTGACGAGTACGCAACCACACTTATCGAAAAGACAGTCAAGGGCAGGACGATGACAGTGGTCGTGAACCCGCGTCAGGGAACATACAGCGACGCACTTCAGACACGTGCCCTGTCCATTGTACTGGAGGGAGTCAAAGATGCGTCTGCAGAGATGGACGGACAGAAGCTGGAGACAGTCCGGGACGGCAAGAGCACCACGGTCATACTGCCGGAGACATCCGTATCAGGCAAGGCTGTGGTAAGAATCCGGATTGCAGGATAGCGTGAAAGTTCAAGTTTCGCAAGTAACCATTCCTTTGATATCAATGGGATTGTGCAGCTTGCGAAACTTTTTTATACATTATTTTATATACAAAATGAAAAAGACATTACTGATTCTGATTTTAAGTTTAACTGCCATAGCCAATTCGTTTGCACTGTCGGTAAAGACCGTCACCGTTGGTGAAGTTCATCTTTCATGTCCTGAGCCAGGAGAGTGGAGCATTGACATGACTTTAGAGGAAAAAGACGGGCTCGAATTCGTGCATATCTCGATGTCTGCCCCGAAGGAGACGGAGCCTGCCAGGTTTGACGTGTCCTTCGAATGTCCACAGAAGGATGTCCACCATCTGTGGCACAGCCGGGCATTGGTTGACAGATGTATGCTGAAGCCTGATTGGCTTGGAAGATATAACTCCGCCCTTGCTCAGGGCATGCCTCTCTATGTTTTCTGCAATAACAACAACCGCAACCGTCTGACAGTAGCCTGCAGCGAAAGCATCCGCTTTGTAAATGCCGTCATGGGTCTGCGCGAGGAAGGAGCAGTGCTGAATGGACGTCTGGGCTTTTTCAGCCAGGCTGAGGCCCCGATCTCGCATTACGAAGTCACCCTTATGCTGGACAGTCGGGATATATTCTGGGCTGATGCCGTCAGGAACGGTGCGCAGTGGATTGCAGACGCGGAGGGATTCGAGGGATGCAATGCGCCTGAGAGTGCATTCGAACCTTTGTACAGCAGCTGGTACCAGTTTCACCAGAATGTTTCAGACAAGGATATAGAGGATGAATGCCGCCTTGCAGCCAGGATGGGCATGAAGACAATCATCCTGGACGATGGCTGGCAGACTGATGACAACAACAGGGGCTATGGTTTCTGCGGGGACTGGGAAGTTTCCGGGAAAAGATTTCCCGACATGGCGGGCCATGTCCGCAGGGTACAGGACATGGGCATGAAGTACATGATGTGGTACTCTGTACCGTATGTCGGGAAAAACAGTCATGCCTATACTAAGTTTCAGGGAAAGTATCTGTTTCAGGCCGGTCCGGACTGGTGGGTGCTCGACCCTCGTTTCCCTGAGGTCCGCGACTATCTGTGCGGAGTCTACGAAAAGGCACTCAGGGAGTGGAACATCGACGGATTCAAACTGGACTTCATAGACGAGTTCGCCATCAGGGGCACTGATCCGGCCATAGCCGAGGACTACAGGGGCAGGGACATCAAATCTGTCCCCCATGCAGTCGACGTGCTCATGAAGGAAATACGCAGAAGGCTTCAGGCAATCAAGCCCGACATTCTGATAGAGTTCAGGCAGGAATATATAGGCCCTGCCATACGGCAGTACGGCAATATGATGCGTGCCGCCGACTGTCCGGGTGACATGCAGGGCAACCGCATCCGTACCTCCAACCTTCGTCTTACAAGCGGCAAGGCTGCTGTACATGCCGACATGCTTGAGTGGAATGTCGGCGAGACCCCAGAAGATGCAGCAAGACCGATACTCTCAGTGCTTTATACCACCATACAGTATTCCATGATGCTCAGGGACCTGCCTGAAAGTCACATGAAGGTCATAGACCACTGGCTCGGCTTCTCCCAGAAACACCGTGCAACCTTGCAGCATGGAGATTTCCGCCCATACCATCCTGAAGCATGCTTCCCTCTGCTGGAAGCCGAGAGTACGGAAGAGCGTATCATCACCGCCTATCAGGACGGTCTCGTCATATCAGCAGGTACTCCTGACAAGAACGTATATGTGGTCAATGCTACAGGGGATGAGGGTCTTGTCCTTGATTTGCAGAAGAAGCCGCGCACCTGCCGTGCATATGACGTCTTCGGTGAGCAGGTCAATATTCCTGTCCCGAAAGCCGGCCTCTCGCGCGTTGCCGTTCCCGAAAGCGGGTATGTTGTGCTGGAATATTGATTTGCGGCTGACTAAAACATATTGCCGCCAGATTTCAGTTGCCGTAGACTTTACATATTCATCTTGAAGAATACATAAAGTCTTTATGTTTTTGCAACCACAGTTACAGTAACCGTGGTTGCAAAAACAATCCAAGCCATAAAATCCTATAATCGTGAGGCGGAAATATCCTGTACCAGCAGCGAAAAGTAGACACATGTTACTTCACTGAGATTGTGAGGGTAGCCGTTGGCTGCGATAAACTCTATGGAGCGGATGCCGAAACGGGGCGTGTATTCATCCACAAGCCTGTCCCTGATGAAGTACGCGAAGAATCTTTATCTAAAGTGATTTTAAATTAATACTTATTCCCCCCCCGTCGATCTTCCAAATATTTTACAATAAACCAGAGATAATCCTTTCCGGATGACGCACTGGCATACCACCGGGATTGCCTGCACAATATACTTGATTATCAGGCAAAACATTGAAAAACGCGGATAACCCAGATGGTAGCATATACCGACCCACCGGGATTATAACCAAATCAGAAAATTTGCAATCAAACAATAATTTTCCAAGAAAAAACACATTTTTTCGCATCCAAACCCGAAAAACGGATAATTACGCAAATTACTTTAGCCCAAGACATTACAAGGAAATCCAGGGAAAATTCGCACCAATTTTCCGTCAGAAATCACAGAAAAACAGCCTCCCAGGCACTCCAGAGGCAG
>CAMXAU010000005.1 GCA_947179325.1 uncultured Bacteroidales bacterium | reverse complement strand
CTTGAGATTATCAGTGGGGCAATAAGTGTTACCACGGCCCTGGCATTGTACAGTGCTCCATGGTCCGAGTGGAGAAGCGTGCCATAGTCAGCAGGTGGAGCAGCATGTCATAGTCCACAGGTAAAGAAGCGCGCCATGGTTCAAGTGGAGCAGCACGTCTTTCAGTCCCCTTCATGCCGCCTTGAAACTGGCCATCAGTTTCTCCATCACCCCCATCACCATACCGGAGCCGGAAGACATCGCTATCTCGTGGCAGAGGATGCCCCTGTCAAAGAAGTCAAAGGCCCGGAGAGTGGACGTGAGAGGAGAGAGAGATTGAGAGGGAAAGAGGAGAAGGAGAGAGGGGTGATTCCGCCGGAGTCGGGCTGCCGGAGTCTGGGCTGCTGAATCTGAGTTGCTGAATCTGGGCTGCAGGAGTCGGGACTGCTGAATTTGACAGTGAAATTTTGCCGACGGAACCGGTCCTGGAGCACTATGCTATCCAGGACAAATGGCACACATGCGCAGAACACTGTCCCTGGCCGTTTGGAAAAGTTTATTGTAACAGAATGCAAGTGCGGCTCTGGGGCGGAATTACAAAAATACATGCATAGACACATGCTTTTGCCGGTGAACCCTAAATTTGAATCAACGTTGTGTAGTGCCGATGGGCTGCGTTGTGGAGCGGTCAAAGAAGGTCGATTGCCTCTTGCAGCCTTGCTGCGAAAAGGCCTATGTGGTATCCGTCCACAAGGCGGTGGTTTACATCTACTGTCATGTTGATCCATAGCCTCTGGCCGCTTCTGCTGCCGTTTTCCTGCTGTCCGGCGATTTCTGACAGGATCTGTCCTGTCCTTGAGGCATTGCCCCTGCTCATCTTTACATATTTGCCCCATGATACGCGCGGCGTGGAATCGCCTGTGTCCAGGTCGTGTTCGCTGCAGATGCATGTCGCGTCAATCCATGGCAGGCATGAAAGGAAGTAGCATTCTTCTTCAGGGATGTCTTCCCCTCCGATAAATCCTGTGTGGTTTTCAAGCAGCATGGCTGTCTTTTCGCAGAAAGACTGGATGTCTCCAGTCATTCTGCTGTTCAGTATCCTGAAGTTGCTGCTCCCCTGGGGCAATACAGCCATGCTTGGATGACATTGGCCCATCAGATAGACTTCGTCTCCATGGATTCTGTAGCGGAAGTTCTCGATTGAATTCAGGGATTCGCAGACAAGATATGACAGGGTATGGTATGATGATATCCCGTGCATTTTCGAGTAGGCCTTCACCGGTGTCACGTCTATGTAGAAACTGACGTGGTAGAACGGGAAACGGATCTTCGAGAAATGCTCCCATTGGAGCCTCCTGTCCCATGTCGGAATATCTATTCTTTTCATTTGCAGTCGTCTGTAACGTCTTTACCTATATAATCCATGTAGTCCTCAATCGAGCGCCTGATTACATCTTTTGCCACGTCAGGGCCATATATGCTGACGAATTTCATCCTCTGAGTGTTCTCCCCGGGGATGTCCTTGTATGTCGTGAAGTAGTGTATGAGCCTGCGTATTATATCTTTCGGCAGTTCGTCAATGTCATTGTAGTTGCCATACACTGCGTCATTTTTCAGGACTGCTATGATTTTGTCATCCGCCTGGTTGTGGTCGAGAAGCCTGAGGCCGCCGATAGGGCGGGCGCGCACTATGATGTCTCCATGGGTTACATCCTTTTCGGTCAGGACGCAGATGTCGAGCGGGTCGCCGTCTCCCTCTATGTCATAGCGTGCAAGTGCAGTATTTGTCAGCTCTGCCATCTTTGTGGAGCAATATGTCCTTGGCAGGAAGCCATATAGTGATGGAACTATATTCGAGAATTTCTGCGGACGGTCAAGTGATAGATAGCCTGATGCTTTGTCAACTTCGTATTTTACTGTGTCTGTAGGTACGATTTCTATGAATGCCCTTACTTCCTCCGGGACATTGTCTCCAAGGCTTATTCCATGCCAAGGGTGTGATTTGTGAGCGTTTTGATAGTCCATGTCGTTTTATGTGTCAGAACAATTGCTGCAAAGTTAAGTTTTTCCGGTTAAATACAGAATTTAAATTGTTTCCTTTTGACATCCCTGCGGATATGGAAAGCGTCTTGGTGGCCTCAAGCGGGAGATAGCCCTTTCCATGAAGACGGGACAGGGGCCTCGACAGTAATTTCCTCTTTCTTGACAGGGTGCATGAAGGTGATGCGGCGTGCATGCAGAGAGATCCCTCCGTCCGGGTTTGAGCGTGGGGCACCGTATTTCAGGTCTCCTTTTATCGGGCAGCCGATTCCTGAGAGCTGGCACCGGATCTGGTGATGCCTTCCTGTCAGGAGCTGCACTTCAACGAGAAAGTATCTTTCCGTCCTGCCGATCATCTTGTATCTCAGCCGTGCAAGCTTCGCGTCGCTTCTCCTTGAGCCGGGCCTGCATATGTATGACTTGTTCTGCTTCTCGACCCTGTACATGTAGTTCTCAAGCTCTGCCTCTGCCGGCTGTGGCTCGCGGCAGACCATTGCCCAGTAGAATTTATGGATTTCGCCATCGCGGAACATGGCATTCAGCCTCTCCAGCGCCTTGGACGTCTTGGCGAACATCGCGATTCCGCTTACGGGGCGGTCAAGGCGGTGCGGGACACCGAGGAATACCTTGCCGGGCTTTCCGTCTCTCTGCGCAATGAAGGCCTTGAGAGTCTCGCCGAGCGGCTCGTCACCTGTCTTGTCGCCCTGGACAATTTCCCCGACCCTCTTGTTGAGGACCAGTATATGGTTGTCTTCATATAGTATCCTTGATGACAGGTCGCTGAATTCCTGCCTGTCCATTTCCCTGTATTCCATGATATGCTGTAAATGTCTTAAATTCCTGCCATGTCTACGGCATGGCGTTGCGCCAGGTCCCGCTCTTACCGTTTACGGATATAGTGGAATGGCAGGGCAAAGATACATTTTTCTGCCAGTAGTATGACAATATTTCTGACATTTTGGCATAGTGCCGGCTATGTATGTTTCTTGGCACAAGTTTCGATATATGGGCGGTCGTCCTGATGCCGGCACAGCCGGAAGGGACGGGCGGCCAGGAACGCCGTCAGGAGACTGCAGGATATGCAGATGATATAGAAAATTAAAAAGGAGAAAAATATTATGGGAAAAATTATTGGAATTGACTTAGGAACCACGAACTCATGCGTGGCCGTTATGGAAGGTAATGAGCCTGCTGTAATCATCAACAATGAGGGACAGAGGACAACTCCTTCTGTAGTTGCATTCACAGAGGGCGGGGAAAGGAAGATCGGAAATCCTGCAAAACGCCAGGCTATCACAAATCCGCACAAGACCGTGTTCTCTATCAAGAGGTTCATGGGTGAGACCTTTGACCAGGTAGGAAAAGAGATTGAGCGTGTGCCTTACAAGGTTGTCAGGGGAGACAACAACACTCCTCGTGTAGATATTGACGGACGTCTCTATACACCTCAGGAAATATCTGCGATGATTCTCCAGAAGATGAAGAAGACTGCAGAGGACTATCTCGGACAGGAGGTTACAGAGGCTGTCATCACAGTGCCTGCATACTTCTCTGATTCGCAGCGCCAGGCAACCAAGGAGGCCGGAAAGATTGCGGGACTTGAGGTAAGGCGTATCATCAATGAGCCTACTGCAGCAGCTCTTGCATACGGTCTTGACAAGACTGACAAGAACATGAAGATCGCAGTATATGACCTTGGTGGCGGTACATTCGATATCTCTATCCTTGAGCTTGGCGACGGCGTGTTCGAGGTGCTTTCAACCAATGGTGACACTCACCTCGGTGGAGACGACTTTGACCAGGTTATCATAGACTGGCTTGCTTCTGAGTTCGCTTCAGAGAACGGCGGTATTGACCTCAAGAAAGACCCGATGGCTCTCCAGAGACTGAAAGAGGCTGCCGAGAAGGCCAAGATCGAGTTGTCAAACCAGACTTCAACTGAGATCAACCTGCCTTATATCATGCCTGTTGACGGTGTCCCTAAACACCTTGTAAAGACTCTGACAAGGGCGAAGTTCGAGCAGCTTGCAGACACCCTTATCCAGAATACTATAGAGCCTTGCCGCAAGGCACTTTCAGATGCAGGGCTTAAGGCTTCTGACATTGACGAGGTTCTTCTCGTGGGTGGTTCTACACGTATTCCTGCAATCCAGGCGATTGTTGAGAAATTCTTCGGAAAGGCCCCTAACAAGAGCGTGAACCCGGATGAGGTTGTCGCTGTAGGTGCAGCAATCCAGGGCGGTGTCCTTGCCGGTGACGTGAAAGATGTGCTTCTGCTTGACGTGACACCTCTTTCACTCGGTATCGAGACTCTCGGCGGTGTCATGACAAAGCTTATCGAGTCAAACACAACTATCCCTACACGTAAGTCTGAGGTGTTCTCGACTGCCGCTGACAACCAGCCGTCTGTTGAGATCCATGTCCTCCAGGGTGAAAGGCCTATGGCAAGGGACAACAAGACTATCGGTAAATTCCATCTTGACGGAATTACACCTGCGCCGAGGGGAATCCCGCAGATCGAGGTCACTTTTGACATTGATGCAAACGGTATCCTCAATGTATCTGCCAAGGATAAGGCAACAGGCAAGGAGCAGACTATCCGTATCGAGGCTTCTTCCGGACTCAGCGATGACGAGATCAAGAGGATGAGGGATGAGGCCAAGGCAAACGAGGCTGCGGACAAGGCTGAGAAGGAGAGGATTGACAAGATCAATGGTGCTGATGCACTCTGCTTCCAGAGTGAGAAGAACCTCAAGGAATATGGGGACAAGATTCCTGCAGACAAGAAGAGTGCTATCGAGACTGCACTCAATGGCCTGAAGGAGGCTGTGAAGAGCCAGAATATCAGTGATATTGACAGGTATAATTCTGAACTTGAGGCCGCATGGCATGCCGCTTCAGAGGATATGGCAAAGGCTGCACAGGCAGGACAGGCCGGACCTCAGAATCCGTTCGGTGGACAGGCTGGTCCGCAGGGCCCTCAGAACGGCGCGGATGACCAGGGCGTTGATGAGCAGTAAGGCATTGAAATATTGATATAAGAAGCCGACTAAAAATCTCTTTTTAGTCGGCTTCTTATATTCTGTATTGTTTGCGGTCCTTGTTGATGTGGTAAGTTTGTCCATCTCCTGAGGGTGACTAATCTGTCGTTAGACTTTTTAGTCACCCTCAGGTTTTTTTCCAGGCAGACGTGCCGGGGCAGCCGGCACGCAAATTATGCATATCAGGGTGGCTTCCGTGCGGAAAACGTACTGACTTGTCGCGATTCTGGACTATTTGTGCGTGAGGATGTCCTATATTTGGACGGATTTGCCAGAATCGGAGATTTTTTTGTCAGTGCTGAAAATGGTATTTGGCTATTTTTGCGGATACTAATGTGCCACATGGATAATCAACACTTTGAATATATGAAGAAATATCTGCTACTGCTGTTTTTATTGATGCTGGTGTTCCCGGCATCTCTCATCGGACAGGAGGCAATCTGTACCGTCAGTCTTAAATCGCCCGGCAACCGGGCCGTGGAATATAAACTGTCAGATGATGGCAGCGGGATGCTGCATCCGGAGGCCCCGATGCCCGTCAGGATATCAAGAAACGTTGGCGTCCAAGGTGAGGCCAGGGTTGTTGAGGTTGTCATTACAGCTTTGGAAAATGTTTATTTCAGCTACGGGGAACAGCTTGACCTTGGATTTGCACATGACGGCTGTCTGTTCTATATGCCTGGGTTCTGGTACCGGAAGAATCTGCGTTCCCCGGCATCTGCCCCATCGTTCCATACAAGTGACAGCTGGCAGGTGAGGGAGGACCGCCTGAGTGCACCTCTGACGGGAGTCTTCAATGAAGCTACAGGGGAATTCTATACAGTCATGAGGACTGACAGGCATGATGCTGATGCTTTGTCTGCACATAATTATGGAGAGGCTATACTTGGAGGACAGACCTCAGTCGGATATACGGGATTCAGGAATGTGGGCGGAAATTCTTGTGCTGTCTATGGCTTCCCTTACAGCGAGGCTCCGAAAAGCTATATCCGTAAACTGACCCTGGCTCCGCCTGTCCAGGCTTTCAGCAGGCTTGATGCGGGAGAAAGCATTACGCTGCATTGGGAGATAAGGCATGGCATGGCAAAGGATTACTCGGGATTTGTCGCTGATGTGTGGGAAAATTCATATGACCATTTCATGCCTCGTACTGTGGATACAGGCTATGATGCAGCCAAGGCAAAGTCAGTGCTAGCCGGCTTCTTCCGTGAAAGCTATGTCGGCAGATATGACCTGAAGTATTATTCCGGTGTACATATGCGTACCGCAGACTGCAGCAATACCTCTAATATAGAGGTCGGATTTATAGGCAGGGTCCTGCTCAATGCCTATAATGCCCTCGAATACGGTGAGAGCATCGGGGATGACGCGCTTGTGGAAGATGCCAGGTCTGTATTTGACAGCTTCCTTGAGCATGGATTCACCGCCGGTGGCTTCTTCCGTGAATCTGTAAATCCGGAAAAAGGTGAAGAGACGTCTGTCTACAGTATCCGCCGCCAGTCGGAGGGCGCATATGCTGTCCTGAACTATCTTGCATACGAGAAAAGGCATGGGCGAAGTCATGCCGGATGGGAAAAGCGTCTCCGCTGCCTGCTTGACAATTTCATCAGGCTGCAGAATCCGGATGGAAGTTTTCCACGCAAATTCAGGGATGACTTTACCGTAGTGGACCCTACAGGCGGAAGTACTCCTTCGGCCACTTTGCCGATGGCTATGGCATACAAGTATTTCCATGACAAGGCATATCTTGCGTCTGCAAGGAGGACTGCCGTCTATCTTGAAGAAGAGCTTATATCCAAGGCTGACTATTTCTCGTCTACCCTTGATGCAAACTGCGAGGACAAAGAGGCCTCATTGTATGCTTCGACTGCAATGTACTATCTTACATTTGTCACGAAAGGGGCAGAGAGACAGCATTATGCTGACCTGTGTCTCAGGAGCGCGTATTTCGCATTGTCATGGTATTATCTGTGGGATGTGCCTTTTGCACAGGGGCAGATGCTTGGTGATGTGGGGTTCAAGTCGCGCGGATGGGGAAATGTCTCCGTTGAGAATAACCACATAGACGTGTTTATCTTTGAATTTGCGACCGTGCTTGATTATCTGGCGGAAGAATATGGCAACAGGAGGTTTTCTTGCTTTGCAGAAGTCATAAGGACATCTATGCTCCAGCTTATGCCTGCCGGGGAGAGGCATTTTGACATTGCCAAGCCAGGCTTCTATCCGGAAGTGGTTCAGCATACCGCGTGGGACTACGGGCGTAACGGAAAAGGATTCTACAACGACATCTTTGCCCCGGGATGGACGGTCGCTTCATTGTGGCAGATGCTGAGTCCAGGCCGTGTCCAGGAGTATTTTGAGACAAGGGAAAGGACAGCAGCGCAGGCGAAGTGGCAGCCGCTCTTTAACGGCAGGAACCTGAAAGGGTGGAAGGCAGTCGGCGGAAATGCCGGATATAAGGTTGTTGACGGAGCAATTACCGGGACTGCAGTGCCTGGCAGCCCCAATACTTTTCTGCGTACGGAAAAGGAGTATGGTGATTTCATCCTTGAGATGCTTTTCAAGGTTGATGACGGATGCAATTCCGGAATCCAGTTCCGCAGCCATCAGGCTGAAGACGGGCATGTGTATGGCTATCAGTATGAAATTGACCCGTCAGAAAGAGCATGGACGGGCGGTATCTATGATGAGGCGCGTCTTGGGTGGCTGTACCCGCTCGTGAATGGCAATGAGGCACGCGCGGCATATCGCAGGGGTGACTGGAACAAGGTGCGTATAGAGGCTTCCGGGAACCGTATACGTACATGGATAAATGGCGTACCTGCCTCAGATGTGCTTGATGGGCAGGATGCGTCCGGATTCATTGCATTGCAGGTCCATGAAATATATGATGAGGCCTCGGCCGGAAAAACAGTCTCATGGAAAGATATACGTATAATGACTGAAGGGCTTGAGTCTGAATTCCTGCCAGAGACAGGAACTGTCCAGGTCAACTGTATCCCAAATACATTGTCTGAGCGCGAGAGGGCTGAAGGATGGAAACTCCTTTGGGACGGAAAGACAACGGATGGATGGAGAAGCCACAGGTCTGGCGCTTTCCCTTCCAGGGGCTGGCACATAGAGGACGGGATGCTGGTCGTGGAGAAGGCAGACGGGGCGGAGTCCGGCAACGGAGGGGATATCCTCACTGTTGACAAGTACCGCAATTTCATACTGTCCGTAGAGTTCAGGATAACCGAGGGCGCCAACAGCGGCATAAAGTATTTTGTAAACCCAGATGTCAACAATGCGCAGGCTGGTTCTTCCATAGGATGTGAATTCCAGGTGCTTGATGATGAAAGGCATCCGGACGCCAAGCTTGGAGTCAAGGGGAACCGTACCCTTGGGTCTCTGTATGACCTGATACCGGCTCCTGCGGACAAGCCGTTCCGCAAAGGCTTTTTCAATAAGGCCACCATTATCGTGCGCGGTAATCATGTAGAGCATTGGCTGAATGATGTCAAGATTCTTGAGTACGAAAGGAATACGGCTGAATGGAATGCACTTGTCGCATACAGCAAATACAGGGACTGGGTGAATTTCGGCAATTTTGAAAGTGGGCATATCCTGCTGCAGGACCACGGGGATGAGGTCTGCTACAAGAATATAAAGATTAAGGAGCTGGAATAGTTCCATCCGATAATGGATAATATTTGAGATATGATGGATAACAAGATGTCACGCAGGAGGTTCCTGCGTAATGCCGCCCTTGCCGGCGGTGCTGCCATGATGCCTTCCATGGCCATGGGGAATATATCTGTGGACAGGAAATCCGTTAAGCGGGGAAAGGCATGTGCCAATGAAAAAGTTGACGTGGCCCTGATAGGGATAGGGAACAGGGGGGCTGAAGTCTCTAAGGAATTCTACAGGACCGGCCTGTGCAACGTTGTTGCTCTCTGTGATGTAGATATGGGGGCAAGGCATACGCGTGAGATAGAGGCGATGTTTCCCGGTGTCCCGAAATACCGTGATTTCCGAAAGCTTTTTGAGGAGATGGGAAGCCGTATAGATGCAGTCATGGTGGCGACTCCTGACCATAGCCATTTCCCAATCTGCATGGCGGCGATGAAGGAAGGGATACATGTGTATGTGGAGAAGCCGCTTGCAAGGACATTCTATGAATGCGAAATGCTGATGCAGGCTGAAAAGAAATATGGTGTTGTGACGCAGATGGGTAACCAGGGGCACTCTGAAGCCAATTATTTCCAGTTCAAGTCATGGAAGGAGGCCGGCATAATAAAGGATGTGACAGCTGTGACTGCCCATATGAACAATTCCAGACGCTGGCATGGATGGAATCCTGGAATGCAGGGCTATCCGGCAGCCGAGCCTGTCCCTTCGACTCTTGATTGGGATACATGGCTCTGTGCCGCCCAGGAACATGCCTATAACCATGATTACCATAATGGACAGTGGCGCTGCTGGTATGATTTCGGGATGGGCGCTCTTGGAGACTGGGGAGCGCATATCCTGGATACTGTCCATGAGTTCCTGGAACTCGGGCTTCCTTGTGAAGTGAATCCTCTGTATCTGAAAGGGCACAACCGTTTTTTCTATCCTATGTCATCGACATTGCTTTTCCGTTTTCCTGAACGTAAGGATATGCCGGCAGTTGACATTACATGGTATGACGGACTTGATAACATCCCTGCCGTCCCAGAGGGATATGGCGTGTCTGAACTGGATCCGGATATCCCGGCGGTCGCAGGCGGGAAAATACAGGCAATGAAGCTTAATCCTGGCAAGGAGATATATTCCAGGGAATTGACCTTCAAGGGGGGCTCTCATGGAAGCACCTTGAAGGTCATACCGGAAGAGAAGGCCCGTGAAATTCATGGAAAGCTGCCCGAAGTGCCGGAAAGCCCATCTAACCATTATGCCAATTTCCTTCTTTCTGTCATGGGCCGGGAAAAGCCGCGCTCGCCATTTTCTGTCTCGGGGCCGCTCAGCCAGGTGTTCTGCCTTGGCGTGATAAGCCAGTGGACAGGCGAACGTATCCTTTTTGACAGGGAGACAGGGCAGATAACAAATAACCCTCTTGCCAATCAGCTGCTCTGGGGCGCATTGCCACGTAGCGGATGGGAGAAGATGTATGAGCTATAGAGCCTTATGCTGAAGGATACCTTGATTACCTCCCGGGCGAAATGCCGGGAACTGATGGTGTTTGCCGGCTGTTTTGCAGCTGCATGCGCTGCTAATGTCTATGCCATTGCAGTCTATCGGACTTCATGGAGTGAACTGTTTACACAGATCGGATATGTGGCCATTATTTCTGTCGTGCTCTACCTGCTTTGCTGGATAGTGCGCCTTGCTGTGAGGCTGGTCATCCATGTCCGCAGGATATTGAAGTAGGCTATGGAATTCATTTACAGTGACAGGAACCCCTCTGCCAGGACAGCATTCGTGTCTTTTGATGCAATGCATACAGTGTTTGAGATGATTCTTGTCAATGTTGAGGAGGAAAAGGCGCGCAGGCTGGCCTGTGACGTGGAAAGCCTTTTGCACTCACTGCAGTCTCTGCTTGACAGGCATGCGGCCGGAAGCGCTTTTTCCATGATAAATGCTGCGGGGGAAGGCGTGGCTGTGGGTGTTGATGATGAACTTTTCTCGATATTGCAATTCTGTGAGGCCTTCAGGAGGGGGACATATGGGTACTTTGATATCTCAGCCCTTTCCGTATATGCTGTTGCTCCGCCGTATGTGCTTGATGCAGAGGCTCGGACCGTCGCGCTTTCTTCCGGGCATGTCATGCTTGACGCAGGTGGCTTCGGAAAGGGATATGCACTGGACCGTGTGAAGGAATTGCTTGCAGCGGAGGGTGTCAGTGACTGTCTGCTGAATTTTGGGGACAGTTCGGTATCTGGTGCCGGCAGGCATCCTTTCGGTGACGGATGGCAGGTCTCGGTCAAGGACAGTGCCGATATGTTCTGCCTCAGGGATGGCTCGCTCTCCATTTCTGGGTGCATGCCGGACGGAAAGGCCCATATTGTAAACCCTGCCAGCAGGCAGATGGTCTCCAGGGATTATATGATTGCTGTGGAAGGACGTTCTGCGTTTGTCTGTGAGGTCTTGTCTACGGCACTCTTTGCGGCCCCGGATGAGATGAGGCAAGCCCTTATGTCTTCTTTTGACGGATATGGGTATACTGAGATAAGAAAATGTTATTCAGGAATTTAATATATATGTTATATGGATAGGAGGGAGTTTGTAAGACGCTTCGGCGCCATGGGGCTGGCCGGGATTTCGCTTTCTGCATTCCCATGGCTGGAAGGATGTACGAGGGCCGGAAAAGATGCACTTGGCAAAGAAAAGGTGCGGCTGGGCCTGGTCGGGACAGGGTCCCGCGGACGCTATCATCTTGGAAATCTTAAAATGGTCCCGCAGGCTGAGGTGGTTGCCTTGTGTGATGTCTATAGGCCTAATCTGGATATGGCCTCGGCAATCTTTCCTGAGGCAAGACGTTATGAGGATTACCGTCTCCTGCTGGATGACAGTGGCGTGGATGCTGTTATAATCGCAGTGCCGCTCCATCTGCACTACAGGATTGCAATTGATTCTTTTTCAGCAGGGAAGCATGTCCTGTGTGAAAAGGCGATGGCGTATACAATGGAAGAGTGCCATGACATGTATATGAAAGGACGTGCAAGCGGGAAGGTGTTCTTCGTCGGTCAGCAGAGACTCTTCGATGCCAAATACATAAAGGTCATGGATGCTGTCAGGAAAGGGGAGTTCGGTCCGGTGGTGAATGTGAGGAACTATTGGTTCCGCAACCATGACTGGAGAAGGACCGTCCCTTCTCCGGATCTTGAGAGGCATATTAACTGGAGGCTCTACAGGGAGTATTCCAGGGGACTCATGACAGAACTTGCCTGTCATCAGCTCCAGAACGGTACCTGGGCCATGGGGATGCTTCCGGAGAAGGTTATGGGGACAGGGGGCATCGTGTACTGGAACGATGGCCGTGAAGTGTTTGACAGCGTATGTGCAATCTACACGTTTCCCAATGGGGTGAACATGACTTTTGAATCCGTCATAGCCAACAGGCATTTCGGGATGGGAGAACAGATTCTGTGCAAGGATGCCACCATAGACCTTGCAGGCGGAAGGCTCTATATGGAGAATCCGAAGCCGCGGAGCGGCATAAGGCAGATGATAGGGGACATCGAGAAAGGGATATTCAGCAATCCGGTATTTGCCGGGACAAGCTGGTCGGCAGAGTCCGCTTCATCAGATCCCGGTGTGGCGGTTATGCCGGAGAAAGCCGATGGTGACGGCTCTGTCGAGATGCTGCAGGCTTTCTGCCATAGTGCCATTACAGGACAGCAGCCGCCTCATGTCCTTGAAGAGGCTTATTATGCCTCTCTGCTTTGTCTGCTTGGTGATGAGGCTATTCTGCAGGGAAGGACTCTCTCCATACCTCAGGAGTTTATGATAGACTATGGCAAATCATAGCGAAAATATTTGGAGTTTTTTGATAGTATTGATATTTTTGTGTCGCCTTTGCAGCATGGAAATAGGCATTCCAGGGCGGCAGATAAGGCATAATGATGTACAACCCATTGTTTAACAAATAAAATATTTAACCTTATGGAATTGAAAGAATGGTATGTAAAAGTGCTGAAGCAGTATACTGATTTCAGCGGAAGGGCACGCAGAAGGGAGTATTGGATGTTTATCCTTGCGAACTTTATCGTATGCTTTGTACTTGGTATTATCTCGGCGCTCATCCCGAAAGTCGGTGCCGTTATCCAGGGACTTTATTCTGTGGCAGTACTCATCCCGACCCTTGCAGTAGGTGTTCGCCGTCTTCACGATACAGGCAAGAGCGGATGGTGGCTCCTCGTATCACTTATTCCGCTCGTAGGAGGGATTTGGCTTATTGTGCTTCTCTGCCAGGACAGCCAGGCAGGTGCAAACCAGTGGGGTGAGAATCCTAAGGGTCTTATGTAACATATAAGGTATATATAAAAGGGGATGGCGCTTCATGGACGGCCATCCCTGTTTAATAAAAAAACTGGACTGCCGATGGCGGTCCAGTTTTTTTGAATGGTCCGGAGCATTCCGGACCATATGTGTGTTCCTATTTGTTGAAATAGCGGTTGTAGAGTCCCTGGAAACCTGCACCGTGGCGAGCCTCGTCCTTGCACATCTCATGTACAGTGTCATGGATTGCATCAAGGTTAGCTGCTTTTGCGAGCTTTGCAATGCGGAGCTTGTCCTCGCATGCACCCTGCTCGGCGAGCATTCTCTTCTCAACGTTGGTCTTTGTATCCCATACGCACTCTCCAAGAAGCTCGGCAAACCTTGCGGCGTGGTCAGCCTCTTCGTATGCATATCTCTTGAATGCCTCTGCAATCTCAGGATAGCCCTCGCGGTCAGCCTGGCGGCTCATCGCTATATACATTCCTACTTCGCTGCACTCTCCGTTGAAGTGGTCGCGGAGGCCCTGGAGAATCTCCGGGTCAATGCCTTTAGCAACGCCGATCTTGTGCTCGTCAGCCCATGTGAGGGCTTCGCCGTTGTCAACTATCTCCTCGAATTTCTCTGGTCCTACATGGCAAAGAGGACATTCTGCCGGTGCGCAGTCTCCTTCGTGGATATATCCACATACAAGGCATCTGAATCTTTTTTTCATATTATAATCCTTTAATTGAGTTTGTGTTCTAAATTTGAATAATTCAAAATTGAATCCGGATGCAAATATACGCTGTTTTCCTGATTTTGCAAATTAAATGAACAAAATTGGATTGTTTTTCCGGAAGGTTCGCCATCTTTTGAGTAACTTTACAGGCTTTGTAGAAATCGCGGGTGACACCTCTGCTCTTGTGCAGCGTTTTGGCACATCTTGCGTTTATCTTTGCATCTGATATTTTAACGTACGTAGTATATGGTACCTTTCCTCAGGCAAGTTGCCCGAAAATATGTTATGGAGACAGAAGACATCAGCTCTGTCTGCTTTGTCCTTCCGAACAGGAGGTCTATGGCCTTCTTCAGAAAATATATAGGTGAGTCCGTCGCAGAGAGGGCCGCTTCCTCTGATGCCTGGCATGATGTGCCTGTCATTGCCCCTGAAATGCTTACAATCAATGACTTTTTCTATAAGGCATACGGAGCTGCGGTGTCAGGCAGGGTGACCCTGCTGCTGCGTCTCTATGATTGCTACAGGGAATTGAACCCCAAGGCTGAACCTCTTGACGAGTTTATATTCTGGGGGGATGTGATACTCTCGGATTTCAATGATGTGGATAAATATCTTGTCGACCCCCAGCAGCTTTTTACGAATGTCTCGGATTTCCGCAAGATACAGGACACGTATTCCTATCTTACGGAGAACCAGAGAAACGCCATAATGGGGTTCGTCAGCCATTTCAATGACCGGAGCGGCAGGCTGACGGTTGACCTCGGGGCTGACAATCCTGATGTAAAGGCGCGTTTCCTGCAGATATGGAATATGCTGTATCCGCTTTACCGTCTGTATAATGACTCCTTGGCAAAGGAAGGGCTTGCATATGAGGGAATGGTGTACAGGGCTTTGGCTGAGCGTCTTGGCCGTGAGGCTGTCGCGGATGTATTGGCGTCGATGTGCCCGCATAGCTCAAAGTTCGTGTTCGTAGGGCTTAATGCATTGAACGAATGCGAGAAGACCCTTATGAGGCGCATGCGCGATGCCGGGATCGCCGAGTTCTGCTGGGACTATTCCGGGGAGATGATACGTGACAGGAGGAACCGTGCGTCATTCTTTATGGAAGACAATGTCAAGGAGTTTCCGCAGAGCGGGACATGGGATCCTGAGGGGGTGAGGGTACCGGCAATAAATGTAGTCAGTGTGCCATCCTCTGTCGGGCAGGTCAAGATGATTCCGCAGATATTCGCAGGGGCGGAGGATGACTGCGCCGTTGTGCTTCCGGATGAGACCCTGCTCATGCCTCTGCTGAACAGCATGCCGGAGCACATCCGGGACATAAATGTCACCATGGGCTATCCGATGTCAGGAAGCGGGTTCTATTCCCTGATGTCAGACCTTTCGGCCATGCAGCTGCATACCGTGAAGAGAGGGGATGGGTGGATGTTCTACCACAGGCAGGTCTGGTCAATATTTTCGAGCAGCATTTTCCGGAAGGCGGCAGACACCGTGACAATGGAGAAGGTTGCGAGGATAAAGGAGAATGCGAAATATTATATACCCCAGCATGATCTTTCCGGTACACCTCTACTGGACCTGCTTTTCAGGCCTGTCGTGACGGATGTCAAATCGACGGACTGCGGGCAGATAGAATCCATGGAAAGATATCAGATGGAAGTGCTTGCAGGCCTGGCCCCTATGCTCAAGGGTGACAGCGACATGCTGCTCGAGCTTGAATTTGCAGGCGAATATTACAGGAGTGTAAGCATCTTGTCCGGAATAAGGCTGGATGTAATGCCTGTGACATATATAAGGCTGCTTGCGCAATTGATAGGAGGGATCTCGGTCCCTTTCCAGGGAGAGCCGCTCAAGGGATTCCAGATAATGGGTCCTCTTGAGACGAGGGCCCTTGATTTCAGGAACCTGGTCATAATGTCAGCCAACGAGGGGACTTTCCCGAAAAGGAATGTCAGCTCGTCGTTTGTCCCGCCGGAGCTCAGGCGCGGGTTCGGGATGCCGACATACGAGTATCAGGACGCTGTCTGGGCATATTATTTCTACAGGATGATAACGCATGCAGAGAATGTATGGCTTCTGTATGATTCAAGGACCGAGGGAATGAAGTCCGGTGAGGAAAGCCGCTATATAAAGCAGCTGCAGTATCATTTCAGGATTCCTATGAACAGATATACGGCCAAAGCTGACCTTGTGAAGCCATCTGATGCCGACATCATAGTCAAGACACCGGAAGATATGGAGAGGATTTCATCTGCCGTGCTGTCAGCCTCTGCGCTGCAGAATTATCTTGCCTGTCCGGCGAAATTCTATTACCATACGGTCAAGCGGCTCACTCCGGAGAATGAGGTGACGGAATCTGTTGATGCCGGGATGTTCGGTACTGTGTATCATGACACGATGTGGTCAATCTATTGCGGAGAGGACGCCATGGCAGCTGACGGAGGGATGGACAAGACGCTGATGGGGAGATTCCGTCCGATGCCGTGGGTGAAAAAGGATTACATAATGTCATGGCTGAAACGGAAAAAGGAAATAAAGTCCAAGGTCAAGTCGCTGATATGCAGCCAGCTTAATACAGAAGAGGTGACAGGGAGGGATATTGTTGTCGCGGATGTCATCGTGGAGTATGTGCTGAAGACATTGCAGTGCGACCTTGAGCAGATTGAACTTTCAGGGCGTGACGGCTTTGAACTGCTCGGGCTGGAGCTGAAATTTACAGGTACCTTTGCGGGGCACAGGTTCATCGGCTATGTGGACCGTCTCGACAGCTTTGAGGAAGGTACGGTCCGTGTTGTCGACTACAAGACCGGAAAAGTCTCGGATAAGGAGAAGATGGATATCGATGACGGGAGTGCGGAGGCAGTGGCTGACGCCATATTCGGGAAGGATGTAAAGGACAGGCCCAAGATTGCGTTGCAGTTCCATATCTATGACATGCTGCTTGACTCAGCAGGGCAGACAGATGGCAAGAGACTGCTGAACTGTGTGTATTCGGTTGCAGGAATGTTCTCGGGACTTCCGGAGACCACGGAGCGTAACAGCATGTTCCACAGGCTGGCGGCGGAAAGGCTGGAACTTCTGCTTGAGGAGATTTCCGACCCTGATGTGCCGTTTGCGAGGACTTGCGACACCGTACAGTGTGAATATTGTGACTTTAAGATGATTTGCGGGCGATGATACAGATAATGAAAGCTTCTGCCGGGTCGGGAAAGACATTCAACCTGGCAAAGACATATATACGGCTCCTGTTCGAGGCAGGGGACAGCCGTTCATACAGGCATATACTTGCCGTGACATTTACCAACAAGGCTACGGATGAGATGAAGAGCCGTATATTGAAAGAGCTTTTCATCCTCTCCACAGAGCCGGGGAAATCCGGATACTATAAAGATTTTGTCCCTTCTCTTGCCGGTACTGCAGATGAACTGCGGAAAATGTCTGAGGACATCCTGTGCAATATCCTGCATGACTATGGCGCATTCTCAGTAAGTACGATAGACCGGTTCTTCCAGCAGACCCTGAAGGCTTTCTCGCGTGAAATCGGCCAGTTCTCTTCCTATCAGGTGGAGCTGGACAGGAATTCTCTTGTAGAGGAAAGTGTTGACAGGATACTTGATTCATTGACAGAGAAAGATGCCGGACTGCTGAAGTGGTTGACGGACAATGTTCTGGAGCAGATTGAGACAGGCGGCAGATACAGTCTGGACAAGTCCTTGAAGGAAATGGCGAAACGCCTGCGCTCCAATGGGCATCGTGACCAGATAGAGAAATTCGGGATAGATGAGGCGGAGGCCTACTCCAAGGATACGCTTGACAGGATAAGGAAAGAATGCCGCTCTGTCATTTCCGGATATTACGTGAAGGTAAGGAGCGCAGCCGCAAGGGTGCTGGAGCTTATGCAGCAGAATGGAGTTAATCCTGAAGATACCAGCAGGAAGTTCATGTCCAGGCTGTACGGCTATGCGGAACTGAAGAACCACGATGAAATCAAGATCCCGTCGGACGCGTTCATGAGGAATGCCGCAGACCACGAACTGTGGTTTGCCAAGTCCAGGGCAAAGACCCTGCTTCCAAAGGTCTATCCTTTGATAGAGGCTCCGCTGAATGAATTCTGTGAATTGTTCGGAGAGGGATACCGTGCATTTGCTACAGCAAAGATAATTGACGGGCAGCTGTATGGGCTTGGTGTCGCAGGAGAGCTGAACGAGACGTTCCGCGACTTGATGAAAGAGAAGAATGTCCTTTGCATAGATGACTCGAATTCAATCCTGAGGGGGATAATAGACGGCTCTGATGCTCCTTTCATATATGAGAAGCTCGGTGTGAGATATGAACATTTCCTGCTCGACGAGTTCCAGGACACATCCCGGATACAATGGGACAATTTCCGTCCGCTACTGCAGAACAGTGAGGCGCAGGGGCTTGACAGCCTGATTGTCGGAGATGTCAAGCAGAGCATATACAGATGGCGTGACTCTGACTGGAATCTGCTTGATTCTGAACTTGAGAAAGAATTTGAGCGGGTCAAGGTAGATACGCTTCAGTCAAATTACAGGAGCCTCTCTTGCGTTGTCCGTTTCAATAACCTCTTCTTCCCTGAGGCCGCGAAGGTGCTTGACGGCCTTTGCCCGGAGCAGCAGGGAAGGACGATTGCGGATATTTACTCTGACGTAGAGCAGAAGGTCGCAGCGAAAGGGGATTCAGAGGGAAGTGTCTCGCTTACCTGGTGCGGCAAGGAGGATGAGACATCAATGGTGCTTGAGGCCATCAATGAAATCCGTTCATGTGGAGCTGGATATGGTGATATCGCAATCCTGGTAAGGGATAACGGGTCGGGTGAAAATATCGCCTCTTTCCTGATTGACAATAAAGTTCCTGTCATTACGGATGATTCACTGAAGGTCCGCAGCTCCCTTGTGGTCAGGCGTACCGTTTCGCTGCTGTCATTTGCTGATAACCCGCAGGATACAGTCGGCGGATTCCTTGCCTCAAGCCTTGATGTGACAGTTCCTGCCGAGTATCATTCGATAGTTGACCTTGCAGAGAATCTGCTCCGTCAGCTCAGGGCAGCAGATGAGGAGGTCTTTGACGGTGAAACCCTGTATATACAGTCCTTTATGGATTTCCTTCATGACTTTGTCTCGCTTAACGGCAATTCCCTGCGCGGATTCCTTAAATATTGGGAGGAGAAGAATCCGTCAATCAGTTCACCTACATTGGGTGACTCGGTGCGGATCATGACAATCCATAAGTCCAAGGGGCTTGATTTCCCGTATGTGATTTTCCCGTATGTGGAGAAGGTGACCCTCTACAAGGCCAGCCGCTACTGGTGCCGTCCGGAGACTGCCGGGACTGAACTTGAGGCCTTGCCGGACGGCATATTCGATGTAAACCTGTCTTCCGGATGCGAAAATACATTTTTTGCGGACGAATACAGGAGAGAAAGGAAGATGCAGCATGTGGACAATATCAACATACTGTATGTGGCATTGACAAGGGCCTCAAAGGGAATGCATCTGATTTCCGCGCTCCCGTCCAGGAAATTCCTTGATTCCATGGATAGCGGTGAGGTGCCTGAGTTCGGGGACATGTCCCAGATACTGTACTGGTTTGCAGAGAAGCAGGTGTCTCCTGGCCTGGATGGAAGTTCCTGCGGACTTGAAATAAGGAAGTCTTTCCATGAGGACGGGGCGGTGACATACAGGGCTGGTGAATTGTTCGACTTTGCCGGGTATCATGCCGGGGATGCGGCAGGAAAGCAGGTGTCTCTTTCCGCAGGTGAGATCAAGACAGGCTACCCTTCCTGGCCAATAGACGGGCGTCTCCTTTTCAAGACAGACGGAGCGGACTTCTTTTCAAGTGATGGGCTTGCCGGAATATCCGCATCGCACAGGCTCAGGGGAATTGTCCTGCATGATATCCTTTCAAAGGTTGTTGTGCCTGCTGACCTTCATGGGGCTGTGGAGAGCGCACGTATGGATGGAAGGCTTACTGCCGCGGAGGCAGAAGAGGCAATGGAGCTGCTTTCCGCAAGGATTTCGTCAGCATCTGGGCGCGGGTGGTTCCCGGAAGATGCCTCCCTTGTCCGTAACGAGGTTTCGCTCATTGATGCAGATGGAAGTGTCTACAGGCCTGACAGGATGGTCTCGCGTCCTGACGGTGAGATTGTTATTATAGACTATAAATTCGGGGCGCACCGCAACTCTTATGACAGACAGGTTGCCAGGTATGCAGATATATGCCGCAGAATGGGCCACAGGAAAGTCACTACAGCGTTATGGTATGTAGATTCCGATGAAATAAGATAGCATGACTGCCCGAAAAATTACTATATTTGCAGTTTGTTTTAGAGATTACAGATAATGTGGTGTGAAAAGCCTGGAATAGTCTAAAACGGTTTCCCGTTCTGATGAAAATTAATTTATATATCTAACATGAGCATTGAAAATGAACAGAGCAGCTGTAAACTGCTGTATAATACTGAGCGCAAAAGCCTGAAACTTCCTGAGTATGGACGTAATGTGCAGAAGATGATTGAATATGTGCGCTCAATCCCAGACAGGGACAAACGCAATGAGCAGGCACGTGCAGTTGTAAAGGTTATGGAGATACTCAACCCGCAGGTGCATCTTCAGGAGGACTATGAGCACAAGCTGTGGGACCATCTGCATATAATATCAAATTTCAACCTGGATATTGATTCTCCGTATCCTGTCCCTGTGGAGGCGGAGATGATGACACCTCCTGCGGTCATCCCTATCAAGAAGAAACCTATCAAGGCGACGCATTACGGGCGTAACATAGAGAGCATTATTGACCTTATTGCAGAGACAGAGGATGGAGAGGCCAAGACAGCCATGATACGTTCCCTTGCCATCTATATGAGGCAGCAGTACCTGATCTGGAACAAGGATTCAGTCGCCGACGAGACAATCTTCAATGACATAGAGAAACTTTCCAACTACAGGATCAAGGTTCCGGAGGGAATCCAGCTGACGAGGATATCATCAGACGCAACATTCTCGCGGCCAAGTCTTAATCCGAACTACAACAGGATGAAGAACAACCATTTCCAGCGGAACAGCAACATGAGACGAAACAACAACCAGCGCAATAAATAGCAGCCATGCCAAGAAGACAGGAGAAGACAGCCAAGGCAAAGCCAAAGCCTGAACCTAAGCCTAAGGGGATGCCGTTAAAGGAACGCTTCCATATACATATAGGGGAGGAGAGACGTATAAGGATAATAAAGCTTGCAGGACTAGTGGTCGCTGCATTTGCCGTGTTTACCCTTGTGTCCGTTGTCTCGTATCTCTTTACGTGGAAGGCGGACCAGAGCCTGCTGTCAGATCCGTCCATGATGAGCCAGGATACCGGTGTCAGCAATATGGGGGGCAAGCTTGGCTACAGATGGGGACATTTCCTTGTCAGCCGGTGTTTCGGGTTGGGCAGCTTTGCCATGATTGTGCTGCTGTTTGCGGCATCGGCAAGACTGTTCTTCCGCAGCCGTTCCATAGGTATGCCCAGGACAGTGATATTGACTGTGGGCGCAGCGGTTGTCTCTTCTGTGCTTTTGTCATATCTGTCCGGGATCCTTTCTGCTGACACAGCATTCGGAGGAGGGCTTGGCGGTGACTGCGGGGCAGTGACTTCAGCATGGCTTGTGAATCTTGTCGGAACGATTGTCACAGGAATCATATTGCTGATATCTGCCATTGTATGGCTCCTGTATGCTAGCGGAAGATTTTCGCGGTGGTTCCTGACAGCAGGTGACAGGCCGGAAGAGGATGTCCCGGATGATAATGTTCAGGAAAATGTGAGGCAGGATGTGCCGGAGGCAGGCCAATCAGGAAACACGGCTTCAGCTATAGATGCTGACACACCCTCGAATGAATCCGGGAAAGACACTGAAGAGGTTGCCGTACATACTGAAAGTCCGTCAGATGACAATGATATGATGCCGACTCATGCCCATGGGGCAACGGAGGAAAAAGTAGTGGCTCCGGATCATGTAGATGTGCCTGCTGATCCTGCCAATGATGATATCGAAGTCATAAAAGGGAATGGATTCTCCACCGATGTGCAGAAAGATCTGCCGAGGATTGACACAAGGGAGGAGCTATGCAACTTCAAGTTCCCGTCTCTTGACCTTCTGGAGGACTATGCTTCCGGGCGTCATGATGTCTCGCAGGAGGAACTGGAGAGGAACAACAACAGGATACGTGCAACCCTCCGTAATTACAAGATAGAGATAGAGAAAGTTGCCGCCTGTGTAGGACCTACTGTGACACTGTATAAGATAACACCAGCACCTGGTGTCAAGATTTCTGCAATCAGGAGCAGGGAGGAGGATATTGCAATGGCCCTTGGGGCCAAAGGAGTGCGTGTGGTGAATCTTCCTGATGCAGTAGGTATAGAGGTCGCAAATGACAGGCCTTCCATTGTGCCTCTGAAGTCAATGATGAATGACGATTCGTTCCGGAACAGTAAATATGAACTCCCGATAGCCATAGGGTATACCATAACACAGAAAGTCAAGACATTTGACCTGGCAGACGCTCCGCATCTTCTTGTCGCGGGAGCTACGAAGCAGGGAAAGTCCGTGGGATTGAATGTCATTATCTCCTCTCTCCTGTATGCAAAGCATCCGTCTGAGCTGAAGATGGTCTTCATTGATCCTAAGATGGTGGAATTCAATTCCTATTCCGGCCTTCTGAAACATTATCTTGCCGTGCTTCCAAGCGCTGCAAGCGAGCAGGACGAGAAGGAAAAGGCGATTATAAAGCATCCAAAGCAGGCTGAGGAGATTCTCCGTTCACTTTGTCTTGAGATGGATGATAGGTATCAGCTTATGAGCCGTTCAGGGACCAATAATATTGTCCTGTACAACAATAAATATAAGGACAGGCATCTGCTTCCGACAGATGGCCACCGTTTCCTTCCGTATATTGTTGTGGTGATCGATGAGTATGCCGATCTCGTCATGTCAGGCGGAATGGGTGGTGATTCAAAGAATATGGCAAGGAGCATAGCAGCTTCGATTATCCGTCTCGCACAGAAGGGAAGGGCTGCAGGTATCCATGTCATCATCGCCACGCAGAGGCCTTCCGTGGATGTCATCACCGGTATAATCAAGGCCAACTTCCCTATGCGTGTCGCCTTCAGGACTCTTTCAAGGATTGACTCCAATACAATCCTTGACTCCTCCGGAGCGGAGAAGCTGATAGGACGTGGAGACATGCTCTATTATTCCGGAGTTGATATGGAGAGGGTGCAGTGCGCACTTGTCAGCATGGATGAAATAAATAAGATTACGGATTATATCGCGGCGCAGACTGGATATAGGCAGTGCTATAATACTCCGTATTATCTCCCGATGCCGGAAAGCAATGACGGCGGTGAGGGTGGCTCTGGGGAAATGGTTGACATGAAGAACCTTGACTCGCTTTTCAAGGAAGCAGCAGAGATTGTTGTGATTAACCAGCAGGGGTCTACATCCTATCTGCAGAGAAAGCTCGGCATGGGATATGCCCGTGCGGGAAAAGTCATGGACCAGCTTGAGGCAGCCGGAATAGTCGGCCCGCAGGAAGGTTCAAAGCCGCGTGAGGTGCTTGTACGTGATCTTGATGAACTCAAGGGGATCCTGGATGCTTTCATGTAGCCTGGATTCCTGTAACAAGAATTTTGTGATGAAACATTTATCTACCATTATGATATCTGCCCTGTCTCTCATCCTGTCGGCTGCAGGGCTGGATGCACAGCAGCACAATGATGCCTTGTCTGCATTTGCTGCACGTATGCTGTCTTCAAGGGCTGCGTTTGACTATAGCTTTACGATAGATGACGGAAGAGTGAAGATGAACGGATCCGGAAATGTCATTGTGCAGGGCAGTTCATATTACATGGCAGGCAATGGACTTGAGATATGGTGTGACGGTACATCTCGCTGGACATCAGATGTCGCGGCCAGAGAAGCCGTAATCGAATCCGTTGACGGCAACCAGGCTGTAATTGCAAATCCGGCAATGCTTGTCGGCAATCTTGACCGTGAGTTCTCATGGTCTGGCAATGGTGAGGCGGGGATGTTTAACTCGAAACCAGCCAAAGTCTTTACCCTGGAAGCTGTAGAAAACGCAGAGATCGGTGATGCCGTTATCTATATGGACAAGGCAGGAGAGACCATTACAGGAGCTGAGATAAGCCTGCCGGACGGCTCAAAGATGACATTTGTTATATCGTCATTCCGCTTCTCCAATCCTGGCCCCCTTTCAGATTTCTCTCCCGCAGAGTTTTCTGGGGGCTGGATTGTCACTGATCTGAGGTAATACTGATAGGCTACCAGCGTCCGGACGCACCGCCTCCTCCGAAACTGCCTCCTCCAAATCCTCCGAAGCCTCCGAATCCGCCTCCGGACTGTCCTCCCCAGGATGAACCTCCTCGTCTCCCGTGTCCAAGGATATTGCCTATGATTATGGATCTAGCGATTATATCACCGTCATCGGTTCTTCCTGAGCCTCCGTTCCCGCTGTTTCCGCCTCCTTTTGAGATTATTGCAAAAAAGACAATCATGATCAGGATTATGAGGCAGAATGCCGCTACGGCCATCGCTTCCGTATCGTCATCTGACTGGCGTGGCTCTGAGATTTCTCCAGATGCAAGCTTCATCAGGACCTCGCATGCCGCATATATTCCTCCGGAATAGTCATTCTCGCGGAAATGTGGAATCATCTCATTGTCTATTATCCTTTTGCAATAGACATCCGGAATTGCTCCCTCAAGGCCATAGCCAATGCTTATGGCAACTTCGCCGCCTGATTCCTTTGTCTTGGGCTTTACCAGGATGACAACCCCGTTGTTGAAGTCGCTGCTTCCGACCTTCCATTCTATTCCTGTCCTTGTCGCATATTCAGATGCAGGCATACCTTCAAGGTCTGTAACTGTCACTACTGCTATCTGGTTCGATGTGGAGTCGTCGAATGCCACCAGGATACGTTCCAGCCTTTCAGCCTGGGATTCTGTCAGCAGTTCGGCAAAGTCATAGACCAGTCTCTGCGGTTCCGGCTTTTGCGGAATGGCATATAAAGACAGGCTTGCTGCCAATAATATTGCGGCAGCAAGATATTTTCGTATATATTTCATGTCTATGACTGTTATCTGGCTCAGCAGAAGCCTAGAATTCTACCTTTGGAGCTACATCTGAGCCTTCTGACGCCTTGAAATATCCCTTTGTCCCGAAATTGAACATGGAGGCGATGATATTTCTCGGGAATGTGCGTACAGAAGTGTTGTATTGCATTGCCACTTCATTGTATTTCCTTCTTTCAGTCGCAATCCTGTTCTCGGTCCCCTCAAGCTGTGCCTGCAGGTCAGTGAAATTCTGGTTTGCCTTAAGGTCCGGATAGTTCTCGGTTATCATCATGAGCCTTCCGAGAGCAGAGCTCAGTGTACCCTGGGCCTCCTGGAAGCGTGCAATCTCATCTTCTGTGAGACGGCTCGGGTCAACGGTTACCTGTGTCGCCTTTGAACGGGCCTCGATTACACCCTCAAGCGTCGCCTGCTCGTGTGATGCATATCCTTTGACTGTGGCAACGAGATTCGGGATCAGGTCAGCCCTGCGCTGGTAGACATTCTCTACCTGTGACCACGCTGCACTTACCTGCTCTTCTCCTGCCACCAGTGAATTGAATGTGTTCTTTGTCCATATGAACAGTGCAGCAATAATTGCTGCTGCAACTATAAGTATTGCTAATCCTTTCTTCATTTTTTTCTGATTTAATTGATTGATGCTACAAGTCCCTGACACACCTTACTGATGTAGCGAACGAGCTGTATCCTGTCCCGACGTATACATCAGGAGAGTCAACATAGATGTATCTGTAGCTTCCTTTCTCGCCGTCATTCTCCGATGTCCAGAAAGCTGCATATTTTGTGGAGCCATCGAAAGTGCTGCTCCCGTTTGCCGTGATTGCATATCCTGCAGAAATCGCAGCCAGTCTGGAGCTGTTGGTTATCTTGACCTGTGGCCAGTATTCCCAAAGTGCATTGCCGTTGAACTGTGCATCAGCCATGAGTGCACCGGCAAGCCCTGCATATGTCTGCCCTTTCTCAAAATTCTGTACGGCAAGGCTCCCGTCTGATGCTGCAGTGGCGTTGGCCATGTCAAGCCAATCTTCTTCTGCCGGCACTCTCCATCCGTCCGGACAAGCGTTCAAGGCCTGCTCCTGGGTATAGTAGAGCCCGAACACATCGGTCATTGCCTCGCAATCATAATATGGTATCCCGTGTCCGAGACACTCCTGCCCGGCGGTGATCTCACCTTCGTATGCAAGGTTGTGCCTGAACCATATTCTGCCGCCAATGGATGCAATGTAATATTCCTTCCCGTCCCTCGGGTCAATGAATGCCTCGTCCGATGCAGAGAAGCCCGCCTCAGTTATCGAGCCAGTCCCGTCCATGCCGCCTTTTACGGCAGTGACATATTGTGTCGCGGTCTTGGTCGAGTATCCGCTTGCAAATACTCCGCATGTGATTGTATATGTCTGCATCTTCCCGTCAAGCTGATATTTCAGCGACGCGCCTGTCTCAGGGTCGAATGCTGTCTTTGATGTGTCATTTGCCTCCATGTCAGGGGATACCTTCCAATATACACCGAGTGCATCTCCTTCAGGATGTGTCACACCTTTAGCTGTCATTTCAAGCGTCGCGTCTACATCTGCATATAGCGGGACAGAAAAGGACAGTGTGCCGTCAAGTGTCGGCAATGTTGTAGTCTCCTCGTCTTTTTTACATGAAACAATGGCGATGGATGCTGCCATTATGATAGTTGAAACTGCTCTGAATCTTTTAAATGTCATCTCGTCTTTCCGTTTTGATCGGTTCATTCTTGCAAATATGGGCATTTTTTCATGAAAAACCGCTACCTTTGTGCAAATACTTTGCCTTATATGGGATATATTGGTGTCAGAACAGGTAAAATCCTGAAGATATTTCTTGCAGCCATTCTTTTGGCTGCATGTGCATCATGCGGAAGGCGTGGCGGATATGTTTCTATTTCCGGCTTTGCACAGGGCGGAACATACCTTGTGAAGCTGAATCTTGACGGGCCAGACGGGCCTGTGGGCATGAAGCCGGAAAAAATAAAGGAGGGGATAGACTCCATACTTCTGAGGATAGACAATTCAATCTCCGGATACAACAAAGGCTCTCTCCTGAGCCGTTTCAATGCGGGGGAGACAATCGTCCCGGACGACATCTTCATTGAAATATATAAACTGTCATATCATTTCCATGAGTTGACTGGCGGGGCCTTCGATGTCGCCGCCGGACCGCTGTTCGATATCTGGGGCTTCGGATTCAAGGGCAACAGTTTCCCGTCAGACGGGCAGGTTGAGGAAGTCCGTGCCGGATGCGGGATGTCCCGGCTGGTCAAGGACATTGATGCTGCGGTCTCAGATGACGGTACGCTTTCGCAGTACATGCTTATGCAGGGTTCCGCTGAGGATGGCCCTCTCGTAGTCCTTAACTACAACGCAATTGCGCAAGGGTATTCATGCGACCTTGTTGCACGTTATCTCTATTCTTTGGGCATCAAGGATATGCTCATAGATGTCGGCGGGGAAATCTACTGTGATGGAAAGAACCCGGCCGGGCAGCCGTGGCAGATAGGTGTCGACAGGCCTGTTGACGGGAATGACACACCAGGGGCGGACCTTGAAGGCGTACTTGACTCACAGGGACGTGCATGCGGAATCGTAACTTCCGGGAATTACCGTAAATTCTATATGAGGGACGGGAAAAAGTTTGCACATACAGTTGATCCGCGTTCCGGATATCCGGTATCGCATTCTATGCTGAGTGCCACAGTCATAGCTGCAGATGCGACTACGGCTGACGCTCTTGCGACATTCTGCATGGTCGTGGGGCTTGATGATGCATGCTCGTTTGTGGAGTCATCTGAGCTTGAAAGCCTTGTGCTTCCTGAAATCCATGCATTGCCTTCTCTTGACGGATATTTCATCTATGAAGAGGACGGGGACATGAAGACATGGTCTTCGCTCTGATTACCTCATTACATTGAACTGATTATCTCAAGCACGGAAATCATGGATGCTATGAGCCTTTCGCTTATTTCCGTGAGCATGGCCGGGCAGGTCCCGAAGGCCGTCATGGCTGTCACTGCTATGGAGGAGAACATTATCATGCTCATCAATGGTATGCAGAGCAGGTTGGTCAGAAGGAAATATTGCGGGAAAGTTCCGAATCTCCACCATGCCATCGGGCCTGTAAACAGCTGACAGGAAATTGATAGGGCACATAGCTCCCATATTTTTTCCATAGGGGTGATGATGAACCTGAACCTGTGTCCGGCAGGAGGCCTGGGCCACATTCTCTGCATCACAGGGTAGACCGTGATTATGCCTGCCATTGCAAGGTATGAGAGCTGGAAACTTACAGATGATATGATTCCGGGGCTTATTGCCAGCTGTATCATCAATGCTGTGCACAGGACAGACGTGCCGTCAGCCTTGCGCCCGCATATCTTTGCCGCTTCGTTGATCAGAATGAACAGGAAAGCCCTTACTATAGAGGCGGATGCACCGGTCATGACTGTAAAGAGGCCGGCAGCTGCAATTATCGTCGCGGACCTGGTCTTCTGCATTGCCGGCGAATTTCCTGCCAGCGACAACGCCCGTGACAATATGATGTAGATTATTCCCATGTGCAGCCCGGAAAGCGCAAGCAGATGGGAAGCTCCGCTTATCCTGAATATTTCCCTTGTGTGGCTGTCAAGACCGGTGCGGTCGCCTGTGAGAAAAGCCTTTACTATGGCATTGCATAGCGGGTCTTTGTATCCGATACAGTCAATCGCCTCCTTGATGTGTCCCGCGCATGAATATGCAAATTCCTTTAACGGACCTTGTGCAGCAGGAAGCGCAGCCGTCTGCACCATCTCCATTGCATATATGCCTGCTCCGGCAATGGCAAACAGTACTTCAATCATGAGCCTGCCACGCGTTATCCCTATGCCGTGGAATCCGCTGCCTGCCATGGCGCAGCATGGTATCCTGCAATTTATTGAATGGCATATCAGCCAGGTGGCTGCAAATGCCATCATGATAATCCACGATATGGCAGGTATGCTGTCCTGGTGAATATAATGTGTGCTGAATGAATAATTTGCGGCAGCAACTCCTAAAGTGAGCGAAACTGCCAGTCTCACAGACTCTCTCTCCGCTTCCATTTCGTTCCGATTTTTTGCGAAAGTAGTCATAAATTTTATAACTTTGCGCCTTTATGAAGATGATTTATTAAAAACAATGACAAAATGATAATTCTAGTTTTGAACTGTGGCAGTTCTTCCTTGAAATACCAGCTTCTGGACATGAAGGGAGACGATGTCTATGATCTTCTTGCCAAAGGGCTTGTAGAGAGGATCGGTATGGAGGCAGGATGCCTGAAACATCAGTCTTCCGGCAAGGAAAAAGTTGTCAGGGAGATGGTGATAGAGAACCATACAGTCGGCATCAAGGCAGTGCTTGAGGCCCTTCTTGACAAGGAGACTGGCGTTCTCACTACCCTGGAGGATATAGAGGCCGTCGGCCATCGTGTCGTTCACGGGGGGGAAGAGTTCTTCTGCAGCAAGCTCATTGATGACCATGTGATAGCCGGCATAGAGAAATGCTGTGACATCGCACCGCTTCACAATCCAGCAAACCTCCTGGGCATCAAGGCCGTTGCTGAAGCACTACCTTCTGTGCCGCAGGTTGCTGTATTTGACACGGCATTCCACCAGACAATGCCGTCATATGCATATATGTATGCCCTTCCTTATGAATACTACGACAAGTACAGGATCCGCAGATATGGCTTCCATGGCACAAGCCATAAATTTGTATCTGCCAAGGGTGCAAAATTCACAGGGCTTGACCTGAACAATTCAAAGATCATCACATGTCATCTCGGCAACGGCAGCTCGATAACAGCTGTGGCAAACGGAAAATCCATTGATACCTCATTGGGTTTCACTCCGCTTGAAGGTGTCATCATGGGTACCCGCTGCGGGTGTGTTGACCCGGGAGTGATCACTTTCCTCCAGGAGAAGGAGGGGCTGTCGGCAGAGGAGATGAGCACAGTCCTGAACAAGAAGAGCGGATTTGCAGGGCTTTCATGCGTGTCTTCTGACGCCCGCGACCTCAATGAGGCAGCGAATGCAGGAGATGCAAAGGCCAAGCTCACATTGAAGAAACTTGTCTATGATGTAACAAAATATGTAGGTGCCTATTCAGCTGTGATGAACGGTGTTGACCTCATTGTGTTTACCGGTGGAATCGGCGAGAACAACAGCCGTATGCGCCGCAGGGTGTGCGAGAACCTCAGCTATCTCGGGGTGAAGTTTGACTACGAGGCCAATGTCGCAACAGGTACAGATACCCTGATCTCGCTTCCTGACTCAAAGGTGAAGGTCGCAGTCATAACTACAAACGAAGAGCTTGTGATAGCGCAGGACACTATGCATATAGTCCTTAATGAGGAAGAAAACAATTAATTGAACCAATATAAGATTCTTAAATATGTTTACAAGATTTGAAGATATTTTTGGCGAACTCGCAGGGCGTGGGGCCAAGAAGAGAATGATTGCAGCTTGGGCTGTCGACGGGCATACAATTGCTGCCGCAAGCAAGGCCGTTGACCTTGGTATCGTTGATGCAACGCTCGTCGGTGATGAGAATATGATCAAGGAGGAGTGTGCAAAGGAGAACATCGATGTCACCAAGTTCACGATTATCCATAATCCTGCAGAGCTTTCCGCTGTGACACAGGCTGTCACAATGGTCAACCAGGGTATGGGTGATATCCTTATGAAGGGCCTTTGCAGCACGGACAAGTTCATGAGGGCAATCCTCAACAAGGAGACAGGCCTCCTTCCTCCAAAGGCTGTCCTGAGCCATTGCGCAGTCCTTGAGAACCCTAATTATCATAAGCTTCTTATCCTTGGCGATATGGCTGTGATTCCGGCACCGGACCTCAAGCAGAAACAGGCTATCCTCGGGTATCTGGTGAATACTGCGCACTCCATGGGCATAGCCAAGCCTAAGGTGGCTATCATCGCAGCAACAGAGCAGATGCTTCCTGGCATGCCTGCGTGTGTAGAGGCTGCAATCCTTGCAAAGATGGCAGACCGTGGACAGATCAGGGGCTGCATTGCAGACGGTCCTCTCGCACTGGATGTTGCGATTGACAGGGAGTCTGTTGAAATCAAGAAGCTTGTGAGCCCTGTTGCCGGGGATGCGGATTGCCTGCTGTTCCCTAACATTGAATCTGCAAATGTCTTCTACAAGACAAACTCCAAGCTTGCCGCTGATGTAAAGCAGGCGGGAATGGTAGTCGGAGCGAAAGTCCCTTGTGTGCTTTCAAGCCGTGCAGACAGTATAGAGACAAAACTTAATTCAATAGCAATAGCAGCTTTGTCTGCAAAGTAATGGTATGGAAGGAAGAATCCTGGCAATAAATACCGGTTCGACTTCCACAAAAATCGGATTTTTCGATGCAGGGGTAAAGGTTTTTGAGCAGAATATTGCCCATAGCGCTGAAACTCTTGCAAATTATAAATCTGTGATGGATCAGGAAGCGATGCGACGTGATTCTATCACAGATTTTTTGCGGTCCGAAGGTGTTGAACTGGAAACTATAGATGTGGTGATGGCAAGAGGGGGGCTTATAACCCCTGTTGTGACAGGTGTCTATGAGGTTGGAGAGGCAATGCTTGAAATGCTTGCGACAGGAAGGGATGGTGTTCATGCCTGTAATCTGAGTGCATTTATAGCAGACGACATTGCTGCAGAAGTGAATGCTCTCAGACGTGCTAAAGGCGTTGAAGCTGTGTGCCGGGCATATATCGCAGATCCCCCTATGGCTGACGAGATGCTGCCTGAAGCCAAGCTTGGCGGCCGTCCGGAGTTCCCGCGAAGAACCTTGTTCCATGCCCTGAATTCAAGGGCCATGGTGCGGAGATACGCAAAAAGCATCGGCAAGTCACCTAAGGAGGTTACTGTGATTGTCGCCCATATGGGAGGCGGAAGCTCGGTTTCAGTCCATAGGAACGGACTGGTAATAGACACTACAGACTCTCTTGGCGGAGATGGACCTATTACGCCTGAAAGGGCGGGGACTGTCCCTGCATTTCCTCTTGTGGAGATGTGCTTCAGCGGTAAATATACGAAAGCTGAAATACAGAAGATGCTTGTCGGGCGTGGAGGGGCTGTCTCATATTTCGGGACAAATGATTTCCTGGAACTGACAAAGATGGCTGATGAAGGAAACGCTGATGTCAAACTTTTCCTTGACGCGTACTGCCTGAGCATCTCCAAGTATATTGGCTACTTCTCAACGGTGGTATCCGGAAAAGTTGATGCAATTATCCTTACAGGCGGTATCGCGCGGAACAGGCGGGTTACTGATACCATTGCCGGAAGAGTGGATTTTATAGCTCCGGTCGTGGTCTATCCTGGCGAAGATGAGCTGCAGTCACTTGCCGAGAATGGCTATGGAGTCCTTTCCGGAGAATTCGAGGTACGGCAGTATCATGACAGTGCCATGTAGGCGTGAAAACCATTATCAGAATTATCTTGTCCAGGCAGTGGCTATCGCTGGCCTGGACAATTTTTATGCACTGGTCAGATCTGCCTTATGAACATGTTTCTGCGCGGGAGTGTGCTGCTGAATGATTCGCGGCAGCGGCGGAAGAGAGAGGATGTGTATTTTGAAAAATATGGCCCTCTGTACGTGCCAGTGTTCGTGATCAATATCCAGCATTCCCCGTCCGGATAGCATTTGACAAGTGCAGAGCTGCCGGCAAGTGTTCCTGTCCTTGTCCATTCCCCGTCTGGCTTGGTATCATTCCAGCCGAGTGAGAATGTGTCCGGGTCGAAATATTCTGTCATTGCAGCAATGCTTTCCGCACTGATGATGTCCGGTATTTCAGGGCGGCCGTCAATCGATGCAACAAACCGGCATAGCTCGGCGGTAGAGCCGCACCACGCCCCGGCACCTGAAAGTGCGTTTATGTTGCTCCCTCCGTAACATCTTTCAACCATCCGTCCGCTGAGGTTATATTCCTCGCATGGCTCAGCTCCGGATTGCATATAGTATCTGACTTCATTCGGATACCGCTCCGGGTAATAGTTGTTTGCAATGTGCATATCGAAGCATCCTGCCGGATGGAGGACATGCTCCTTGATGAAATCCTCATAGCCCATACCGCTCCGCTCCTCTATTGCAAGCGAAAGAAGAAGGTAGCCGAAATTGGAATATGACTGGCTTGTGCCAGGGTCGAATCCGAGACGTCTGCTGAGAACACACTTGACAAGCGTCTTGCTGTCAGGGGCTTCAGGGAGCTTGAACTGCCTTATTATATCACGTGTTGAGAACATCGGGTCGCCAAGACCGCAGGTGAATCCTCCCTTATGTCTCAGCAGGTCCTCGACTGTAATCCTGAATATCCTTTTATCCCTGACGGCTGCTGTAAATGTTGAGTCGTTCAGGATGCCGTCAGGCCCGAAGACCTTGTCATCAAGTGAGAGAAGCCCCCTTTCCTGGAGGACCATAATCCCGGTAGCTGTTATCAGTTTTGAGACGGATGCCATCCTAAGGATATTCCCTGGCTCCATTCTGACGCCAGCTTCCTTGTCTGCCCATCCATAGCCTTTGGAGTAGACAAGTGAATCATTGCGCATTATTGATAGTGATGCACCTTTTATTTCCCACTGGTCAAGATATTTGCATATGGCGGCATCCATCTTTTCCAGTCCAGTGGAGTCGGACATTGAATTAGTCAGTATTGTGTTCAGCCTTATAGTGTCACGTACAGGAAACGCTTCAACTTCCTCATGGGATTTATGTGAGGCGGTGCTTACTGTCAAAGTCAAGGCTATGGCAGCAGAAAACACACATGGAATCCAGATTCTACGCTTCATCGCACCCCTCTACAATATTCCGGCCCTGCGTGCAAAGTCAATGATCATTCCGGCAGTTTCCTCTATGCCGAGGATTGACGAGTCGATGCACAAGTCATAGTTTGATGCGACTCCCCAGTTGCCGAATGTAAAGTAGTTGTAGTATGTCTCCCTTTTGCGGTCCTGCCTGTTTATTATGTCTGCGGCCTTTTCAGGTGTGATGTCCATACGCTTGCATACACGCCTTATCCTGTAGGACTTTGGAGCGGTAATGAAGACATCAAGAGTGTTTTCCCTGTCCCTCAGTATGTAGTCGGAGCATCTGCCGATTATGACTGCCGGTCCGGCTTCTGCAATCTCCTCGATGACCTTGCTCTGTATCCTGAACAGTGCGCCTCCGTCTATGCAGTTGTCGGAGAGCTGGAAGCCGTTTGACAGCAGAGGGAATCCGAAGAGCTTGCGCCTTTCGTCATTCTGGCTGAACAGCTCGGAGCTGAAGCCGCTCTTTTCTGCGGCCTTTGTTATAAGCTCGCTGTCATATACATCGATGCCCAGTCTCTTGCCGATTTCCATGGCAACAGCCTTTCCGCCGCTGCCGAACTGCCTTCCTATGTTTATTACCGGATTTTTCATTGTCTGTCCTCCTATATTTTGCTGCCAAGCCCTGCCGGCTCATCTCCGTCTTTCAGTCTACTGAACTTTTTCAGGAGGTCGGCAAGAAGTATGATTGTAAGTATTGAGGATATTGTGTCTGCAATAGGGAAGCTGCACCAGACCCCATAAGGTCCGAAACATATCGGCATCAGGTACAGGAGAGGTATCAGGCACAGGATCTGCCTTGCAAGTGACAGGAATATGGACTTGTGTACCATCCCGAGACATTGGAAAAGGTTTGTGGCAATCATCTGGAAACCGATGATAGGGGCAGCCATGTTCATGAGGCGAAGTCCCTTGGAGGCCATCTCCTTCAGCTCAATGTCATGTGTGAATATCGCTGTGGCATATTGCGGCATGAACATGGACATGACGAAGCATGCTGTCGTGATGACTGTCGCCAGCTTTGCGGACATCCAGAATACCTTCTTGACGCGTGAGTAGTTTCGTGCCCCGAAGTTGTATCCGGCTATAGGCTGCATACCCTGATTCAGCCCCATGCATATCATTATGAACATGAAGGTCAATCTGTTGCAGATTCCATAGGCTCCAATTCCAAGGTCTCCGAAATATTTTTTCATCTGCTGGTTGATGAAAAGTGTCACCATACATGCTGCGGAATGCATAAGGAACGGTCCGAAACCGATGGCCATAGAGTCCTTTGCAACCCTGACATCAAGCCTGATTATGCCTTTTTCAAAATGAAGGAATCTTTTCCTGCTCGAGAAATGTGCAAGTATGATGATCATGGCTATGGTCTGTGAAATGACTGTCGCCCATGCTGCTCCACGTATCCCGAAGTCAAACCAGAAAATCATTATCGGGTCAAGAATCGTGTTGAAGATGACAGTGAACAGGGTAAGCCCCATTGCCATCTTCGGATTTCCTGATGACCTCATTGCCGAGTTGAGGCCGAAATATACATGTGAGATTGCATTTCCGAACAGAATGATCTCCATGTATTCGTGGGCATAGAAAATCGTACCTTCGCTTGCCCCGAAGAAATATAGTATCGGGTCAAGGAAGATCAATGCAACGGCTGTGAATGACAGGCCGATAATGAGGTTCAGCGAGACGATATTCCCGAGGACCTTGTTGGCTGCGGCATAATTCTTCTGTCCGAGCAGGATCGAGAGCATTGTCGATGCACCGACCCCGACCAGGGTCCCGAAGGCTGTCGAAAGGTTCATCAGCGGGAATGTGACAGCGAGCCCTGATATTGCAAGAGGCCCGACACCGTGTCCGATGAATATGCTGTCCACCATATTATATAGCGATGACGCTGTCATCGCTATAATTGCAGGGATTGCATATTTGCTGAGTAGTTTTCCTATTTTTTCTGTTCCGAGTTCTAAAGGGACTGCTCCATTTCCTGACATTTTCCTATTCCTCCTCTACTTCAATGTTCACTTCAAATATCAAAGGTGCGTATGACGGGATGATTGATCCGCTTCCGGATGCTCCGTATCCAAGGGCTGAGTAGAATACACCGATACCTTTAGCACCATAGTATTTCATGCGGCAGATTGTTGACGAGAATCCCTGTATTACAGTGTTGCTGTTCAGCTGTACCGCTGTTGAGTCGCTTGACCATGTCGCGGACACCTTGGAATATGTCTTTGATGAACTGTAGATGTTGTTGTCCTTTGCAGTCTTTTCATCTGTCGTGTCGAACACCTGGCCGTTCAGAAGGCTTCCTGTATAGTTGATGTGTACTGTGGAGTTGTCTTCAAGGGCTTTCAGTGCCATTTCGCTGCCTGCATCCTCGTCTTCTACCTCCACTTCAACACCCGTCTGTATCTTCAGGTAGTAGAATCCTGTGTATATTGTGTCTTTGGCAGATACTTTCCACACCTGTCTCCGGCCGAGGCTGTCCGTGTATTCGTATTCGAGCTTCTCGATTTTCTCTATCTGCTTGCGGTAGATGTCGTTTGTGGTGTCAGCCACCTCGATTGTGTATATTGCACTGCTCTTGTCTGTGACGTTGTCCAGATATTCCTGTTCAGTCTCATATTCCTTCGTGTCCATGAGCCATGCAGGAATCACAGCAGTACGCTTCCCCCTTGTCTTCATGCCCTTCAGCATCTCCCTTACGCCGGCAGGAAGCGACATGTATGATGTACTCCATATCTCCGGCCCGTAGTAATAGGACTTGTCGTAGCTTCCGAGCTGCTGGGCAATCTTCTTGTCATTGGTTGAGCTTACATTGCCGTTGAGGTCCCTGGCTGTGTATGTTACATATATATAGGATGCATCAGTGAAGTCAAGGCCGGCCTCTGCCCCTTCAATGCCCTCTGCCTCTCCAGTCCCTTCTGTATCTTCCAGTATGTATATGCCAAGCCCCGTCTTTTCTGCTTCAGGGTGGTGTACATGCATCCAGGCTTCGAAATATCTTTGTGAGGCCTCGTTTGTTGATTCTGATTTTTCCTTGGCGCATCCGGCCAGCCCGAGCATGATGGCTGCCGCTGTTACTGCCGACAATATTTTCTTCATTCTTACTTAGTATAATCTTAGTTGAACCTGCAAATATAGTCAAATATATTTTAGTTCTCAATGCTCTCCACCCAGATGTGGTAGCATATGGCTGAATTTGCAGGTATAATCCCGACGGCCTTCTTCCCGAACCCGTATTTCCCTGAAAAGTATATCCAGCATTCTTCTCCTGCCTTTGCGCCAGGTAGTGCATTCCTGAGTCCTGTGACAAGATTCTTGTCGCCAGGACTTACCCTGAGCGGCTCGAAATCCATGTCTTCGCTCCATTTTGCGTTCAGCGCTGTCTCCCTGTGGTTTGTTGCGAACATTGTGGAAGGCCCGGTTGTGAACACATATCCGGCATAGTAGATTGTCGCGCTGCCTTCGGTTGACAGCCCGTCTCCTTTCCCGTCGTTGATTATTACACGGTGGCATCCGTTGCGTGTGACAACTTCCGGCTTCAGGGTTATCTTGTTCCCGTTCTCGTCAAGTATGGGGTTGCCCTCCACATCTACAAGGTCAAGCACTATTTTTTCTATGTACGAGTCAATCCTTGTGTCCTGGCTGGTAAATGTCGTCTCAAGGCTCTGTGTCGTGCATGAGAACATGAGCACCAATGCTGTAGCTGCTGTTATGCAGTGTCTTATGCTAATCATTTGCAGTGTCGTTGAAATATTCGTGTGTCACTTTTTCTATGTAGCGCGCGGCCTCTCCTGCGTTCCTCAGCTCGGATGGGATCATCATCCTGCCCCCTGATGCCAGCTCGTGCCCCCCGCCATTGAAATATCTCTTTGCGCAGATGTTTGCGGAGACTCCTCTCTTGGACCGTATGGAAACCCTGAACCTGTCCTTGTCCTGCCTCATGAAGATACTCATCCTGACCTTGTTGATTGTCAGCGGGATGTTGACAAACCCTTCAGTCTCACCGTCCTGTATCCCATATTTCTTTATGGTCTTGCGGTCAAGTACCATGTATGCCACCCCGTCTTCAGTGATCTTCATGTCTTTCAGGAACTTGGCCATGAGCCTTATTCTGTTTTCCCTGAAATTGTTGAACAGGTTCCCGAGCAGCATGTCGCGGTCTACGCCGGCCGCGATAAGCTCGGATGCCATCCTGAATGTTCCCGGATGCGTGGAATTGGCAAAGTTGTTTGTGTCCGTCGTCATGCCGGCCATCAAGGCGGTTGCGGCTGCTGCCGGAAGCTTCTTCGCATCTCCTCCTGTCTGCGGGAGTGCCATCAATATATAGTACAGGAGTTCGGACGTTGACGACACTGTGTCCGGCTCGGAGAAGGTGAGCGTGAAGCTTTCCGTGTCAGGGTACAGGTGGTGGTCTATCAGGACCTTCACTGCACCGGATTCCGCAAGGGCCTGCCCCATGTCTCCTGTGCGTGAGAAGTCGTTGAAGTCCTGGCAGAAGACCGTGTCGCTCTCATTTATCCTTGCCACAGCCCTTTCCGGCTCATTCTCGTATACTATTATGCTCCCTGCTATATCGTCCGTTACAAGAAACCCGAGTGACTCTGGATACATGTGCGGCAGAATCAGGACTGCGTCCTTGCCGATAGACTGCAGGAACGTGATGGCCGCGATGCCGCTGCCGAGTGCGTCCCCGTCCGGGTGTATGTGCACTGCCACTGATATCCTGGCCGCTGATGATATGATATCCTGGAGCCTGTCTATATTGCTGGTGTCTAATATATTCATTGCTAAATATGATTTCCGGACGCAAAATTACAAATTATATTGCATTTGATAAATCAAATTTTTAACTTTGTCCGGAATTTGGACTAAAAATAAAACACATTATAATGGTCAAGAAAATTTTTACCTATCTTATCCTCCCTATCTGTATTTTGGGACTTCTCTACCTGACAGTAGAGAGCGTTATGGAGCCAGTAAGGTTCAACAAGGAGAAAGATTACCGCGAAAGTGTCGGTGTCGAGAGACTGAAAGATATCAGGACGCTCCAGGTTGCCTACAAGAGTGAAACCGGAAAATTCACTTCTTCTGTTGACTCCCTGAAGGATTTCTACAACAACGGGAAAATCAAGGTCGTGATGCAGATCGGCTCGCAGGATGACTCTCTTGCAGTGGCAAATACCGCAAGGGTCAAGAAACGCAATCCGAAGGTCAAGCCTCAGGAACTTTATGAACTCTATCTCAACGGTGAGCACCTTGTGTTCTCTATCCAGAGCGAGATCCCTGTGAAGGATACACTTTTCAACAACCGCCCTGGTTTCTGTGTTGACTCACTGGCGTTCATTCCGTTCTGCGGTGACTCCCTTATCATGGAGGCGGCTGTCAAGAAGGTGTCTGGCGTAAATGTCCCTCTGTTTGAGGCGTCAATGCCTTACAAGTCTCTTCTCAAGGGTCTTGACGACCAGCTCAGGATTAACCTGGACGCAGAAAGAAAGGATACAGGCCGCTATCCTGGCCTGAAGGTCGGCAGCATTACGGCACCTAACAACAATGCCGGAAACTGGGAATAGAAATACTATATTTACATCTAAGTGTGCCCTCGTCCCATTGCGGTTTTTTGACCGTTCTATGGCGAGGGCAATGCTTGTTGATGTAGCTGATGTAGAGGAGTCGGACCAGGTGCGCTATGTGGATGTCCCGTATTATGATGCGGTGATGCTCTATGCCTGCCGTAGCTATGAACATCAGGATGCGGTGCCGGAACTTTACAATATGCTCCGCTGCACGGAAAGGATTTCTGAATACAACAAGATTGTCATCTCTTATGTGGAGGGACGTCTCTTCCTTGTGCTTGCCAGCGGCAGGAATCTTATGCTCTGCAATTCATTCGATGCGGTCGATTTCACGACTGCCGAGTATTTCCTTTTCCTTGCCATGAAGAAGTTCCAGCTGAATCCGGAGGTCTCCACCCTGTACTGCAGGACTCCGCTTACCTCCGAGCAGGAGCTTACTTTATATAGGTATTTCCATTCAGTAGAGAGAATATGAGGATCATAGGCGGCAGACTGAAAGGAAAGGTGATTCTTCCACCGGCAGGATACAAGGCAAGGCCAACAACCGACTTTGCGAAGGAGGGGCTTTTCAACATACTTGACAATGAGTATGAGTTTGATGGCCTTAAGGTCCTGGACCTCTTTGGCGGGACTGGGGCGATCTCATATGAGTTCATCTCCAGGGGAGCGGGGCAGGTGCATTGTGTGGAAATGCTTCCGCTGCATGCAAATTTCATAAAGTCCCAGGCAAGGAAATTCGGGATGGACAACCTGACAGTAGTCAGGCATAATGTCTTTGAGTTCCTTGATATCTGCAGGGTCAAGTTCGATCTTGTTTTTGCAGATCCTCCATACGCCATCGAGGGGCTTGACTCTCTCCCGGACAGGGTGTTCTCCCATGATATACTGAATGACGGCTGCTATTTTATACTTGAGCATCCGGCCGAATATAATTTTGAAGGTCATCCGTATTTCGTAAAGGAACGGAGATACGGGAATGTGCATTTCTCGTTCTTCGAGAAGCGGCCTTGACTGTCTGAAACACTTTAATTATATGAAAAGACGATTCTGCTTCCTATATATTATATATATCCTGCTTTCTCTGGCTGCATGTGGCGTGGGGGGCACTTGCCTTGCCCAGACCGCGAGCAGCCTGTTCCGCGTGGCGGACAATGTGCAGGTCGGGGAAATCGTTTCTTCCGGTGCGGATATGTATAATGAGGTCGGTCACCATGGGCCGGCGGTAGAGAATCAGTACATGGCCCTGCGCCTCTATTTCAATGACAGCGGGGCGATAGATGTCTATTCCAAGTCAGGCCGGGGACTTGAACTGATGAAATATGGTTGGTATCCGGATTCGCTTGCGGTCGCTGATGATGGAGCAGGATATGACTATTATGTCGTTGACGGCACTCTGGGGCTTGGTGGAATCGCCTTGTGGGATGGGGATAAGGTTGTGAGGCTATCTGCAACCGGAGGGCGGACAGCCCGTGCCGGCGATACATCCAACGGAAGTTTTGCGGAGATGATCGCGTACGGAGTACCATACGGTGACGGGCATGTGGATATAATGATAAGGATTGATGTCTCCCGGAAGGTCAGGACGGCGCGTGTTACTGCGAAGTGCCTGAACGGGAAGAAGGTTTCGTTTGTCACAGGCGTTAACTATCATGATGGAGAGGCTGTTGAGTTCTCTGACGGATATATCTATACATGGGGTGTACATCCCGTGGATACTGCATTTGAACCTGTGCCTGTAGGTGCGGGGCTGTTTTTCAGTAAAGGGGTGTTCTCTGCTCCTGAAAAGACAGGGGATATGGTAATGATAATATCAAAGCCTTGTACGCAGATAAGTACAAGGATTGACGCAGGCTCCACAAGGGAGGCGGAGCTTAATTCCCGGAAAAGGTTCAGCTCTTTCATGACGAAATGATTGCAGGTTGAATCCTCTCCTTCTCCATATGCAGGAATATATGGCAATGAAACATGGAAAAATAGAAAAGACCAATGTCGCAAGGCTGCTTGACAAGGCCGGGATAGAATATGAACTTGTCCCGTATGTTGTTGATGAGAACGACCTCGCAGCCGGGCATATTGCAGAGCAGCTTGGGGAGCCTCTTGAGCAGGTCTTCAAGACACTTGTGCTGCGTGGTGACAGGACCGGATGCTTTGTGTGTGTGGTCCCTGGTGATTCTGAGGTTGACCTGAAGGCGGCAGCCAGGGTCTCTGGAAACAAGAAGTGTGACCTCATACCGATGAAAGAGCTTCTTCCATTGACGGGATATATACGTGGAGGCTGTTCTCCGGTAGGCATGAAGAAGCCGTTCCCTACATTTTTCCATGAATCAGCATCTGATTTTGAATATATTTATGTGAGTGCCGGTGTACGCGGGCTTCAGCTTAAGGTCGCTCCATTGCCTCTGATGTCATACGTGAAGGCTTCGGCGGCCGATATAGTCTGCCATCGGTGATGCCTTGCCGGTGTCATGGGCAGGCATTTTATTTTGGATATTAGTTAGTGTATAATTTTTTGTAGTGTAACAACAATGAAACTTAATCTTACTAGTGTGTTCAGGCCAAAGTTCTTCGGCCTGTTCAGGCCTGGCGGATATGACAAGAAGACTTTCGCCGCAGACCTTATTGCAGGTGTTATTGTGGGCATTATTGCTCTTCCGCTTGCCATTGCATTCGGTATTGCCAGTGGTGTGACTCCGCAGCAGGGACTCATAACAGCCATCGTGGCCGGATTCCTTGTGTCGTTTTTCGGCGGTTCCCATTTCCTTATTGGAGGACCTACCGGCGCATTTATCGTGATTGTTGCCGGCATTGTTGCCCAGTATGGTATGCAGGGACTTATCATTGCTACCATAATGGCCGGTATCATCCTGGTTGTCATGGGAGTGTGCCGTATGGGGGCGATATTCAAGTTCATTCCTTATCCTATTGTTGTAGGGTTCACAAGCGGTATAGCCGTGACAATATTCTCTACACAGATAAAGGATTTCTTCGGATATACAGCTGACATTCCTGCTGGCTTTATCCCTCAATGGATATGCTATTTCCAGAATATAGGGAATATAAGCATCACTGAGACCCTGATGAGCCTCGGGTGTCTTCTGATAATAATATTCTGGGGAAAGGTGACAAAGAAGATTCCTGGCTCTCTTATAGCCTTGATTCTCGGAACTCTTGCATCTGTGCTTCTCGGCCGCTTTGCCGGTGTGGACTTCGCCACAATCGGGTCCAAGTTCCCAGAGCTTGCAGCCGGATTGCCTATGCCTAAGCCGGTTGCTCCCCAGTTTGACTATGATACAATCAAGGGGCTTTTCTCCCCGGCATTTACCATAGCTGTCCTTTGTGCAATAGAATCGCTTCTTGCCGCGATGGTTGCGGACGGAGTCACCGGTAAGCAGCATAATTCAAATACAGAGCTGATCGGGCAGGGAATTGCAAATATTGTGACGCCTTTGTTCGGCGGTATTCCGGCAACAGGAGCCATCGCAAGGACAATGGCTAATATAAACAATGGCGGAAAGACTCCTGTAGCAGGCGTCATCCATGCTATAGTGCTTCTTTTGATCTACCTCTTCCTTATGCCGTATGCGGTATATATACCTCTTTCATGCCTTGCCGCAATCCTCGTGATGGTAGCCTACAACATGAGCGAGTGGAGGACTTTCAGGTATCTGCTCCGTGGAGACCGCTCTGATGTGGCCGTGCTCCTGCTTACATTCTTCCTTACTGTCATTGTTGACCTTACTGTTGCGATAGAGGTCGGTGTTGTCCTTGCCATTGTCCTTTTTGTGAAGCGTGTGATGGAGACATCTTCTATCTCAGTGCTTGAGAATGACCATGTTGCTGCGACTGAGGATGACGAGAAGGCCTCAATGGAAGATACAGAGTTCCTTGATATACCGGACGGTGTTGAGGTCTATGAAATCAACGGGCCTTTCTTCTTTGGGCTTGCAAGCCGTTTTGAGGAGTTTGATTCACAGAAGAAGTCTGGCAACAAGGTACGGATAATAAGGATGAGGAAGGTTCCTTTCATGGATTCTACAGGAGTGAAGAATCTCCGTAACCTGTGTGACAGGATAGAGAAGAGGGGAATGCGCGTCATATTGTCCGGGGTTACTGATGATGTGCGTGCGACATTGCATAAGTTTGGAGTGGACAAGGAAATAGGTGAGGATTACATCTTCCCTCATATCATTCCTGCCCTCGAAAAGGCGAGGGAAGTCGTGTCTGCAGCACCGGAAGCGAAAACTGAGTAGCAGAATGCTCTTTCCACGATGAAGCATCTTAAGAATATAATTGGACTGGCTGCGGCCATCCTTGCTTTCTGGGGTATGTATACATATATGCTGCCCCAGGACGGAGCAGGGCAGGAGGAATTTTCCTGCCCTGATTCTTTTGCCTGTGCCGGATGCGACAGCACAATGACGGCAGAGGAGGCTCTTGACATAATGTCAAGACTGGAGCTTCCGCAATGGACCAGGACGGATACAACTGAGATTGTTGACCACATGGGATATATGGTCAATTACAACAAGACTTTGCTCATACCGGAATGGGTGGCCTACCGCCTTTCTGAGTTTGAGGTGAATGGACATGCCTCCAGGTCCTCGAAATTCAGGCCGGACCCGGATATAAGCTGTATCCAGGCATGCGACAGCGACTACAGGAATTCAGGCTGGGACCGCGGGCACATGGCCCCAGCGGCGGATATGAAGTGGAGCACGCAGGCTATGTATGAGAGTTTCTATCTTACAAACGTCTGTCCGCAGAACAGTAATCTTAACAGGGGAGACTGGAAGGAGCTGGAGGATAAGGTCAGGGAGCTTGCCTTGAAGTATCATGATGTCTATGTTGTGTGCGGCCCAGTCGTGAACGCTTGTGAGTTCGGAAAGATCGGCGCTAACGGGGTGACTGTCCCGGATGCTTTTTTCAAGGCCATTATGGTTCAGACAGGAAAGGCTGAGTACTCTGCTGTAGGCTTTATCATGGCGAACAGGGCCGGCAACCGCCCCCTCTCTTCATATGCGGTTCCAGTTGACTCTGTTGAAGCTTATACAGGATTGGACCTGTTCCATAATCTTCCTGATGTCCTGGAGGAAAAGGTTGAGTCCGTGGTGGATTTTTCAGTCTGGGGACTTTAGGATGATGTCAGCTTATCTGGAATCCGGTTTTCAATATGTTGATTTACATCGGATTGTGTCCTGCTGATAATCCAGATGGTAAGTGGGGTGTTCCGATTTTACCGTGATGGATGCTAATCGTAAGTCAAAGGCAAAATTTTGCCTTTGAATCTGTAGCTGAGCGTATTCCAGCTATATACCGATCCGTTGACGATATTTTTGCACGGGTCTATGGAAAATTCGATATATTCGTCTCTTGACCAATAAGACTCTGTCTTGAATTGTATTACGTATCTCCTTCCTTTCACCGGTGTCACTATGGCATCCCTCCTCAAATATCGGGTTTTGATGTTTTTGCTTGCAAATCGTGAGGTAGGATTAAGCATGAAGTTCACATTGCCATGGTCATATATGATATAGCTCCCAAGTTCCGGCTGAGGCTGATAATTTGGTTGTCTGTATGTTTCTTCAATTGATATCCTGAACATGCCGCTTTCAATGAGCCTGACCGCAATGTCATGTCCCTCAGATACTTTTTTACTGCTGCCGCATCCTGACGCCATCAGGACTATGGCAAAGAGAACCGCAATTTTTTTCATACCTGTAGTTTGATAAAGATTATCTGTCTGCATGAGCTTTTATTTGCTGCCTTTCATATGGCTGTTAAAGTTCCCTGTCAGGAGACCTATCTCTAAATATAAGAATCCCAATGCAAAACTACAAATCAATCTGCAGCATGCCTTCTGCCGCCTTTACCAGGTATCTGCCTTCACCAGGTGCACCGCCCTCACCAGTGGGCACCAGGGATGATGCGATGAGGGCCGGTGCCCATTTGCCCAAGTGAGGTGTCCGGACCGAAGCGGTCCATGGATCTGCAGGCCTGGCAGCAGGTGGATTTCAGCAAAAACTTAATCTTATATGTCAAGACGTCTATAAAATTCCCATATCACGATAGAATTTTATATCTTTGCAGACCATGTGCAGATGTTTTTCAGCTACTTGGCCTTTGTGCAACTGCTGTGAAGAGGCGGGAGTTATTAAGGATGTTGACAGCTGCAGATGAGATGAACTATTTAAAACGTATAGGTTGATGGACAGGAATCAAATCATAGATAAGGTAAAGGAGATTTTGGCGGAAGAATTTGAGGCTGATGCAGGGCTTATGGCTGATGACGCCCCTCTGCTGAAGACCCTTGACCTTGACAGCCTTGATGTTGTAGACCTTGTAGTCCTTGTGGAGAGGAATTTCGGATTCAAGATGCAGACGTCAGATTTCGCGGTTATCAAGACGTTCAGTGACCTATATGATGTTATCGGTGCACATGTAAAGTAACTGGGTATGGCACGTCAGTGGGAGGGAAAGTCACGCGGAGGTTCTTTCGGGTATAAGGTCTTTATATGGCTTTTGCGTCATATCGGTCTTGAGGCGACATATCTCCTTCTTTGTCTCGTCGTGCTTTATTTTATTCCATTTGCGCCCAGGCAGACACGCAGCGCATGGGTATATTCCCGCACCATTCTCGGCTATGGCCGCATGAGGGCATCGTGGTTTCTTGTCAGGTCTTATTTCGCTTTCGGAAAATCCATAATAGATAAGGTTGCCATAGGCTCAAGCATGGAGGACCGGTTCTCCTTTGAATTCGAGAACCACAGGATGATGCTTGACCTTATAGAGTCCGGCAAAGGATATGTGGCTATCGGTGCGCACGTGGGCTCCTGGCAGATGGGGGCACCTTTTTTCGGCAAATATGGCTCCCGGATAAATGTTGTGATGTATGACCATGAACGCCAGGCTGTAAAGAAAGTACTTGAAGACCATGTCCAGGAGGATAGCTTTAAGATTATTCCAATCGCTGATGACGGGATATCGCATGTGTTTGAAATCAGCAATGCGTTGAGGAACGGTGAACTTGTGTGCTTCCAGGGGGACCGCTATATGAATGAGGACAGGTATCTGACTGCGGAGTTCATGGGGCATGATGCGAAATTCCCCCGTGGCCCTTTCCTGCTTGCCTCACGGCTGAGGGTCCCTGTCGTGTTCTATTTCGCGATGAGGGAGAGAGGAAGACGGTACAGGTTCCACTTTTTCGCTCCTGGGGCTCCTGGGGCTTCCGGTGTGCAGAATGACGGAAGACCGTTACGTGAAGAGGAGCTTTTCACACAGTATGTTAAAAGCCTGGAGACTATGGTGCGGAGATATCCGGAGCAGTGGTTCAACTACTATGATTTCTGGAATATCTACAGTTCTGGAAAAAGGAATTCTTGATAGTGAATGTTTATAAAGCTTGAGGACTGGTTATGGAAAAAAGATATACAAAAGACACATTGTCAGCAAAGGCGGCGCAGGAGCTTGCCCATGTGATCGCTTTCGGCCCTGTGGTATTCCAGATAACAAGGGTGATGCTTAAAGAAGGTATATTTGAATATCTGAGGGAGCATCCTGAGGGTAGCTGCATAAAGGAGATCAGTGAAGCCAGCGGGCTTACAGAATACGCTGCTAAGGTTCTGCTTGAATCTTCCCTGACACTTGGGACAGTCCTGCTGAATGACGGCAGGTATACACTTTCCAAGGTAGGGTGGTTCATGCTGACTGACCCTATGGTGAAAGTCAATGTGGATTTCAACCATGATATCAACTATATGGGCATGTTCCATCTTGATAAGGCTTTGCGCGAAGGGCGCCCGGCAGGGCTTCCGGAGCTTGGCCCGTGGCCCACAATATATGAGGGGCTGTCAAGCCTGGATGAACGCCAGAAGGAAAGCTGGTTCGGCTTTGACCATTTCTATTCAGACAATTCGTTTGACCAGGCACTTCCGCTGGTGTTTGCCGGTAAGCCCGAAAAGCTCATGGACATAGGTGGAAATACAGGGAAATGGGCAATGAAATGTGTCAGCTATAATCCTGATGTCCAGGTTACAATTGTGGATTTGCCGCAGCAGGTTGCCATGATGAGGGAGCAGACATGCGGTCAGCCGGGGGCAGACAGGATTGATGGGTTCGGAATCAATCTCCTGGATCCTGATGCCGGATTGCCTGGTGGATATGATGTCGTATGGATGAGCCAGTTCCTTGACTGCTTCTCCGGGGAACAGGTTGTAAGCATTCTCAGAAGGGCAGCAGGGGCAATAAGGCGCGGAGGGCGGATCTTCATCATGGAGACACTGTGGGACAGGCAGAAATATCCGGCAGCTTCATTTGACCTTGCCCAGACAAGTGTGTATTTCACGGCCATGGCAAACGGCAACAGCAAGATGTTCAATACTGATGACCTGTGGTCATATATCGGTGCAGCCGGGCTTAGGGTTGATAAGGTAACTGATGGTCTTGGCTATGGACATAGCCTTATTGAATGTTCGCTGGCATGAGGAAAAAGGTCTATATAGCATATGACTGCATCGTCTCGGCCCTTGGCAGAGGGACAGAGGCGAATGTACGTGCGATATCAGGTGGCGTGTCCGGCGTATCAAGGTATGATGACGGGCCTCTTGCTTCTGCTGTCCCTGATGGGGCGTTGATGTGCGGAATGATTCCGGAGGCTGTGGCAAGTGAATTGAGAGAGGAGCTTGGCAGTGGATGGACAAGGACAGAACTCCTTGCTGTTGCTGCTGTCGATGGACTTTGCGAGCCAAAGGGCAATGGCTTTTCTTCTGCTGGTAATGCCGGCGGAAATGCTTTCGGGGGGGGCAACGCCAGAAGGGCGTTTATCTTGTCTACTACCAAGGGGAATGTTGATCTCCTTGAGGATTATATCATGTCAGGGGGGCGTGACGCCCAGGAGTCTGTGCTGCCGGAGGATGCGTTTCTTGCAGAGACAGCAAAGAAAATCGCTTCGAGATATGGTCTGGAAAACGATTGCTATGTCATATCAAATGCTTGTATATCAGGTGTGTCTGCCCTTGTATTCGCCAAGAGGCTTATAGAGGATGGCAGATATGACGAGGCAATAGTCGCCGGTGTTGACACCCTGTCTCCGTTTATTGTCAGCGGATTCGCTTCTTTCAGGTCGCTTTCCGCTGAGATGTGCCGTCCATATGATGCTTCGCGTTGCGGGCTGAACCTTGGTGAAGCGGCTGGGGCAGTGCTGCTTACATCAGAGCCTTGTGATGCTGCTGTGGTATTGTGTGGAGGGGCGATAAGCGATGATGCCAACCATATTTCAGGTCCGTCAAGGACTGGTGATGCCCTTTATTTTGCCATCAGGGACTCCATGGAGGATGCAGGAGTCGGCAATGACGATATTTCTTTTATTAATCTGCATGGAACTGCCACTGCTTATAATGACGAGATGGAATCCAAGGCTGTTGCGCTTGCCGGGTTGTCGGATAAGCCTGTTCAAAGTTTCAAGCCATATATCGGACATACTCTCGGGGCAAGCGGTGTTGTCGAGACAATCCTGTGTACACGTGAACTGCTCTGCGGCTCTGTCTGGGGAACTCCTGGATTTGAGGAACCGGGGACCCCTATGCCTTTGAACGTCAGCAAAGAAGCATGTCATGCGGAGATGCGGTTCTGTATCAAGACCGCTTCCGGGTTTGGAGGGTGCAATGCCGCTGTCGTGCTCGGTCTGCAGCCTTTTGTTAAGGAATGCCCTGATGTTGAGACCGCTGATGTCGAAATTATACGTAAAGTCCACCTGGACAATTCAGATGCTGTTGCATGCGGGGCCGGGAATGATTTCGGAGCATATATCAGGATGAAATATAAGGAGCTGGGAATCAGTAATATGAAGTTCTACAAGATGGATGACCTGAGTAAGCTTGGCTATGTGGCCTCTCATCTTCTTGTGGACGGGACCGGATTCGGGCCGGAGGAAATGGCTGTAATACTTCAGAACAGGAGTGCATCCCTTGACACAGATATCCGGCATCAGGAGAACATATCATGCGGCCCGGGGGCAAGCCCTGCGGTTTTTGTCTATACCCTGCCTAATGTGGCATCTGGAGAAATTTCCATAAGTCTCGGGATAAAGGGGGAGAATACATTCTTCATTTCCGGTGAATATGGACGTGAGGAAATCATACGGTATGCCAGGTCTGTAATGTCGCGCACAAAGGCAAGATATTGCATTGCCGGGTGGCTGGAATTTCTCGGCGGCAGGTTTGAGGCTTCCCTGGAATTGCTTGAAAGAAAATTTACCTAAATTTGCAGGGATGCGCTGAAGTCTGCATGAGTTATGCGGATTCTGCAGGATTGTGTGTACGATACATAGAATAATGATAAAGTAATATATGATTATGGAAGAACTGATTGAAAACCTTAAGAAACAGATAATCGAGGCCCTTAACCTTGAAGACCTTGCTCCTGAGGAGATAGATGCGGATGCACCTCTTTTCGGGGATGCTGGACTTGGCCTGGACTCAATCGATGCCCTTGAACTTATACTGATTCTTGAAAGGGATTACGGGATAAAGGTCGCCCCAGGTGAGGGTAAGGAAGTCTTCAAGAGCGTGAAGACCATAGCGGACTATATCACAGCACATAGGCAGTAGCCGTGATGGACAGGGTTCTTGTCACTGGTCTTGGAGCTGTCTCTGCATTGGGGCTATCTGTAAAGGATAACCTCAATGCTCTCCGTATGGGCGTCAGCGGGATTTCCGAGCGGCCATCAATGGTGAGGACAAAGCTTCAGCTGCCTGTGGGTGAAGTCCTGGCTACAGGCCGGGAACTCCTCGGATATCTCGGGCTTGATGAGGGGCGTGTCATGACAAGGACAGCCTTGATGGCGGCATTGGCTTCAGCGGAGGCCATGGCGGATGCCGGGCTGGGCCGAAACGGTGCATCCGGTGTTCCTCCGGGAAGGATTGGCCTGATTCTCGGGACGTCTGTGGGAGGGATGGATATAAGCGGCGAATTCTATGAGGAATACCGTGTTGACCATTCTGCCGGGGATGTCCGTGTGATGGAGAGCCATGATTGCGGGGCCTCTACGGCCTTTGTTGCAGAATATCTCGGGCTGGACGGTTTTGCCACGACAATCAGTACAGCCTGCTCTTCTGCCGGAAATGCCATCATGCTTGGCGCGAGGATGATAAGGGCCGGGCTTATTGATGTCGCTGTCGTAGGCGGGAGCGATGCGCTGAGCCGTTTTACAATGAACGGATTCAATTCACTGAGGATATTGTCTTCGTCCCCTTGCCGGCCGTTTGATGCTTCACGTGACGGGTTGAACCTTGGCGAAGGGGCTGGATTCCTTGTGCTGGAGAGTGAAAGGTCTGCTTCAGGAAGGGGGGTGGAGCCATATTGTGCCGTATCCGGCTGGGCGAATGTCAACGAGGCGTTCCATCAGACGGCAAGTTCCGCTGACGGGGATGGCGCATTTGCGGCGATGACAGAGGCGATGCGTGTGGCTGGAGTTGGAAAAGATGAAGTTGACTATATAAATGCCCATGGTACAGCGACGCCTGGCAATGACTTGTCAGAGGGAATGGCAATCAGGAGGATTTTCGGAGATGATGTGCCTCCTTTTGGCTCTTTCAAGGGATATATCGGGCACACGCTTGCCGCTTCGGAGGGAATAGAGGCTGTATTCTGCGCCCTCAGTATCCGTGGTGGGGAACTGTGGCCAAGCCCCGGGTTTTACTCGGTGGATCCAGGGATCGGTATAGCACCTCTGGTAAAGTATCGGGAAGGCTTGCAAATCAGGAATATATTGTCCAATAGCTTCGGCTTCGGCGGCAATGATTCCAGTCTTGTCTTTTCTGCTGTATAAAACTGGTTTTGATGCTATGAAGACAATCTATATAAACTCGGTAAATGCAATTCTGCCTTCAAGGGGGGAGGAGCCTGACTATAAAGCCGTAATCAGGGATGCCAATCTCCGCAGGCGGATGAGCAGGATTGTGAAGATTGGTGTGGCCAGTGCTTTGCAGTGCCTCGAACCGGTGTGCATGCATCCGGATGCCATTGTGACAGCCACTGCGCTTGGCTGCCTGGCGGATTCTGAGAAATTCATGTCCGACCTGCTGGACAGGGATGAAGACATGCTTAATCCGACTGCGTTTATCCAGTCTGTATTCAACACTGTCGGTGCGCAGACTGCGCTTCTGAACGGAATAAAGTCATATAACATGACATACGTAAACCGTGGCAGCAGTTTTTCCTCAGCTCTGCTTGATGCCCTGATGCTGGTTTCTGAAGGAAGGCATAATGTGCTTGTCGAGGCGTTTGACGAGGTGATACCTGTTTCTGAGGACATATTGAGACGCCTCGGGAAATGGAATGGTGCCGTTGAGGGGGCTGTCTCTTTCCTGCTGTCTGATTCTCCGTGCGGGGACAGGAGTGTAGCCTTGACGGATGTCCGGGTCAATGGATGTACCGATGCCGGGCGTGTCTATGATTCGATGGACTGGGCTGTCAGGATGTATGATGCGGTTTGCAGTATCCTTGACGGGAAGGAGGAGAATATACGGCTGTCTCTGCCGATGGCTGATATTGTCCTGTCTGCATATTCACTGAAATCTTATAGTCATTGATGTCTGGATTGGAACTGATTGTCGTCTACATATTGCCGTTGGCTGCAGTCCTGCTGCTCGCATTCCTTGTCTGGTCCTGTGCGAAGATCGGATCCGGGGTGTGGGTAAAGGCAGTCTGCCGGAATATTTCACATGACAAGGTCACATTGACATTTGATGACGGTCCGGATCCTGTGGCGACTCCTCTGGTCCTTGATATACTTGCCGAGAATGGTGTGGCTGCATATTTCTTTGTCATTGGCGAGAAAGCGGAAAAATATCCAGGGCTTATCCGCAGGATGGTCTCAGAGGGGCATCATGCCGGAAACCATACATATACCCATTCCGTGCTTTTCCCGCTTTCCGGCAGGCCTTGCATCGAGGACGAGATAAGGGCATGCGATTCCGTGATCGATTCTGCACTTGATGCCGGGAGGCTTTGTGAGCATATTTTCCGTCCTCCTTTCGGCGTTACAAATCCAGATATCGCCAGGGTTGTAAAACATACCGGCCATAAGGTGATAGGATGGGATGTCAGAAGCATGGATACGGCAATGGTGAAGGACAGCCTTTCAGAACCTGATGCCGCAGTGGCGATATCCGGCTGTGTGGCAAGGATTATGTCAAAGGTACGTCCTGGCTCTGTAATCCTGCTGCATGACCGTCTCAGGCATTCCCCTGCACTTCTGCAGGCCCTCATCACGGCTCTCAGGGACAGGGACCTGATCTGATATCTGCATCCTCCAGGTCAGCCGGGTGCTTCTTGTCGAAAAAAGGATAAATTAGCAGCAGCTTCCAATGTGTTTCATGCAAAATTATTAAATTTGCAATCTTTGCGGGTCTGGGTGAGGGGAGGTTATTTCCAAATTGACGGATGTTATGAAACGTATGCTTGCTGTCATATTTGCCGCATTCGCCTTTGTCTGTATTGCAGGGGCGCAGGACGTGTGGAACGTGGTTCCTGATGCGTCCGGCATTGTCAGTGCATTCAATGATGCAAATTCAAGGGTCGTCTCGATTGACTGTTCATTCACAGAGGAGAAATATGTAGATGTTCTGGATGCGAAGTCAGTCTCAACCGGACATTTCAGCTTTGCCGCACCGGACAGGATTCTCATAGAGTACCTGTCTCCGGAGAAGTCTTCGATCAGCATTGACGGTGACAAGATGAAGATTGTCTCGGAAGGAAAGGAGTCCGATGTGAATCTTGCTTCAAGCAGGCAGTACAGGAGGATCTTCTCAATGTTCTCTGGAAACAGCACGGGAAAAGGCCGCCTGCCGGAAGCGAAGGCATTTGAAAGGCCTGGGCAGTATATGCTTGTGTTCGAGATGAGGCAGGGAGGGCTGTCAGGTACTGTTGAAGCGGTGCTCAGGGCTTCCGACATGTCGCTTGAGTCCTTTCGGATGAAGAACGGTGAGGACTACACGGAATTCCGTTTTACGGACAAGGTGATATGTACGGAATAGACTGAGTTCTGCATGCCTTGATATGGCTTGTGGCACCGGGGCTATGGAATGGACTTGCGGGGTGCCTGATTTTAATTATAGTGGAATATAAACAGTTGTTGTAATATGGCTTCTAAAGTTTATCGGATTGAAAGAGTGGAAGATAAAGGAGGCAAGGTCTCTGCGGATGCAGTCCTTGACCCGGGTTCGGATATATTCAAGGGACATTTTCCAGGGCAGCCTATTCTTCCGGGTGTGTGCTCAGTGCAGATGCTTGGTGAGATAATGTCGGAAGTCATCGGCAAGGAAGTCTTTATAAACGAAGTGAGTTCCTGCAAATATCTGAAGACAGTCGACCCTGTGCAGGAACAGGAACTTCATCTTGACATAGACTACAGCTTTTCGGATGGAAAGGTCACGGCTGCTGCGTCAGGCTCGACTGCCGCTGGTGAGCCATATCTGAAGATAAAGTTTGCTGCAATATGCTGATCGGGCCGAGAGACTGCAAGGAGCATCTTCTGGAACTGGGAGGCATTGTGATTGTCCCGACATATAACAATGCCGGGACAATCGGTGAAGTGCTATCCTCGCTTGTCAAATACAGTGAGGACATCCTTGTCGTCAATGACGGATGCACGGATGCAACCTCTGCAATCCTGGCGACTTTCGGTTTCCGTGAGATCTCCCTGGAGCAGGCGTTCCTGCCCGGGGCAGACGGGAAGGCAGTCCTGGCAAAGAAAACAGTCCTGAATCATCCTCGCAATATGGGGAAGGGTGTTGCGCTGAAGAATGCCCTGATGCTTGTGCAGAAGGCTGGCTATAGATATGCAGTCACCATAGATGCTGACGGGCAGCATTTCCCACAGGATATCCCTGCCTTTGTGGAGGCAATCATGGAGGAGCCAGGGACATTGCTTGTCGGTTCGCGTAACCTGCAAAGCGAGAATATGCCCGGGCGCAATACATTTGCAAACCGCTTCTCCAATTTCTGGTTCCGTCTTGAAACAGGTGTGCATCTTGATGACACACAATGTGGTTTCCGTCTCTATCCTATCGGCCGCGCGGATTATTCCAGATGGTATTATACTTCATTATATGAGTTTGAGCTTGAGGCTATTGTCTTTGCCTCGTGGTCTGGTGTAAAGGTCAGGAACATTCCGGTCAGGGTATATTATCCGCCCCAGGAAAAGCGTGTGTCGCATTTCAGGCCGCTGCGTGACTTTACGCGTATAAGCTTATTGAATACAGTGCTTGTCATCGTATGCCTGCTGTGGATCTGGCCGAGGGACATATTGCGGAAATGTACATGGAAGAACATACGTGAATTTATTGACAAGAACATCCTGCATGTACAGGACAGCAATGCGAGGATTGTGCTTTCCATATGGCTGGGGACTTTTGTGGGGCTTATGCCTTACTATGGCTATCAGTTTGTGCTGGCGGTCTTCCTCGCCCATCTGCTCGGGCTGAACAAGCTTGTCGCAGGGGTGTTCTCTGCCATAAGCATCCCGCCGGCGATACCATTCATCATGTATGGGAGCTATTGGACTGGCTGCACCCTGCTTGGACGCACCTGCAGCCTCGGGATTGACGGGGTGACATTGTCCGGAATGGCAGGGATGCTTGCTGAATACACATTGGGGGGATTCGTTTTTGCAGCAGCGGGAAGCTCACTGTGCGCTGCAATATGTATCTGCCTCATGACTATTTTTAGAAGACGATGACAGAGTTTTTCATAAGGCTATACAGGCATTTCCGTAGACACACTCTCCAGCTGTACATTCTGCTTGGAGTTTCTGTCGTGGCTATGGCGCTATGCTGCATGAGGCTTGAGTTTAACGAGAATATAACCAGCTTCTTCCCGGATACGGAGGACTCGCGCAATGTTATCCGGGTCTTCGATAATCTCCAGGTCAGCGACAAGTTCATTGTCATGTTTTCCTGGAGGCAGGAGGCTGAAGAACAGGATGAAGGCATCATGATAGAGGCGGCGGACGAATTCTGCAGCCGGATTTCATCTGATGGGGAGGCATGCGGGCTTGTAGCTGATATGATTTGCGGGGTGGACGCAGATGACATGGCCGGAGCAAGCTCTTTTGTGTATGACATGCTGCCGGTCCTGCTGACCGGAAAGGACTATGCCGCAATAGACTCTCTCCTGCAGCCCTCCGCCCTTATGGAAAGGATGGCTGAGAACAGGAAAGACCTGCTTTCCCCGGCAGGGATATTCCTTAAAGACTATATAATGAGGGACCCGCTCGGTATCGCCACCCGCTCCCTGTCCGAACTGCAGGGGCTGAATCCGGTGTCAGGATACCAGCTGGTGGACGGGCATGTCTTTTCTCCGGACGGGAATACTCTCCTGTGCTTCATCACCCCAGAGTATGGGATGGGGGAGACAGGGGCCAATGACAGGCTTGTCAGCATAGTGGAGAAAGAGCTTGGGAAGATATGCCTGGATTATCCGGAAGTCTCGGCTGAATATTTTGCAGGTCCTGCTGTCGGGGTCTATAATGCAAGGCAGATCAAGAAGGATACATTCCTTACATCCGGCTTCGCGCTTGTGATGATAATATTGTTTATCTTCCTGGCGTTCAAGCGCCGCGGCTCCATACCGCTTATCATATTGCCTGTACTTTACGGGATGCTTTTCGCCCTGTGCATGGTCAGCATCTTCAAGGGTGGCATCTCTGCCATCGCTGTCGGGACAGGTGCTGTCGTCCTCGGGATTGCCCTGAGCTATTCGATACATATGATTGCGCACCAGATGCATGTGCGGTCTGTTGAGCAGCTTATCGGCGAACTGGTCTTTCCGCTGACTGTCGGAAGCTTTACTACAATAGGTGCCTTTGTCGGGCTGATGTTCACCTCATCTGCGCTTCTGAAGGACTTCGGGCTGTTCGCATCGCTGACGCTTGTCGGGACTACGGTTTTCTGCCTTGTCTTCCTTCCGCATTTCCTGGCTCCTCTGGCTGACATGGGGGAAACCCCTCTGATGAAGAGGATTGAGCGCATAAACGGGTATTCGTACGAGAAGAACAGGTGGGTGGTGCTGGCTATTGCGGTGCTGTCCATAGTGTGTGTCTTCACTTCAGACAAGGTCGGCTTCAATGCAGACATGATGAGCATCAATTATATGCCAAGGCATCTGAAGGCTGCCCAGGAGCGTCTTGAGTCAATGTCGGGGGAGAACAGTGAGGACATAATGTTCGTGAGTGTCGGGAATGGACTGGATGATGCCCTGGGCGAATATGTGAAGGCAGGGAATATATTGGACAGCCTTTACGTGGCCGGAAAGATAAAAGGCTATAAGGATGCCGGGTATTTTATTGTACCTGGGGCAGAGCAGGAGGAGCGGATTGCCCGCTGGGATGACTTCTGGTCCAATGGCCGGCGTGAGGCTGCCCTGAATGCTGTTGAAAAGGCTGCGTCTGAGGCCGGTTTCAGGGAAGGGGCATTCCGCGGATTTGAGGAGATGCTCATGCGCGAATATGCCGTGACGGACTACAGTGATGTCTTTCTGCTTGAAAACTGGATGGAAAACACGGATTCCCTTACTATGCTGATAACGCAGGTCAGCCTTTTGCCGGAGGACAAGGCTGAGGTCTATGCCTGCTTCGACCCTGCCGGGACAGTGGTCTTTGACCGCAGCTTCTTTGCAGGAATGACTGTGTCTTCCATCTCTGATGACTTCAATCTTATACTCTATATATCCTCTTTCCTTGTTTTCTTCGTCCTGTGGCTTTCATACGGGAGGATTGAGCTTGCGGTGCTCTGCTTTCTCCCGATGCTCCTGAGCTGGATTGTAATTATAGGGATGATGGGGATATTGGGTGTGCATTTCAATATTGTGAACATCATCATATCGACATTCATATTTGGCATAGGCGATGATTTCAGCATATTCATAATGGATGGCCTGGTAGGGCGATATGCCTCAAGGAAAGAAGTCCTGTCGTCCCATAAGACCGCCATCTTCTTCTCTACTTTCACCATTGTCGCAGGAATGGGTGCAATGGTGGCTGCCGGGCATCCTGCGCTTCATTCCATAGGTGTCATATCAATTCTTGGAATGGTCGCTGTCGTGTTTATTGCATTTACGCTGCAGCCGCTGCTGTTTGACCGGTTCGTGCTCAGGCCGGCTTCAAGGGGATGGCACCCGTATACGTTCTTCGGGGCATTGTCTTCCATGCTGCTCTGGATGGAGTTCATCCTGGCATGCCTTGTCGCGATAATGGCTGTACTGCTTGTACTTCCGCTTCCGCTGGCGAGGCTAAGGAAGCAGAAATTTGTAAGGTATGTAGCCTATGTGGGATGCCGTTGTGTCATATATCTGAATCCTATCGCCAGGGTTGTCCTTGAGAACCGCCATGGAGAGGATTTCACCAGGCCGGCAGTGATTGTGGCGAACCATTCATCCTACCTTGACATTGTCTGGGTGATGGCCTTGAGCCCGAAGCTTCTTATCGTGGCCAAGGAATGGGTGCGGAAGGTCCCTGTATTCTGGCCTGTGGCGAAGTTCCTGGGCTTCTATTATTCAGATGACGGTTATGAATCCATAACTGAGACATTTGCAGAGAGGGTGAAAGAAGGCTGGAGCGTTGTTGTCTTCCCTGAGGGAACAAGGGAGATTGACGGGCGGATCCACCGTTTCCACAAAGGGGCATTCTATATGGCAAAGGTGCTTGACCTGGAGATTCTTCCTGTTGTAATGTATGGAAATGATGTCATTCTCCCTAAGCACAGGGCCTTGAATATGGGTCCGGGTATATCGGCCGTCAACATCCTGGCAAGGATGGAGCCTGGTGATGCTGATTACCAGACGATGTCGAAGCGTGTGCGCATGATTGTGGCGGCAGAGTACGCTAAGATGAAGGAAAAGTACTCGACACCGGAAAACCCGTATTTCAGGTGGGCTGTCCAGAGAAGCATGCTCTATAAGGGGCTTCGTGCGGAATGGGAGACAAGGATAGAGATGAGGAAGATGGATGCCTATGCTGAGTTTGACAGGGCTTTGCCGCGTAATGCAAAGATTCTGCACCTTGGATGCGGCCTTGGGCAGATTGACCTTATGCTGAAGCTGCTTGCCCCTGGCAGGGAGATTGTCGCCGTTGATGCTGACGCTGAGAATATAGCTGTGGCACAGAACAATTATCTGCGCCAGGATGGACTGGCATATGTATGTGCCGATCCTGACTCATTTGACCGGAGCGGATATGATGCCGTCTTTACAGGCAGGTCAGCAGGTAGCATAGTCTATAATAAGAATTGAATATTTGATGATATGGTACGCAATCCTGAAATACAGTTTGCAGATGCAGGACATATAAAGGCTTTCCAGGAGGAACGTCTGGCAGAGACACTCAAGTATCTCGCCGCTCATTCACGGTTTTATCAGAGGATGTTTTCTGACAACGGGATTGACATCTCGGAAGTGAGGACCATCGGGGACCTGCAGGCTCTTCCCATGACGTCAAAGGATGACCTGCAGAAGTATAATGCGGATTTCATCTGTGTGCCAAGAGATGAAATCGTGGATTATGTGACGACATCGGGAACTCTCGGTGACCCTGTCACTTTTGCTGTCACTTCGGCTGACCTTGACCGCCTTGCCTATAATGAATGGCTGTCTTTCCGGACAGCCGGATGCTCCAGGTCTGATATCCTTCAGCTCATGACGACCCTTGACAGGCGCTTTATGGCCGGCATGGCTTATTTCCTTGGTGCCAAGGAGCTTGGCATGGGTGTGATCCGTGTGGGTAATGGGATCCCTGAACTTCAATGGGACACAATCAGGCGTGTAGGGCCTACATGCGGGATGGTTGTGCCGTCATTCCTGCTTAAGCTGGTTGACTATGCAAGGAAGAACGGGATTGACTACCATTCATGCTCTATCAGGAAATGTGTCTGTATAGGTGAAGCCCTGCGGAAGCCGGATACCTTTGAACTGAGCACCCTCGGACAGAGGATCCATGAGGCATGGCCGGAGCTGGAACTGTACTCCACTTATGCATCTACCGAGATGCAGGCTTCTTTTACAGAATGCCCATATCATGTCGGCGGTCATGTCCCTGTTGACCTTATCATAGTTGAGCTGCTGGACGAGAATGGTCGTCCGGTGCCGGATGGAGAAGCCGGGGAAGTTACTATCACCACCCTCGGTGTAGAGGGGATGCCTCTGCTGCGCTTCCGTACAGGGGATATATGTATCAGGTATAATGAACCGTGCCGTTGCGGCAGGAATTCAGCAAGGCTCAGCTCTGTCATAGGCAGGAAAAGCCAGATGATCAAGTTCAAGGGTACTACAATCTATCCGCCGGCCCTTTTTGACGTCCTTGACAATTTGCCGGAAGTGATCAATTATATCGTTGAGGTCTATACCAATGACCTCGGTACGGATGAAGTCCTTGTCAGGGTCGGTGCCTCAGACCATAGCGATGCCTTCGAGAAGAAGATCAAGGATATGTTCCGCTCGCGTGTGAGGGTTGCCCCGTCAATCAGTTTTGAGCCTGCAGAATATATCTCCAAGCTCCAGATGCCGCCGATGTCGCGCAAGGTCATTAAATTTATAGACAGGAGGTAGGCTGCTGACAGGCCGGCCTATTTCCCGTAAAGCTCTTTTCTGGACTGGGAGCCTTTCCCTTTGGCAAGGCGTGTGTCCTCGATTGTGATGTCCAGTACTACTTGGGCTTTGTCGATGACGTTGTCCTCAAGAAAGCGTAGCTGAAGGTCTTCTGTAATCCCCATGAAACCGGCAACTTCATGCCCGTGGTCCAGATACCTGAATATGCTGTAGCTGTAGCCGAACTTCTTGAAGCGCAGTGCAAGCTTGTCCGAGCCGAACAGGCCGAGATTGAAGAATGTAATCTGCCCATAGTTCACAAGCTTGTCGCCTGTCCCGTGGAAAAATGCGGTTGGTGCAGGTCTTTCTTCATATTTTACTTTCCCGTTGTGTGACAGTATTGCACCGGAGAATGACATGACACCGGCAAAATGGAAATCTTCAGGAAGACAGGAGGCATATTCTGTCCTGTTGCATAGCTCGTAGTCTGCCTGCAGGACTGTGATCGCACCTGCCGAAGACCCGCTTATCACTATGTTTGACGGGTCTACCCCCATTGTCTCGGCATTGTCAATTATGTAGAGGACTGCACTGTAGAGGTCTTCTACTGCGAGATGTATCGCATTGTCTATGCTCTTTACCTGTGCAATCCCGACGGACTTTGCCCCCTTCAGCCCGAGCCTGTAGTCTATGGCAATGACCCTGTAGCCGTTGTCAGCCATGTCCCTGTACCATTGCAGGTATGATCTTTCATTTCTGCTGCCTGCGATGAAGCCTCCTCCGAACATGAATATGATTGTCGGCTTCTCTTTGCCATGATATGTTGTCTGGCTGCCCTCCGATGGCTCGTATACATCCATGAACAGGTCGCATGTGTCCCGCTGTGCGAACATGTAGGTTACATCAGGAAGTATTGCGCTGCCCGTCTCCTCTGCATTGCAGAGGACCGGGATTATGGCGGCAATGAATATCAATATGTTCTTTTTCATCTTGTATAATGGTTTCAAGTCAGTTCTTGTTGGCTGAATGTCCTGTGGCACCTTGTCATCTGCCGCCTGTCGTGGAGGAGTCCTCCGGAATAAGCTTCTGTATGAATTTGAACCGTCTGAAGAATTTTCCGCAGACGACCCTTATGACCGTGTAGGAAGGTATGGCCACAAGCATGCCTATGATGCCGCCTATATGTCCGGCCATGAGCAGGACGATGAATATTTCAAGCGGATGCGCCTTTATGCTGCTGGAGTATATGATCGGCTGGAAAAGGAAATTGTCGACCATCTGTGTGACCAGGAATATCGCGATGACAATTGAAATGAACACCCAGAAGCTGACGTCAAGCCCCAGCTGTGTCGCGCATATATATTTCATGATTACCGCAAGCAGGGTGCCTATTACGCCTCCTGTCAGCGGGCCTACATATGGTATTATGTTGAGGAGCCCTGTCAGGAAAGCTATACCTATCGAGGCATTGAACCCCATTCTCGCTATGAGCAGCAGCCCGAGGAAATTCAATGTCGCTACTCCTGCCACCTCTGTCAGCAGCCCGAGGAAATATCTTGAAAGCAGATGTCTGATGTCCCCCATGGCCTCCATGACGTTTTCTTCATGCCTGTCAGGTACAAGCGATGTGATTATTTTGGTGAAGAGCCCTTCGTCCTTGAAAAAGAAGAATGAAATGAACACTACGGAGAACAGCCCTACGCCTAGGCTGGTCATGAATGATGCAGCGGAGCTGATGAAAGATGACAGCATGGAGAAATTCAGGAGCTTCTGTATCTGCTCGATCACGACCAGCTCAATCCTGAAGTCATTCCCGAGATTCGGGAATTTCCCTATCATGAACTGGTTGAAATTATACAGAGGCACTGAGATCGATTTCACGGTGTCCCCGACATTGACCATGGATATGTCCCTTATGACGCTTGTCACGATAGGCAGCAGCATCGTGACAACCAGGAATGCAACCATCAGGATCAGCACTATTGACATTATTGCGCCAAGCCATGACGGAATCCTTTTCTTGCCGATGCGTATCTTCCCGAACAATGTCATAAGCGGCTGCCCTATCAGTGAGAGAACGCCTGCTATGAGGATATATATGATTACATCCCTGAATGTCCAGCACAGGAATCCTATCAGCACGGTGATTGCTCCATATATTATGTACCGTGCCAGAGCGTCTATTGTCCTTTCCTTGTTTTCCATATTCAGACAGTTTCAATTTATCAGTGAAAAGATTGTGCGGCCGTGCAATGCCGTTCCGCGCCTATGCAAGAATGATTCCGCAAAGTTCTTCAGGCGAATCGGCCAGTTTCCATGGGGCATATGCCTGAAGCTCATCCCTCGAACGGAACCCCCATGTCACACCGACAGTGCGTACCCCTGCATTGATTCCGGTCTCCATGTCTACATTGGAATCGCCTGCATATATTACTTCATCCCTGCTTCTGCATCCTGCCTCATCCATGATCTCCATTATGATCCCGGGGTCAGGCTTTATCGGGTATCCTTCGCGCTGTCCAAGTATCCTGACGAACTTGAATTCATTGAAATAGCTGGAGACAACGCTTTCTGCACCGGCCTGGTATTTATTTGATGCAATGGCGAGCATTACCCCGGCGGCTGAGATTTTCCTGAGCATTTCAGGGATACCTCTATACGGGCATGTCAGGTCGCATTTATGTGCATCGTAATATGGGATGAAGACATCAGCCATCATCTTTACGTCCTTGTCCGTCCTGTGCCCCTCCGGCAGTGCACCGCGGAAGAGGTTGTAGATGCCTTTCCCGACGAGCCTGTTGTACTCATGCAGTTCGCGGACCGGATGCCCGCATTCCCTAAGGGCGTGGTTGCATGCCCCTGCAAGGTCATCAATCGTATTCAGGAGAGTGCCGTCAAGGTCGAATATTGCAAGTTTTGTCATTTTTTTCTGTTTTTCTATGCTTGTGCCGTACTTTAGCACAAGCTGTATCTACCTTTGTATCGTGAAAGAAAGACAGCAGCATAGCTGACGTGCTTTCATGAAGATTTACATACCTTAAAAACATTTTGATATGAAAAATACAGATTTTACACTTGAGTCAATCAGTTCAATGATATCTTCGGAGTCTTCATTCAGGGAGCTCATGGACATGATAAGCGACATGGACCTTGAAATACTGGACGCCAAGATTGCATAGCCCGGAGCTATACCGGAACGACCTCTGTGCTCTGTCTGTCCTGTGACAGGCCTACCCGGATAGTGCGTCTGCCTCCGTCATTGCCTGAAATCATCTTCTGCACAATGATGAATTCGGATACAGGGTCCTCGATGTATTTCTGGATCGCCCTCTTCAGCGGGCGTGCACCGAATTTCTGGTCATATCCGGCCTCCGCCACCAGCCTTTTGGCCGCCGGGGTGACATTCAGCCTGTAGCCTGTGCCTGCAACCCTTCCGCGTAGCTCCTTCAGCTCGATGTCGACAATTTTCCCGATATCTTCTTTTTCAAGCGGTGTGAAGAATACCTGCTCGTCAATCCTGTTCACGAATTCCGGCGGGAATATTTTCTTTACAGCCTTTTCAAGGATGGACTTCCTGCTGGCATTCACGTCTCTTCCAGCAGTGCTGAATCCGACTCCGTTGCCGTATTCCTCGATCTCGCGGCTTCCTACATTTGATGTCATTATCAGTATCGTGTTGCGGAAGCTCACTGTCCTGCCGTTGCTGTCAGTAAGCCTGCCTTCGTCCATTACCTGGAGCAGGAGATTGAAGATGTCCGGATGTGCCTTCTCGATCTCATCCAGGAGCACTACGCAATAGGGCTTTCTCCTTACCCTCTCGCTGAGCTGCCCGCCGTCTTCGAATCCGACATATCCCGGAGGGGCCCCGATAAGCCGTGAGACTGTGAACTTCTCCATGTATTCACTCATGTCTATGCGGATCATGTTGTCCTGCGAATCGAACAGATATTCAGCAAGTGACTTTGCCAGCTGTGTCTTTCCGACGCCCGTCGGGCCAAAGAAAAGGAATGTCCCGATCGGCCTGTCAGGGGCCTTGATGCCGGCCCTGTTCCTCATGATAGCCCTTACGACCTTGTCTATGGCCGCGTCCTGTCCTATAATCCTGGAGCTTAGCCTTTCCTGCATCTTGATGATACGGTTGCCCTCAGGCTCGGCAACCTTGCCTACCGGGATTCCTGTCATCCTTGAAATGACGGATGCAATGTCATCCTGCGACACTTCTGCCGGTTTCCTGCCGTTCCTGCTGCGCAGGTGTACCATGGAGCCGGCTTCGTCCATCGCGTCTATAGCCTTGTCGGGAAGGCATCGGTCTGTTATGTATCTTTCTGACAGTCTTACGCAAGCATCAAGTGCCTCCTGGGAATACGATACATTGTGGTACTCCTCGTAGTTGTCTTTTATCTTTTCGAGTATGGACAATGTATGTCTGTAGTCAGATGGCTCTACAGTGATCTTCTGGAATCTCCTGTCGAGTGCACCGTCTTTTTCCACAATCTTGCTGAATTCGTCGGATGTGGTTGCACCGATGCACTGGATCTCGCCCCTGGCGAGCGCCGGCTTCATCATGTTTGCCGCATCAAGGCTTCCGGAGGCCCCTCCTGCTCCGACAATCGTATGGAACTCATCGATGAAGAGTATTACATCCGGATGCTCTTTCAGCTCGTTTATGATTGATTTAAGCCTTTTCTCGAAATCTCCACGGTATTTTGTGCCGGCGACGACCGAGGCAATGTCAAGTGAGACAAGCCTTTTGCCGCACAGCACCTGCGGGACGTCGCCGGATGCTATCTTGAGTGCGATGCCTTCCACGATTGCAGATTTGCCGACTCCAGGGTCCCCCACAAGCATCGGGTTGTTCTTTTTTCTGCGCCCGAGTATCTGGATCACCCTCTCGATCTCGTCCTCTCTCCCGACGACAGGGTCAAGGCATCCGGAGGCCGCAGCAGCCGTTATGTCATATCCGAACTCTTCGAGAGGTGACGGCTGTGCCGGCTGTGCGCTTTCCGCCGGCAGTCCTTCCTCTCCTGCTCCGCTCTCCTCATTCTCACCGGATGTGGACATGCCGCCCTTTTCCATATATGAAGCGACTCTGCCATAGTCTATCCCTATGTCCCTGAGATAGCTGACGCCATACCCTCCTGTGTTTCTCATAAGCGCGAGCAGAAGATGCTGTGACGATGCTTCCTGGCTGTATAGCCTTGTCGCCTCAAGCACGGTTATGCTGAGTACGTTCTGCGCCCCGCGTGAGAATGATATATGCTCCATTTCGGAGTAGGGGATGTTTTCATTAGTGAATATCTTGCTGTCAATGAACTGCTTGAATTCATCCGTGTCTGTGCCAAGGCCCTTGAGGATGTCAAAGGCGGTGTTCTCCCCGTGCCTCAGTATACCGAGGAACAGGTGGTCCGGTGCAATCCCGTAGCAGCCGGTACGCATGGCTTCATGCCTCGCGTAGTTGATAATTGCGTTAAGTTCTCCTGATATCTTAATTTCCATAAAATTAAAACAGCTTCCAAAAGTGCGCTAAAGTACGAATTTTTTTTGTACCTTTGCAAAGTATGTGCGTATAAAATAAAGGAAAAGAATATATATGGAAAACGAGGAAATAACAGGTAGGATTGAACAGGTCAATATAGACCAGCAGATGAGGAATGCGTATATTGACTACTCGATGTCCGTTATTGTCTCCAGGGCTCTTCCTGATGTCAGGGACGGCATGAAGCCTGTCCACAGGAGGGTGCTTTTCGGAATGGATGGTCTGGGGCTAAGCTACTCCGGGCAGACAAAGAAGTCTGCGAGGATTGTCGGTGAGGTTCTCGGTAAGTTCCATCCGCATGGAGACTCAAGCGTATATGACGCAATGGCGAGGATGGCGCAGAGCTGGAGCCTGAGGTATCCGCTTGTAAAGGGACAGGGAAACTTCGGTTCAATGGACGGTGACCCTGTGGCGGCGATGCGTTACACGGAGGCCAAGCTTGAAAAACTTACAGAGGAAGTCCTTGCGGACCTTGACAAGGATACCGTGGATTTCCAGAACAACTTCGATGACTCTCTGCAGGAGCCGACTGTCCTTCCGACAAAGGCTCCGCTTCTGCTTTTGAACGGCTCTTCCGGAATTGCGGTCGGCATGGCCACGAACATGGCTCCCCACAACCTCGGGGAGTGCTGTGATGCGATATGCGCCTATATCGACAACCCGGAGATCACTGTGGATGAGATGATGCAGTATATCAAGGGGCCGGATTTCCCTACAGGTGGAATCATCCAGGGACACCAGGGCATCAGGGATGCGTTCGAGACAGGGCGTGGACGTATCGTTGTCCGCTCCAAGACTGATATCGAGGTGAATGATTCCGGCAGGGAGACCATTGTGGTCACTGAAATCCCGTACATGGTCAACAAGAGGGAGATGATCGAGAAGATTGCGGAGATGGTGGAGAACAAGAGGATCGAGGGCATCTCCTATATAAATGACGAGTCATCGCGCCAGGGCATCAGGGTTGTCATAAGGCTTCAGAAAGGGGCTAACTCAAATGTCGTCCTGAACACCCTTTTCAAATATACTCCGCTGCAGTCAAGCTTCTCGGTCAACAATGTAGCCCTCGTGGACGGACGTCCGAGGACCCTGAGCCTGAAGGAACTTATCAAGTACTTTGTAAAGCACAGGCATGAGGTTGTTGTCCGCAGGACTAAATTCGACCTTGACAAGGCGCAGAAGAGGGCGCATATCCTGGAGGGACTGCTCAAGGCCCTTGATGTAATTGACGAGATAATCAGGATAATACGTGCCTCCAAGTCTGTGGAGGACGCGAAGAATGAATTGATTGCCAAATTCGACTTCTCCGATGCACAGGCAAGTGCTATTGTCGAGATGAGGCTCCGTCAGCTGACTGGACTGGAGCGCGAAAAGCTCCAGTCGGAATTCGACGAGCTTATGAAGTTCATCAATTTCTGCAATGAGGTCCTCGCAAGCTATGACAAGCAGATGGAGATTGTGAAGCAGGAGACAATGGAGCTTAAGGAGAAGTTCGGTGATGACAGGCGCACGGAAATCGCCCTCTCGTCAGATGAATTCAATCCGGAGGACTTCTATCCGGATGAGGATGTAGTCATAACGATCTCCCATCTCGGATATATCAAGCGTACGTCTCTCACTGAATACCGCACACAGAGCAGGGGAGGAGTAGGAATAAAGGGAAGCGCGACAAGGGACGCTGACTTCATTGAGCACATCTACGTTGCAAATATGCACAGCACGCTTCTCCTGTTCACAAAGAGCGGAAGATGCTTCTGGCTGAAGGTATATGAGATTCCGGAAGGCTCACGCGCATCAAAGGGACGTGCAATACAGAATGTGCTCAACATAGAGCAGGAGGACAGCGTAAAGGCATACATCAATGTGCGTAACCTCAAGGACGAGGAATATGTCAACAACAATTATATCGTCCTTGCGACAAAGAAGGGAATAATCAAGAAGACATTGCTTGAAGCATACTCAAGGCCGAGGGCGAACGGTGTGAATGCAATTACTGTCAGGGACGGGGATGAACTTCTCGAGGCTGCGATCACAAACGGGAACTGCCACATCCTGCTTGCCGGGAGGAACGGACGCTGCTGCCGTTTCGAGGAAACTGACGCAAGGCCTCTCGGACGTACTGCATCCGGTGTCCGCGGCATCAACATAGAAGATGATGACGAAGTGATCGGAATGGTATGCTATGACCCTACTGCGGAGGACAAGGATGCGCACACGATTCTTGTTGTCAGCGAGAACGGATACGGAAAACGTTCCGACTATGATGAGTACAGGATTACAAACCGTGGCGGAAAAGGTGTCAAGACCCTGAACATTACTGAGAAGACAGGTAACCTTGTAGCGATAAAGGATGTTACAGATGATAATGACCTGATGATAATCAACCGCTCAGGAATCACTATCAGGATGTCGGTCGAGGCAATCAGGGTAGCAGGAAGGGCAACGCAGGGTGTGCGCCTCATCAACCTGAAGAACGGGGATTCCATTGCGGCAGTCTCTGTGGTTTCAAGGGGTGAGAACGAACAGGAGCCTGCGACAGCACCTGACGGCACCCCAGTTCCTGAATCTGATGCACCGGCTGCGGAAACTAATGAACAATAAACACTTAATATTGATAATATGAAAAGAATAATCATTGCATTGGCAATATTGCTCTCAGTACAGATAGCTGCCAATGCGCAGAAATCCCCTGCGGAGGCCAGGAAGGCTGTAGAGTCTGCCACCGAGGCCACTGCCAATCCTAAGAAGGCAATCAAGGTTGCCACATGGCTTAAGCTTGCAGACTCCTATATGGCTGCGTACTCTGCTCCGGCAGGAGCAGGCTGGGTAGGTGCCGGAAAACAGGAACTCCAGCTTATATTGGGGAACGACAAGCCTGTTGCAACAGAGGAGGTCGTCCTTTCCGGTGAGCCTTATATTAAAGAGGTGTACAAGACCAGGAACTACTATTACAATGCAAACGGAATGCTCTCGATAATAGAGATTACCGAGCCTGTCTATGAAGATGCCCTTGCAAAGGCCCTTGAGGCTTATGCTGAGGCATACAGGGTTGACGAGAAGGGTTCCAAGACCAAGGATATAAAGGCAGGAATGCTCAATGTGTCAGCCAAATATCTTGAGGAGGGAATGAACAGCTATATGTTCGGGGACCTCAAGGCTGCCAGCCGTAAGTTTGCCGCAGCTGCCGATGCCGCTGCTACAGAACCAGCCAGCACAGTGGACTCTACAGCTATATACAATGCAGGTTTCACAGCATGGATGGCAGGTGACAACGAGTTTGCAAAGGACTACTTCAAGAAATGCATCGAAGTGAAATACTACGAGGACGGTGAAGTCTATGCAAAGCTTGCAGATGTATATACAAAGCTTGGTGATACCTTGGCTACCAAGGCTATCCTTGAGGATGGCTTTACTGTATTCCCTCAGAGCCAGAGCATACTTATCGGACTTATCAACTACTACATCCAGAGCGGAGACAGCCCTGAGCAGCTCTTTGTGCTTCTCGACAAGGCAAAGGAGAATGAGCCGGGCAATGCTTCACTTTATTATGTAGAAGGTGACATCCACAACAAGCTCGGACATAAGGACGAGGCTATAGCAGCATACCTCAAGTCAAATGAGATTAACCCGGAGTATGAGTTCGGTCTTATCGGAATAGGTGTCCTCTATTATAATGAGGCTATCGAGATCCAGGAAAAGGCTGCTACAGAGATGGACGATGCCAAATACATGGCCCTCGTAGACGAGTTTGAGGCTGCTCTCATGAATGCAATCGAGCCATTCGAGAAGGCATTCGCAATCAGCAAGGATGAAGGAATAAAGGTCAATCTTGCTGAGTACCTCAAGAATATCTACTACCGTTTCCGTGACAAAGACCAGAAATACATGGACGGATATCTCAAATATGACGAAGTCGTAAAGAACAGATAATCTTATTCGGCTTTATCAAAAGCCTTTACGATTTTTGATACTAAAGGGTGTCGGACAATATCTTCATTCTTGAAGAAAATTGTACTGATGCCCTTTATGTTTTTTGTGATCTGTATACCTTTCAGCAGTCCTGAGTCATCCTTGTTCGGGAGGTCAACCTGGCTGGCATCACCGGTGACAATGAATTTCGCGTCCTTTCCCATCCTTGTCAGGAACATCTTCAGCTGTCCAAGGTTGGTGTTCTGGGCTTCGTCAAGGATTACGCATGCCCTGTCAAGTGTCCTTCCCCTCATATATGCAAGGGGAGCAATCTGTATAGTCCCGTCATCCATGAACTCCTGGAGGCGCTTTGCAGGAATCATGTCGCCAAGTGCATCATAGAGCGGCTGGAGGTACGGGTCCAGCTTGTCCTTGAGGTCTCCGGGCAGGAATCCGAGCCTCTCCCCGGCCTCGACAGCAGGGCGTGTGAGTATGATCCTCTTTATTTCCCTGTTCTTAAGTGCACGTACGGCCAGTGCGATTGCTATATATGTCTTTCCAGTCCCGGCAGGTCCTATTGCATATATCAGGTCATTCTCGAAATATGCCTTGACCATCTCTTCCTGCGTGCGGTTGCGTGCCTTTATCGGCTTGCCGTCAGTTCCATGCACGATTGTGGAGTCTGCGCTGATCTTGAACCTGTCCGGTGAAGTGCTTCCGTCAAATATGTCTTCTACATCATATGGTGTGAGGTTCATCTTGTGGCGGCGTCTGCCGATAAGCATCGCAAGCTTTGTCTCGAATTCTTCAACGTCAGCCTGCAGGCCGTCGGCCAGTATCTCGTTTCCACGTGCTACAATCTTCAATTTAGGGAAATGCGCGCACAGCTCTTCAAGAATCCTGTTTCCTGCACCGTATATCTCGATCGGGTCTATCGCCTCTAAAGTTATTGTCTTTTTCATCTCTTCGTTACTGTTGTTATTCTCCTGTTCCGGATGTCTGCAATATTCTTCTGTATGTTTCTGTCATTTTTCTGTAGTCTGCCTGGTCAATCCACTCGCTGCTTCTTGACAGATACTCCTTTACTGGTATTGTGACATGGCTGTCAGTCAGCTTTCCCGGGAGGGAGCACCATGTCAGTGTGTATTCCGGTGTGAGCAGCCTTGCTGGAGATTCACCGTCCACGGCAATCCGCAGTGTGGCAATCATGCCTATCTGCGTGTTCTTTGCGCTCATGTTGGAGATTATATTCCCCAGGGAGTACACAACCGGCACGTCCTTTTCCAAAGACCCTGCCGTAACCTTTACCGTGTCTATATCCTGGACTACATGCGGGTGTGAGCCTATTATCGCGTCCGCACCATGCCTTGCAAGGAACTCCGCAGTTCTCCTCTGCTGTATGCAATGCTTTAAGTCATATTCTATCCCCCAGTGTGGCAGTGCGATAACAATGTCAGCACTTTCCCTGGCCTTAAGCATGGCGGATGCGATTTCTGTCGTATCTGTCCTGCATACTTTCGGGAAATCCTCCGCGATGTCCACATTTGTCCCGTAGGTGAAATTTACAAGCGCAATCCTGATTCCCTTTACATCAATGAAAAGCGGGTAGTCGCGCGACAAAGCCGTGCTGTCAGCAAAGCATCCGGTATTCAGGATGCCGGATGAGTCTCTCATCTGGCTGTAGATTTCCAGTGTCCTCTCTATCCCTTTGCGCCCCTTGTCCAGTATATGGTTGTTTGCCGTCAGGAACACGTCAACCCCGCATTCCGCGACATAGCTCGCGTAAGAATCCGGGGCTGCAAAGGCCGGGTAGCCGCTGAATGGAGGACCGGCCAGGGTGAATTCCATGTTGGCTATGCAGATGTCTGCCTCTGAAAGCTGCGCCTTTATGCCTTCGAGGCATGGCGTGAAATCGAAATCTGTGTGGCTTGACGGGCTGGCCTTGCCATTAATCCTGGCGTATCTTTCCCTGCAGTTGTCTATCTGTGACTGGTGCAGCATTACGTCGCCTATTATTGTTATCGTGACGGTGTCTGGGGACGGGTTGCTCTGCTGTGGCATCTGGAACGGAGTCATCCCTTCAATGCGTATTTCAGGCATCAGCTCCATTATGCGCTCTACCTTATTCCAGTCCTGGGCATTTGCCGCGCAGCAGGCGGCAGCCGCAGCGAAGAGGAGACTAAATGCTTTCTTCATATATCACTACGTTTTCGAAGTTCAGCCTTATCCTCAGCCAGTTCGTGAGGCGTGACTTCTCCTGGCCGTCAAGCGGTGTGCTTGTCTTTATCGCGACAAGTATTGCGTCGGTACGTGATGTCTCCCCGGCCTTGACCTGTGCGCCCTTTGATATGAATATCTCCTTTATTGACGGATACTGGTTTGTGATCTCCCGCGTGATCTGCACATACGGGATCTCGTTCTGCTGCATCTCCTGGATGATGCCCTCAAGCCTCTTGATCTCTGCGTCGCGCCTGCTTATCTCGCTGTCTGTACGCTCGTATATGCTCTTGACTATTTCAGATTCGTTGAGGGTCTCGGCGCTCGCCGTCTCGTTTATAAGGAGCTGCTCGCTCCCGATTCCATATTTTGCGGCAGTCTCGATAAGGCTGCCCTTGTCTGCCGGGGTGAGGGTCTCTCCAGAGATGAACAGCTCCACTTTCGAGCCTTTGTGGTGGGATACCTTGTAGTCATAGATGTACGCCTTGTTCATCACCTTGTTCTCGGATATGAATTCGGAGACATTCTTGTTGAAGTTGTTCTCCTTTATCATGGTGAATGCAGACCAGATGCTTGGGATGATGACAATCAGCACCACAATGCTTATTATGGTCTTGACGTTTTTCTGGCGTTTCGAGCTTTCAAATACGGCGTCGCTGAAATTCATGTACTTGACCATTGTATATGTTGCCAATGTAATGAATATGCAGTTGATGAAGAAGAGGTACAGCGCGCCTATGAAATATAGCAGGTTCCCGCTTGCCAGCCCGAATCCGGCTGTGCACAGCGGCGGCATGAGGGCCGTGGCAATAGCCACGCCGGAGAATACAGTACCCTTCTCTTTGCGGCACAGCTCGAATATTCCTGCAAGTCCGCCGAACAGCGCGATCAGGACATCATATATGGTCGGGTTGGTCCTTGCAAGCAGCTCTGTCGGATTTGAGAGGCTGAGCGGCGTGATGAGGAAATATATGAATGAAGCCAGAAGGCTTATGAGGACCATTACAAGGAGGTTCTTCAATGACTCCTTTATCAGGTCCAGGTCATTCGTCCCGAGTCCAAGCCCGATCCCGAATATAGGTCCCATTAGAGGGGAGATAAGCATCGCTCCGATGATGACAGGGATGGAATTCACATTCAGCCCGACAGAGGCTATCACAATAGAGAATGCAAGGATCCATACGTTCGGGCCCTTGAAATATATGTTGCCCCTTATCGCCTTCTGTGCGGCCTGCGTATCTACGTGCTCGGAGAGGTTGGCTATTTCCTTTACCTGCTCACGGAATCTCTTGAATACAGACATGACTATATTGAATTTATGCTAAAATTAAACTAAGGTACAAATATATCATATTTATTTTGTACCGGATGATTAATTGGTTAAATTTGCGCTTTGCGCAAACAAAAACATTATGAGAAAATCGATTCTTCCTATACTTTTACTGTCAGTTGCCTTGCTGGGCAGCTGTGACACGTTCAGGAAGATTGCGGGACGTCCCACATCCGGTGAACTTGAACTGAAACGGCTCAAAATTGAAGCCCAGCAGGCTGAGATTGAGGCGTTGAAGGCGGAACAGAAGAAATTGACTGACTCACTGGCCATGGTTGATTCGCTGCGTCAGCTCAGCGGCACGGTCCTGAATCTGTCTGAGCTTGGGGGGCTGTATACCACCTCCCTTGATTTCAAGTACTATATAATAGTCGGTTCGTTCCGCAACCGTGGATATGCGGAAAATCTGCTGACAAATGTTGCCGGATATGGATATACACCGGTCCTTATATGCTTCAGGAACGGTCTCTTCGCTGTCGGGATTTCACCTGTCAACAGGGTCGAGGATGCCGTCAGGTCCCTCAAGTCTGTCAAGGAAGAAGAGTTCTGCCCGCCTGATGTGTGGATTCTTGTAAATGAATGATTATGGGTATGAAATCTTTTATACGTGGGGCACTTGTGCTTGCCGCTGCTGTCTGTCCTGCATTTTTATATGCGCAATACAGGACTGACAGGTCATATGATTCCCTGTATGACAGCGAGAATGTGACCTCTTTCAAGGAGCAGATAGGATATGTCTCCTCTGCCGGGATGGAAGGGCGTGCGCCAGGCTCGGATGGTGAAAAGGCTGCCGCGGAATATATATATGAAAGGCTCGCCTCGGCCGGGGTCGAGATGCTGTGCGGGAAGTCAGGTGACACTTTCGGGATATCTGTGGAGAACGGAGACACGCTTGTCTCGCGTAATGTCGTGGGCTTTGTACAGGGGTATGACAAGAACCTGAAGGACCGCTATATCGTAGTCGGGGCAAGGCTGGACAACCTGGGTGTGAACCACATGACGGTGGACGGTATGCCTGTTGACCAGATCTATTACGGGGCAAACGGCAATGCCTCGGGGCTTGCTATGCTTACAGAGCTGGCGAGGATGGTCTCCACGAATGCAATAATGTTCAGGAGGTCAGTCATATTCGTTGCCTTCGGCGCATCGACTTCCGGATATGCAGGCGCCTGGTATTTCCTTAACCGCTCATTCGGGGATGTTGACCGGATTGATGCAATGCTCAACCTGGATATGCTCGGAACGGGTGACAACGGCTTCTATGCATATACGGCATCCAATGCCGACCTCAATTCTATCATCGGCAATGTCGCAAATGAACTGCAGCCGATAAAGCCTTCACTTGTCGCCCAGGAGCCTTACCCGTCTGACCATAGGGCATTCTATTCGATGGAGATACCTTCAATAATGCTTACAAGCGGGAAATATCCTGAGCACAACACACCGCGGGACACGGAGTCGATTATTGACTATGAGATGCTTGAGAAGGAGCTTGAGTACACATATAATCTCACGCTTGCTGTCGCAAATGCCGGTTCCGCACCGTCGTTCCGTCCGCTTGACGTACCGAGGCGCGGTCCGTCATACGATGATGTCGTGTCTGTAAGTGACTGTGACATAAAGCCGATGTTCCTGAACAGCGATGACCCGCGCCAGTTCCTGGAGAAATGGGTATATCAGTACCTGAGATATCCAAAGGCAGCTGTGGAGAACGGTATACAGGGGCGCGTGCTTGTGGACTTCATAATAGACAAGGATGGAAATGTAACTGATGTAAAGGTGGTCAGGGGTGTCGACCAGCTGCTTGACGATGAGGCTGTAAGGGTGATTTCGGCTTCTCCTAAATGGAGGCCTGGACGTCTTAAGGGAAACAAGGTCAGGACATCAATGACTATCCCTGTTGAATTCAGGCTGGAAAAGAAGGGAGGCAAGGCGAGCTTCGGAATAAAGAGATAGATATAGAAAAAGAATATAGCGATAACTTATGGAATATAATTTTAAGGAAATTGAGGCCAGATGGCAGGCCTATTGGGCAAAGAATCAGACATTCAAGGCAGAGATAGACAATTCAAGGCCTAAATATTATGTCCTTGACATGTTTCCGTATCCTTCGGGGGCGGGTCTTCATGTCGGACATCCGCTCGGATATATAGCAAGTGACATATTCAGCAGGTACAAGAGGCTGTGCGGATTCAATGTGCTGCATCCGATGGGATATGATGCATTCGGACTGCCTGCGGAGCAGTATGCAATCAAGACCGGGCAGCATCCGGCTGTGACGACAGAAAAAAATATAGCGAGATACCGTGAGCAGCTTGACAGAATAGGCTTTTCATACGACTGGTCAAGGGAGATAAGGACTTGTGACCCTGAATATTATAAGTGGACGCAGTGGGCTTTCCTGAAAATGTACGGAAGCTATTATTGCAACGACACCCAGAAGGCGAGGCCTATTGAAGAGCTTGTAAGTGCCTTTGAGAAATACGGTTCTGAAGGCCTTAATGCGGCCTGCGGTGAAGAGATGTCCTTTACTGCCGGGCAGTGGAATGCCATGTCGGAAAAGGAGAAGTCAGATGTCCTGATGAACTACAGGATTGCCTACCAGGGGGAGACTGCTGTCAATTGGTGCCCTCAGCTCGGGACCGTCCTTGCAAATGACGAGGTCAAGGAGGGATATTCCGTACGTGGAGGCTTCCCTGTTGAGCAGAAAAAGATGACACAGTGGCTTCTGAGGGTTTCTGCGTATGCAGGCCGTCTGCTTGAAGACCTTGAGGAGCTTGACTGGACTGATTCTCTGAAGGATATGCAGAGGAACTGGATCGGCCGCTCGCAGGGCGCGGAGATGGTCTTCAAGGCATATAACGGGGAGCAGGAATATGACATGGTGATCTTCACGACCCGTGCCGACACTGTCTTCGGAGTTACCTTCATGGTTCTTGCTCCTGAAAGCGAATGGGTTGAGAAACTTACTGCGCCTGAACAGAAGGCGGCCGTGGAGGAGTATCTGGCCATGGCAAGGAAAAAGACCGAAAGGGAAAGGCTTGCCGAGACACGCAAGGTCACGGGAGTCTTCTCCGGTTCATATGCTGTGAATCCGCTTACAGGGGCAAAAGTGCCTGTGTGGATTTCTGAATATGTGCTTGCCGGATATGGTACAGGTGCGATTATGGCAGTTCCTGCGCATGACAGCAGGGACTATGCATTTGCAAAGCATTTCGACCTTCCTATAATACCTCTCATTGAAGGATGTGATGTCAGTGAAAGCAGTTTTGATGCAAAGGAGGGAATCATGTGCAATTCCGGTTTCCTCAACGGCATGACTGTGAAAGAGGCCATTCCGGCCGCAATAGACTATGTCGAAAAGCATGGAATCGGGCACCGCAAGATAAACTACAGGCTCCGTGATGCGATTTTCTCACGCCAGAGATATTGGGGTGAGCCGTTCCCTATATATTATAAGGACGGCATCCCGCAGCCTATGGACCCGGATTGCCTGCCTCTCCAGCTTCCGGAGATTGACGAATACAAGCCTACTGAGACAGGCGAGCCGCCGCTTGGCAGGGCAAAGGGGTGGACTATAGACGGATATCCTCTTGAGAAGAGCACGATGCCTGGCTTTGCAGGCAGCAGCGCATATTATCTGCGCTACATGGACCCGCATAACGGGGATGCCCTTGTAGGCCGTGAGGCGGATGAGTACTGGAGGAATGTTGACCTTTACATCGGCGGTACAGAGCATGCCACCGGACATCTCATATACTCACGTTTCTGGAACAAGTTCCTCTATGACCTCGGATATGTATGCGAGAAAGAGCCTTTCAGGAAACTGATAAACCAGGGAATGATCCAGGGGCGTTCAAATTTCGTATACCGTATAATAAACACAAATACCTTCGTGTCCGTCGGGCTCAAGGACCAGTATGAGACAACTGAAATACATGTTGATATAAACATTGTAAGCAATGACAGGCTGGACATCGAGGCGTTCCGCAGATGGATGCCGGAGTTTGCCGATGCAGAGTTCATTCTTGAAAACGGGGAATATGTCTGCGGATATGCTGTAGAGAAGATGAGCAAGTCAATGTTCAATGTGGTCAATCCTGATATGATATGCGATGAATATGGCGCTGATACACTGAGGCTCTATGAAATGTTCCTCGGACCTCTCGAGCAGTCGAAGCCTTGGGATACAAAGGGCATAGACGGAGTGAACAGGTTCCTCAGGAGAGTGTGGAGGATGTTCTATGGCCGTGACGGGCTTATCGTGACAGACGGGGAGGCTTCACCGGAGGAGCTCAAGTCGCTCCATAAGCTCATCGGAAAGGTGCAGGCTGACATTGAGGCATTCTCATTCAATACGGCAGTGAGTGCATTTATGATTGCCGTGAATGAACTTTACGAGCTGAAGTGCACGAAGCGTTCTGTCCTGGAGCCGCTTGTCGTGCTGCTCTCGCCGTTTGCCCCTCATATAGCAGAGGAACTTTGGCTGGCACTCGGACATGAGGAAAGCATCACGTATGCCTCTTTCCCTGAATATGTTGAGGCATATACTGTGGAGAATACCTGCACATATGCAGTCTCTTTCAACGGAAAGACACGTTTCACTGTCGAACTGCCTGCAGACATGCCGCGCGAGGAGGTCGATGCGCATGTACGTTCCATGGAGCAGACCGCAAAATATGTCGGTGCGGGCAATATCGTGAAGGTGATCGTTGTGCCTGGCAAGATTGTAAATATTGTAGTAAAATAATACTATGGATACCAAAAAGGCTTTGAATGTATTATGGGACTATTTCCTGGTAACAGTCGGTATTGTCCTGTATTGTCTCGGATGGACATCTTTTCTTATTCCGGGAGGAATTGCCAGCGGCGGCGGTACAGGTCTCTGTACCATAGTGTATTTTGCAACAGGGATTCCTGTCGCATATTCTTTCTTTGTCCTGAATGCATTCTTGCTTATAGCCGGCTTTATAGCATTGGGGAAGGGGTTTGGTTTCAAGACAATCTATGCAATACTGCTTTCTACCCTGTTCTTTGATCTTTTCCCGCGGCTTGACCTTGTTGTCACGTTTGATGACAGGCTGATCACGGCGATTGTAGGTGGACTGGTGGAGGCTATCGGAATAGCCATTGTGCTTATGCGCGGGGGAAGTACCGGGGGAACAGATATCCTTGCCATGGTTGTGAACAAGTATTGGCCTGTGTCTCCAGGGAAGGTCTATCTGTACTCGGACCTCTTTATCATCGCATCAGTGCTGCTTATCCCGGACAAGACTGTCAATGACATGGTTTACGGATATGTGACAATGGTGACATTCTCGCTTACTGTTGACTATGTCCTGCTTGGGAACAAGTCTTCTGTCCAGCTCATGATCTTTTCTTCAAAGTATGAGCAGATAGCAGATTATATAATATCCAACATGAACAGGGGAGTGACTGCGCTCAGCTCTGTGGGCTGGTATTCCGGAAAGGAAAGCAAGGTGCTCCTTGTGATATGCTATAAGGCTCAGCTGCATGACATAGTTTCTTCTGTGAAGAGCATCGACCCTAAGGCATTCGTGTCTGTCTCCAGTGCGGCCAGCGTATATGGCGAGGGCTTTGAGGAGATGAAGACAGGCCTTAAGCTGAAGGGCAGTCTTAAAAAAGATAAAAAAAGATGCACAAAAAAAGAAATTGCGGAATCAAAAGATTAAAAAAAGAAAATATTATTGTAAAAAATAGATAAAACTACATTTTAAGGCCCCTGCTGATTTTATTCTGCAGGGGCCTTTTGATAAATTTGTGATAACCAAATAATAATTAATATCACTGATGTACCTTGATTTGAACTTTTTCTCATGCCTTACCTATGTAATTATTGCAATATTCTTTATAAGTGTCTTTGCTGTCACTGTACAGAAATGGATACGGAATGAATTTATTTCAATGGAATTCCCCTTGGCTGTGTCTGCCTCGTCTGTCTGCATATTCACCCTTGTTGTCTCTGATGTCGTCCGCTTCGGAAATGTCTCCGGATATATCCTGTCCGATATAGGATTTGCAGCCATGCCGATGTTTGTCCTTCTTGTGTCTGACGGAGGCAAGGTGTTATTGCGGAATGCATCCGTGGCAATCTTGTCGATATCCTTTGTGTATGTGGCCTTCCATGTCGTGTTCCCGCCTTCTTCATATGCTGCATTGGACAAAGGGGGACTGCTCACGGTAGTTGCCATATTTATATCTATATTGGTGATTGCAGAAGGAATCAGGGGCAGGATTGCGGACATGCGGACATTGATAAATCATTCCAGCCTCTACAGCGGTATTGAGGATATGGTGAATCTGGTCTATCTCCTTATATTGTTGATGTGCCAGGTTACAGGCGCCATTGTCGGGAGCGGGACAGATGTGGTGTGCCGGATACTCACGGTGCAGTGCCTTGTGCTGATGCTTGGTCTGTATGCATGTGTGTACTGGAGATTGTTGACAGGACGTGTCTTTTTGCTGTTCAAGAGTAAGGATACGGAACTGAGAGAGGTGATGCGGGCCTGTACGGCAGATCTCCTGAATGCGGCCCCGAAGGAGGACATATGCTATAAGATTGTGTTTGACAGGCTTGTGGAATATTTTGACAAGGAGAAACCGTTTCTGGACGGGAATCTCAACATTGCGGATGTCTCAAGGACACTGCTGACCAACAAGGCCTATCTCTCCAGGGCAATCAACAAATATACAGGCCGTAATTTCTGCCAGTATGTGAATTATTACAGGATAAAGCACTCTGTGCAGCTTTTCAGTACAGACCCGAATCTCAAGATAGCTGATCTTGCCAGCCGTTCGGGATTCCACTCCCTTGTTACTTTCGGAATGGCATTCCGCCTATATATGAATGTCTCTCCTGGAGAATGGTGCAGGAAAAACAGGGAAATCATGCTGAAAAAGCCTTAGCCGGTTTGTGTATTAGTTTTCTGGGACTTATCTTTGCATGTTGAACTTATCACAGGTAAATTAAAACAGCTTCTTATATTTATGGCAGACGAGAAAATTATTTTTTCCATGAATGGTGTAGGCAAGGTTCTGCCTCACAACAATAAGGTAATATTGAAGGACATATACCTGTCCTTTTTCTATGGCGCGAAAATCGGTATCATAGGTCTTAACGGATCAGGAAAATCCACTTTGATTAAGATTATCGCAGGTGTGGAGAAGTCTTATCAGGGTGAAGTCGTATGGGCACCTGGCTATTCTGTCGGATACCTTGAGCAGGAACCTCAGATGGATCCGGAAAAGACTGTCCTTGAGGTGGTCCAGGAGGGTGTCCAGGAGACGATGGACCTTCTCCGCGAGTACGATGAGGTAAACCTGAAATTCTGCGAGCCGATGTCTGATGACGAGATGGCAGCGCTAATTGAAAGGCAGGGTGAACTGACAGAGAAGATCGAGCATTGTGGTGGATGGGAGATTGATGCAAAGCTGGAGAGGGCCATGGATGCTCTCCAGTGTCCGCCATCGGAGGCGAAGGTCGCAACCCTCAGCGGTGGAGAGCGCAGGAGGGTTGCATTGTGCCGTCTTCTGCTGCGTCAGCCTGATGTCCTTCTGCTTGATGAGCCAACCAACCACCTTGATACGGAGAGTATACAGTGGCTTGAGGCGCATCTTCAGCAGTACAAGGGTACTGTCATAGCAGTGACCCATGACCGTTACTTCCTTGACAATGTTGCAGGATGGATCCTGGAGCTTGACAGGGGAGAGGGCATTCCATGGAAAGGAAACTATTCTTCATGGCTTGACCAGAAGAGCAATCGCCTGGCCATGGAGGAGAAACAGGAAAGTAAACGCAGAAAGACCCTGGAGAGGGAGCTTGAGTGGGTCAGGATGGCTCCAAAGGCACGTCATGCCAAATCAAAGGCCAGGCTCGGGGCCTATGAGAAACTTGCAAGCGATGACGGCAGGGAGAAAGAGGCAAGCCTTGAGATATTCATCCCGAATGGTCCCCGTCTTGGAAACAAGGTCATAGAGTTCAAGGATGTGGCAAAGGGATATGGCGACAAGCTGCTCTATGAAAACCTTTCATTTGTACTTCCTCCTGCCGGAATTGTCGGTGTCATTGGACCTAATGGAGCCGGAAAGACAACATTGTTCCGTCTTATAATGGGACTGGAGCAGCCTGATAAAGGAAGTATATCAATCGGCGAGACTGTGAAGATTGCGTATGTGGACCAGCAGCACAAGAGCATTGATCCGGAAAAGACCGTGTACCAGACAATCGCCAATGATTCTGAGTTTGTGAAGCTTGGCAAGAAGGAGGTAAATGCAAGGGCTTACGTTTCACGCTTCAATTTCTCTGGAGCTGACCAGGAGAAGCTTTGCGGGATATTGTCCGGCGGTGAGCGCAACAGGCTTCATCTTGCATTGACCCTTAAGGATGAAGGCAATGTCCTTCTGCTTGATGAGCCTACAAATGATGTGGATGTGAATACAATCCGTGCCCTGGAGGAGGGACTTGAGAATTTCGCCGGATGTGCCGTTGTCATTTCACATGACCGCTGGTTCCTGGACCGTATCGCGACGCATATACTTGCCTTTGAGGGTGATTCCCAGGTTTATTTCTTCGAGGGAACATATTCTGAATATGAGGAGAACAAGAAACGCCGTCTTGGAAATGAAGAACCTAAGCGTTTCAAGTACAAGAAACTTATGGAGTAATCCGTGGCCGAGGCTACTGTGCCAGGTAACGGTATGATATGATTCTCCCCGGCAGCTTGTCACCAGAATGACTTGATGCCGGGGAGAACTATATCAAAGCCGGATGAACTATCTGATTGTCACTTTCAGTGGGTTTGCCTGTGCAAAGGCAAAATCCCTGACTGCATTTGCCCATGCTTCAGGAGACTCTATGCCTCCCTGGCTCCAGCCTGAGCCTGTCCATACTGATATTGGTGTCCCAATGACAGCTGTAGCGAGAATTACTGCGTGGCCGTCGACAGTTGCCGTTCCAAGCGTCTCTACTGCGTTGTCAAGTACCAGTCCTACAGAGATATTGCCGTCACGTGCAGGGTCGTCAGTGTCTGAGGCTTCTTCTGTAAAGGCGATATAGTGGTTTCCGTCTTCACGTGCTATTACGTTGTGCTGGATAGCTCCGAGAGCAACCGGAAGGACTTCACTCTCTGTCTCAAAGCATGTGCTGATCTTTACAAATCTGCTGTTTGCGTCAAGTGAAATCTCGCGTACCGCATCTACTGTGGTCCCGTCCATGTCAAAGCTGTAGGTGAGATGCGCCTTGGTCCTGACTGGGCCGTCGCAGATATGCTCCTGCGTCTTGTAATTGTCACCGATATAGAGTTTCCCGTCAATGCAAGGGACAAGGGCACCTCCTCCGAGCGTGTTTGCAACCTTGTAGCAGTCCATCCCCTCTCCATAGTTGTGGTGATAGTCCGCTTTTTCAAACCATTCATCTATGATGAGCCTGTCTGTACATTTGAGCCAGATGTCGGAGCCGAATGTCCTCGGGTCTTCCAGTGCAGGTCCGTATACACGGCCAGCCACGAGGTTGTTCTCGTAGGCATAGTCATCAAGACGCTCAGGGACATAACGGCTGTACGCCTTGGTCTCAAAGTTTCCGCGTGTCCCTTTGGCTATTGTGAATTCTTCCGACCCGTGCGCAGGAACAGTGGCCTGGAACAGGAGTTTCTCTGTCCCGTCCTTTTCTGTGTATACCTGTGACGGAATCTGTACTCCTCCGGAGAGTACCGTCACGTTTTCCGCATTGACTCCTTTCAGTGAAGAAAGACTGATCTCTATTGTCTCGCAGCAGCGTGCAAGGTCTGTGTCATTGCTTACAATGACTGTCTGCCCGGAGGTGCACGATGCAAAGATGGCAGCAGCTATTGCAGCTGCTGCCATGAATACTGTTATTTTCTTCATTATCATCGTACTGAGGAAAATTATTGTGGCTGTTTTCCGATATATGCAAGTATTCCGCCGTCAACATAGAGCACGTGTCCGTTTACGAAGTCAGATGCAGATGAAGCGAGGAATACTGCCGGTCCCATCAGGTCTTCCGGTGTACCCCAGCGGGCAGCAGGGGTCTTTGCAACGATGAATGCATCGAACGGATGACGTGAACCGTCTTCCTGACGCTCGCGCAGAGGTGCTGTCTGAGGTGTTGCGATATAGCCCGGGCCGATGCCGTTGCACTGGATGTTGTATTCTCCGTATTCAGAAGCGATGTTGCGTGTAAGCATCTTGAGGCCTCCCTTTGCAGCTGCATATGCAGATACTGTCTCACGGCCAAGCTCTGACATCATTGAGCAGATGTTGATGATCTTTCCGCCGCCTTTCCTGATCATTGACGGGATGACTGCCTTTGAAACGATGAACGGTGCGTTGAGGTCCACGTCAATTACCTGGCGGAATTCCGATGCCTTCATCTCAGTCATAGGGATGCGCTTGATGATACCTGCATTGTTGACAAGGATGTCTATTGTCCCGAGGTCTTTCTCTATCTTCGCAACAAGTTCATTCACCTGGTCCTCGTCAGTCACATCGCATACATATCCTTTAGCCTCAATACCTTTCTCCTTGTATGCCGCAATGCCTTTGTCTACAAGTTCCTGCTTGATGTCATTGAATGCAATCTTAGCTCCGGCCTCTGCAAATGCTGTGGCAAGCGCAAAGCCGATACCATACGATGCCCCTGTTACAAGGGCAATTTTTCCTTCAAGTGAAAAATTTACCATCTTAATTATAGTTTTAATGAATTGTTATTTTCGTCTGGAATGGTTATTTCAGGTCTGATGTGGCGCATCCGTCCATGTCGCCGTAGTCAAGGTTCTCTCCTCCCATGGCCCAGATGAATGTGTAGTTCTTGGTCGCACATGCTGAATGTATGCTCCATTCCGGAGAGATTACAGCCTGTCCGTCTTTCATCCAGATGTGGCGGGTCTCGTCAGGCTGGCCCATGAAGTGGCAGATTGCCTGGTCTTCCGGAATCTCGAAGTAGAAATACACTTCCATGCGCCTGTTGTGTGTATGCGCCGGCATTGTGTTCCATGTACTTCCCGGCTTCAGCTCTGTCATTCCCATCTGGAGCTGGCATGTTGGCACGACCTCCTTTACGAGCATCCTGTTGATAATGCGGTGGTTGCTTTCCTCAAGTGTGCCGAGTTCCATCTTGACTGCATTCTCGCGTGTTGTGAGATGGTCAGGGTATGAGGTGTGTGCCGGGGTGGAGCAGAAGTAGAATTTTGCAGGATTGTTCTTGTCTGCGCTCTCGAATGTGATTTTCCTGTCTCCTTTTCCAAGATACAGCGCTTCCTTGTATGCCATCTTATATGTGCTGTCACCTGCCTTCACTGTCCCTTCGCCTCCTACATTGAAGATACCGAGCTCGCGTCTTCCGAGAAAATACCCGTTTCTCAGGATGTCTATCGGCTTAAGCTCTACAGCCTCATTGACAGGCATTACTCCACCTGCAATCATCCTGTCGTGCATTGTATAGACAAGATTTACTTCATCTGCAGAAAATACCTTCTCGATAAGATAGTTCTCGCGCAGCTTCCTGGTGTCATAATGCTTCACATCGTCCGGATGTGCAGCATAGCGTACTTCACTGTTTGTTTTCATGTCGTATTTCTGTTTTATTGTTTCATTGGGAGATTCTCCGGTTTTCCTGGAATCCGTGGCAAATATAGACATGAAAATATTAATGTCAAAAAAAACCGTGCGCGGTAACGGAAATTTTTGTGCATTTATGTTCTGTGCTTGTGCACAATGAGTTCCTACACTTCCATGAATTCTCTATAGTATGGAAGATTCTCCTTGAAGATAATGTCGATAGGCATTATGTGGTGCACCTGCTCCTCTTTCTTTTTATACAGCAGATAATGTATTATTGACTTGACTGCATTGAATCCCTGCAGCTCCGGTCTCTGGCAGAGCAGGGCGGATATGCTTCCGTCCCGGATGCACCTGATGTTGTTTGATGTGAGGTCGAATGATATTATCGTTATTCCGTCAATCCCGTTTTTCTTCAGGATGTCAGCTATTATGTTGCCCCTTGAATTGATTACGGCAACTCCGCGGACCCGGCTGTTCTCACGGAAGAACTCCAGTACAGTCTTCTCGTTCTCTTCCGGGTTCAGCATAGAGAACAGGGCCTCCTTTATCGTGGTCTGTGGAGTCTCTGCAAAATATTTTATGAAGCCTTTTCTTCTTTCTGTGGAATTGCTCGAATGCTGGTTGCCGATACGCTTTACGCCGAACATGGCGATTTCACTGCTGTCTGGAACCATCGACCTTATGAGTTTGCCTGTGAGGTAGCCGCAAGTGTACTGGTCTGTTGTGAAAGTGGCAATAGGGTTTGTCCCTTCTATGCTGGAGTCTATGAACACGTATGGTATGCGTGAATTGTCAAGTTCGCGGCAGAGTTCCTGCGTCTCTGTGATGAAAGTTGCACCTATAATGACGGCATCCGGGTTGTTCTCCATGACCGTATTGTAGGCCGCCCTGCATGAGTAGATGTCAAACTGGTTGTAGTTCAGGTATCTGCATATGATGCTGATGTCAGAATACTCCTGGATGGCGTGTCCGATGCCGTTCTGTATCGACTCCCAGTATTCGCCCGGACTGGCCATCGGCGTAGTGATCACGATGTTGTATTCTCTTCTCAGCGATATGGCGGAAGTGTGTATGTTTGACTTGTACCCGACTTCTTTCAGGACACGCTCCACAGCCTCTCTGCTGGCCTCGGAGACATTGCCCCTGTTGTGCAGAATCCTGTCTACAGTTCCGGCAGAGACGCCTGCCATGCTTGCGATATCTTTAATCTTGACCTGTTTTGCCATTTTGTGTCCTTATATAAAAGATTTTCGCAAAGATTGCTATAAATTGTTGATTCTTCAAGAAAAATATCTATTTTTGTGCGTCCTGTGTACGAACACGGGGTGCGTTTCGTGAAAAAGTATAGTGCAGATGGCTGAAAACTAAAAGATAATGGCATATATGGAGAATTTATTTGATGTAAGTGGCAGGGTTGCCGTAATGACCGGTGCCTGCGGGGTCCTGGGAGCTACAATTGTAAAGTATTTTGCATCCCAGGGAGCAAAGGTTGTACTGCTTGACCTGGAGCGTGCACGTGAAATAGGAGAGAAACTTGTGGAGGAGATCAAGTCTGAAGGGGGAGATGCAATGTTTCTTGCTACCAATGTCCTTGATGCAGAGGTGCTTGAACAGAACTGCAAGGATGTAATGGAGGCATATGGCAGAATCGATATACTTCTGAATGCGGCAGGTGGAAACATGGGACCTGCGAATGTCACCCCTGAGCAGACTATTTTTGACATGGATATCGATGCTACGCGCAAGGTGTTTGAACTTAATATAATAGGGACGATATTGCCGACCAGGGTGTTTGCTAAAAGCATGGTGGAGAATGGCAGGAAGGGAAGCATCGTGAATTTCTGCAGCATGTCGTCGTTCCGTCCTCTTACGCGTGTTTGCGGCTATGGCATGGCCAAGTCTGCCCTGTACAGCTGGACGCAGTGGCTTGCAGGGGAACTGGCGATAAAGTTCGGGGAGGGGATGCGTGTCAATGCGATTGCTCCCGGATTTCTCCTTACCAACCAGAACCGTTCCCTGCTTACTAATCCTGACGGAAGCCTTACGGACCGTTCGCATAAGATTATCGGACATACTCCTTTCGGCCGTTTCCTTGAGCCTGATGAGCTGGTGGGTGCTCTCCATTATCTGGCTTCAGATGCGTCTAAGGGCGTTACAGGGACCATTATGGCTGTAGACGGCGGCTTCAATTCTTTCTCTATATAGTTTGGGCGGAAGCCGACCCGGCTCATCAGGGCCGGAGTCCCCCCCCCGGATAATAAGTATAACAGTTTTAATAAGGAATTACCATCATGTATTTAATGAAACAATCCTGGCGCTGGTACGGTCCCGGCGACCCGGTGAGCCTTGACAATATACGCCAGGCAGGAGTGACTGATATAGTCTCAGCCTTGCACCATATCCCTAACGGGGAAGTCTGGACAGTTGAAGAAATAAAGAAACGCCAGGGGCAATGTGCAGAAAAGGGACTTGTCTGGAGTGTCGTGGAAAGCGTGCCTGTCCACGAGCACATCAAGACCCGCGAGGGTGAATACCTTAAATATATAGATAACTACAAGCAGACAATCCGCAACCTGGCAGAATGCGGCATCAAGGTCATAACATATAACTTCATGCCTGTCCTTGACTGGACACGCACGAACCTTTCATATGAGATGCCTGACGGAAGCCGTGCACTTAGGTTTGAAAGGGCTGCCTTTCTTGCATTCGACCTGTTTATCCTCAGGCGTCCCGGTGCGGAAAATGAATACAGTGCGGAAGACATTGCAAAGGCGGAGGCGCGATACAGGCAGATGGACGATGCCGAGAAGCAGCTCATCACAAGGAACATGATAGCCGGGCTTCCGGGCAGCGAGGAAAGCTTTACCCTTGACCAGTTCCAGAAAGCCCTTGACCGCTATAAAGGCATAGATGCTGACACGCTCCGCAGCAATCTGGTATTCTTCCTGCAGCAGGTCTGCCCTGTGTGTGACGAGGTCGGCAGCCGTATGGTCATACATCCGGATGACCCTCCTTATCCTATTCTCGGCCTGCCGCGCATCATGAGCACTGCAGATGATTTCAGGAAACTTGTAGAGGCTGTCCCGAACCCTTCAAACGGATTGAACCTCTGTACAGGGTCTTTCGGGGTACGTCCGGACAATGACTGCCCGGCAATGATGATTGAATTCGGTGACCGTATAGATTTTGTGCATCTGCGCAGTACAAAGCGTGATGAAGAAGGGAATTTCTATGAAGCGAACCTTCTTGAAGGCGATGTGCCTGTCTATGAGATGATGAAGGCTCTTCTTGAGGTAGAGCAGAGGCGAGGATGCAGTATCTATCTTCGCCCGGACCATGGCCATCAGATGTGCGACGACCTGAACCGTAAGTCGAATCCAGGCTACAGCTGCTATGGACGTCTACGCTCCCTTGCGGAACTGCGCGGACTCGAGATCGGGATAGCCCGGTCTATGGGGAGGTGAGCTCCGGATATTTATTGATGAAAGTAGGCTCTTTCCGGCATCAATGCTGCTGAAAAGAGCCTTTATCATATGGAATTCAGAGGATTCTTAGTATATTGGCGTTCTGAAAAATAGCAGGAAGAGATTATGGCATCATTGTACAGGATTGCAGGATTGTTTGCCATGCTGATGACTTTATCGGCTGGCGTGGTGATGGATGCAGGTGAAATACCTCTATACAGCTTCCATACGGTGGAGAACACAACATACTACGGTGGAATCCACAGTATAGCAAAGGACAAAGTCGGAAGGATATGGTTCAGCGGACATGAGGCCCTCTGCATGTATGACGGCAGTGACTTTGTCCGCATGGAGGAGCAGGTGACAAGGATCGCTCCTCCGGATTCATGGAATTTCGGTGAGGTCAAGACTGCCGGGAAGGACAGGCTCCTGTTTGTCGGCAGCAACCACGGGCTGATATTGTTTGACTACGGCAGCATGTCGTTCAGCTGTGTCTTTGAGGGGAATATAGGCCCTTTTGATGTCACTGGCAGCGGTGAGGTCTGGATGGTGCGCAATGGCAGGCTTGAAATGTTCCTTGCAGATGACTTCGCTGGCGGAGCGGAGCGTTTTGATATAATGCCGGGAGAGGCTCCGATGAAAAATGTGTCTTCTGTGTTCTGCACGGAGGATGATGTCTACGCCTCTGTCGGGAACATGCTTCTGAAATATGCCCGTGACAGCAGGGAGTTCATTCCGTTTGCCTTGATAGGCGGTCCGGATACGGAAATCAAGGATGTCCTGAAATATGATGATTGCGTATATGTGCTGACCTTGATGGACGGCCTTTTCATCTGTACTGCTGACGGGACTGCCAGATGCTCTTCTGTCAGCAGGATGATTCCCGAGCGTTCCTCAAGTGCAAAGGTCCTGTACCGTGACCCGTCCGGGATCATCTGGATGGCCACACAGGCCGGTCTCCTGCTTCTTGAACCGGAGTCTGGAGAGACGCGTCTGCTGCGTATGGACCTGGAGCGTCCATATTCTCTTCCCAATAATTCAGTATGGTCGATCTTTCCAGATCCAGATGGAGGGCTGTGGATCGGTACATATGGAGGAAAACTTGCCTACAGCACATTGGCAGAAAGCAATGTCTCGTTCTTTACTGCAAGGCCTGGCGGATTGTCGCACCCGATTGTAAGCTGTTTTGCCGAGGACCGGAACGGTAATCTATGGGTCGGGACAGAAGGGGGAGGCATCTCGTTGCTTGACAGGCAGACCGGCAGGTTCAGCTATATCACCCATTCTGACGGGAGCGGACTGGCATCTGACTTTATCAAGAGGATATGGAGAGATGATGACGGCGTGATATGGGTGGCGTCGTTCAATGGCGGAGTGCAGATGTATGATCCGGTAGCAGGCAGGTTCCGCAGAGTAGCCGGGTCTTCTTCGCAGTATCCGCTGAGTGTTTATGACTTCCTGACTGAAGGGAAGGACGGGATATGGCTGTCAAGTCCGGACGAGAATCTCAGATACAAGAAAAATGGGAGCGACGTGATTGAGGATGTCCAGATCATGGACGAGAACGGCTCTCCTTACAGGAGGCTTGCAGTCGAGATGATGTTCCATGATGATGACGGCAATCTGTGCCTTGTCTCTCATTCGGGATTTTTTGTCGTTGATGTTGAGACACGCAAAGTGCTCAGGCATTATGTCCTTGAGGGAAGCCCGTTTGCAGCGAACAACCTGACAGCTTTCTGCAGGACAGCCGCCGGTGATATATGGCTTGGTACAGCCGGAGGAGGTGTGAATGTCCTGTATGCTGACGGGAGATATTGCAGTTTTGCTGATGCCGCCGGACAGAGCCTTATGGGCAAGACTGTGTTCGGGATTGTCCAGGACGATATCTCCGGTGACATATGGCTTGCCACGGACAGCGGTATCTATGTCTATGGCCATGATACCGGGAAGTTCTCTAAGTCAAGGATAGACAGCAATGACAACTGCGGCTCATATTATATAAGGTCGTATTTCAAGACTTCATGCGGCGAGATCATGTTTGGGGGAACTGATGGCTTCATGATGTTCAGCCCCTCAGGGATCTCATTCAACAGCCAGAAGCCGAAGGTGTTCTTTACCGGCTTCCAGATCAACAGCAATGTCGTCTTGCCCGGTGAAAAGGATTCACCTCTTGAAAAGTCCATTTCCGTGTTTACCGGAGATGACCCGGATGAATGCATAAGGCTTTCGCACAGGCAGTCCAATTTCGGTGTCCTCCTGTCGTCTGACAGCTATCTGAATGCGGATGAGAACCAGTATGCATACCGGATGAAAGGTCTCTCTGATGACTGGATGGTTCTCCCGCAGGGGCAGCGGACGGTGTCTTTCTTTAACATGAGGCCTGGAAGGTACCTGTTTGAAGTAAAGGCCGCGAACAATGATGGTGTATGGGGGGACAAGGTGTCTTCTCTGCGCTTTGAGGTAAGCCCGTCGCCTTTCCTTTCAGTCTGGGCATATATGGCATATGCTGTAATTGCCATGGTTATCATCTTTGTGTGCTGGCAGTTTTTTACAAACAAGAAGCTGCTTGAGCACAGGCTGGAACTGGAGAAGATAAAGGAGAAGAACATGAGGGAGCTGACACAGGCAAGGATTAATTTCTTCACAAGCATATCGCATGACCTGAAGACTCCACTGACACTTGTTATGGACCCTCTCAGGCAGCTGAAGGAACATGTCCCGGCAAATTCCCCTGCGATGAAATATGTGAATCTCATCGAGCAGAATGCAGCGCGCATACAGCGTATGATAAGCCAGCTGCTGCAGTTCAGGGAGATTGAGAGCCAGAAGCTTTCGCTGGACTGCAGGCCTGGGGACCTGGTGAGGTTTGTCCGCAATATTTTTTCGCTGTTTGAGAATATAGCGAGCGGTAAGGACATGGAGACAGATTTCAGGACTTCTGTGGAGAGTTTCTACACGTCATTCGACCATGATGTATTGGAGAAGATTGTTACCAACCTGCTTTCAAATGCGTTTAAATATGCTCCTCAGGAGGGATTTGTAGGGCTGTCCATATCAATGGCTGGAACCGTGCCGGACTCCGGGGGAAACGAATGGATATCAATAAATGTGACAAATACAGGCTCTGATATACCGGAAGACAAGAGAGAGATTATTTTCAATGCGTTTTCACGTGTCCCGTCAGCTGAAAATACGATAGAGAGCAGTACGGGACTGGGGCTGGCTATTGTAAAGGAGCTGGTGGATAACCTTGGAGGACGTATTATCCTTAATTCGGAAAACTCAACCGTGTCATTCGATGTCCAGCTTCCTTTTTCTCCTGTGGAAGGCTTGAAAGGGGAAACGGATGGACGCTATGAATATGCTGTGTCCGAGGCTGATAACCTTATGTCTGAGACGTCTGTGCAGAAAGTGGAGTCTGCCGGCATGCGCAAGCCTAACTCGATTGTAATTATAGAGGACGATGTCAATCTGAGGAACTATATGGAAATCAGATTGTCAAGGAAATATAATGTCTATTCCTCGGCAAATGGCTCTGACGGGATATCCAAGACATTGAAGGTAAGTCCGCAGCTGGTGGTTACGGACTTGATGATGCCGGATGCAGACGGATTCGAGGTATGCCGCCAGATCCGTTCGGATATAAGGACGAGCCATATCCCTGTCATAGTGCTGTCCGGTGCCGGAAACCAGGATGACAACAGGTTGAGGGCAATGGAATGCGGTGCAAGCGTTTTCATGGACAAGCCTGTTGACATAGATTATCTGCTGAAGCAGATAGACAATCTGATTGGTTCAATGAAGCAGCTTAAGGAGATATATAGCAAGAAATATATCGCGGAGCCATCTAAGCTGACAATATCTTCAATGGATGAGGAACTTCTGAAAAAGGCGATGGACAATATCGAGAGGAATATGGACAACAGCGACTATGATGTGGATTCCTTTGTCTCTGACATGGCCTACGGGCGTACGATACTCTATCGCAAGATCAATGACATTACAGGTATGTCCATAAAGGAGTTCATCATGGACGTCCGCCTGAAGCGTGCAGCCCAGCTTCTCAGGGAATCGGAATTCACCATATCTGAAATCTCTGTAATGACAGGATTTGTCAACCCGAAGTATTTCAGCATATGCTTCAGGCGTCATTTTGAACTTTCGCCAAGTGAATTCAGGAAGCAGAACCCGAGCCCTGTCCAGGAATGACCTGATGGTGCTTTTCTGTATATTTCTGTACAGGTGTACAAAATGAAACCATTTCCGGATGAATACAGCCTGCCGGTTTGTGCCATTTTTTTGATATTTGCAGAAAATGACACAAAACTAAAGGACCATGACAGCTTCTGCGATAGATTCTTATCTGAAAAGATGTCTCCTGCCCGTTAATTGGGGGGGGAATAAATGTCTGCTTGTCTTTATCTTGATTTTTGCCTGTGTCCCGGTGCTGGTGTCCTGTGAACCGGATGCTGAGGACATTGATTCCGGCATGGAAATCATCGGGAAGACCGTGACCGTTTCCCCGGACAGGACGACAATGCTGCGCAATCCGTTTTCCGGATGGATGATCTATTCCGGACTCGGCAGCGGAATTGATGACAGGTTCTGGGAAAGATATGACAATTTCCCGTCTTCCAAAGGCGCAGTAAACGTCCCGAGAGACTACGCCCCGATACTCCTCATAAGAGTAATATGGGCGGAAGCAAATCCGGAAGAGGGAGTCTATGCATGGCAGAAAGAATGCGACACTCCTCAGGCCAGGAGATTCAAGATGCTCGTGGACGGTGCCAGGGAAAGGAACATGAGGCTTGCCTTCAACTTCGGAGCGGACAGCCGCGACAAACACGACAACTCGTGTCCTGAATACGTAAGGCGCAGAGGATGCAAAGTTTTTGAATCACAGACAGGCTCGGCAACAGTATGGACTCCGTATCCGGACGACCCAGTTTTCCAGGAATGCTATGCCGAATTCATCCACGCCTTTGCACAGGAATTCAACGATCCTGACATAACAGCTTTTGCAGGAGGCTTCGGGATAGGCAAATGGGGCGAATACCATGCATGCATATACTCAACAGGCGATGACAGTCCGCGCGAACAGGTATTCGATTTTCTCACAGATACTTTCGTAAAGGAATTCACCAGGATTCCCATTACTCTCAATGCGCACAGATGGATCGGCACTGGAGTCCAGTGGGACGGGGACAAATTTGATCCGGAATCGGAACGGCTCGTCCAGAAAGGGGTAAGCAAGGGATTTTCCCTGCAGAGCGCGGCCTTCGGCATGAAGACATGGTTCGGAAACTGGGAGAAGTCCATGCTTTACAAGAACAGATATGCAGTTCCAATCGCTTCCGAGGGAGGCTGGGTGAAGGCATCGCACGGCGACAGCTACAAAGGAGACGGCTACACCAGCTGGGCAGATGTGCGCAAGGGGGAATTCCTTGATGCGCAAGGCTCGTGCGTGAACACCATGGACCTCCGTTACAATCAGAGCGTAGAGGCCAGCGAAGCATGGTCGTGGTTCAATGAGGCATATGAATATGTCGAAAGATTCATACAGGAGGGGTGCTACAGGATATATCCGGACAGGGTCACTCTCCCGGAGAAGTTCAAGGCCGGAGAGCAGGTGACAATATCACACCGCTGGCAGAATCTCGGATGGTCCTACTGCCCTACAAACATACAGCAGTGGGAGGGACGCTACAGGACTGCCTTTGCTTTGCTTGACAAAGAGACAATGCAGCCGGTGTCCATCCGGTTTGATGAAGAAGCCAGGCCTTCCGACTGGATCAAGGGACAGCCCAGAAGCTATGAACTGAAAACTTCATATGATGATGTCCCTCCAGGGGAATATATGTGGGCCGTCGGAATATCGGACGCATGGAAAGACAACAGGCCTGGAATCTTCCTGGCGGCAAGGCAGAATGTGACGGAGGACGGCTGGCTGACGCTTTGTGAAGCGACTGTAGAATGATAATAAGACAAAATACTAACTACTAATTATTAACTTCTATGTTTCTAAGTAAATGTTCAAGACTCCTGAAACGCAGCCTGATGCTGGCGGTGCTTGTAACCGGAAGCGTCCAATGGAATGCGGCCTATTCACAGGAGACGGCAGCCCATGACGGGAATGGGCTGCGAGTCATCGGAAACGTCACCGATGACAAAGGGGAACCGCTTGTCGGAGCCACTGTCTATGCAAAGAATGACAAGGGCATCAATGCAATTACTGACCTTGACGGAAATTACACAATCACTGTTCCGGAAAAATGGACAGTACTGGTCTATGACTTTGTCGGTTTTGTGACAAAGGAAGAGACTGTCGGGGACCGTAAAGTCATAAATGTGGAACTGGCGGAAGACATAGGACAGCTCGACGATGCCGTTGTGGTCGCATACGGAACACAGAAAAGGGAATCCGTCGTTGCATCAATCACAACGATAGAGCCAGAGGCCCTTAAGGTCTCTACCAGCCGTTCGCTTACCAACAATCTCGCAGGAAACGTTGCCGGCGTGCTTGCCATACAGCGCTCAGGAGAGCCTGGATATGACAACTCCACATTCTGGATCCGCGGTATATCCACATTCCAGGGAGTCGGAGGCGACCCTCTCGTGCTGGTGGACGGAATCGAGCGCAGCCTTGATACCATAGATGCAGAAGAAATCGCGTCATTCTCCGTGCTCAAGGATGCTGCAGCAAGCGCAGTATATGGAGTCCGGGGTGCAAACGGCGTAATCCTCATCAATACAAAACGCGGACAGGCCGGAAAGCCTAAAGTGACAATCAAGGCCGAATTCGCCGGAACGCAGCCGGTTAAACTCCCGCAGTACATAGGTGCGGCAGACTACATGCAGCTTCTTGATGACGTGCTTGTCGACACAGGCTCGCTGCCGATGTACACCGACAAGATAATGAAGACGAGGGCTGGATATGACCCGGATATATACCCGGATGTCAACTGGATAAAGGCAATCTCCAAAGACTGGGCAAACAATCAGCGGGTTACCGCTGAAATAAGCGGAGGTAACGAGAGGGTCATCTATTCGATTGTGGCTGCTGTCTATAATGAGCGGGGAATCCTTACAAGGGATGCGACCAAGGAGTGGGATCCTTCCATAAAGCTCCAGAGGTACAATGTCCGTTCGAATGTAGATATAAAGCTGACTAATACGACAAAGCTCCGCATAAATATCGGAGGGTATCTCCAGGAGCGCAATGCAACTCCCGAGAGCGTGAGCCTGATATTCGACAGGGCATTCAGGGCAGTCCCGTTTGCCTTTCCGGTGCAATATTCTACCGGGGAGATTCCTGGGAACGAGGAGTCGAATGTGTGGGCCATGGCTACGCAGAGGGGATATAACAGGACAACGGCCAGCAAGATCGAGACACTTGTGACACTTGAGCAGGACCTCAGGTTCATAACAGAGGGACTCAAGGTAAGAGGCTCTTTCTCATTTGACAGGTATTCTACGGGAACTGTCAGCCGTTCTACCAATCCTACAATCTACAACCCGGCTTCCGGACGTAACGAGGACGGTTCGCTCATACTCACCGTGAAGAGCAATGGAAGCAACACTTTGGGTCATTCGTCATCCGGCTCATTCGGAAACAAGAGCATCTACCTTGAGGCGGCAATGACCTACGACAGGACTTTCAACAGGAAGCACGCTGTCTCTGGACTGCTCCTTTTCAACAGGAGAAACTATGACAATGGAGACAAGCTCCCTTACAGAAACCAGGGACTTGCCGGAAGAGCCTCCTATACATACGCAAACAGGTATGTGGCAGAGTTCAATTTCGGATACAACGGCTCTGAGAATTTCGCTCCTGGCAAACGTTATGGATTCTTTCCGTCCGGTGCTCTCGGATGGGTGATTTCAGAAGAGCCTTTCATGGCTCCGGCAAGGCGTGTCCTGTCTAAGCTCAAGCTCCGTGCGTCATATGGACAGACAGGTAATGCCTCTCTTGACGGACGCCGTTTTGCCTATCTCTCGACAATCACAGACGACTGGAACACACTTGGGGAATACAGATGGGGCTATGAGTCAAACTACAACAAGAACGGCATGGCGGAAGGTGACTTTGCCGTTCCGGACCTGACCTGGGAGAAGGTAAACAAGGCTGACGTAGGCTTTGAGATTGGATTCCTTGACGGTGTTGTGGACTTCCAGGTGGATTTCTTTGACGAGAGAAGAAACAATATATTTATGGAGAGGACATCGATTCCTGCAACTGCCGGATTCATCAAGTCGCCTTGGCAGAATTTCGGCAAGGTGAAGAACCAGGGAGCGGACATGACATTGAACATAAGGAAGCAGTTCGGACGTGATTTCTTTGTGAGCGTGATGGGTACGTTCACTTATGCACACAATACGATTGTCGAGATGGATGAACCTCTTGCAGTCGTCGGGACGAACCGTGCAGAGACAGGGCATCCTGTGGGGCAGCTGTTCGGATATATAGATGAGGGTCTCTATACCTATGATGATTTTGTTGATGTCGAGAATGGAATCCTCAGGCCGGACCTTCCTGTCGTTACACTTGTGTCCAAGGTACGTCCGGGAGACATCAAATACAGGGATGTCAACAAGGACGGAAGGATTGATGTGTATGACAAGTCTCCTATAGGAGGAACGAAGAACCCTGAACTCGTATATGGATTCGGCTTTACATTCGTCTGGAAAGACCTTGACATATCTGCGCTTTTCCAGGGAGTGGGCAAGACATGGAACATTTTGTCAGGCAATATTATACCTGCATCCAATAAAGGTACGACCTATAATATATTCACGAACTGCGATGACCGCTGGACCGTGGACAATCCGAGCCAGGATGTGTTCTATCCGCGTCTTGACTACGGTACGAACGCCAACAACAGCCAGGCGTCTACATGGTGGCTCAGGGATATGAGCTTCCTCAGGCTGAAGAATATAGAAATCGGATATTCTCTTCCGAAAAAAGTCGCAGACAAGTCATTCGTGTCAGGGGCAAGGGTATTTGTCCGTGGGACAAACCTGTTGACCTTCTCGGACTTCAAGCTCTGGGATCCTGAACTTGCCTCTGCTACAGGTGCCGCATATCCGGTTATGAAGTCGATTTCAGCCGGTCTTGAATTCAAATTCTAATTATCTGGTAAATATGAAAAATAGAAAACTGACATATCTGATTGCCGGAATCGCTTCAATTCTTGCTGCCGTTTCCTGTGACTATCTGGACAAGCAGCCGGATGACCAGCTTGACATACCGGCGGCCTTTGAGAATAAGAGCAATCTCGAACGCTGGCTTGCATATATATACAATGGCATACCTACATTCTATCATTATGACGGGGCCATTGCTGTTGCTGATGACCTTACACCTCCGGTTGGATGGGAGTCCCAGGGCTTCAAGGCCATATTGTACCAGAACGGCAACTTCACCCCGGCACAGGGAGGTATCATCGGATACTGGACTGAATTCTCGAAGAGAATCCGTTCTGCATACATCTTCATCGAGAATGCGCATCCGCTTTTCGATGTATCGGCAAAAGAAATAGAATGGATGAAGGCAGAATGCCGTTTCTTCATTGCATATTACCATGCCATGATGGTAATGACCTACGGTGCAATCCCTATGATTACAGAGCCTGCCCAGGGGACCAATGCTGCTGATATGCAGCTGAAGCAGGAGCCTTTCTACAATGTAGTTGACTGGATTGCGCAGGAACTGAAGGAGACATCGGAGATCCTTCCGTCTGCATATGAGGAGGCAAATAAATATGGGCGCGCAACATCAATCATGTGCCTTGCAATCCGTGCCCGCCTGCTTACATTTGCGGCAAGCCCTCTTGTGAACGGCAATCCGGACCTTTCAGGATTCGTCAATTGCGATGGTGTGCAGATCTTCAGCTCTGAATATGACCCTGAAAGATGGAGGACTGCCGCGGATGCAAACCTTGAAGTCATTGAAGCCGCCAGGGAAAGCGGATACGAACTGTATGTGGAAAGACTGTCAGACGGCTCTGTAGACCCGTACATGTCTTATATGAAGGCTGTGCTTATGCGCTGGGACCAGGGGAACCATGAGGTGCTTTTCCCTAAGACATATGACAGCGGGGCGTATTTTGACAGGCAGTGCAACCCACGCAGCATGGGAGGTGCAGGAGCTATCGGGGTAACGCAGAATCTCGTCGATGCATTCTTCATGAAGAACGGGCTTGTGCCGATAACAGGATACAATGGTGCAGAGCCAATAATCAACGCTGCATCCGGATATACAGAAACTGGATATTCTTCAGCTTCAATGACTGCCAGGACAAAATATTTCTATGCTGAGCAGGGGGCTGTAGAGGGGCAGAAAGAAGAATATGTCATCACGACTGCGAATACATATAACATGTACTGTAACCGTGAACCGAGATTCTATATTTCAGTCCTTTACAATGAGCAGTATCACTGGGGGAAGGATAAGCATAAGTCAACCAACAAGTCTACTGATTTCTTCTCCGGAGGGCAGGATGGCGGCCCGAGCCATGATTCTCCTACTGCGGGCTACCTTGTGAGGAAAATGGTGGACCCGTCTGCGATACCGAGTGAAAGTTCCGGAAACTACAAGACCCGGCATGGGGCAATCTACCGTCTTGCAGAGGCCTATCTCTCATATGCAGAATGTCTCTATGAATATAGCGAGGCAAGAGGAACATGGGCGGCTAACAAGGCTGAAGTCCTTAAATATCTGAACCTTATCAGGGAAAGGGCCGGGATACCTCAGTACGGTACCGGACTGGACGGTGATGGAGTCCCTATGATAAATCCGGACGGGCTTGACATGCGTGACCTTATCCATCGCGAAAGGAGGGTTGAACTGAACTGCGAGGCCGGGAACCGTTTTGATGACCTGAGACGCTGGAAAGAGGCGGAGACTGTCCTGGACGGCCCGTTCTACGGAATGGATTCACGTGCCACAAGTGCAAACCGTGATGACTACTATAAGAGGACACAGTATCAGACACGCAGGTTTATCAGCTACTGGTGGCCGATTCCTCAGGATGACATTGACAAGAATACAAACCTGCGCCAGCTTCCGGGATGGTAGCAGACACTAAGAAAATTTGTGCAACAGTAAATTTCAGACAATCATGAGACATAGACATATAATCAGTGCAGCAGCAGGGCTTATCGCCCTTGCCGGCTGCAACAAGGGAGGTTTCCAGGGACCGGACAGGAGCATGTATGATGTGACTGAGACCATGGAACTTGAAGTGTCGGCAGAGGATGTGGTCCTTGATGCAGATGCCCCGGACCAGGTGGCCCTGGCATTTTCTTGGAGTCCGGCAAGGGAGATGCCTGATGAGTATATAGTTACATATGTGACTTATCTTGACATTGAGGGGAATGACTTCAGCAACAGCGTGCGGGAGATAGAGGATGACGGAGTGTATTGCAAAGAATATACGAACCAGCAGCTGCAGGACTTGCTTGTGAACAAATGGGGGAAGAACTATTCCCGTGCTGTGAACATGCAGTTCAAGGTTATAGCGAAATGGGATGGAGGTACAAAATACATTATGCCTGAGGTGAGGACTGTAGGCGTGAGTGTGCGTCCTTTCAGGCCTCTGACCTTTGATGCAGACAGGATTTTCCTTTCCGGGGAGGCTGTGACCGGGACAACAAAGCAGTCTATGCCGAAGACTCCGGAGAATGAGTTCATCTATGCAGAGGAGGTCTATCTTCAGCCTGGGGCAATGACTATCCCTATAGAGTTTGAGGGCATTACGTCCTATATATGCCCGGCAGAAGGAGATGTCGTCATTCCTGATGATGAACTTGTAGACGGCAGGCCGGCGTCTGTTGTGTATGATGCCGTGGTCAAGGAGGAAAAGGATGGAGTCTCGCTTCCTGCATGGAATATCCCTGCAGAAGGCTATTGGAGGGTCATCATTGACATTGAGAACAAGACTGTAAGGTTCTGGTCGCCTAAGAACAGGCTTGAACCGCTGACTCTTGAATTTGCATACGAAGGAAGGAATCCGGCATCCTGGATCCTGACCAAGACTCTCGGTGCCGGCAACTATTATATCAACTCAATGACAGGCTGGGACAGCTGGAAGGGCAAGGCCTATCCTTTCGTGGTCTCAAAGACAGACCCTCAGCTGCTTATCTGGCAAGGAGCGTCTTTCAGCATGTCTGATGCATTCTGCGTGAAAGTCGCCCAGGGGCCTTCTGAAGTTGATAACATAAGGCAGGGGGAAGGCAGCGGCGGTAACAACCCGAATACTGATGGCGCAGGAATGACTTTCATTTCCAAGGCAATGGCATTCATACCTGCAATAGAGCCAGGGACCGCTTCTGATGTAGACCTGGAGCTTGTGATGGGGGAATGGCTCCCTATGGCTACAGCAGTGAGCAACAGGAAATGGAAACCGGCAGCAGGAGGGGTAAGGCTGAGCAAGATTACCATTGATGCAAGGAACAGCATGATCAGATTTGATTAGACAGATAAAGGTTATGTACAGAATAAATAGAATAATACTGATGTTTGCCGCCGCTGTGGTCTCTGCATGCGCCTGCGGCAAGGAGCCGGGACCATCGGACGGCGGTACCGGGACTATTCCAGGAAATGAGACCGTCAAGATAATTCCAGACAGGACTTCCGTGATCCACAATCCGCTGAACGGCTGGGTGATGTATCTGTCCGGAGATGCCGACCCGTCATATTTCGATACAAAGGTCTACGTGCCTGACCTTGGCCGGGAGGTGCTTATAAGGGATTATGCCTCAGCGTGCTATCTGCGTACCGGCTGGAAAGCCCTTAATCCGGAGAAAGGCGTGTATGCGTGGAATGACCCGACCAGCAAGATATACAGGCTTGTGAAGAGGGCAGAGGAGCTTGGAATCCCGATTGCATTCCGTGTCGTGGTTGACGGCCGTGACCAGAGGGAGAATACCCCGCAATTCGTCTTTGACGCAGGGGCGGAATACTGGCTTGAGAACGCCAGCTATCCCGACAGGAAGACACCGCTTGCTATAGACCCTGTCTGGAGAAGGCATTATGAAGAGTTCGTGCAGGCATTCGCCGCATATTTCAACGATCCTGTGAAGACTGCATTCATTGATGCATATGGCCTTGGGAAATGGGGAGAGGGACACAATGTCTGCTATGAGCAGAATAATGCAGTTACAGACATGACTTCCGTCTATAAGGCAGACACAATGGAATGGATTACAAAGCTCTATTCGGAGAATTTTACAAGGGTACCGCTTGTAATCAACTATCATCGCCAGATCGGCCATCCGGTCAGTGAGGGCAGGAATCCCCAGCCTGACAGCGAGAAGGTGCTCCAGATTGCAATTGACAACGGCTATTGCCTGCGTGCGGATTCTTTTGGAATGAAGAACCAGGACTGGGGCTACAATAACTGGGAGCGCAGCTATGTTAAGAAATGGAATTTCAAGCTTCCTGTAATCATGGAGGGAGGATATATTGTAGACAGTCCAGGGCATCAGTCCGGAATAAGGGGAGACGGATATAATTCACCGGCAGAGGTGCGTGAAGGGGAATTCCTTGATTCACAGGAAGCCTGTGTGAACATGATGGATTTCCGCTATGGGAATGAAACGAAATCATGGTTCACTGATGCCTTTTCACTTGTGCAGAGATTCGTGGCAGAAGGCGGCTACAGGCTCTATCCAACTTCAGTGTCTGTGCCTTCATGCGGGACTTTCGGTGACAGGCTCACAGTCGGGCATAGCTGGGCCAATCTCGGCTGGGGCTATTGCCCGGTCAACATAAAGCAGTGGAACTATAAATACAAGGTTGCGTTTGCGCTGCTTGACAGCGCAGGCAACCCTGTGAAGATATTCATTGACGAGAATGCTGACCTGTCAGGATGGCTCAAAGGCAAGATTACGTCATATACCTTTGATATAGACATCAAGGGGGTTGCTGTCGGAGCTTATACGTGGGGAGTCGGAATTGTGGACACGGCTGACGGAAACAATATCGGGATACGCATCGCAGCCTCTCCGGCGCAGATGACTGATACAGGATGGGTGCGTGCCGGTACATTCTCACTCAGTGCAAATTAATCAGACACATAATAAATAGCATTATCATGAAAAGAATGTTTCTTATTCTGGCTTCTCTCGTGGCGGCAGCCGGGCTTGGCATTTCATGTACAGACCTTACAGGGGTAGAGGGGAGGCTTGACGACCTTGAAGCGAAAATGGTCTTGATGACCAATTCATTAATGGAACTGAATGACAACGTGAGGGCCTTGCAGGCTTTTGCACAGTCAGGACAGACGGTAAAGGAGATAACCAGGGACGGGAATGTATGGAAGATTACTCTCGGCAATGGGGAGGTCTATACAATAACTGTGGAGAATGGTCCGGTTGCCTTGAATGTCGCCATAGACAGCGAGGGGTACTGGACAATTGACGGGCAGCGTATCCTTTCCGGCGGCCAGCCTGTAAGGGCAATCGGAGAAAAAGGCGAGCAGGGCGACAAAGGCGAGCAAGGAGACAAGGGAGAGGACGGAAGCAGGGGTGAAGACGGCGCTCCGGGAAAGACACCTATATTCGGAGTTGACTCAGAGGGGTACTGGACAATCAGGTATGACGAGACTGAAGAGCCGGTCAGGATAACAGATGAAAATGGTGACTATGTGCTTGCGGCAGCTTCCGGCTCTGCATCCGGCGACTCTATCTTCAAGAGCGTCTCAGTTGTGGACGGCTATCTTGTGATTGTCCTGAATACCACTCCTGACAAGGTCTACAGGCTTCCTCTGGAGGCGGATTTCCGGATTGCAGTAGGTGCAGATGAGGTGGCAATCATTGCAGGGACAACTGTTGAGATTCCGTTTGAAGTGGTCGGTGCAGACGCTACGACACGTGTCTTTGCTGAGGCATATGGCGGATATGAGGCTGTACTGAAGGATGGTGCAGTTGCGATAACCGCCCCTGAAGAACTTCCTGCCGACGGATATGTCATCATCAAGGCGATAAGGAATTCAGATTCGGCCTATAAGGCAGTCTGTATCTCGTTCGAGGCTGGAGAATTTGCAGCTGTGGCTGATGTAGAGGAGGTCTCAAAAGATGGAGGGGACGTTGTTGTGACTGTTGTCACCAATCTTGAATATGAGATAGCCATACCTGCTGAAGCTGCATCATGGATCCATGTCGCTCCGCAGACCAGGGCGGTGCGCACAGATGCTGTCGCTTTCAAGGTCGATGCCAATGAGGGGATGCGCCGCTCTGCAACAGTGGCAATCGTCCCTTCTCTTGGAGCATCTAAGGAGATAAGGATTATACAATATGGTGCAGAAGAAGTGATTTTTGAGGAGGTTGACCTTGCTTCTGTCGCCGGTTTCGTGATATGCGGCTCTGCCGTCCAGGCTCCTGTGGCAATGGAGCAGACCATTGAAAATGAAGATGTGTTTGCATTCTATGCTGACTTGAAGTCCGGATACATGTATATTGATATGAAGGATGCCGGCAATGCCTCGATGGGTGCGATAGTCCCTTCTGATGGAACTGGCATCAATGCCGGGCAGGCTTCTGCATTTGTCCAGGATTTTGTTGAATTCACAGACACGGAACATTGGGTGATACCGGCAGACGGAAAGTACCGCATTGTGCTCGACCGTGCCTCTAAGGTAATTACAATATACGATGAAGCCACAGACCTCCAGCCGGTAAGGGTTGAATACTGGTATGCCGGACAGGCTGATACATGGCGTATCGCAAAGACTCTTCTGTCAGGGACATATTATATAAATACAATGACAGGATGGGATAGCTGGAAAGGAAAGGCATTTGAATTCAGCCAGTCTCCGGCTGATCCGCAGGTCCTGGTCTGTAAGGCTCCAGGCCTGGTCAGTGGCAGCATATGCATAAAGGTTGCCCAGAATGTTTCAGAAGTAGAGATACTCCAGGAGGGGACAGGAACAGGGAAAGACAATCCCAATGAAGCCGGAGCAATGGATTTCATCTCAAAGACCCTTGCTTTTGTCCCTGCGTCAGAACCGGGGGTGGAACTGAATGCCGATACAGACCTCGTTGAGGGGGAATGGCTCCCGATGGCCATGGCTGTAAGCAATAAAAAATGGAAGCCGGAAGGGGGAAGTATAGCTCTGGGGCTGATTATAGTTGACATGAGGAACAACCTTATACGTTTTGAGAAATCGGAATAGTATATAGACAGGAATTTGAAAATGGCAAAGCTGCATTCAATCTTCAATATATTTTTAGCGGTAGTGCTGTCTTCACTGATTGCGTGTACAAAGGGCAGTCCGTACGAAGGCGTGTCACTGACGCTTTCCGGTGTACCGGAAAACTTTATGGCGGGGCAGTCGGCAGTAATGACTGTCTCCATGCATGGGGTACCTGAAACCGGGCATTCCTCGACCTATAGATGGATGTCTCTGAATCCTACAGTCGTTTCACTTGCGTACGATGGCGACAGGGCGGAACTTCATGCACTCAAGGGAGGGCGTGCGGTGATTATCGTATATCTTGAGGAATGCGAGACGGTCACTGCGCGTGCTACGGTGGATGTTGTCTATGAGGGAGACGGAACAATAAGGATTCTCGCCATAGGCAATAGTTTCTCCCAGGACGCTGTGGAGCAATATCTCTATGAACTTTTCCAGGCGGACGGGCAGAAAGTCATAATAGGCAACATGTACATCGGCGGATGTACTCTTGAAAGGCATTGCGGCAATGTCAATGAAGACAAGGCTGCATATGAGTACCGTAAGGTTGTCGGCGGGAGCAAGACAAACAGGACAGGCGTGAAGCTTTCCGAGGCCCTGGAGGATGAAGAATGGGACTATGTCAGCATACAGCAGGCAAGCGGTGTGTCAGGGATGATGGAGACAATCACACCTTATCTGCCTGTAGTCCTGAACTATGTCCGCTCAATGTCGCGGCCGGATGTGAAGCTGATGTGGCATTCGACATGGGCATATTCCACCACATCGGACCATGCCGAATTCCCTAATTACGGAAAAGACCAGATGACAATGTACAATGCAATAGCTGATGTGTCAAAGAAAATCATGGAAAATGCATTATATTCCATAGATATACTTGTGCCGTCGGGGACAGCTGTCCAGAATGGCAGGACCTCTTCTCTTGGAGATACATTCAACCGTGACGGCTATCATCTGGAGACAACATTCGGGCGCTATACGGCAGCCTGTACATGGTATGAGGCAATCTCCGGGAAAAGCGTTGTGGGCAACAGCTATGCTCCGCCAACGGTTGATTCCGTGAAAAGGGATATAGCCCAGAATGCGGCCCACAATGCTGTGCAATGCCCTTATGCGGTTACAGATATGTCAGTATGGTAGAATTATGCACAAATTGAAGATATCATGAACATCAAGAAGTCAAGTATATGTCTCACTGTTCTTTTGACGGCCGTTGCAGTATGCCTGGATCTGCGCGCAGGAGATAGCGGCAAGTGCGGCGGCCATAGCCGGCAGCCGGTTTCGCGGCATGTCATTTCCTGTGAGGATGAGCGCAGGGCAGCCGAGCTTGTCGGCATGATGACCTTGGAGGAGAAGATTGGCTATATCTCGGGATTGAAGTCATTTTACATACGCGCTGTCCCGAGGCTGGGAATCCCTGAAATAAGGATGGCCGATGGTCCATGCGGAGTGCGGAACAATACAAGAAGCACATTGTACCCATGCGGGATATGCCTGGCGGCGACATGGAACCGGGAGGAGGCGGAAAGGCTCGGGCACGGTCTCGGCATGGATGCAAGGGCAAGGGGAGTGGACATAATGCTTGGCCCTGGTGTCAATATATACCGTGCTCCCATGTGCGGACGCAACTATGAATATTTCGGGGAGGACCCGTTCCTTTCAGGTGAGATTGCAAAGCACTATATCATAGGCCTGCAGGAAGAGGGTGTGATGGCTACGGTGAAGCATTTTGCCGCCAATAACCAGGAATATGCACGCCATAGTGTAAGTTCTGATGTGGACGAGCGAACCTTGAACGAGATATATTTCCCTGCTTTCAGAAAAGCGGTGCAGGAGGCTGGCGTCGGGGCTGTAATGGATAGCTACAATCCGGTGAACGGGGTCCATGCTACGGAAAACGGCTGGATGAACATCGGTGTCCTGCGTGAGCAGTGGGGATTCAGGGGAATAGTGATGTCGGACTGGACTTCAACCTATTCGACTGCGGGGATTGCCAATGGAGGGCTTGACCTGGAGATGCCTAAAGGGGTGTTCTTTACGGAAGAGAGACTCAAGGCTGCTATAGACAGCGGCATCGTGCGCGAAGAGGACATAGACCTCAAAGTGCAGCATATCCTGCAGACATTGATCTCGTTCGGCATGCTTGACAATCCCAGGGGAGCGGACACGTCCATTGACGAAGATTGCGCATATTCACGTGAGGCGGCTCTCGGCGTGGCCCGTGAAGGAATAGTGCTTCTCAAAAATGAAGGAGGAAATCTGCCTTTGAAAAAAGGGAGGGTGCTTGTCATGGGACCGAATGCCGACCGTGTGGTCACAGGAGGGGGAAGCGGTTACGTTACTCCTGTCAGGGCCGTGTCCGCATATCAGGGACTAGCCGCTGCCAAAGGGGAGAAAAATGTGGCCCTGCTTTCTGACGGGATGCTTTATGAGGACATTTCATCAGAGATTTTTGCTGACGCTGACATGACTGAAAAAGGGTTCAGAGGCACTTATTGGCCTGTTTTGGCTTTCAAGGGCGAGCCTGTCATGTCACGCATAGACAAAAATATCAGCTTTTTCTGGAAATACGGCTCTCCGGCAAAGGGAATCCCGGATGACAAATTCTCTGTGGCATGGGAAGGAGTCTATAAGGCTGAAAAGGATGGTGTTGTGCGCTTCTTGATGAGTGGAGATGACGGATACCGCCTTTTTGTTGACGGTGTTCTGCTCGGCGGTGACTGGGGCAACCATTCTCTTTCTTCAAGGTCCGCGTTCCTTGATGTCAAGTCCGGCAGGAAATATCAGATAAGGTTCGAATATTTCGACAATGCCGGCGAGGCTACGGTAAGCCTTCAGGCCGGAATCATGAATGAGAAACTTCTTGAAGAAAGTCTTTCTGGGGCTTCCCATGTGGTATTTTGCGCAGGTTTTGACAGCAACAGTGAGGGTGAGGGCTTTGACAGGAACTTCTCGCTTCCTGCCGAGCAGAAAAGGCTTATAGACCGCGTCGCTTCAGCACACAGGAATGTGACTGTAGTGGTGAATGCCGGCGGAGGCGTGGATTTTAGCGGATGGTCTGAAAATGTAAGTTCGGTACTCATGGCATGGTATCCTGGCCAGGAAGGTGGAACGGCCCTTGCCGAGATTCTTACGGGCAAGGTTTCCCCGAGCGGCAGACTTCCTGTTTCTATCGAGAAGAGCTGGGATGACAATCCTGTGCACCACAGCTACTATGAGAACGCGAAGCAGGCCAAGCATGTAGAATATAATGAGGGCATTTTTGTAGGCTACCGTGGATATGACCGCAGCGGTATATCTCCGGAATACCCTTTCGGGTTCGGTCTGTCCTATACCACATTTGAATATTCTGATATGTCTGTGGTCTCACTCGGTGACGGAAAGGTGAAAGTGGAGCTGGATGTCCGCAATTCAGGCCAGATGGATGCATCCGAGGTTGTACAGGTCTATGTCTCGGACTGCGAGTCTTCCGTGAAGAGACCGGTGAAGGAACTTAAAGGATATGCGAAGGTCTTTCTTCGCAGAGGTGAGACACGCCGTGTGTCGATTGTCCTTGGGCCTGATGCCTTTGCGTTCTATGATGTCGGCCTGCACGGTTTCCGTGTCGAACCTGGTGAATTTGACATAATGGCAGGCGGCTCATCATCGGATCTCCCGCTCTCGTGCCGGGTCTATGTCGGGATGTAGCAGGCCTGCCGCCAGGCCTGTTTTCGCTTCTTGAGAGCATATCTGTACAAAATGAAACCATTTCTGCATAAAGGGATGCCTATTGTTTCTTAGGTATTTAGGATATTTGCAGAAGCGTTACAGGACGCACGGTACATTTTAATAGCACAATTATGTTTTCAAGTCATCAACCGGTATCTGGATTTATATCCAGGTCTGTATCTTACATTTTCTGTATATATGTCCTTCTTGCAGGGACATGCTCATGTCTCAAGCCTGAGAAGGATGAAGGAGGAGACAACTCTCAGAATACATCGGTGCAGCTCAGGGCGGAACGCGAGGCCCTGGTCCGTAATCCGCTGAACGGATGGGTGATGTATCTCGGACGTAGCTGGAACGAGGATTTCTGGACAAACCCTGATGTCCCGTATAGCCCGTATGATGCAATGCCTACTTCGGAAGGTTCAACGGTCAAGGTCTCCGACTATGCAAGCACTGCATATCTGCGTACCAGCTGGGCATCCCTTGAGCCTGAGGAGGGCAGCTATGTGTGGCGGGATCCGGAGTCTACATACTCAAAGATGCTGAAAAGCTGCCTTGACAGGGGATTGCGTCTCGCGTTCAGGATAGTGATTGACGGGCGTGACCAGGGACAGAACACGCCTCTCTATGTGTTCCGTGCAGGTGCCTCCTGCTATGACAACAATGGTGTCAGGACAACAGCAGATGCCTCCGGCATAAAGTCACCTTATCCGGATGATCCTGTGTTCCAGGAGAAATATGAGAAGTTCCTGGCTGCTTTTGCCGAGGATTTCAATGATATTGCCAAGGTTGATTTCATAGACGGCTTCAGCCTCGGCAAATGGGGTGAGGCGCATGCGCTTATATTTAACGATAATTCCAGCAAGCTTCCTGTCTTTGAATGGATGACAGACCTGTATTCAAGGCTGTTTACAGAGGTGCCTCTTTTTGTAAATTACCACCGTCTTCTCGGTGATGCGAACCAGGACAGCTGGTCAGATTCTCCATCTCCGGACACTGAGTCCATGATTGAAAGCGCAGTCAGGAAAGGATATGGCATCAGGCATGACGCATTCGGGATGTATACATACTATAGGGACTGGGAGCGCGGAATTGCGGCTAAGTACAATTTCGTATGCCCGATAGCAATGGAGGGCGGCTGGATAACTGACGGCACTCACAGATACTGGATATATGATGCTGAGCCATATCGTGAAAATCATCCTGAGGATGTACGCCAGGGTGAATACGACATGTCTGCCGAGGCCCGCGTGAACATGATGGATCTACGTGTGCACAGCGAGATACAGACGTTCTTCCAGCTGAAATTCGATCTTGTGAAGAGCTTCATAGCCAATGGCGGCTACCGCCTTTGTCCGGCACTTGTCTCTGTCCCTGAAAATGTCTGCACTGGTGACAGGGTGACACTTACGAGCCGCTGGTCTAACTATGGATGGGGCTACTGCCCGAACAATATCCCTGCATTCAACTGGCGCTATAAAGGTGCATTCGCGCTTTTTGAATATAATGACGGGAGTCTCGGAAAGCTGGTCAAGGTCTTTGTGGATGAAAAAATAGAACCGTCAGAATGGCGCCTGAACTCTCCGGTGTCCTATTCGACGGAGATAGACCTGTCCGGAATCCCCGCAGGTACATATATGTGGGCAATCGGCATTGTCGATACTGCAAAGGGGAATGTTCCAGGCCTGAACATGGCTGTCACTTCCAGCCGCCTTACAGAAGACGGATGGGCGCAGATAATTGCCGTGGAGGTCAAATAGGGACAGTAGGATATGACTGACAGACGAATTCTTGATATGAGGAGACTTACAATGATGATGGCGGTGGCCATGGTGCTCATCTGCCATACGGCAGCCGGCAGGGCAAAGAGGATCTCATTTGCTCCGGATACTGTAACAGTGCTGCGTAATCCGCTATGCGGATGGGTGATGTATCTTGGCAGGAGCTGGGATAGCGATTTCTGGGAGAAGCAGGGATATGACGAGATGCCGGCATCCGACGGCACTGTGGTAAAGGTATCTGACTATGCCGGCACTGCATACATCCGTACAAGCTGGGCGTCCCTTGAGCCTGAGGAGGGCGTTTACGCATGGAGGGATACATCTTCGAGGATCAGCAGGCTGTTCCGTACAGTCCAGGACAGGGGGATGCGCCTTGCGTTGCGCATTGTCGTCGATGGCCGCGACCAGGGACAGAATACACCGATGTATGTAATTGATGCAGGGGCGGAATATTTTACATCCGGCAAGGGGGAGCATAAGTCCCCGTATTGTGATGACCCTGTTTTCCAGGAGAAGTATGCCCGATTCATTGAAGCCATGGCAGAGGATTTCAATGATGTCGACATGATGGATTTCATAGACGCTTTCGGCCTTGGCAAATGGGGCGAATCGCATGCCATGGTCTTTAAAGACCCGTCAAGGAAGGAGGCTGTGGTGGACTGGGTGACTTCCCTGTATGCCCGGACATTCACGAATATACCTCTGTTCATCCATTATCACAGGATGCTTGCGGACAGCAACCAGGACAGCTGGGGCGAAGTGCCGGACGGGGTGACAGAGCTTCTTGAGAATGTCATAGTGGAGAAGGGTTACAGCATACGCCATGACGCTTTCGGTATGACTGGATATTACATGGAATGGGAAAAGGATTTCTGCCGGAGATGGAACAACCGCAGGCCTGTGATTATGGAGGGCGGATGGATTACGGCTGCCCATCACCGGTATTGGCTTGACCCGTGCGGGAAATACCGCGAGGGGCATTCCGAGGATGTTCGTCTCGGTGAATTCGAGGCGGCCAGGGAGGCAAAGGTTAACATGATGGATTTCAGGATAAACGACGAGACAAGGTCGTGGTTCGGGAAATGTTTCGCACTGGTGAAGCGGTTTGTGGCTGAAGGAGGCTACAGGCTGTATCCTGACATGCTCAGGCTCCCCTCAGCCGTGAAGCCGACCGGGAAAGCCAGGGTGGAGCATCGCTGGAATAATATGGGATGGGGATATTTCCCCAACAACATACCGCAATGGAATTATCGCTATAAAGTAGCCTTTGCGCTTCTTGACGCACGCGGAGATGCCGTGAAGACCTTTGTGACAGATGCCGAGCCTTCAGGATGGCTGAAAGGACAGCCTGCCGTATACGCCTCGGAGTTCAGTATGGACGGTGTCCCGGTCGGGAGATACGTATGGGCGGTAGCCATTGTTGACACGACAAAGGGGAATGTCCCCGGAATTTATCTTGCAATTGAAAATGCGGAAACCACATGTGACGGATGGACAAAGCTTTCATGTGTTACAGTAAAATAATAATTATAACTAACCATATCATTAATTATGTTCAACAAGAAACAATTTCTATACATTGCGAAAAGCATTCTTTTCCTGTGTATTGCCCTGTGTGCTGCGCAGATTCCGGCACTGGCCGTTGATTCTGGCCTGTCTTCTGTGCAGGACGGGAGGGTGCGCATCTCAGGTGCTGTTACAGATGAACAGGGGGGGCCGCTCGCCGGTGCATCCGTGTTCGTCAAGGGGACAACTGACGGGGCCATTACTGACATAGATGGAAAATTCGATGTGAATGTTCCTGGAGGCTCGGTGCTGGTTGTCTCTTATATCGGCTATGTTTCATGCGAGGCGGTCGCGGAGCCTGGAAAATTCCTTGGCATCACTCTTGAACCGGACCGCAAGCTTCTTGACGAAGTTGTTGTCATCGGCTACGGTACAGTGAAGAAAAAGGACCTTACCGGTGCAGTCTCGTCTGTAAGGGGAGAGGACATAGCGGCGAAGAAGACCACAATGCTTTCAAATGCCCTGCAGGGTTCAGTCTCCGGTGTGCTTGTGCAGAGGGACAACAGTGCCCCTGGAGCATCTGCCAGCAGCATACGTGTACGTGGAATCACGACAATGGGTGATTCAAGCCCGCTGATAATAGTTGACGGGGTGCAATGTGACAATATCGACTATGTGAATTCAAATGATGTCGAAAGCATTTCTGTCCTTAAGGATGCCGCAGCTGCATCCATATATGGAGCAAAGGCCGCTGCCGGTGTGATCCTCATAACCACGAAGCGAGGCTCAAGCACGGACATGAGCATCTCCTACAATGGTGAATTCGGATTGGAGATTCCGACAGAACAGCCGGGGATGGTCGGCGTGACACGCTATATGGAGATGTACAATGAACTTCTCTACAATGACAACAATGCCGGAGGATTCTATCAACTGTTTACTGCCGACCAGGTCCGGAACTGGGTCAAGTACAATGCCACTGACCCGGACAACTATCCGGTGACGGACTGGAAAGGCATGATGCTGAATCCTTATGCACCGAGGACGACACATACGCTTACTGTCAGCGGCGGCAACGATGCAGTGCGCACAAAGGCCTCGCTGTCGTACGATGATGTCAGCGCATTGTATGACGGACGGAAATTCCAGAGGTATATGCTGCGTACCAACAATGACTTCACAATAATAAAGGGCATCCTCTTCGCATCCCTTGATGTCAATGTCCGCAGGGCGAAGAACCAGAGACCTGTGTATGACCCGTTCGATGACCTCAGGAAAATGCCTGCTGTCTATCCTGCGGTATGGGAGAACGGAGGGATCGCTATCGGTAAATCCGGTGCAAACCCTTACGGGCTTCTGCTCAACAGCGGCACATATACTGCCTGGAGCACGCAGATCGGAGGAAAGGCTTCACTTGAGCTGAGGCCGGTAAAAGGTCTCAGCATCTCAGCGATCCTCTCGCCGTTTATCAACTATACAAAAAGCAAGCAGTTCAAGAAGGCGGCAGCGTATGTCCTTCCTGATGACGTGTCTGTTGTCGGAGGATATCTTGAGGGAGGCGGAACATCATATGCAAGCACGGACCTGTCCGAGAACAGGAATGACAACTACCATGTCACGACCCAGGTCATTGCCAGCTATGCCAATACATTCCGCGAAAAGCACAGCCTGAACCTTATGGCAGGATATGAGAACTATGTGATGAAAAGCGAGACACTTGGGGCAGGACGCTCGCAGTACGAGCTTACGGAATATCCATATCTCAATGTCGGCCCGGAAGATTATCAGACCAATGCCGGAACTGCCACTGAATATGTGTCGAATTCAGTGTTCGGACGTGTGATGTACGATTACGACGGGCGCTATCTCATCCAGGCCAATGTCCGCCACGACGGCTCTTCCCGTTTTGCAAGCAGATACAGGTGGGGTACTTTCCCCTCTGTTTCCGCAGGATGGGTTGTCAGCAACGAGAAATTCATGCAGGCGGCAGCTCCATGGCTTTCTTTCCTTAAGCTGCGCGGCTCATGGGGCATGCTCGGAAATGAACGTATCGGGGACAGCTATTTCCCGTTCATGGCACTTATGACATTCGGTGATTCGCTCCTGTACCAGAATGGCGAGGTGGTCTCCAACAAGACCGCTGCGCAGAGGAATCTTGCGGTTGAGGACATAACATGGGAGACAACGGTGTCCACGGATGCCGGGATAGACCTCGGATTCTTCCGCAACAGGCTGAATGTAGGCTTTGACTATTGGTGGAAGACCACAGACGATATGCTCCTTGCGGTGCAGATTCCATATACGCTCGGCTACAGTGACCCGAATACCAATGCCGGCAAGATGTCAACGAGAGGCTTTGACTTTGAAATCGGATGGAGTGACAGGAAAGGGGATTTTGCATATAATGTCTCGTTCAACCTTTCTGACTTCCAGTCAAGGATTGTAGATATCAATGGCAGCAAATTCATAAGCAGCGGCAAGATCAAGCAGGCTGGACTTTATTTCAACGAGTGGTATGGCTACAGGTGCCTCGGGATTTTCCAGACACCGGAGGAGGTTGCCTCATCTGCCAGGACAAATGACCGTGTGACAGTCGGCGACCTGAAATATGAAGACATAAGCGGGCCTGACGGAGTAAAGGACGGTGTCATCAATGAATATGACCTGCAGCCGCTTGGCAACTCTCTCCCGCGTTTCCAGTATGGAGGGCAGTTCTCTTGCAGCTGGAAAGGGCTGGACTTCTCGCTCGCATTCCAGGGCATAGGCAGGCAGAATTCATATCTCTACACACAGATGGTGCAGCCTTTACGCGACAATTACGGCAATGTGCCTGCAATAATAGACGGAAACTACTGGAGCCCGTTCAATACTGCAGAGCAGAATGCTGCCGCAAAATATCCGAGACTCACCCAGACCGGGAAAGACAACAACTACGCAACTTCCGATTTCTGGCTCTTCAACGGGGCGTACCTGAGGATCAAGAATATAACGCTCGGGTATACATTCCCTGAGAAATGGATGTCAAAGGCAAGGATAAAGGGCCTGAGGGTCTATGCCTCTGCCAACGACCTTGTCTCGATTGACAATTTCCCTCAGGGGTGGGACCCTGAAATGGGTGTGTCTTCATATCCTATCACAACCTCTGTGCTGCTGGGGCTTTCAATCAGATTCTAACAGGCAGGGCAATGAAGATGAAAAAAATTGACAGAATGAAACCGAACATGAAAATATCTGACGGCATGAAAAGAATATATATAGCAATGTCTTCTGTTCTCGCCTTGATGCTTGCCTCATGCGCCTCGATGGATATAACCCCTAAGTCGCAGGGGAACAGCGAGTCCTGGTACAGCACGGAACTGGAGCTGAAAATGGCGGCCAACGAATTCTACATCCTTGGGTACTGGAACAAGCCTTTCGAGGATGCCGAGCAATGGACGGACAACTTTACCTACAGGAATACGAACCGTCATCCTGACATGGGTGCCCTGCTTGACGGGAATATAGACGGTACATCCGGCTATGCCTACACCATGTGGCAGCAGTGCTACAAGCTTGTGTCGCGCGCGAACTCAATGATATACAACAGCCATAGGGCTATCGCCAACGGTGTCAGCCCGGATGTTGTGAAACGCTATGTGGCCGAGGCTTATTTCTGCCGTGCCTGCAAATATTCAGAACTGATTTCGTATTATGGAGATGTCCCTTATATGGACGGTCTTCTCACTATTTCTGAGGCAGAGGCTATGGGGCGTATGCCGAAGGCCGAGCTGATTCCTCTCGTGTACGCTGATTTCGACAAGGCCATAGAAGGTCTTCCTGTGGACTACGGGAACGAGGCTGTTCATGCGACAAAAGGTGCTGCATATGCAATGAAAGCCCGTTTTGCCCTTTATATGGGTGACTGGGAGACTGCAAGGGATGCTGCAAAGGCCTGCATGGACCTCAATGTATATGAACTGGCGCAGGATTATTCAGAAATCTTTCTGCAGAACACGAAGATGATTCCTGAAAAGATTTTCGTGATTCCGCGCTCAAGGGCAGCTGAGGTCTTCCTTGATGTGTGGTTCTTTAACAATGACCTGCCACGTGTGGCCGGAGGATACGCTGCGGACAATCCGTCATGGGATTTGCTTGCCTGCTATCTGTGTACGGACGGGAAGCCTATAGACGAGTCTGAGCTGTTTGACCCGAGGAACCCGTTCAAGAACCGTGACCCGCGCTGTACCAAGACCATTGTGGAATTCGGGACGAGACATGTCGGATATGATTATAACCCGCGCATGGATGTCCTGTCCGTGATGAACTATAATACGGGCAGCATGGTCAACAATGTGGACAACAGGGCCAACCCGACAAATGCCGCGTCAGCTCAATATGCTTCATATAACGGGCTTGTGTGGAAGAAAGGCATAGACGATTCATGGATGGACTGTGCAAAGGAGGTAGAGACGGACTATATCATAATGAGATATGCCGATGTGCTTCTCATGTATGCCGAGGCCAAGATTGAGCTTGGAGAGATTGATGATGACTGCATCGGAGCAATCAATATGGTGAGGGGAAGGGCGTACAATGGCGCGCCTGTGGCCTGTCCTGCAGTCGCCAAGGCAGACCAGGAGACTATGCGCAGGACCGTGCGCCTGGAGCGCAGGGTGGAGCTTGCTAAAGAGAATCTCCGCTACATGGACCTTATACGCTGGGGGCTATACAGGAAGGCTCTCAACAGGTACAACTATATCAATCTCGAACCTCAGAAGTGCCTGGAGGACATTGTGCAGAAAGACCTGTGGTTCTGGGCGGAGACACCGGATGTCGATGAGGACGGCCTTGCTGACTTCTCGGGTATGTTCTCACGTGGGTATTGCTCGGTAGGTGCAGAGAGGGTATTCCCTGACCGCCAGGTCCTTTGGCCTATCCCTACCCATGACAGGCTTCTTTGCCCGAATCTCAGCCAGAATGAAGGATATTAATGGAAAGGATGAATTTTATGGATAAGATATTAAGCATATCAATGAAGACAGTCCTGGCTGCAGCGGCGGCATTCTTGCTTGCCGGCTGCGAGGACGTGATAGACAACACATATTCAAGGTTTACAGCATCAATGGAACTGACAGTTTCCTCTGATGAGGTCATTCTGGATGAGGGCAGGCCTGATGATGTCGCCCTTGTGGTCAGCTGGACTGCGGCTACGGACTATGGCAAGGACTTCATCACGGAGTACCAGTACAGGATGAACCTGTATGAGAGCACTGTCGCCGCCAGGAATGAATATGAGGACATGGGCATATTCCGGAGGGAGTATACCAACAGGGAACTCCAGGAACTGATGGTGGATTACTTCAAGTTCAAGACAAGCTCGTGGGGGACAATGCAGTTCCGTGTGACAGCGGAATTTGAAGGCGACTATCTTGTCGTTCCGGAGCAATGTGACGTGGAAGTGAGGGTCAAGACATACGGTGAAAAGCAGTTCGCGGCAGACAGGTTCTTCCTTTCCGGGACAGCCGCAGGCTCTCAGGATATCGAGGTGGAGCCATCTTCATCCAGCCCGTCCGTGTATATCTGGACAGGCAGCCTTTCGGCAGGAAAACTGAATTTCCATATTGTATATGGGGATGAGGACAATGTGATTGTTCCTGCTGGAGGCTCAGATGCCGCAATTGTGGAAGACCCTATGGATGCGGCGCTCCTTGACTGGAGTGAATCCGCACCGGCATGGATCATACCTTCATCTGAACCATACAGGATCACAGTCAACATGGATACAAGGACAGTGGGGATAATACCTGTCTCAAGCATCATCGAGATTGACAGGCTATATATGGCCGGGACATCGCTTCCTGGTGAAGTTGAGCTTGCAAGGACTCTTGAAAATGACGCTGTATATGCATGGAAAGGCTTGCTGAACGCCGGTACACTCAACTTCCCTGTAGAATTTGAAGGGTCCAGGGGAACCATGCTTGTCCCTTCGAGGGATGGACAGGGATTTCTTGACGGGACTGCTGATGCCTTCAAGGCCGCTACCTACGGTTCTTCCCTCTATTGGGAGATTCCTGCTGACGGTACCTACAGGGTTGTCGTTGACACGGATGCAAGGAATGTCACAATATACTCCGAGGCTACAGACATAAGCTGCAAGACTGTCACCTTCAAGAGGACTGCCGGTGTCGCAGATGACAACTGCACCGTTGAGGTTACAAGGCTGTGGATATACAGCAATGATACATATATGACTGGCAGCAAGCCGATAGGAGAGCCTTTCGTCCTTGAGCAGAGCCTCGCGGATCCGCGTCTGTTTGTCTACAGGGGAGCTGAACTGAAGGCAAATGAGCCTGTGAAATTCTGCGTTACCGACAACTGGAACAATGAGTATGCTTTCGGTGCAGGTTCTACAGGGTCTTCCGGGAACAATGTGTCTGTAGCAGTCACGCCTGGTGAAAAGACCCAGCCTCTATATGGTGGGCAGGGCAACAACAGGTATACGTTCTTTGTGATACCGTCCGGGACAAACTACATCGAACTGTATGTAGGGCCGGAGTCATCAGATGAAAGCGGGAACGCCTTGAGCCAGGTCTACGCAATTGAAGGCTCTTATGTCTTGTTTGACAAGAGATAGTATATGGGGACCGCCATTGTTTTTACTTATGGCGCACCTTGCCGGATACACGGAGGAAAACACCCCGGGAGCAGAATCTCCCGGGGAAATTCCTTTCCAGTGTACAGGATGAAACCATAAATGTATGGGGTATGCCCCTGGTTATGGATGCTTTGCGTATCTTTGTTGACAGAAAAATACCATATATGGGACACAGGACGATAACTTTCGTGGCGGCATTGGTTGCTGCCTTGTTTTCAGTTTTTGAGGCATCCGCTGCAGGCATCCTTGTCGAGGCGGAGAATTTCCGTGACAAGGGAGGATGGTCGGTCGACCAGCAGTTTATGGACTGCATGGGTTCGCCATACCTGATTGCTCACGGGCTGGGCAGGCCCGTCGGGGATGCTGTCACTGCGATTGATGTTCCGGTGAAAGGGACATGGCATGTATATGTACGTACTTACAATTGGACTTCTCCATGGACCCGGGAGGAAGGTCCAGGCAGATTCACAGTGAAGATTGGCGGCAGGACGCTTGAGAATGAACTTGGCGGATATGGTGACTGCTGGATGTGGCAATATGCCGGAAAGCTCAGGCTTGAAGCCGGGGAGACCTCGCTTGCATTGTGTGACCTTACAGGCTTTGACGGGCGTTGCGATGCCATATACATGACGGATGACCGCCGTGACGTGCCGCCTTGCGGGGCATCTGAGCTGGCGTCTTTCAGGCGTTCTCTGCTGGATATGCCGGAGCCTGGCACTGAAAATTATGACTTTGTTGTCGCAGGTGGCGGGATTGCGGGGATGTGCGCTGCTGTAGCGGCTGCAAGGAACGGGCTGAAAGTCGCCCTTGTCAATGACCGTCCTGTGCTTGGAGGCAACAACAGTTCTGAGGTCAGGGTCCATCTCGGAGGATATGTGGAGATTGGCCCGTACGAAGGGCTCGGCAGAATGATACGCGAGTTCGGCCACACAAGGAGCGGGAATGCAAAACCTGCGGAATATTATGAAGATGAAAGGAAACAGGAATTTATAGATTCTGAAGAAGGGGTTACCCTTTATTCGAACTATAGGGCTGTTGATGTGAGGATGTCCGGGACTTCGATAGCGGCAGTCCTTATACGTCATATAGAGACTGGTGAGGAGCATTGGCTGGAGGCATCTCTCTTCTCGGACTGCACAGGAGACGGCACCGTCGGCTACCTTGCAGGGGCGGAATACCGTATGGGAAGGGAGTCCAGGGCTGATTATGATGAATCACTGGCTCCCGAAGTCCAGGATGAAATGACCATGGGCGCATCAATACAATGGTATTCAAGGGATGAGGGCCGTGAGACAGTTTTTCCTGAATTCTCGTACGGGGTCGATTTCAATGCGGATAACTGCGAAAAGGTCACCATGGGGGAATGGAAATGGGAGACAGGAATGGATCTCGACCAGATAGAGGACGCCGAGAGAATCAGGGACTATGGCCTGCTTGTCGTGTATTCCAACTGGAGCTTCCTTAAAAATCACCTTGACGGCAATTCGCGGTGGAAGACCCTCTCGCTTGACTGGGCAGGCTATATCGCAGGCAAGAGGGAGTCTCGCCGCCTCATAGGTGACTATATGCTGACCCAGAATGATATAGACAGGAATATTCCGCATAGGGATGCATCATTCACAACTACATGGGCGATTGACCTGCATTTCCCGGACCCGGACAACTCCGCGAAATTCCCAGGACAGGAATTCAAGGCGGCGACGGTACACAACTGGATACATCCGTACGCCGTGCCTTACAGGTGCCTGTATTCAAGGAATATAGATAATCTTTTTATGGCCGGGCGCAATATCAGCGTTACGCATGTCGCGCTTGGCACTGTCCGTGTCATGCGTACAACAGGGATGATGGGGGAAGTTGCAGGCCTGGCAGCCTCTCTATGCATACGTTACGGGTGCTCGCCACGTAATGTATATGAATCTCATCTTGAAGAATTGAAAGCCATGATGCAGGAAGGCGCAGGAAAGAGGGAGGGGCTTGACAGCCAGGATTTCAATCTTCCTAACCGGATTCTTGAAAGGCCTGTTGCAGCCGGGTACAGCCGTCTGCAGGGCGATACGCTTGTTGTCGGGAACCGACTGGTTGAACGCAAGTTTGTCTGGAATGGAGGTAATCTGATGACATATAGCCTCGAAGACAAGTCTGCCGGCACAGTACGCAGGTCGGCTTCTCTCAGGCCTGACTTTGCTGTGGGCAAAGTCTCGGGGGAGGGGACGGATGCCAAGTTCACCATGGAGGATGTGGAGGAAAACGAAATTCATCCGGCATATCACAAGGCTGTTGTGACATATTCGCTCGGTGACCTTGATGTGCGCAGAGAGTTCAGGGTATATCAGGATGTTCCAGCCATAGCATGTGACACATGGCTTCGGGGCACTCTGGATGCAGTCCTGTCCGGAAAAGAGACTTCTGCTGCAGACAGAAAGAACATAGAGTCAGATGCAGACATGAAGACAAGGACGGTACCGGCAGTCCTGGACCAGCTGGATTTTGCTGGAAACCATTGGCATGCAAAGGCTGTCGAGTTCTGGGATGTCACGGACTGGAACAATAACCTTGTTGCGGAAAGGGACATGGTCTCATACAGGAAGAGTTCATGCCGTGGCAATCTTCTTTTTGTGCGTGACGGGGTCTCGGGTGACGGCTTTTTCTTTTTGAAGGAGTCTCCATGCTCCAGCACCCAGCCTGCATACGGCGGTGCTGACTTCACTGCCGAATTCGGGCATTTCTGCGTTACAGGACTTGGGATAACATCAGATGATGTCAGTCCTGATGAATGGACAAGGGTGTACTCATGTGTCACTGGTGTATATGGTGAAGGCGAACTGGCAGCCCTGAAGGCTTTGAGGTCATATCAGAAACACCAGCGCAGGCATATCCCGGAAAGGGATGAGATGATAATGATGAACACATGGGGTGACCGTAGCCAGGATGCCAAGGTGAATGAGGAATTCTGCCTTGAAGAAATAGGGAGGGCGGCACGCCTTGGTGTTACGCATTTCCAGATAGATGACGGATGGCAGGCAGGGAAAAGCCCGAATTCCGCAGTGGCAAAAGGTTCGTTCAGGAATATCCATGACAACCCTGGATACTGGACACCGGATCATGATAAATATCCCGAAGGCCTTGCCCCTGTAGTGGAGAAGGGGCGTCAGCTTGGCGTGGAGGTTGGGCTCTGGTTCAATCCGAGCGTGCAGAATGATTTCGAGGAATGGAAAAAGGATGCGGACATCCTCGTCGGCCTGTATGAAAGATATGGTATAAAGGTGTTCAAGATAGACGGGCTGGCAATCCCTTCCAAAAAGGCGGAGACCAATCTGCACCGCCTTTTCGATGATGTGCTTGAACGTACAGGAAACCAGGTGCTTTTCAATCTTGATGCAACAGCCGGGCGCAGGGGAGGATACCATTCCTTCTATGAATATGGCAATATTTTCCTTGAGAACCGCTACACGGACTGGGGCAATTATTATCCATACCAGACATTGCGAAATCTGTGGATGCTTTCCAGGTATGTCCCGGCCGAGCGTCTTCAGATAGAATTCCTGAACAAATGGAGGAATGAAGGTAAGTATGATGGCGACCCGTTTGCCCCTTCTGCCTATGGATTTGATTATCTCTTCGCCACGACGATGGCTGGACAGCCGCTTGCATGGATGGAGGCATCAAATCTTCCGGAGGAGGCATTTGCCGTAAGCGGGCTTGTGTCCGGATACCGTGAAATCAGTGCGGAATTTCATTCCGGGATGATTTTTCCTATAGGCGACGAGCCTTCCGGACGTTCCTGGACCGGATTCCAGTCTATTTTAAATGAGACATGCGGATATATCCTGGTTTACAGGGAGGCTTCTGAAAAAGGCACAGCAGATGTGCGGACATGGCTTCCAGACGGGGCAGAGGTCTCGTTTGAGCCTCTGCTTGGCTACGGAGACGCTTTCACAGCGACTGCAGGCCCGGGAGGCTCTGTCGCTTTCAGTCTTCCGTCAGAAAACAGCTATGCAATGTACAGATATGTTGTAAACAAATAAGATACTCTATGGCAGGAATGAATAACCATGTTCTATTGTTTTGTGTCATTGCCTTAGGCCTGTTTTCCGGCCAGTGGGCTTCGGCATCAGATGATATCCCTTTCATGACAAATGTCTACGGACGTGAATATGTCTTGCTCAACGGGAAATGGAGCGCTTTTACGGATCTTTATGACCAGGGCCGGAAAATGGAGGTATATAAGAACCGCAAACCACAGTCAAACGAAGAGTTCTATGAATATTCGTTTGACGGGGCAATGCGTCTTAATGTCCCTGGAGACTGGAATTCCCAGTATCCGGAACTGAAATATTATGAAGGGACAATGTGGTATGCACGCCATTTCGATGCGCCCGACTGCAATCCTTTCCGCAGTCATGAGCCCGGAACTTCTGCAATCGCAGGGACCGGGAGGACTTTCCTGTATTTCGGTGCTGTCAGCTACAGATGCCGTGTCTATCTCAACGGGGAGCTCATTGTATCCCATGAAGGAGGGTTTACGCCTTTTCAGATAGAGGTGACAGGCATGTTGAAGGAAAAAGATAATTTCCTGTGCCTTGAAGTTAGCAACCGCAGGACTCCGGACGCAATCCCAGCGATGAATTTTGACTGGTGGAACTATGGCGGAATTACCAGGGATGTTATGCTGGTGTCTGTCCCTGAGGTGTTTGTGGAAGATTATTTCATCCGGCTTGATAAACACGAACCGGATCTGGTCCATGCTTCAGTGTCGCTTTCCTCCGGACTTTCGCAGGATGTGACAATCGAGATACCGGAACTGAAGGTCAGCAAGACCGTCACGGCTGGACCGGACGGAAAGGCAGACTTCTCGTTCAAGGTGAAAAGGATGCAGAGATGGGCACCTGATGACCCGAAGCTGTATGACGTGTCTGTCTGCAGCGGAGCAGACAAGGTCTGTGAGAAAATAGGATTTCGTAATATTGCCGTTGACGGGGAACGTATACTTGTGAACGGTGTGCCGACCTTCATGCGCAGCATATCATTCCATGAGGAGATTCCGCAGAGGATGGGCCGTGCGTTTTCGCAGCCGGATGCATCGATGCTCCTTTCTGAAGCGGCGGCCTTGGGTGTCAACATGATAAGGCTTGCGCATTACCCTCAGAATGAATACACGGTCAGGCTTGCTGAGCAGATGGGGATTCTGCTGTGGGAGGAGATTCCTGTATGGCAGGGGATAGATTTCGATGATGAGGGCACACGTGCCAAGGCCCAGGCTATGCTCCGGGAGATGATAGCAAGGGACAAGAACCGCTGCGCAGTCGGGTATTGGGGTGTGGCCAATGAGACAAAGCCGTCGGCCGGGCGCAACGCATTCCTCTGCTCTCTTCTTGAGACCGGCCGTCAGATAGATACAACGAGGCTTTATGTGGCGGCATTTGACCTTGCCTATTATGACAAGTCATCAGGACGTTTCGAGATGCATGATGATTTTACGGAGAATCTTGATGTCGTGGCGGTCAACAAATATATGGGATGGTATCATCCATGGCCTGTCGACCCTTCTGAGGCAGTGTGGGATGTGGCTGCCGGGCAGCCGCTTATCATTTCTGAGTTCGGCGGGGAGGCTCTCTATGGACAGTCCGGGCCGGAAGACCAGGCCGGCTCGTGGAGCGAGGACTACCAGGCGCGTCTCTACCGTGACAACCTGGAGATGTTCAGGCATATACCTAACCTTGCAGGTGTCTCTCCATGGGTGCTGTTCGATTTCCGCTCCCCTTACCGTTTCCATCCTGCGAACCAGGAGGGCTGGAACCGTAAAGGGCTGGTCTCGGACCAGGGGCAGCGCAAGAAGGCATGGTATATCATGAGGGACTGGTATCAGGACAGGCGTTAGAATTCAGCATGTGTTGTCTGCCGAAATGCCATATACAGAATTAATTGGCTATATTTGTACCGCTGATGCGCTAAAGACCACTGTCATAATATTCACTTGTTTTATAAATTGTAACCAGAATGAATTATAGAAGATTGCTTGTCTGCATAGCTGTGATGATGATATCATCGGCTGTGCTGTCCGTATGTGGCAAAGGCAGGGACGGGATTGTCAGGGTCCTGGCCATAGGAAACAGCTTTTCGGAAGATGCCGTTGAGAATTATCTGTGGGACATTGCCGATGCGGATGGCAAGACCCTGGTTGTTGGCAACCTCTTTATCGGAGGCTGTTCCCTTGAGAGGCATCTCGGGAACGCGCGTGAGAACAAGCCGGCCTACCGTTACCGCAAGACTGTCCAGGACGGCACCAGGATCCAGGAGAATAATGTGACATTGGAGTCAGCCCTTGCAGATGAGCAGTGGGACTATGTCAGTTTCCAGCAGTCAAGTCCTCTTTCGGGACAGTACGGGACATGGGAGGCCTCGCTTCCAGGGCTGGTGGCGTATGTAAAGGCCAGGGTCCCTAAAAGTACAGCATTTATAATACATCAGACATGGGCATATGCCAAGGATTCTCCACATAAGGGTTTCAGGAACTATGATTGTGAGCAGCAGAGGATGTATGAAGCCATAGCAGATGCTGTCATCAGGGCTGCCAAGTCGCAGAAAATAAAGATTATAGTCCCTTCTGGGACCGCGATACAGAATCTCCGGACATCTTTTGTCGGGGATAATGTCACGCGTGACGGATATCATCTTGATAAAAAGATAGGGCGCTACACGGCGGCATGTGCCTGGTATGAAGTCCTTTCCGGCCGCAGCGTGCTTGGGAATACTTTTTGTCCGGAAGGAATGTCCGCTGAATATCAGCAGATTGCGCAAAGGGCTGCCCATGAGGCTGTCCAGAAGCCTCATGAGGTGACTCCTCTTGCTGACATGCCGGAGAATATCCTGTACAGGGATGCTTCTGCGCCTGTGGCGAAGCGTGTCGAGGACCTGCTTTCGAGGATGACCCTTGAGGAGAAGGTGCTGCAGCTGAACCAGTATATGGTAGGTAAGAATGACAATGTAAACAATATAGGCGAGACAGTGGACAAGATACCTGCGGAGCTTGGCTCGGTAATATACATACAGGATGATGCGGCAATGAGGAATGCAGTGCAGCGTCATGTCATGGAGAACTCGCGTCTCGGTATTCCGATGATCTTCGGATATGATGTCATACATGGATTCCGCACTGTTTTCCCTATCCCCCTTGCCCAGGCCGCTTCCTGGAATCCTTCAGCAGTTGAACGCTCGTGCTCCGTCGCGGCTGCCGAGTGCAATGCGTCTGGTGTGGACTGGACTTTTTCTCCGATGGTCGATGTGGCCAGGGACGGCCGTTGGGGACGTATCTCGGAGGGCTATGGCGAGGACCCGTATGCGGCTTCCGTATATTGCGAAGCAGCGGTGAGGGGATACCAGGGCGATGACCTCTCGGCAAGAGGCACTGTCGCGGCCTGCCTTAAGCATTATGTGGGATATGGTGCATCAGAGGCTGGACGTGACTATGTCCCGACCGAAATATCGCGGCAGAGCCTGTGGGATACATATCTGCCTCCGTTTGAGGCCGGTGTAAAGGCTGGGGCTGCGACGTTGATGAGTGCTTTTAACCTTATCAATGGAGTCCCTGCCACATCCAATGGATATACCCTGACCGAGGTGCTGAAGAAAAGGTGGGGGCATGAGGGCTTTGTCGTATCTGACTGGGATGCAGTCAAGCAGATCATCAACCAGGGAGTCGCTCCGGACGGCAAAGAGGCTGCAAGGCTTGCCTTCAATGCAGGGGTGGAGATGGACATGGTGGATGACCTGTACAGAAAATATCTTCCGGAACTGGTGGAAGAGGGGCAGGTCAGCATGGAGCTTATTGACGAGTCTGTCCGCAGAGTACTCAAGGTGAAATTCGACCTTGGCCTTTTTGAAAATCCGTACATTGTTGAGACTCCTGAGTCTGAAAGACTTCTTCTTCCTGAATACCTGGAGATTGCCGAGGATGTTGCGCAGGAGACTATGGTTCTTCTGAAAAATGATGGTGGGCTGCTTCCTCTCTGTCCTGACGGCGGAAAAGTTGCTGTGGTTGGCCCTTTGGCGGCAGACAGTGCTCCTCTGATTGGAAACTGGTCCGGACGCGGAAGAGTTGAGGAGGCTACGCATATCTATGATGCCCTTGTAAAGGAATATGGTGACAGGGTACAATTTACATATTCCCGTGGATGTGACTTTGAAGGGGAGGACGAATCCCTTTTCGCTGAGGCTGTCGAGGCGGCTTCAGATGCGGATGCTGTCATAGTCTGCCTTGGAGAAAAACGTAACTGGAGCGGAGAGAACTGCTCACGTTCTTCTATTGCATTGCCGCCGCTGCAGGAGAATCTGCTTGCTGCAGTGCGCGCTGCCGGCAAGCCTGTGATTGTGCTGCTTTCGAGCGGCCGGCCGCTCGACCTGAGCCGTATAGAACCGATGGCTGATGCCATGCTTGAGATATGGCAGCCTGGTACAATGGGCGGATATGCTGTCGCAGGCATACTTTCTGGACGCTACAATCCATCAGGGAAACTTCCGGTGACCTTCCCTTATTCCACAGGGCAGATCCCGATATATTACAACAGGAGAAACAGCGGGCGCAGAGGCACGCAGGGGATTTATAAGGATATCACAAGCGACCCTATGTATGAATTTGCGTATGGCTTGAGCTATAGCAGATTCGAGTACTCAGATGTCACGCTTTCCATGGACAGTATCGCTCTTCAGGATTGCCTTGACAACCATGGGGAGACACCGCGGATTATGGCGGAAGTCACAGTCACCAACGCAAGCGATGTTGACGGCATGGAGACTGTCCACTGGTTCATAAATGACCCATACTGCTCCATTGCACGTCCGGTCAAGGAACTTAAGTTCTTTGAAAAGGCCATGATAAAGGCAGGGGACAGCCATACATTCCGGTTTGAGATTGATCCAGTGCGTGATCTCGGGTTTGTGGACTGTGACGGAAACAGGTTTGTGGAGCCTGGGGATTATTATGTCATGGTCAAGGACAGCAAAGTCAGGATTACGGTCAAGTAGTCCTGGCCCTGTCGTGAGGGGAGATGCTGCGGACTTGCCTTCCCTGTTGATGCTGAATTATATATAAATGCTTAAATAGATGATTGATAAAAGAATAATGTCTGTCGTGGCCGGACTTTCCGTGCTTCTCGGCGGTAACGCCTATGCCCAGCGTCATGAACAGCTTCTGGAAGAAGGCTGGAAATTCCATCGCGGGGAAGTGGAAGGTGCCTCATCTGCCGTATTCGATGATTCCGGATGGGAGAATGTGACTGTCCCGCATGACTGGGCAATCTATGGCCCTTTCAGCAGGGACAATGACCTGCAGAATGTCGCAATTACCCAGAACCTTGAGAAAAAGTCATCAATAAAGACAGGGCGTACCGGCGGATTGCCTTATGTCGGTACGGGCTGGTATAGGCGTGTGTTCGATGTCCCTGCCGGGAAACGTGCGATATTGCTTTTTGACGGTGCAATGAGCGAGGCCCGTGTCTATGTGAACGGCAAGGAAGTCTGTTTCTGGCCTAACGGATACAATGCTTTCCATTGCGATGTCACTGATGCGCTGAATCCTGACGGACGTGGCAATCTCCTTGCTGTCCGGCTGGAGAACAGGCCACTCTCTTCACGATGGTATCCGGGGGCGGGACTTTACCGCAATGTGCATCTGATTTCAGTTGACCCGGTGCATATCCCTGTGTGGGGTACGCATCTTACTACACCCCACGTTTCTGCAGAATTCGCCTCTGTGAATCTTGAGACCAGGATAGACGGGCTTGCTGACGGGCAGTCAGTAAAGGTCGTTACGGGTATATTTTCACCTGACGGGAGCAAAGTCGCGGCGAAGACCTTTGAAGGAAGCCTCGTGCACGGGCTTCCTGTGGTGCAGAATTTCATAGTGGATAATCCGCAGATGTGGTCTCCGGAGACCCCGTCTCTATATTGTGCAGTAACTGATGTATATTACGGAGGTGCGCATGTGGACAGCTATGAAACACGGTTCGGTATACGCAGCATTGAATTTGTTCCGGAAAAAGGTTTCTATCTCAATGGTGTGCCGAGGAAATTCCAGGGTGTGTGCAATCATCATGACCTCGGCCCGCTTGGCGCGGCTGTGAATGCCGCTGCGTTGCGGCATCAGCTTGTGCTGCTGAAAGACATGGGCTGCGATGCTATCCGTACTTCGCACAATATGCCGGCTCCTGAACTTGTCGACCTGTGTGATGAGCTCGGGTTCATGATGATGGTTGAGCCTTTTGACGAATGGGATGTGGCGAAATGTGAAAATGGCTATCACCGTTTTTTCAATGAAATCGCTCCGGATGGCAGGACATGGGCGGAAAATGATATGGTGAACATGATTCACCATTGGCGTAACAACCCCTCTGTAGTGCTCTGGAGCATAGGGAACGAAGTGCCGACACAGTGCAGTCCGGACGGCTATAAGGTAGCGAAGTTCCTTCAGGATATCTGCCACAGGGAAGACCCTTCGCGCAAGGTAACCTGCGGAATGGACCAGGTGACATGTGTCCTTGAAAACGGCTTTGCGTCAACAGTCGACATACCAGGTCTGAACTACAGGACCTTCCGTTATGTTGAGGCATACGAAAAACTTCCACAGGGATTCATCCTCGGCTCCGAGACAGCCTCTGCTGTGAGTTCCCGTGGAGTCTACAAATTGCCTGCGGAGAAGCGTCTTGGATATATGCATGAAGACAGCCAATGTTCCGCATATGACCTGGAGGCATGCGCCTGGGCAAATATACCTGATGTTGATTTTGCACTTGCGGATGACTATGGCTGGACCCTCGGGCAGTTTGTGTGGACCGGTTTTGACTATCTCGGTGAGCCAAGCCCGTATGACACTGATGCATGGCCGAACCACAGCTCAATGTTCGGCATAATCGATCTTGCCTCCATCCCGAAAGACAGATATTATCTCTACAGAAGTGTATGGAACAGGGACTCCCATACTCTCCATATACTTCCGCACTGGAACTGGAAAGGTCGTGAAGGAAAAGAAGTTCCAGTGTTTGTCTATACGGATTTCCCTGAAGCCGAGCTGTTTGTCAACGGTGTCAGCTATGGGCGCAAGCGTAAGTCCCCGGCCGGATATGCCGTTGATGGAAGCTATTCAGGACTTACCGGTGGAGGCCAGCTGGAATCACTTGAAGGACGTTACAGGCTGATGTGGCCAGAGGCTGTCTATCAGCCGGGTGAAATACGTGTGGTCGCATATGATGAAAACGGGGATGCAGCCGCAGAGCAGTCTATGCGTACTGCCGGGAAGCCTCACCATATAGAGCTTTCTGCGGACCGTAACAGCCTTGATGCTGATGGAAAGGACCTCGCATATGTCACGGTAAAGGTTGTTGACAAGGATGGCAATCTCTGCCCCCTGGACGGACGTGAAATAAGTTTTTCAGTCTCCGGCCAGGGAACATTCCGTGCCGCAGCCAATGGAGACCCAAGATGTCTGGACCTTTTCCACGCAGGAAAGATGCATGCTTTCGGAGGAATGCTGACAGCAATTGTACAGGCATCCTCATTGCCAGGGGAAGTAGTCCTGACAGCAAAGGCAAATGGATTGAAGCCTGCTTCGTTGGCACTGTCCATTCAATAGATAGCCTTGTGCGGAACAGTGCATGGCCTTATGCGCAACCGCGGGCGGAACATGGTGCATGGCCGTGTGTAAAATCATGTGCATCACCTTATGCAGAGCACAGTGCATAGCTATTTGCAGAACCTTGTGCAG
>CAMXAU010000004.1 GCA_947179325.1 uncultured Bacteroidales bacterium | reverse complement strand
CCTTTTCGGCTTTCCGACTTTGCTTCCCAAAGTCCCGCCCCGTCCGCGGCGTCTGGTGACGCCTGTCATGACCTTTTGTGGAGGTAGATGCAGATTCGCCTGCAAAGGTAGTATTATTTTGCTTTTTTGCAAAATACATTTCAATCATCGCATGGACAACGCCAGGTCATTGTGAAATCAGCCTGGTGTAATGGCTTTCTCCGGATCCCAAAGAGCATCAGAAAAGCCCGTATATCAGATTCCATGCCAGGAAGCGGAGGAATTTTCCGATAAGCAACAGGACGGTCGTCCATACAGGGCGTACCCTGTAGAATCCAAGGGCAATGGCAATTATATCACCTATTCCGGGAACCCATGCGAGGAGCGCAAGCCATACTCCGTATCTTCCGATAAGCTCTTTCTGCCTCTGGAGCGTCTCTGGCTTTACCTTGAACCACCTTTCAATCCATTCCCATTTCCCGAGCCATCCTGTCCAGTATGTAAGCACGCTTCCAAGCCAGTTCCCGGCTGTCCCGACTGCAAGGCATCCTGCGGCATTGCCTGTGGCTGTGAGTACGGCCAGGTACAGTACGTCAGAACTGAATGGAAGTACAGTGGCGGCGAGGAATGTACCGATGAACAGCCCGAGCAGGCCGAGGCTTTCAAGTCCGAACATGATATCCAGATGGTTATCCCCGTTTTGCCCTGAAGAAGTCTGCAACTATTCCGCCGCATTCATCAGCCAGGATACCTGCGGCAATCTCAGTCTTGGGATGCATCAGGGAAGGGGAGTATAATGAAAATCCGCGTTTCGGGTCAATCGCACCATATACGACGCGTCCCATCTGTGACCATGCAATTGCACCGGCGCACATAGGGCAAGGCTCCACTGTTACATAAAGGGTGCATTCATTGAGGTATTTCCCGCCCATAGCCTCTGTGGCTGCTGTAATTGCAATCATTTCAGCATGCGCAGTCGGGTCATGAAGCCTTTCCGTCATGTTGTGGCCTTTGCCGATAATGCGTCCACGGCACACGACTACGGCGCCGATTGGAACTTCATCCTCTTCTGCTGCGTACAAGGCCTCCCGGAGGGCCTCCCGCATGTATCTTTCGTCTGTGTCCATCCTTGGTCTAATTTTCAAATATTCCCTTGAGTGAAGCAAACGGATTGTTCTCTTCCGAAGCCTGCTGGCTGCCTGCTGGCTGCTGTATGCCGAGCCTGCTGATGATTTCCTCGTCGCATTCCCCGTCTGCGTGCACTCTCTGGATCGGGAGTGAAAGACATGCATAGTCATATATGGTCTGGCTCATGTCAAGGTCTGTGTCATGGGCCGGGAGACAGATTACTTCCCTCTCTCCGTCATTCATGTCTTCAGACGGTGTGCCGTATTTGATGCTCAGCCTGACGGTCACATCAATAGGGCATTCAAGGTCGCCGAGACATCTGTCACAAGGGACAGTGATATACCCTGTGATTGTACAGTCTATCCCGAGATATTGCCCGGATTTCTCTGCATCAGCTGTCGCTGTGAGGTTGGCGTCTATTATTTCTGTGTTGCCGAATTCCTGGAAAAATTCTTTTCCGACGGACCATGTGAATTCAGTATGGCCCTGTGCAAGGCTGTTCAGTGGAATTATGAAACAATTGTCCATGTTTTGTCATTATTGCAGAAATGGATAGGATAGCTAACAAAAAATCTCCACACTGAGACAATGTGGAGATTCTTGTAGTCCCGAGCAGAATCGAACTGCTATCTAAAGTTTAGGAAACTTCCATTCTATCCGTTGAACTACGGGACCATTTATCGGAAGAGGCCTACTCGGCTTTCTTCTCGATGATCTGACGACCTCTGTAGTATCCGCACTCCGGACATACCCTATGGTAAAGTATAGTAGCACCGCAGTTTGAGCAAGTGCCGAGGGTAGGAACTACAGCAACGTCGTGCGTTCTTCTCTTGTCACGTCTCTGTTTGGAGACTTTGTGTTTCGGATGTGCCATTGTTCTATATCTTTAATTTTATTATTATCATTTAGCGGCTGCAAAGGTAACAAAATATTTTATAATACCAACCGTATTTTTCCCTTTTTCTGCTTTTTGATGTCTTAATGTTTCAGAAAATCCGTCAAGATGGCTTAAAAACATAAGAAATCCCCTGCCGCATCCATCGACGAGACAGGGGAGGGTGTTATTAAAAATAAAGTATATGGGCTAATGATTATTTTGCGTATACTTCCAGTTCACTGAGGTTTACACAATCTTGACTTCCATCGGTCAATGTCTTGTTTGTCAAATCAACATCACCGGCCCTGTGGGTCATGCCGAAACGGACATATCTGAATTCGTTGCCGTTGTTTGAGAATCTGGTCTCCGCGCCTTCCCACCATGTGTTCGCGCTGTCAGGGAGTCCGGATGTAACTATTCCGACCTCTTCCCAGTTTTCATTGTCGTTAGAGACACCTATCAGGAGAGCGGTAGGGGCGGCATTGGCATTAGTCTCCCTTGTCCTGTACCTGAATGCCACTTCAGTCTTGCTCTCCTCAAGGTCTATATCTATATAGATACCATACTCGCCAGTTGGAGGCATCTGGTCAAGATAGGCCCAGTCACTGTGCCAGAAAGTTGTTTCATTCCCGTCTATAAGAGCAGGAATCCCGCCTCCGTCATATGTGCAGGTATATGGAGAATAATAGGCACTCGCTGGAAGGTCAAGTTTTCTGAATGTAGGGACGTCAACAGTAATAGTGAAATGTGTATGGTAACATGAACCATTATCGTACACAGATACGATTACCACAGCAGCCTCACGCCAATTACCGGCAGTGACTGTGATTTTCTCCGCATCCGTCTTGACCTTGAAGCCGCCCTCATTCTGGAACTCCGCCTTGACAATTGCATTCTCGCTTGCTCCTGTAAGTGTGTAGCGGAACTCACGTACCTCGTCTACAAACATGTGCACTCCGGAAGCTACTTCTGCATCGAATGTGATTCCAAGGGTGTTCTTTGCAACTATTGAGAAGGTGTACTCTTCGTCTCCGACAGTGATTGTGACTGAGTCTTCATTTACAGAGACGGAAACATTGTTGCTTACCATGTTGCCGCCGAATACACCAAGCCTGGTCCATTCATCTGCAGAGATTGTCCCGTCACCGTTGAGGTCATAGCCGACATACCAGCATGACTGGGTGTTACCTTCAGCATCCTGCTCCTCTTCTATTTTCAGCTGAGGGGTCAGGCCGTCTGCGCCATCATTGCCGTTTGCACCGTTGTTTCCGTCAACTCCTGAGGCATAGATCCTGTTGCCCTGTCCATCGGTAAGCTCAGTCTGGACACCGTTAACGGTGATTACCCAGTAATAGCGTCCTGCCTGCTGGTCGAATGCAACAGAGAGAACAGGTGTTTCTCCTGCTGCGCCAGCCGCACCGTCGCTGCCGTTGTATATAGTATAGGTGTTGGTAGTCGTCTGTACAGGGTTTGCATCAGGGTCGACAATTGTAGTTACAGTAAAGGTATATCCAGTCCTGCCGTCAGGTGATGTAACTTCCGTCACGCCGGTGATAAGGCCTCCGTTGATCAGCTGTGTCAGGGCACGGTATGCTGCATTGAGGCCATCAATCTTTGATCTCATGCTTTCGATATCGGTCTTGATATCCGAAACATTCTGATTGATCTGGTCTATCTCGTTCCAGATGGCCGAGTCATCGTATTTGCTGCATGCACAAACAAGCAGAGCGCATGCAAAAGCTGCAAAAGATTTTTTCATTGTTGTTCTTGTTATAATGTTTTATGTGGCTATTCTGCGAAAGCATGGCGGAAGCCGTTTATCCTGTTCCATGCTCCACGTGTGAAGTCAGGGACTTCAACAGGAGCGGACCCGTTTTCAATTGACAGTGCGCTCAGAGGTGCAAGGCAGCACCATTCTGCAAGGTCATATACGTCCATGTCGAGAGGGAGACCGTTCTGCAGACAGTATACAAGACGGTAGTCCATGATGAAATCCATTCCGCCGTGGCCGCCTACGGTACGTGCAAGGTCACCTACTTCGCGAATGATAGGGTGCATGTATTTGTCAACAAGTGCAGCCTCCTGCTCCCTTGAAAGGTAGCCATGTGAAGACAGGTTCTCATGGTTCGGCATCTCGTCTGATGCTACCTGCTCAGGCTCCAGTGCATATCCCTGCATAGGATATTTGTTTGCAAAGCCTTTAGTGCCAGTCAGCTGGTACATGCGTGAGTATGGACGTGGGTTCACAACGTCATGCTGGATGTGGATTGTCTTGCCGTTATGGGTGCGGATCATTGTCATCGTGTGGTCTCCGTTCTTGAAGTCGTCAGGACGAACGCCTGTAGTCTCCTCAATATAGTCAGGTCCGCACACTGATTTCGTGTCCATTGCCACGAGTGTGGTCATCCTGTCTCCGCGGTGGATGTCAAGAAGCTGGCAGGCAGGGCCCATGCCGTGGGTGGCATATACGTCCCCGCGGTTCTCATGGTTGTAGTCAAGACGCCAGTTGTTCCAGTAGTATGGCCAGAAGTCCTTGAGGTTGTGGATATAGCTTCCCTCTACATGGAGGACTTCACCGAACAGTCCCTGCTGTGCCATGTTGAGGGTGTTCATCTCGAAGAAGTCATATACGCAGTTCTCAAGCTGCATGCAGTGCTTGCGTGTCCTTTCTGAAGTGTTGATCAGGTCCCAGATCTCGTCAAGCGTCATTGCAGAAGGAACTTCTATTGCAACATGCTTTCCGTGCTCCATCGCGTATACGCCCATAAGTGCATGGTGCTTCCAGTCTGTTGCAACATAGACGAGGTCGATGTCATCACGCTCGCATAGCTCTTTCCATGCATCTTCGCTGCCTGAATACTCAGCAGCAGCCGGCAGACCGGCCCTCTTGATCATGTCCTGGCAGCGTCCTACGCACTCGGGACGGATGTCGCACAGCGCGACTATCTTTGTCCCCGGTATGTGCGTGAAACGCTCTACTGCCCCTGGCCCCCTCATTCCGAGGCCGATGAAACCGACACGCACAGTGTCGATCTTTGGTGCTGCAAATCCCACCATGTCGGTCTGCCCGGCAGGACGTGCCGGAACATCAGTCTTGATTGTGCCTGATTCGCTGCAGCATCCTCCGAGGAGGAATGCAGCAAGGAAAGATAGGAAAATTATTCTTTTCATTGTTTTGTTGTTATTTGTTTATTAGTATACGTTCTCCATCATATTGTACGAGGTAGAGGCTGATGTTTGATGTCTCTACATTTGCAGGCAATGTGAATGACGCCATATTCGAGAAGTACAGCAGCTCGCCGAGCGTGTCTCCTGAAGCGGCCTTGCGGACTTCGACAGCCACGGCCTCGTCGCAGTTTGATACTGTGAAGCTCCTGTCGGATACTGCGGTGTATGACGCTTTCTTGGTTATCTTGGTCTTGTTCTGGTAAGTTGTATAGTATCCCATGTCGCAATATGTCACATTGTCCTTGACCTTGCGGTCTTCGATGTACTGTATAGGTGCTGCCTTCGGGTATCCGAGAGCGGCGATCTCAGCCTTTGCAGCTGCAATCATGTCTTCTGTGATGCGATAGCGCGCTGTGCCGTATTGCTCGTATGTCATGTCTACAGTGCGGAAGAATCCCCATGTCTCGAAGAATTCTGTAAGGTCCTCCTGTGCTGCCTTGCATGCAGCGACAGCGAATTTCAGCTGGCTTGCACCAGGATCTTCATTTGTTGAGAACTCAGAAGGAAGAGGGTCGTCGCGCAGTATCTGGAACAGTGTCGGCCAGAAGTCTGTCTTGAAGCCGCAGCAGTGATAGTAGTTCCACAGCTGCCAGTTCATCCTCATGTGAAGCTCTGTGTTTTCGCTCTGGTAGTTGGCTTCACCGAGAAGCACCCATGATGACCTTGAGGCATAGGATGCCGCCAGTTCGCTCAATACAGAGCCTCGTGAGCCATAGATGCCCATCTTGTATATCGAATAGTTGGAGAAGAGGTTGTTTGAGGACTCTGTTGTGCTCTTCCAGTTGATCGCTCCCTGGTTCACGTGCCCGACCTCATGGGCAGGTCCCCATGTGTTGTCCTCTTCTGCATTGAGCTGCTCACGGCTTATGATCTTGTAGAGGGCTGATGCCGCGAACTGTACCCTGTATTCGGATGCATTCATGTAGACAGTCGGGTTTGTCGAGGTTACAGCCATGATATGGTTGTTGAAATAGCTGCAATCATTGAGTCCCATCAGTTCATGCTGCCATGACACAAGCTCGTCCCAGGCCTCCAGTCCGGAGAGAATGCTGTTCGGAGAGTCCGTGCGCAGCTGTGATGTGTGGACATTGAAGATGAGCTTGCGTCCCTTGGCAACGAAATATTCGTAGGTCGTGCGGGCAAGCAGCTCACGGTATTTCTCGTCTGTCTTGTGACGCTCAAGGTCAAAGTATCCCTGGACATTTCCGCAGGTAGGCAGGATGTGCACCTTTACTGGCTGTGAAGCAGCAGAAAGTGTTCTTGCAGTATTCATCACATAGAGCATTCCCGGAGCACTCACATTTATGCTGTTGACACCGGCTGTAAGGGTGGTCTCCTGGTCTGCACTGCTGTATTTTGGACCATACCCGTCAGCGTCTTTGCCGTAGACAGCTAGGCTGACACTCTGTCCGGAAGGGATCTTGTCTACGCAGACAATCAGCTGGTCTCCAGCCTTGACTTCGATTCCGGTAGGATTGTCCATCCTTGAGTACCTCTTGGTCAGCAATGTCGAGTTTATGTTGATGTCGCTGTATGGTGCATAGCTCTGTGCACGGAAACCATATTCGAACTCGTCATACGTGTTCTCAAGGAGACTTACTGCCGCTTTCTGCGCGATGAATGGCGAGAGTGCGTAGAGTGCAGATATCTCGGTACGGGTAGCCCTTGGCTTCAGCTCCGAGCAAGAGAGGTCTGTGAAGACATTGAGGATAGCCTCGTTGAGCGATGACGATGACATTTCGTAGAACTCGATCTCGAAAGCGGAGACGAAGCCGTCCCATACGTTGCCGTCAGTGTCTGAACCCGCGCCGGAACCCTCGCGTATGCTCAGCCTCAGGTCAGTGATGTTTTCAAGCCTCTGAGGGAAGTATGCCCTCTGTGTCCCTCCTGTCTTGCCGAAGTCGAAAGGGTTATCCTCCGTGTTCACGGCTGTGTATTCTGTGTCACCGGCAGATTTATAGTAGACATCGAATTTGCCTACAAGGCCGTTTCCTCCATTGTTCGAATAGAGCACAATATAGTCAATGCCATGTGTCCCGTCGAATGTGAAGTCAAGGATGACAGGGAACTGTGTCGTAGGGTTATCGAAAGGTGGCTGCCAAGGTGAATGGTAATTCGTTGACAGGTCCCCGTCAATGAGCAGCTCGGCCCCGTTTCCTGAGTGTGCCTGGTTCGCATTTGCTGACAGTGCCATGACCTGTATGTCGGAAGGAATATCCGAGGTCGTCACGTTATGTGTCTCCTGCGTAATTGTGCATGTCTCAGAGTATTGCCAATACATAGGGTCGACAGCATTCACTGCTATGCTTGCCCTGCGCCTGAACGCCGTTGTGTTCGCCTCGCAGTTGAATGCGTATGCGCTCTCCGCGAATGACTTGACAGGCGGGAGTGATAAGGTCTTTATCCATCCTTCCTCGTCACTGCTTTCTATGACAGGTGCACCGACTGTGAAGTCAATGTTGGCTACGACTGATATTTCCACGTCTCCGCCTGCGGCCGGAACAGTCTTGTCGGTGACAAGAATTGCCGGGCCGTAGCCGAGCTGGCGTACTTCAATCCCGTATGACTTGCCGGCAGCGGAAATCTGTACTGAAGCCTTGCGTACCTCAGGCTCGTCACTCGCAGTGACGGCCAGCTGTATTCCGGTCTCATTGGTATAGCTCCTGGAAGCCTTGCACCAGGAATCGTCAGATGAGGTAATCTTCCATTCATCCTCCGGTACATTGGTGCGTACAGGGATGAATACTATTTCCTGTGCCTGCGTAAAGCTGTAGGACAGGTAGTCTCCATCTATCTCGAATGTGCCTGCTGCCATCAGGTTACCCTCGTCTACCTGGCAGCCGCAGCCTGCCACTAAAGCCGCAGACCAGACTAACAAATTTAAAAGTCTATGTTTCATTTTCATTGCAGATTCTGTTTTTCTTGACATCCGTCCCTGTGCCTTCAGGCTTTACGGGACGGATGCAGATGAAATTAATTGAGCAGGTTTGCACCGTACAGTTCAAGTTCGCTCAGTGCGAAGCTGATTCCGTTGCATGAGCCGGTGAGGACTCCTGCAGCACTCTCGGCACATCCGAAGCGTATGTATTTGAACGCAGTGTCTGAATGGAAAGGAGGCAATGTGTTCCAGTCGCCGGCTACCCTTGACAGGCCGTCGGACACCTCTCCTATTGCAGTCCAGTTCTCCCCGTCCACGCTGACACCTATGACAATGTGCACAGGCGCGAAGTTGCCGTTGGTTGAGCGTACCTGGTATTTGAGGACTATGTCGGAAAGTTCTTCATTCAGTGCTATGTCAATATAGTTACCGTATACAGGGTCTCCATCAAGTACCTTCGAATAGTTTCCGTGCCAGTAGTCCACAGTTCCGTCACAAAGGGCTGGAAGTCCGCCGCCGTCGACATATGTACTCTCTGTATAAGGAGAGGAGAACATTGACTCGTCAAGTGCAATCTGGTCAGGGTCAAGGCGTACATTAAGCATGTAGATGCTCTGGTCCTCATTGATCTCGAACTGTGTCTTGGTACACTCTGCAAGGCGTATAGGCAGGACATATTCGGTAAGCAGGCTCATTGATGACCTGTTGACTGTGACATTGAATGCAGAGGAACGGCTTCCGGATTTGAAGTCAACAGACTGAGGGATGCTGTACGAACCTTCAGGGAGCATCACATATGAAGTCATGTTCTCTTCATTGTATGCCTCAAGCCATGATTCTTCACATACCTCAAGCCCGCATGAGAAATCCCACCTGTTGTCGGTGTTGATGCTTACTGAATTGCTGTACACATTCTCTGTAGGGCTGTCTGAAGTGTAGGCGTAGCTCTCGATTCCGGAAGTTGCAAGCGAAACCAGCACGATGTCTATGCTCGGGCATATCAATATCGTGTTGATTCCAGGACTTACGGTCCCGTCTGAGTACAGCTGCAGGGCCAGGATATATGTCTGTCCTGATGCAGCCTGCTGAAGTTCGCTGATCTCGTCTGTCTTCATCTGGACACTGGCTACCTTGTAGCTGTCGTCTGGCGAGAATGTGAACTCGGTATCAGTCAGGAAACTATAGTAGTCGGAAGGCAGCTGTACATAGTTTGTCTCATTTGACATGTTATAGATGTCAATCTGTGCCTGCTCCATTACAGAGATCCTTACGGTGCCTGTACCTGCTATGTCCCTTCCGCCTTTGCAGACAGGAATGTCATAGACCGTGTCTTCACCGATCTTGAACAGGGTTATAGACTGCTCGCCTCCATTGCGGAAATAGAACAGTGTCTGATAATCTTCCATATATTCATTCCAGCTGTCGTCGCAGCCTGGAAGTGTGCAGAGACATGCTCCGCAAAGCAACATGGTTGCCAATCTTTTCATTTTCATATTCTTTCTGGAATTTCAGGCATGTTACCAGCCATAGTTCTGTGTGAGCTGTTTGTTACGGTCGAGTTCTCTCTGCGGGAACGGGAACAGATAGTGGTTGGACTTGAATATACGTGTCTCGAAAACAGTACGCTGCCAGAATTCGTTTGCCGTGTTTGCACCGGAAGCCGCAGCAGATGTGTTCATTCCATACATAGGTCCGTTGTCTGTCTTCTCTGCGATCTTCCATGTACGTGTGTCAAAGTAATGGTGATCCTCGAATGCCAGCTCTATCTGACGCTCCTTGCGCACAAGCTCAATCAGCTCATCTGTGGAAGCACCTGAATATGATTCCGTGATAGAGGCCATTCCGGAGCGTTCGCGAAGCTCGTCCCAGTACTGTATCGCCAGTGAATGGTCAATGCCTTCTCCGGACACGCCGTTCCTCTCGCATTCCAGCACAGATTCTATATAGTTCAGGTATATCTCTCCAAGACGCATTGACGGGAATGTCACATTGCCCCAGGAGCCGGCTGTGGAGTTGAGGGTGTGGTCGAAGAAGCGGTTCACCATGTATCCAGACTTAGGATAGTCGTGTGACAGGTGGCCGTTAGCTCCATTGCAGAATGAAACATTTGCATAGACGCTGCTGCTGGCTATCCATGGGCTGTCTGCATAGAATACGCTGACGTAGAAGCGTGGCTCCCTGTCCTTGTACATCTTCAGCCATGAGCCGGTTGACGGAACTCCGAGGTTGAGGTATGCAATGAAAGGATTGCTGAATACCTCTTTTGTGAACTCGTCAGTGCTGTAGCCAGAAACAGCATCGATGACAGGGTTGCCGTTTGACTCATACCCGGTGATAGGGTAGCGTCCGTTTGACATGGCGTAGGCATCGACCTGCTGCTGTGTAGGGCCCCAGCCTCCATAGTTGATTCCTCCGAATCCTGTGTTTGGAGATGTGTGCACACCAAGTGTGAACCTGTTCTGGTATCCTCCGCCTGCATAGATGATCTCTTCGTTCCAGGTCTTCTGTGTGATTCCGTAATAGTTTGCATATGGGTTCTCCCCGTTGTCTACGGAATTGTCCCTGTACAGCTGATATCTTCCAGTTGAAATGATTGCATAGGCAGCCTGTGCTGACTCAACCCACTTCTGGGCATCGAATTCCTGAGGGAAAAGCTGTGTGCCGTCCGGATTCCTGACAGTGCGGTAGGTCGTGTTGCCGTTGAACAGGTCACGTGCGGAGTACAGCTTCAGACGTGAGATCACAGCAAGTGCAGTTCCGCTTGTCGGGCATCCCATATATGTAGCGTTGTGGGAATCCGGGAGACGCGATGCGCAATATTCCATCTCGGAAACCACATAGTCTACGCATTCCTCCCATGTGTTGCGAGGGCGCGCCAGCTCTTCCGCAGAGGCCGAGAAGTCCATAAGCTCGTCTCCTATAATGAAGACCGGACCGAAGTCACGCATAAGCAGGAAGTAATAATATGCGCGTGCCCAGCGTGCGCAGTTGTACCACAGGGTCAGGTCTGACTCCAGTGCCTGTGGGTCGCTGCAGGACATGACATTCTGCAGGAATATGTTGCAGTCGCGTATGGCCTCGTAGTATGTGTTGAAATGGTCATGGGGCATATTGGATGCATTCCATGCGCCATTGTTGATCAAGGTGTAGGAACTCCAGTTCCATGTGCATGTCCCTTCGCATGAAGCGCCGCAATAGGGCTTGTAGTAGAAATGCTGGGAGTCATTTGGCAGATACCCCATTACCTGGAAGAAGTACTGCATGGTAGTGGACCTCTGCTGCCAGATTTTCTCGAAAGTCATGGTCTCGTCCTCCTGGCGGTCAAGGAAACTGTCACACGCAGTAGACAGGCAGCTGATCATAAGCAGCAGGAACAGGCTTTTCAAACTATATTTTTTCATGTTGGATTTTTTTAGAAGTTAGCGTTCAGACCGATTGAGATTATGCGGTTAGGCGGATAGCTGCCGCCGTCTCCTCCTCCCATTTCCGGATCCCACAGCTTGAATTCGCTGAAAGTGCACAGGTTGTTTGCGGAGACATAGAAACGCATAGACTTCATGAATCCTGTGCGTGTCATCCATTTCTTTGGCAGAGTATATCCCAGCTCGATGTTTTTCAGACGCAGGAATGCCCCGTTACGCATCCACCATGAAGAGGTCTGCTGGTTGTTGGTCGCTCCTGTTTCTGTTCCGTAGCTCAGCCTTGGGTAGACAGCCGCGGCGTTCTCGGAATCAGTGCGGTCTACACGCCATCCTTTCTCCCATACATCGTACTGGATTGCAGAACGCTCCATGTTTGAAGATGAGAATGGAGAGCGGATTGAAGAGCCTGAAAGGAAGAAGTTTACATGCGATATTCCCTGGAAGAAGACATTCAGGTCAATGCCTTTCCACTGCACAGTGGCACCGAAGCCGTATGTGATCTCTGGCAGGTCGGTGTATCCGAGATAGATCTGGTCCTGTGAGTCTACGCGTCCGTCACCGTTGATGTCAGCGTACTTTATGTCCCCGACCCTGTATTCACCGAATGTCTGTGTCGGGCTGTTGTCGATTTCATCCTGGCTCTCAAAGAGTCCCAGTGCAAGGTATCCCCATGGCTGGGCACCGCCGACGCCGTATGGTTTTCCTATGCGGTTCTGGTATTTGTATGCCCAGTCTGGCTCGTCATTGTTGAGAAGCTTGTTCCTGTTGTATGTGAAGTTGCCTCTTGCAGTGACATACCACTCGCCGAACCTCCTGTCCCATTCAAGCGACATGTCGACACCCTGGTTCTGTGTCTCTCCGATGTTCACATATGGCAGTTTTGCCGAGTTCTGGAATCCGGCTATGCCGGGAAGTCCTCCACGTGTCATGAGGATGCCAGTACGGTGTGAACGGAAGTAGTCTCCCTGGAAGCGCAGCTGGTTGAACAGCGTGAATTCTATACCTGCATTGAGCTTTGTCTCTTCCTCCCATGAGAAGTTGAGGTTCTCCGGACGGCCCATTGCTATTCCTGTGCCTCCGTTTCCTCCGGATTCTCCCATAACGAAGGAATTTCCTGAAGTAATGATTGTCGACAGGTAGAGCCAGCGGTCGTTGCTGCCGAGCTGGTCATTTCCGACTTTACCGTATGAGGCCTTGAACTTGAAGTCGTTGAATACATTCTTGAGCGGAGACCAGAATTTCTCCTCTGAGATCCTGTATCCTACGGACACGGCCGGGAAGAATCCGAAACGGTGTCCAGGGGCGAAGTTCTCAGATCCGTTGTATCCCATGTTGAATTCAAAAAGGTATTTGTCGCGGAATGCATAAGTGACGCGGGCTGCGATACCCTGGTTCTTATATGGCAGAGATGTTGTCGCGTCTACGTTCAGCAGGCCGGCGTTGTTGCTGAATGTCCTCCTGGTGATCTTGTGGTTGTAGAGGAAAAGTGCACCCACACGGTGGTCGTTTGCGAAGACCCTGTTGTAGTTTATGCTGCCCTCAAGGTAGGTCGTGATGCTGCTGGCTCCTGACTGGCTCAATGTAAGTGTCTCGCTTCCAGAGTAGATCGGAGAACCGAAAATGAGGTCACCGAATTCATCCCTCCCGGTGGCATGGTACTGCTGAGGCTCCTTTGTCCTGCTCTGCAGCTGTGTGTTCCATGCGTCCCATGAGAACTTGATGCTGGCTGTGAGGCCTTTGGTTATCATCTCGAAGTCCTGGGTAAGCCCGATCAGCGACTGGGCCGAGTTCCAGAACTGCTCTGAATATCCTGAGTGTACAAGCAGGTTCCATGGGTTGTATCCTGTAGCCTGGCTCGGTGCAGAGACTGTTCCGTCAGTGTACTGGCTCGGGAATGCATTCGGAGATGTGGAGAATGCATATGACCAGATGTTGCCGGTTGAACTTCCCGGTGCGAAGCTTTTCTCATAGATGTTGGCCAGGTTGACATTCAGGACTGTGGTCCTGGTCAGGTTGACATCTACATTCGCACGGAAATTGAATTTGTTGTAGTTGATGGAAGAATCGTAGTCATATATGTTTCCGGCATTGCGGAATATGGAGGACTCGTTGTAGAAACTTCCTGATATGTAGTAGCGTGCAACTTCTCCACCACCTGTCACGGACACATTGACACGCTGGTTTGCGGCCATGTTGCGGTAGAGTGTGTTGATCCAGTCTACATTTGGATAGAGGTCAGGGTCTGTCCCGTTGCGGTACATCTCAATGTCTGATACGGAGTATCTCTGTGTGCCGGTAGCCTCGTTGTACATCAGTGCCCATTGCTCTGAGTTCACGAACTTCGGCATTACTGTAGGTGATGTCATACCGGCCTCGGCGCGCACCTTGATTTCAGGACGTCCCACATTTCCTTTCTTAGTGGTGATGATGATGACACCGTTGGCACCGCGAACTCCATACACTGCTGATGCAGACGCGTCCTTTAGTATGGAGAATGACTCGATGTCATCCGTGTCCACAAGGTCAAGGTCACGTTCAATGCCGTCTACAAGGACGAGAGGCGTCACAGTTCCCTGGAATGAGGATACACCCCTTATATAGAAATCTGCTGCACTGTTCTTTCCAGGCTCTCCGGAGCGTGACATGGAGATGACACCGGCGAGCTGTCCTGCAAGGTTGCTGGACAATTGTGAGGACGGCATCTTGAGGTTCTCGACGTCAATGCTTGAGATTGCACCGATGACTGAGGCCTTCTTCTGCGTACCATAGCCGATTGCCACAACTTCGTCAAGGACGTTTGCATCCGGGAGAAGCTTTACATCAATATTCTTGCGGTCGCCGATTGCAACCTCGACAGTCTCGTATCCCAGGAATGAAAACACGAGAACACCTCCTGGACCGTCAATGACGATGCTGTAGTTTCCGTCGTAGTCCGTGAAGGTTCCGTTGACAGTGTTCTTCACCGAAATATTGGCTCCAGCAATCGGTATGTCATTTTCATCAGACACGTTTCCGGTCACTGTAATCTTATCTTGTCCACGGGCACTTGCTGCAGACAGCAGGAGTAGACATAAGCATAGGGTAAATCCGAGGATATACCGACATTTAGGGTAGATTAACTCCATGATATGGATGTTTTTATTAATTGGTTAGTTATGAGGGAATATCTGGCAGAATATAGAAAATACTGCCGGAAAAATCATTAGCTCTAAGACAACTTTTGGGGATGTGCGAAGATAAATATGCCGGCCAGGCATGTACTATATGTGGCTAAATATAACAGCAGGAGTGCTCTGTTGTGTCCAGATTATCATTCCAGCCTAAGGTATATGTTGTCTCGCATCTGTAAAAAACGTGTTATTATAGTCTTAATGTGGTCACAGTCATTTTTTGACGGCGCAAATATGCGGATTATTTTTTAATATTCAATCACTTGAAATAAAAAAATGAAGTTATTTTTTGTTTTTGTCAAAATAACTTCATTTTTTATATATAGTGCCACTTGTGAATGGCATTACTCTATGTTCCCGCTTTTTCTTTTGCGTTCAATCTCGCTGAGGATTATCTTTCTTATCCTCATGGACTTAGGTGTTACCTCTACAAGCTCGTCCTCCTGTATGTACTCAAGAGCCTCTTCAAGAGAGAATACTATCGGTGGCGGAAGCATCACCTTGTCGTCGCTTCCTGATGCACGCATGTTGGTGAGCTTCTTTGTCTTGCATATGTTGATGTTCAGGTCTTTCTCGCGTATATGCTCGCCCACGACCTGTCCTGCATAGATGTCATCTCCCGGGTTTACGAAGAAACGTCCCCTGTCCTGGAGCTTGTCCATCGAGTATGCCACGGCCGGGCCTGTCTCAAGGGATACGAGGGAGCCGTTGGTACGTCTCTCAATGTCTCCCTTGTATGGTTCATAGCCCTTGAACCTGTGTGCTACGACAGCCTCTCCCTGTGTCGCTGTCAGCAGGTTACTGCGGAGTCCCATGAGGCCTCGCGCCGGGATGTCAAAGTCGAGATGTGTCCTGTCTCCCTTTGTGTCCATGTGGATCAGTGCACCTTTGCGGCGTGTGGATATCTCTATAGCCTTTCCTACGAATTCCTCAGGTACTTCAATGGTAAGGTTCTCGATAGGCTCGCAGCGTTCCCCGTTGATTGTCTTGTCAAGGACTTTGGGCTGTCCTACCTGAAGCTCGAATCCTTCGCGGCGCATTGTCTCGATGAGGACTGAAAGATGGAGGACACCACGTCCGTATACTATAAATGAGTCAGCATTCGCTCCTGGCTTTACCCTGAGCGCAAGGTTTTTCTCCAGCTCCTTCTCCAGGCGCTCCTTGAGGTGGCGTGAGGTCACGAACTTGCCCTCGCGTCCGAAGAACGGCGAGTTGTTGATAGTGAAGAGCATGCTCATTGTCGGCTCGTCGACAGAGATTGGCGGGAGTGCCTCCGGATTCTCGAAGTCTGCGACAGTGTCACCGATCTCAAAGCCCTCCAGGCCGACAACAGCGCAGAGGTCACCGCACTGTACCTTGTCAACCTTGGTCTTGCCGAGACCGTCGAACACCATCAGCTCCTTTATCCTCTGCTTCTGCACGATGTCATATCTCTTGCAGAGGCTTATGTTCATGCCGGAAGTAAGCTCACCGCGTGTAACCCTTCCGATTGCAACGCGGCCCACGTATGGTGAATATTCGAGCGATGAAATCAGCATCTGTGGAGTTCCTTCAACGTTTTCCGGTGCAGGTATGACCTCAAGGATAGTGTCGAGGAGCGCGGTTATGTCATTTGCCGGCTTTTTCCAGTCAAGGGACATCCATCCCTGCTTTGCGCTTCCGTAGACTGTGCGGAAGTCCAGCTGGTCCTCTGTCGCATTGAGGGAGAACATCAGGTCGAATACCTCTTCCTGCACTTCGTCAGGACGGCAGTTCTGCTTGTCCACCTTATTGATTACGACAATCGGCTTCTTTCCCATCTCGATGGCTTTCTGCAGCACGAAACGTGTCTGCGGCATGCAGCCCTCGAAGGCGTCAACGAGGAGCAGGACACCGTCCGCCATGTTGAGCACCCTTTCTACCTCGCCACCGAAATCACTATGGCCCGGAGTGTCTATAATGTTGATTTTTACACCTTTGTATGGTACAGATACGTTCTTGGCCAGAATTGTTATGCCTCTTTCCCTTTCAAGGTCGTTGTTGTCAAGGATGAGCTCTCCAAGTTTTTCCTGCTCCCTTGCCTGCTTCGCCTGATAGATCATCCTGTCCACGAGTGTTGTTTTTCCGTGGTCTACGTGCGCGATGATTGCGATGTTCCTTATGTCCTGCATATTCAAAATGTTAAGTCAGCCGTTCGGCTTTAGTAACCCAAAATCGGGCTGCAAAAATAGTAATTATATTAGAAGCTGTTTTAATTTTCTTGAAAAATATGATATATTTGCCGTCAAAATTTTCGGACATGACGGAAAAAATCATCATTCTTGATTTCGGGTCTCAGGTTACGCAGCTTATAGGAAGGCGTTTGCGTGAATTGAATGTCTATTGCGAAATCTATCCTTACAACAAGGCACCGGAGATTGACAGCAGTGTCAAGGGAGTAATATTGAGCGGAAGCCCATGCTCGGTGCGTGACGCGAATGCCCCGCAGGTTGACCTGGCGGGAATCAAGGGGAAACTTCCTCTTCTCGGCATCTGCTACGGTGCACAGTATCTTGCCCATAGGTTTGGTGGCGAGGTGAATGCTTCCATAGCCAGGGAATATGGCAGGGCGATGCTTAATGTCGCAGGCTCTTCCGCACTTATGGACGGCATCTCCCCGCGTACCCAGGTCTGGATGTCGCATGGCGATACGATCGCACGGCTTCCGGAGGGGGCTGAGGTCATTGCATCTACTGACGATGTGGTGAATGCGGCATACCATATTATAGGTGAGGACACATATGCGGTGCAGTTCCATCCCGAAGTATATCATACGGAAGAGGGTACAAGGATGCTTGCCAATTTTGTGCTGGGCATATGCGGCTGCAGCGGGGACTGGACTCCGGCATCCTTCATAGATACAGCCATTGAGGAACTTCGTGCGAAGATAGGGGAGGACAAGGTCATCCTCGGATTGAGCGGCGGAGTTGACTCGACTGTCGCGGGTGTACTCCTGAACAGGGCCATTGGGCATCAGCTGACCTGTATCTTCGTGAACAACGGTCTCCTCAGGAAGAATGAGTTCGAGGATGTGATGGCTTCATATAAGGACATGGGGCTTAATGTCATCGGGGCTGATGCCTCAGCCGAATTCCTTGCTGAGCTTGCAGGTGTGTCGGAGCCGGAGAAAAAGAGAAAGATAATCGGACGTCTTTTCATAGAGACATTCGACAGATATGCACATACTATCGAGAATGCCCGCTGGCTTGCCCAGGGTACCATATATCCGGATGTAATCGAGTCAGCCTCAGTCAACGGGACTGCCTGTGTCATCAAGTCCCACCATAATGTCGGGGGACTGCCGGAGAAGATGAACCTTAAGATTGTGGAGCCGCTGCGTGCCCTCTTCAAGGATGAGGTCAGGCGTGTAGGTCGCGCACTCGGGATAAAGGACGAGCTGATAAACCGTCACCCGTTCCCGGGTCCGTCGCTTGCAATCAGGATCCTGGGTGATGTGGATGAAGAGAAGCTCAATATCCTTAGGGAGGCAGACGATATATTCATACGCGGGCTCAGGGAATATTCCCTGGATGGAAACCGTGCGGCGGTGGAGGCGCTTGCCGGGCCTGGCGCAACATCCGTGAGGTCGGCCTCCGACCCGTCCATTGAGGCCAGGAACCTGTATGAGGCAATCTGGCAGGCCGGAGTTATGCTGCTCCCGGTCCAGAGCGTAGGGGTAATGGGTGACGAGAGGACATATGAGAGGACTGTGGCCCTCCGTGCTGTAGTCTCGACTGACGGCATGACTGCCGACTGGGTTCATCTTCCGTACGACTTCATGGCAAAGGTGAGCAACGACATAATTAACAAGGTGCGCGGGGTGAACCGCGTCGTCTATGACATAAGCTCCAAACCACCTGCAACTATAGAGTGGGAATAGTGGCTCTCCTCATGTATTAAGGCGTATATTCGCGGAAAAATATGATTATGTTCTGGAATGTGTTTCGTAGCGGCATACTTGCCGGAATCTGTATCTCCCTTGGGGGAGCCGTGTATCTTTGTGCCGGAGGGCTTGCCGGTGCGGTACTCTTTGCCTTTGGGCTTCTGACGGTTGTGCATTTCAAATATAAGCTCTATACCGGGACAGCCGGCTTTATCGATGCCATGTCCGGCAAGGAGTGGCTTATGCTCCTTGAGGTCATTCTCGGGAACATAGTCGGCTGCGGCCTTGTAGCCTTGCTTGTGCATTATGCAATGCCGGCATGTGTGGAAGCAGCAGGGAATATCCTCCAGGCAAGGATGTCCAGGGGGATTCTGCCTTGCGGCGCCCTTGGCATAGGCTGCGGGTTCGTAATGACGGCTTCCGTCAAATTTGCACGTGAAGGCAAATTCCTGCCGTTGCTCTTCGGTGTCCCTCTGTTCATCATGTGCGGCTTTACACACTGCATTGCAGATGCCTTCTATTATCTTGCAGCACCGGTGGATCTCCTCTGCAGCAATGTATGCACAGTGATACCGCTTTATGTAAGCATCGTTGTTGGCAATTTTATAGGCTGCAACCTCTCGCGCTTCATAATGCCTGAAAACTATTGAGAACAGGCCCTCTGAGAGGGCCTGTTGTGGCTTCTGTCTATTATAGTGGAAGTTTTATCCATGTCAGCTTTTTCCACACCCATTCCACTGGACCATGGGTGTGATGCCTGAGCCATAGATACGAAAAAATATACTGTACGGTGACAATCCCGATGCCTGCAAGCAGCCCGTAGACCAGGCCGACTTCGCGGTAAAGGCAGAATCCCCAGCTGTAGAAGACCATGGACCCGAGAATGGACTGCAGCAGATAGTTGCTCAGGCTCATGCGTCCGATTACAGAGAATTTTCCTATGACTCTCCTGAAGCCCTTGGATGAATACCATAAGAGTACCGTAGCGGAAACCATTGCCAGGGTGTGTGCAAAGTTGTACCATAGAGAAGTCATCATCCGCAGCGGGGTGCCGTCTTTCCCGATAGGGAAGAAGTAAAGCACGACAGCAGTGAAGAGACAGGTACACATGGCAATAAGCCATTTCTTCATGTTGCCAGGCTCATCGTAGAACATCCTCATGCGCCCCAGGAGCATTCCCAAAATGAACAGTGAAAGCGTCTGTGTAACACGCCCGCTGTTGAAATACCAGGCAAGTGTCACGGGCTGTCCATAGCGCAGGCTCGCAACCAGGGAATCAATGAATCCACCGTCCTCAAGGACAGGGTACAGTCCTTTGTCCCAGCTTTCTGTGCTGATGTGCAGGTCTATGCCTGAGAGCAGGCTGAACATCTCGAATGGCTGTATCACCAGGAATGCGAAGATTGCCCAAAGCCATCTGGTCGGGAGCTTGCCGAGCCACGGCATGAGCAGGCCGAGTATAGAGTAGAGGACAAGTACATCCCCGTTATAGAATGCCGTGTTGACCATGCCTATTATGCATAGCAATATCATTCTCCATGTGAATCTGCCGGTAAAATCATTTCCCCGCTGCGCCTGGTTGTCGCTCTGGACGTAGAAGCTCAGCCCGAAAAGCAATGCGAATATAGTGTACATCTTTCCGGCAAAAAGCCACCACATGAAATCCGTCACAGGCTTTTCAAGTGCCGGTATAATTGCCCTGTCAAGGCTAAGCCCGGACCAGTATAGGTTGAAGTGCTCGCATGAATGGATCAGTATTATTCCTGCCACTGCTATACCGCGCAGGGCGTCTGCTACCTGGATCCTCGTGTTTGGGAGGTTTGTTGTCCTGTACATCTATGTCTTATCTGATGGTTTTACCGAAAGGGATAATTGCAAGGAATGACATCTTGAAATGCTGGATACCGAACGGTATTCCGATGATTGTGACACAGCATATCAGCCCGATGCTGATGTGCAGCATTGCAATCTCTATCCCGCCGAGCAGGATCCATATGACATTCATGAGTATTGCCAGGCATCCGTTGTCATTTGATGCGGATTCGACGTTTCTTCCGAACGGCCAAAGTGCAAATCCTGCCATCTTGAACAGCTGAAGCCCGAACGGTATCCCGATAATGGTCAGGCAGAACAGCAGCCCGATGATGAAATAGTAGAGGCTGATGACTATGCCGCCGAGCAGCAGCCATAATATGTTTCCTATGAAATTCATGTTGTGTCTTTCAATATGGTGTATTACTTCTTCCTATCCTGCCTACCGGCACCGGAAAACAAGCTGCCAAAGATAATATATTTATATTGAATACCAGTATTATTACGCGGAAAATAATGATTCACAGCCAGTAATGTCTATTCGTATTTCAGTATGTCTATAGGCCTTGTGTGTATGGCACGCAGTGTCTGCCGTAGAGTTGTCATGAAGACCACGGCGGATAGCAGAATGAATGCAATTATATATGCCAGATATGATTGTCTGATATGGAAGGCATATGTCTCCAGCCAGAATCCCATGATTATGTTTGAGACTGGGACTCCTATGGCGGAAGAAACCAGAAGCAGCCTGCGCTGCTCTCTTGTCATGGTCATGAACAGGCTGATCCTGTCTGCCCCGAACACTTTTCTTATGCAGGTCTCTTTCATACGTGACATCGTGAAAACCAGATTCATGACCCATAGCCCGATGCAGGCAACAAAGACAGCCAATATAGATGACCATGAAAACATATAGGTAAAATTGCGGTCAGCCTGATAGAACTGCATGCAGAAGTCCTTGAAAGAGAAATATGAAAATAATGAATCGCTGAAATGGCTGTTGTATATTTCCCTGGCAGTCTCGATGTCCTGCCGGCTTACTTCATTTCTGTATAGTATTGAAATGTACGGTGTCTGTATGAACGGAATCTGTTCCTTCATGAAAAAGATGATAGGCTTGTATGCCGATTCAAGGGACTGCTGGTGCCAGTTTCCTGTGACTCCTATGATTTCAAGCGGAGTGTCAAGCACTTCCATCTTTATAAGTTGGCCCAGTGCGGATTCGCAAGAATTGTATCCAAGTGTCTTTATTGCCTCTTCATTCAATATGACCTTGTTGACTTCATTGGCGCGGGATTCAGAGAATTTTCTGCCGCACAGAAGGTTGAAGCTGTAGGTGTCCATATATCTGCAGTCTACAGGCAGCATCTGTATCAGACGCCTTTGCGACATGTCGCTTCCGTATGGCTGGTTTGTGAACCAGTTTGCCACTTCGACTCCCGGTATGGAGCCGGATATTGTCACATTTTCTATATTGCCCTGCTGCCTCAGTTCCTGGGCAAAGCTTTCTGTGTGCATAGCCAGGTCTTTTGTAAATGATGGATATTTCACTACAAGTATCCTGTCATCAGCCATTTTGCTTGTTTCGTTCTGCATGTATTGTACTTGCATTGCAATGGTGACTGTACCTGATATGAATATAAATGAAATTATGAACTGTATAGATATCAAGACCTTTCTTGTCATGTTACCTTGCCTGCCGTTCATCGGTTTGCCGCGCATAATCTGTGAGGGCTGTATGTTGGCTGCCCTCAATGACGGATAAAGGCCGATGAAGATTGTGCCGGCTGCAGCTATTGCGGCCAAGGCTGCCAGAAACCCCGGTGATGCCAATATGTCCTTGCCGAAGTCATATCCGGTATAGAGGCTGGCAAGAGGAAGCACAAGTTCCAGCTGGCACAGGGCCAGCATTGAGGCGGAAAAGTTTATGATCAATGATTCAAGCATCCCCTGCATGACAATCTGTATCCCTGATGCGCCGAAGCTTTTCTTCAGACCGAACTCGCGCCCCCTTTCAAGGAATCTCACTGTCATGAAATTCAATGAATTTGCCCATCCAGCCAAAAGAATTGCAATTGACATTATCATAAGGATGCGGATTGCAGTACGGCTGCCCTTGGCTTCTTTTTCGTATGCCTTCGGACTGTTGAGGTGTATGTCTTTAAGAGGTATGAGTTCTATTGCCCATTTCTTGTGGCGTAAAGCATCAGTCTTGTATCTTTCTGATATGGAAATGAAATCATTCTCGACCTCATGCGGGTTTTTGCCGGGTGTGAGCCGGATGTATGTGTATACACCGTGTATGTACCAGATGTCTTGTCTGTCTTTAGGTATTGTGCTGTATGACAGAAGAAAATCGTAGTGCAGATGTGACCGTGCCGGCATGTCTTCCATTATTCCTGTGACTTCGAAATCCTGTGCAGATGAGCTTGAACTGAATGTCAGCGTCTTGCCGACAGGGTCCTCCTCACCGAAATAACGGCTTGCTGCACTTTGTGAAAGAACAACTGTGTTGGGCCTTTCAAGCTGCGTTTGTCCATTCCCTTTTATGACAGGAAAATTGAAGATTTCAAAGAAAGAAGGCTCCGTGTAGCAGTAGTGTTCTTCTGTAAAGATTCTGTCTCCGTATTTCACTGTCTGTTCTTTGTCCTGGGCCGTTGTCCTGACATACTTGTCTATGCCTGTGACATTGCTGTACAGCGCAGGCCCATGTCCGTATGTTGTTGTCGCCCAATTGTCTGTAAGGACATCGTTCTCATACAGGCGGCTTTCTGCACGGTATATCCGGCTTCCGTCATGGAATGAATCGAAATTTGATTCCGACCATACATACAGCAGCATAAGAAGAGATGCTGCAATGCAGACGGAGAGGCCGGCAATGTTCATGAATGTCAGATGCTTTTTTGCGATTTGGCTGCGTATGGCCTGTTTCAGCATGTACATGGTGGTGTCTGTTTATGTGTTGTTACAATATCAGTATGTCGTTGTCTCCATATGATTCATATCCGGAAACGATAGCCTTTTCTCCGGGGCTGAGTCCTTCGAGAACTTCATAATATTGCGGATTCTGTCTTCCGATGTGTATGCCGCGTTTCTTTGCAGTTTTGCCGTCTGGGGAGAGGACATATATCCATTTGCCTCCGGTATGCTGGTAGAATGTGCCTCGCGGTATTATTATTCCCTCAGCTGGCTGGCCGAGCTGAAGATTCATGTAATATGTCTGGCCGGAACGGATGTTCTCAGGGACGTTTCCTGTGAATTTGAAGTCAGCTTTGAATTTGCCGTCGCGCACTTCAGGATAGACCTTGCGTAGTGTTGTCCCGAATGATGCACCCTGTCTTTCTGTTGATGCGGACAGCCCGGGCGTGACCTTGTCTATATAGTGCTCATCTATCTGTGCCTCAATTTTATAGCTGGACATGTCGCTGATTTGTCCTATTTTCGTTCCTGCAGACAGATTTTCTCCGAGTACGGCATCAAGCAGGCCGAGCAGGCCGTCTGTCGGTGCCTTTATGGTCAGGTTGTCCTTCCGCTTTCTGATCAGCAGAATGCTTTTCTGCATGTTCTCCAGGCTTTCCTCCATTCTTTCTATCTGGACAGAGCGGTAAAGACTGTCCTGTATTTCCTTTTCGCATACAAGACTGAGCTGCTCAATGGCGAGGTTATAGTCTTCCTGTGCTTTGAGGAATTCCTCCCTGGCAATCAGCTGTTCTGCATAAAGTGCCTTCTGCTGTTCGTATTTCCTGCGGAGTCTCAGCACATTGACCTGCAGTTCTGCACGTAATTGTTTTACAGACAGTCTGTCCTGTTCCATCTGTATCCTTGTGTTGCGCAAGAGGTTTTCTTTTTCGGCCAGCTCTGCCTCAGAATTGAGAATCTGAAGTTCCAGATTGTCGTTGGACAGGCGGAGTATTTCATCCCCCTTGCACACATTGCTGCCTTCTTCTATCATTATTTCCTGGATTACACCTCCCTCCACAGGACTTATCTGAATTGTGACCATAGGCTGTACCTGCCCGTTTATTCTTATATAGTCGTTGAATTCCCCGAGACGTGCCTCTTCAATCATGATGTTGCCGGAATCGATTTTAATTGTTTTGGAATTGTCCCTCAGCATAAGCCATCCGGTCAGAGCTGCTATGGCTGCTGCTCCGGTGTATGGAAGTGATTTTTTTGTAAATAATGATTTCCAGCCTTTGGGCCTTTCTATTTTTTTGTCCATTGTACTGATGTTTTCTTTTGGGTATTCGTGCCTTGCCGTGCTACGGATGTGCCGGCTAATGATGCTGCTCCATATATGGAGTGCCGTTATAATATTTTACGATGCTGTCTTTAAGATAAAACTGAAGTATGCTGTTCAGACGTTCAGCCTGTGCATTGAGGTAGTTGTCGGAGGCTGTGCGGAACTCAATTGGCGATATAAGCCCCTGCTCAAGCTTCATTGTATTTATGTGGAATGCTTCCTTCTGGACTTCCAGTCTTCTTTCAGCCTGCAGATATGCTTTTGCCGCACCATCCCTGTCATTGACAGCCCTTACAACCTCAGCTTCCACTTCTTTGATTGCCTTGTCATAACTCGCCTGAGCCCTTGCGAGGTCATTTTTGCTTTTTTTTATGCTTGCCTGCCTGCAGAGTCTTGAATAGATGGGAATATTCATGGAGATCTGTACATATTCTCCCATGTTTGCCGTAAACTGACTTCTGTATGGGGTTGTGGTATATCCCGGGTCATTCGGATATGTGTAGAATGTTGTTGACCATCCTCCATGCAGGCTCAGTGAAGGAAGCGTCTGCCATTTGGCTGTCCTGAGCCTTGTCCTGGCCTGCTCAAGTGCGCCCTTGGCTATTGCCGCAGACGGATTCCATGATGCAGCATGCCTTATCATGCCTACCGTATCTGCTGCATAGGTCAGAACAGGAGGCCCTTGGGATATGAATCCATTGTCTATTGCAAAATTTTCATCCATAGGCCACATCATTAGAACCCGCAGTGTAAGCATAGCATCTTTGTAGCTGTTTTGCACACCTGTAAGCTGATATTCCTTGTCTGCGAGTGAGGCTTTCATCTCCACTACATCTGCATGGCTTTTCTGTCCAAGTTTTTCCTGCCTTTCTGCCAGTTCCAGTGAACTTTCTGCAGTCCTGACCTGGGAAGCTACATTTTCCATCATGTTTTCATAGTATACGGCATTGCAATATGCCTCCATGACGGCAAGGCATATCCTGTCAATAGTCTGCTGCTCTTTGCTCAGGCCCATTGCAATGGCGGTTTTTGTGACTTTCATGTTGTTTATTGCCCGGAAGCCGTTGAAGAGGTCGATTCCGGCATTGGCTGAATATCCGTTGTGGAATGATGTGAGGGACTTGTATGTGTTTGTCTCGGGGTCTATTGAACGGCCGAAGTTGCTGTATGCGTATGTCTGTCCGCTTATTTCAGGGGTAAAAGCAGAAAGTATCGCTGTCCTTCTGTCTATGTGCGCATCATTGTTGTCTGCTGACTGTATTGCCATTTCCGGGGAATGTTCAACCGCATACCTCATGCACTCTCTTATGCCCATCACATGCTGTGCTGCTGATATGTTGCAGGCAGTGATGAGTGCCGTCAGGACGAGCGGCAGCCTGTGGATTCCAATGCTTTTTATCATAGTCCCATTTTGCATGTTTTAAATTGACTGTAAAACGCAAGTTTTAGAATAATTAATGTGCCAATTGAGCTAATGGATTGTGGGGCTGCGGTTTATGTTTGAGTTTGTGCATGATGGCATGTAAAAAACATTTACATGGGGCAAGACGTCATGTAAAGATTCTTTACATGGAGCGGAGGGCAAATCAGGCATCGGAGGTAGGCCCTATCTGAATGAAAGTACGAAGACGGTTGATTTCTCATCACTCTTCGAAAGCCGCAGGCTGCCGTTGTGCAGATGCATAATCTGGCGCGATATGCTGAGTCCGATGCCAGTTCCATCAGGCTTTGTCGTATAGAACGGAGTGAAAATCTCTTGTTGGCTTTCTTTGCTGATGGCCGGGCCGTTGTTCGAGACATAGATGTTGACCGCCTCAAGGGAATCAAGCTCTGCGGTAATGCTTATATCGGTCGCACCGGCCTGAAGGGCATTTGAGACAAGGTTGATGAGGATTCTTGAAATCTGGCTGTCATCCGCATACAGGAGAATGTCGTCAGAGAGCTCTGTGAATGAGATTGATGCGCCTGATGCAGAAGTCTTCTCTTTTGTCAGTTCAATTACATCTGCAGCAATTTCCTTGACATAGAAAGGTCTTTTGACCGGTCTGGGAATCTTGGTCAGATTACGATAGGAATCAATGAATTTAATCAGGTTGCGTGATGAGCCTGATATTGTCTCAAGCCCTGTCCGCATGTCATCTGGGCTTACATTTGACAGAAGGGTTTCGCTCAATGCCGCAATAGGGGTGACTGTATTCATTATTTCATGGGTGAGTACTCTTATCAGTTTTGTCCATGACTGGACTTCGTTCTCCTCCATGCTTCCGCTGATGTCATTGAATGCTATAATCTTGACAGTGTTTCCCTTGATCATTGCCGAAGATGCAGACATGGAAACTGTCTTCTGGTCGAAATCTGTGGCAAATTTCACCTCACGTTCTTCTCCGGACTTTATCTGCATGAATGCCTCTGCCAATGGTCTGCATATGTTGCGCAGCTGGCGGATATTCACAGGCTGGACAATTCCTATGGCTGCCAATGCCATGGCATTTGCGTATATTATCTGTCCTGTATTGTCATTTATTGCTACAATTCCTGTCTGGACGTGGTCCAGCATCGCCCCGAAATACCTTTCTTTCTCTTCAATTTCCTTCCTTTGGGTATCATATAGTTTTTTTATTCTGTTGAGAGTCTTGTTGAAAGAACCTTTGCGTTTTTCCTGGAACCGGAAGTTAAGTTCTCCGTCTTCAAGGGCGTCCAGCATGTATTTTACCTTTTTTTCTGCCTTCCCAGTGAATATGATATAGCAAATCACGGCAGTGGCTGACACCGCTGCCGCTGCTATGACGGAAATATGTACAATATATTCCTGCATGAGAACTCTATATGCCGTATTTCTTTAGTTTACTGTATAGGGTTGGACGGCTGATTTCCAATGCCTTTGCGACAAGTGACAGGTTACCGCTATATTTGTCCATGGCAACCCGTATCGCCCGCTCCTCTGCAGCGTCAAGTGTCTCTATCCCGTCGTATTCACTTGTCTCATTCCATTTTACTGCTGTCTGCCCGTCCTGGACTATATTGAAGTCCTCCCTGTCGAGAATCTCCTTGTCGGACATGATGACAGCTCTTTCCATTGTGTTCTGCAGTTCCCGGATATTTCCCGGCCATGTGCACGATTCAAGCAGGCGGACAGCATCCTTTGAAAGTCCTGTGACGTTACGGTGATATTTATCCGCATATCTTCTGAGAAAGATTTCTGCAAGACCTTTGATCTCGTCACGGCGTTCACGCAGAGGAGGTAGTTTTATGGGGACAGTATTGAGCCTGTAGAATAGATCCTCACGGAATCTGCCATCTGCCACCATTTTTTCAAGGTCCATGTTTGTTGCGCATATCAGGCGGATGTCTACCTCTCTGGACTTTGTCTCACCAATTCTGGTCACAGATCTGTTCTGCAGTGCCCTGAGCAATTTTGCCTGAAGATGCAGCGGGATATTTCCTATCTCGTCAAGAAACAGTGTACTTCCGTCTGCCGACTCGAATTTTCCTTCCTTGTCGCTGTGTGCATCAGTAAATGAGCCTTTGGCATGGCCGAAAAGCTCGCTTTCAAACAGGCTCTCAGGAATCGCACCGGCGTCTACACTTGTCATCTCCTTTCCGGATCTGCCGGAAAGCCTGTGTATCTCTCCGGCAAGCATGTCTTTTCCGGTTCCGTTCTCTCCTGTTATGAGCACGCTTGCATCCGTGTCAGCAATTTTTTCGACAGTCCTCCTGATCGCGGTGATGGAGTCGCTTTCTCCCCAGACCATGTTTTCTGCTGCTTTCCGGATTTTTTTCGCCTGCTTCCTGTTTCCTGCTGCAGCTGATTTGAGTATTGCTGTCAGCTGCTCATTCTCCCATGGCTTTACAATGAAGTCAAATGCCCCTCTCTTCATGCCCTCTACCGCAAGGGATATGTCCGCATATGCCGTGAAGAGTACGACATTTGTTTCGGGGAACTCTCTCTTTATCTCACTGAGCCAGAACAGTCCTTCGTTTCCTGTATTTATGTCGGTGTGGAAATTCATGTCAAGAAGTATGGCGTCCGGCATGAATGACCTTGCCTTTGTCATAAGCTCTTTCGGTGACGGTATCAGTTCCACTTCTGCAAAATGCATGGGGAGCAGGATCTTGAGTGCGGTCCTTATTCCGGCATTGTCGTCAACAACAAGTATTTTTCCTGTCTTTCTCATGGCTCGTGATATAGCACTGCAAGTTACTGAAAAAATTACGTTCTCTCAAAATGAACTTTGCAGATAATCCTGTTTAAAGTTCGTTCTTTACGTCTGTGACGATGTGTCCGTCAAACAGGTCTATTACTCTCTGGGCTATGGATGCGTCCCTCTGCGAATGAGTCACCATTACGATTGTCGTTCCGTCAGCATTAAGCTCAGACAGCAGGTCCATTACTTCTTTCCCGTTCTTTGAGTCAAGGTTTCCGGTCGGTTCATCGGCGAGAATCAGCCCTGGTCCTGCAACTACAGCCCTGGCGATTGCCACCCTCTGCTGCTGGCCTCCCGAGAGCTGCTGAGGGAAATGTCTGGCCCTGTGGGAGATGTTCATCCTTTTCATTATTTCGTTTACCTTTTCTTTCCTTTCCAGTGCTGGTGTGTCAAGGTATCGCAGCGGAAGCTCAATGTTGTCATATACATTGAGTTCATCAATGAGGTTGAAGCTCTGGAAGACAAAGCCGATATTCCCTTTACGGAATTTTGTCCGCTCTTTCTCTTTCAGTTCTCCGGCCTCTGTCCCGAGAAGCCTGTAGCTTCCTGAAGTAGGGTTGTCAAGGAGGCCGAGGATGTTCAGCAGAGTCGATTTCCCGCATCCAGACGGCCCCATTATGGCAACGAACTCACCTTCTTTGATTTCAAATGAGATGCTGTCGAGTGCCGTTGTCTCGATTTCTTCTGTCCTGAATACTTTTGAGAGGTTTGATACTTTAATCATCTTGTATGCCTTTTATCTTTTGTTTTTCTCATTGTCCGGGGAGTGCAGGTATGGCTGCAATAAAGCCCGGGAGGATGAAGCCAAAGGCATGCCTTGAGTGTATACGCTTGAATGTGTTGACTTTCCTGGTCTGTCCACATTCTGCCAATGTAAATTAATTTTACACTTCATGTCGTGCCTGTAAAATTAATTTACACAAGACCCATCCCCCGATATATGCTCTGCAGGCCTTGCCTGTTTAAGTGATTATTTGTAATTTGGCGCGCTGATTTCGGACGGTCATGGGACGCGAAGGCAGTGTGACGTGGATGGGTTATGGCCGGCTCCATGACGTCTTGATTGTTTAATTGTAGAACACGATGAAAATGAATAATATATGTATAGGCGCACTGTCGCTTTTGCTGATGGCGGGAACTGCTTCCACTGGGCTGTGTGCTAAGGATAATGGCAAAGGAGGGAGAGAAAGGATACAGCTGAACGGGACATGGCACAGTACCCTTGGTGACTGCAGGCTTCCGGGAATCCCCGACAAGGCATCAGGGGCTGCTGGCTTAGGCAGCGGCAGGCAGTGGATATTGTATCACAGGACGGTCAGTGTCCCGTCCTCATTTGCCGGGAGACGTCTGCGTCTTGTGCTTGAACGGGCAGGTGAAAGCACCCTCTGGGTAGACGGGGACAGTATCGGTAGGTTCCGGCATCCATCGCTGCCGCATGTCTATGACTTGCCTGCATTGTCCGGTGACAAGGTTGAGGTGGCGTTGAAGACAAGCGGAGCCATTTATGGCGACATGTATATTGAGGCGTGTGACTCGACATATATTTCCGGGCTAGAGGTAATGCCTGACATGTCGTCCGGCATGGCGGACGTCCATATCTCTGTTGATGCAGCATACAGCGGCCGGGCATATATACGTCTCGGTGTCAATCGTATGGAGGTCTCTTCAAAGGAGGCTGCAGACGATGTGCTGCAGTACGAGGTCTATCTGTCAAAAGGACGGAATGACTTCAGGTATAGAATGGAGATCGCGGATTCAGTCGCTCTATGGAGTGAATTCCATCCGGACCTGTACCGTCTGTCTGCAGCCTTGTCGGCTTCAGGCAGTTCAGACAAGGCGGAATGTGTGTTTGGAGTAAGGGACATCTTGGTTGAGGGAGGTGCAATGCATGTCAATGGCAACCGTGTGTTCCTGCGCGGCAAAAGGTATTCAGGTGCATCGAAGGAGGGGAGGAAACAGATGAAGGAATGGTGGTGGAGGATGATGTTCTCCAAAGCTGCGGAAAGCGGGGTGAACTACTGGCATATAGATTCATATAGTCTTCCGGAGGCTGCATTTGCTGCGGCTGACCGGGAGGGGGTGTATATCAGTTCAATGGATTCATCCATCGGGCGCAGGCATCCGTCATTCATTCCGTCGGCAGCCGGTGTTGACATGCTCTGGATAGGTCGTAAGGATGCTTCTGCGGACTACATGGATAACATTGAGGAGGCGATGAATGAAGATTATGGAGGGTTCCTTCTTCCGGATATTGCCTTGTCAGACATAAAGGCAGCTGCACTTATGCCGCTGGCGCTGCATGGCAGGGAAGTGTTTGAAAGAGGGGATACCCTTGATGTCATGGTCGGGGTTGCAAACTATACGGAGTCCGGATGGCAGGGGCAGGTAGAATGGTCTGTAGCCGCGGATGAACTAAGGCCTGTGACAAAGGAGACCCTGCCTGCTTTCAAGGGACGCATAGACTGCACTGCCGGACAGGGGAAAACAGAAAGGGCAGGACGTGTGTTCCTGCCGCTTTCCATGCTTGGACTTAAGGAAGGCGAGACATGCCGTCTCACGCTGACCCTTTCCATTGGGGACTTCAAGTCCATATATATCTTCCGTGCCGGTTCTGTGGAATCCCCGGCATCGGCTGAATGATTCATGCTATAGTCCCCAGTCCGAGGCACTGTAGGTGTCTTTAGGCGCCTGAGGGACATTCGCGAAATATGTGAATCCTGTGATCTTCTCGAGGTCGGAGACTGACATCAGGTCCTGGGAGCTTACGGAGACTTTAGTCGGTGTCTTGTGGCTTCTGACAAATGCGGCGCATTTGATTTCAGATGCAGAGCATTTTGACAGTGGCTTGCCGCTGTTTCCGGCTTTTGTCCTCATAAGTATATAGTAGAACATCGTAGGGCGCGAAACATCGTTCCTGCCCCCGAATGATATTGTCGCTGGGCTGTCGGAATATCCGCGCTTGTCTGTGTAGGAGTCGAAGTATGTGCCGATCACTACATACAGGGTGTCGGAGCACACCTGTGTGTCTACCCAGTCTTCAAGGGTGTTCCATCCGCCGCCTCCGGTGTTGAATGTAGCGGACCTCTGAGGGGCGATATTGCTGTAGTAGAACACCTGCCTGTTTGTCGCATCTGAGCAGATGCGCTCTGCAGAGCCAAGCATATGCCCCTTGTTGCAGTCCCCGCCGGTGGATTTGCTGCTGTACTGGATTGAAGAAGGGATGTCCGGGTCTGCGGCATAGGCGTCTGTCCTGTTGCATCCTTTTGTCTCGTACATGGTATGTCTCGGTGCTGCAACCCAGACAGGGCAATGGTGCTTTGCGCTGAAGCAGACTGTATAGTTGCGCGCCTGCTTGCCGTTTGGATCCTTTTCCGGTCCAGCGCACAGGTGATGTGCAAAATATATGTCAGAATCGGAACTGTCAATGATGTACCTGCCGTTGCTGCTGACATTCATGACAGGAAGCTCATACCATCCGTATTTCGCATTGTTCGGCAGAGGCTCGTAATTCCCTGGCTCATCCGGGTCTGGCTGGTCAGGATCAGGTTCTTCCGGATCAACAGGGTCAACAGGGCCTGGATTCTCAGGGCTGGTGCCAGGCTTGCCGTCGGATACGGTCCTCCTGTACAGCGTCAGGCTTTTCTGGGAACCTGTATAGCAGGCGAATCTTGGGGCGGAAGCATTCCATTGCAGCTCACGTCCTGTTGCGGACATTGGTACAAGGTGTATCCCGGTCCCGAATGAAATTGTCCAGTGGAAGGCCTTGTCTGAAGCGGAAGGCACATCTGCGGTCCTGCTCAGGGAGTTCTTGTTTTCAGTGAATCCTATGTAGCCGACGTTGGATACATATATTGTGTAGCCTTCGCCGTCATTACCGATTATCGCCTTGTATGGATCGCCTGTTTCTGAAGGTATCCCCTCGTCTGTCATGCTGGCCTGGAGGTCGGTCTTGCTCTGCCCGTATGTGGAGTCGCTCCACGAGTCGAAGACCGTGATGCTCCCGGAAGCGGTATATGTTATCAGATAATCTCCTTCCCAATTGTCCAGTGAAGATGTCACTTCTTGATAATAGAATGTCTCCGGCTCGTCCGGATCAGGTTCATCCGGGTCTGGTGTGTCAGGGTCCGGATCTTCCGTTCCTCCTGGGTTTTCCGGATTTTCAATGTCTTCATCCCCGTCATCAGGAACTGTCCTGCTGATCTCTTCACATCCGGCAAGCATTGCCAGGGCAGCTATTGCTGAAAGAAAATAATTGAGTTTCATGTTGTCAAAGATTTTCAAGGTCTGTTTTATGTCCCTTTTTTCTATTCTTGTTTTTAATAAAATTAAACAGAAAAACAAAAATATAAAATTATCACTATCTTTGCAAAATTGGATATTGAAACATAAACCTTAAAAGAATGAAAAAGATAATCGCTACAGAAAATGCCCCTAAGGCTGTCGGACCATATTCACAGGCTATAGAAGTCAATGGAACGCTCTATGTATCAGGCCAGATACCTGTCGTACCGGCAGACGGAAGCATCCCGGAGACAATAGAGGAGCAGACTCGTCAGTCATTGAAGAACATCGGTGCAATCCTTTCGGAGGCAGGACTTTCATATAATGATGTAGTCAAGACTACAGTTCTTCTCGATGATATCGCAAATTTCAAGGCGATGAACGGGGTGTATGCAGAATTCTTTGTTGAGGACAAGCCTGCAAGGGCCTGCTATCAGGTCGCAGCTCTTCCTCTTGGCGTAAAAGTTGAGATAGAGGCTATAGCTGTCAGGTAGCCTGTCATGGACAGAAAGACGATAGCTGTTCTTCTCTCAGCCATTTTTATTCTTGTTGCAGGATTAGGAGTGGCTGTATATTTCCTGTACTCCGGTGTCTCTTCAGGAAAGAAAGAGGCTGGAGTACAGGAAATTGCGTCTGATAGCCGTGGCGGACTTTTCCTTGCGGTACCAGCCGATGCGGTCGCGGCAATGTACTTTGATGACCTTAAGACGCTTGTCCATACTTTGTCCGGTGAGGCTTCGGCCGCCGGATTTTTCAGTGACGGGCTTTTCGGGAGTTTCCTGGATTCCCTTGATTCAAGGATTGCAGCAAAGGAACTGCCTTCGATGAAAGGTGCAGGCTCGGTTCTTTCATATCACTATGACGGCCGGCTTTCTCCGGTGCTTATCATTGACGCCTCGAAGTCAGGTAGCACTCTTCCGGAAGACTTCTATACATTAAGAGGTATTGCAGAAGCAGCCGGTCTGTTTTCGTCCAGTCTTGACTGCTCAAGGCTTGCGGATAAGGGTACATATCTTGAAAAGCGCAATATCCTTGTAATATCCACGTCTGACGTGCTCCTGAAATCTTCGGAAAGGCATGTTTCGCAGGGTGTATCTGTGCTTGACCAGAGGGGATTCTGTGAAGCGCTCACATCTGTCTCTGGAGGAAAGGGGCAGCTATATATATCGAATGACAGCATATCGAGGCTTTTTACAGGCATACTGAATCCGGAATACAGAAGATATTCCGACTTTTTCCGCCGGCTTTCAAGCTGGCTTGCCTTTTCTTTCGACAATGTCGCAGCAGACCATATCTTCATGTCCGGTACGGCAATATGCAGTTCCGGGGACGAAGAGTTCATGAACGCTTTCGGAAAGACATCGGCGGCAATCTCTTCTGCGGCAGAGATCCTTCCTTCGAATACTGTGGCCGCATTTTCATTGCCTGTCCATGACATCGCGGAATCGGTGGCGGCATATGAAAAATTTGCGGAAACAAAGATAGGGCGTGCAAAATACGATGCTGCTATTGATGCTTTGGCCAAGAGAAACGGGATTTCTCCGCTCAAGTGGGCTGAGCAGATTGACCTGAAGGAAGTTGCTGTAGGCTCATTCTATGTCGGACAGTCATTAGAGACCGTGCTTCTGCTGAGAACCGGCAAGCCGGATCCCGATCTGATGTCCAGTATTGTCGGGATGTCTTCCCTAAAGACTTATGTACCTGCTGTACACGAATTTCCATATAAAGGATTTGCCTCTGTCCTGTTTGGCTCCCTCTTTTCAGCCGGAGATGAGCAGGCGGCTACATTCATAGACGGATGGATAATTGCCGGAAGCCAGGCCGCAGTAGAGGAATATGCAGGCGGACGGGCGCTTGAAAGCAGACTTTCCGGATATGCGCAGAGTGCAGGTCTTGGCGGCAGGATAGACGGAAGGAACTCACATTTTCTTGCATATATGTCAATGGCGGAGGATGCCAGGGTGATAGACCGTGTGTTCCGCAGGCAATATGCCGGGAACCTCAGGTCAGCCATTGGCGGAGCCGCGTTTGCGCCTGCTGTGCTTAAAGTGTCAACGGTGAAGGGGAAGAATTATATGTCGTTGACATTTGACATGGCGGAAGATGTGAAAGGAAATGTTCCTGAGTTTGCACAGGAAGCGGATGTAGCAGTGCCGTCAGGGCCGTTCGCCGTTAAGAACTCAGGTACCGGGAAACAGAACGTATTCAGCCAGCAGGAGGACATGCATCTCTGCCTGAAGGATGAGAATGGAAAGGTGCTGTGGAATGTAGATTTCAAGACACCTTTATGCGGCTGTGCCAATACAGTGGACTATTTTGCAAATGGCAAACTTCAGATTCTCTTTGCATCAGGCTCGCACCTCTATCTGATTGACCGTCTCGGGAGATTTGTCAAGCCTTTCCCTGTCAATCTCGGGAAAGACATCCTGCTTGGCCCTGATGTATATGACTTTAACGGTACAAGGAAATACAATGTAATGGTTCTCCATAAGGACAATACGATTGACATGTATAATCTGCAGGGCAGAAAGCCGGCAGACTGGAAAGGCATTGCCTGCAAGGAGACAATAACAGGGCTTCCGGAGATGCTGAAAGTTTCAGGAAAGACATTCTGGGCCGTGAGGACTTCACAGCAGACATTGATCTACCCGTTCTATGGCGGGGAGCCGCTCAACGTGTCCGGGGGAAGCATGAGGATAAGGCCGGACAGCGTATTGACCCCTGTCAAGGGCGGGCTGGAGGCCACAAGATATGATGGAAAGAACACAATAATTGAATTAAAATAAGATTTTTAGCAAAACACCTATTATGGAATATCAGTCAGTAAACAAGATTTATGAGAAAAGCCTGAGGGAGAACTGGGACCGTCCGGCCCTCTCCAATTACCAGGGAGTAACACTTCACTACAGGGATGTCGCACGCCGGATTGCAAAGATGCACATCATATATGAGCATTGCGGGCTTGTCAAGGGAGACAAGATTGCAATCTGCTCACGTAACCAGGCGAACTGGGGCGTATCGTTCCTTTCTGCACTGACATACGGTGCTGTTCCTGTCCCTATTCTCCATGAGTTCAAGCCGGGCAATGTACATCATCTTGTAAATCATTCCGAGGCGAAGATACTGTTTGTCGATGATGTTGTCTGGGAGGGGCTTACAGAGACGGAAATGCCTAACCTCAGTGCAGTGGTGCAGATAAACACCTTCTCTCTCCTTTATGCGAAGACAGAGGAGATAAGGGAGGTGAGGGAGCATCTCAATGAACTTTTCGGCAAGAAATATCCTATGAACTTTACACCGGAAAGCATAGATTACTATGAGGACAAGCCAGATGAGCTGGCACTTATAAACTATACCTCCGGGACATCCGGGTTCTCCAAGGGAGTCATGATACCTTACAGGGCATTGTGGTCAAATATAAAGTTTGCAATGGAGGTGCATCCGCAGATTTGCAATACTTCAAATGTTGTGGCCATGCTGCCGTCTGCACATATGTATGGAATGATGTTCGAGCTTCTTTTTGAACTTTCAGTCGGTGCCCATGTGCATTTCCTCACAAGGGTTCCAAGCCCTAAGATCATCATGCAGGCACTGGCGGAGGTCAAGCCGGACATCGTGATTGCCGTTCCGCTTATCATCGAGAAGGTATACAAGAGCAAGCTGAAGCCGGTACTGGAGAAGAACGGAATCAAGTTCATGATGAAACTGCCTCTTCTTGACCAGATGATACAGAAGAAAATACTCAATGAACTGGTTACAGCATTTGGAGGACGTTTTGCGGAGATCATTGTCGGCGGTGCTGCATTCAACAAGGAGGTGGAGTCTTTCTTCAAGAAGATAAACTTCCCTTATACTGTCGGATATGGCATGACTGAGTGTGCACCTATCCTTGCCTATGACGGCTGGAGGACTACAAAGGAGTTCTCATGCGGAAAATCTGCCCCAAGGATGGAGCTGAAGATTGATTCAGATGACCCTCGCAATATTCCTGGTGAGGTGCTTGTCAAAGGTGCCAATGTCTTTCTTGGATATTACAAGAATGAAGAGGCTACAGCCGCCGTATTTACGGAAGACGGCTGGTTCCGTACAGGCGACATGGGTGTAATAGATGAAGACGGATACCTGTTCCTGCGCGGACGTTCAAAGTGCATGATTCTCGGACCGTCGGGCCAGAACATCTATCCGGAGGAGATAGAATGCGTGACCAACAATATGCCTTATGTCATTGATTCCCTCGTCATTGAGGAAGAGGGTGCATTGACACTGCTCATTTATCCGGACTTCCATCAGGGTGAAATTGACGGGCTTGACCGTGAGGCACTCGAGAAGAACCTTAATGAGTCTCTTGTAGAGGCCAACAAGGAGCTTCCGAACTATGCAAGGATCAAGAAGATCGAGATTCTGCCGGAAGACTTTGAAAGGACACCTAAGAGAAGTATCAAGCGTTATCTCTACCAGAGAAACTAAAGCATTGCAATGGAGAAATTTGACCACAGCTATATGGACATGGCCGCAATCTGGGCACGCAATTCATATTGCAAGAGACGCCAGGTGGGGGCACTTATAGTGAAAGACAGGATGATCATTTCGGACGGGTACAACGGTACTCCGTCCGGATTTGAGAACATATGTGAAGATGAGAATGGCGTGACAAAGCCATATGTGCTTCATGCTGAGGCCAATGCCATCACGAAAGTAGCCCAGTCTGGCAACAGCAGCAAAGATTCGACACTTTATGTGACGGCAGCTCCGTGTATAGAATGTTCCAAGCTTATAATACAGGCCGGTATAAAGAGGGTCGTCTATAGGGACGAGTATCGTCTTACAGATGGCGTGGACCTTCTCCGCAAGGCCGGAATTGAGGTTGAAAAAGAGGATTAACAGATGAAAAAGGACAATAGTGCAGTCTGGACGGCAATCCTTGGGGTTGCAATAGGAGTATTGCTGGCATCCCTGGTGTTCAGCATAAAGGGTAAAGGCAAGCTTGACGGGGACTACAGCCGCTGGCGTAAGCTGAACCTGATTCTCCAGGAGATAGAGAAGAACTATGTCGACACGATTGACATCAAGGGCATGACAGATGCCGCTGTGGAAGCCGCGCTTGAAAAGCTGGATCCGCATTCCATATATCTGCCTCCGGTCCAGCTTGAAGCCTCGGAGACTGAGCTTGCGGGGAATTTCGAGGGAATCGGAATACAGTTCAATGTCCCAAACGACACTGCGATTGTATTGAGCGTGATTCCTGGAGGACCGTCAGAGAGGGCTGGGCTCAAGGCCGGAGACCGTATTATCAAGGTCGATGACAGGAATATCGCCGGTGTAAAGACTCCGCAGGATTCCATGGTCAGGCTGATGAAAGGTCCGTCGGGTTCAAAGGTTGCCGTGACCGTGCTCAGGCAGTCGTCAATCATCCCTTTTGAGATTACCAGGGACAAGATACCTGTAAACAGCCTGGATGCTGCGTTCATGGTAAATGACACTACAGGATATATAAGGCTTACAAAGTTTTCGCGTACGACGTATCAGGAGTTCGTAAAGGCATACAAGAAACTGCAGGAGGAGGGGATGACCCGTCTGCTGTTTGACCTGCGTGACAATAGCGGAGGATATCTTGACCAGGCATTGCTTCTCTGCAATGAATTTCTTGGGAAGGGCGACCTCATTGTCTATATGGAAGGGCTTCACCGTAAAAGGGAGGAGTTCAAGGCGGATGGCCGCGGGGCGCTGAAAGATGTGGAGCTGTCGGTGCTCATAAATGAGTCCTCAGCTTCTTCAAGCGAGATCTTTGCCGGTGCAATCCAGGATAACGACAGGGGAGTCATCGTCGGACGCCGCTCTTTCGGAAAGGGGCTTGTGCAGGAGCCTGTTAATTTTACAGACGGTTCAGGTATCAGGCTTACCGTTGCACGTTTCTATACACCGTCCGGACGCTGTATCCAGAAACCATATTCACCAGACTATGCATATGACATCTATGAGAGGTATATGCATGGTGAGATGACTGAAGCAGACAGCATCAGGATAGACAGAAGCGTGGAGTACTATACTGTAGACGGCAGGAAAGTGTACGGAGGAGGCGGAATAGTGCCAGACATTTTTGTCCCGGTTGACACTACGAAGGCGACAAGGTTCTTTATTGACAGCAACAAGAAGGCAATACAGATGAGATTCGCGTCATGGATGTTTGACAAGTATGGCTACAGACTTTCGCAGATAGATGATTTCCAGCGTCTGGAAAGTTATTTTGCCGAGCTTGACCTTGCTTCGAGATTCCTCGCCTTTGCAAAATCCGAGGGTGTTGTGCCTAAGGAAGGGGAATGGGAAGAGTCTGCTCCATACATGATGCCTCAGATAAAGGCTCTTGTCGGCCGCTATTCAAAATTGGGTGAAGAGGCCTTCTATCGCTTTTATCTTGACATTGACGAGACCATAAAGATAGCATTGGCATCACCGTCGACACTTGACTGAGCCAGTGCAGAATAAAGTCAGGCCCTGCCGTCTATAGCCTTGTGGCTGTGACTGCAGGGCCTGACTTTATGGTCTGCATTTACGTTTGAATGCTACTGGGCGATGAAGCGGTAGACTATTTCCCCATATTGCTTTGACGGGGCAGTGGGGGAGGCCGAGAATTTAGAAAGACGTGCGGATCTCTTTGCGAAGTCCTGAAGGCATCTGTCTTTTGAGGACACAGACTCATTCACCTTTGCATCAATTACATTCCCATGAGTGTCAACAGTGATTGTCACCGTGACGTCGCCTTCTCCCATACATCTGTATGCCGGTATCTTCAGATGGCTTGCCTTGCGTCCGTCGAGAGTATATGATACAACAGAAGGCCCTTTATATTCCTTTGTATTGCTGTTTTCCTTTGGTTTGTGACCGGACATGTCTACGGTCTCTTCGCGTGCGTCCTCCTCTATGGCCTGTTTCCCTCCTGCAAGCTCTTTTGCGAGCCTCTCGGCATCTTTGTACAGCTGATCGGCATCAGTGCCCCTGTCGTCCTTTAACTGGCTGCTGGAGGCATCTACAGCTATATTCCGGATTGAAGTGCGCTGCTGGGTTGCAGCAGCCTTGAGAAGTTCATCTATATGGCGGCTTATATTTTCCTTGAAAGCTTCCTCCTCAGCCAGCCTTTCACGTTCCTCCTGTCTTGAGAAGTCAAGGACAAAAGAATTCTCCTTCTGGCTGACAGCACCGATCTGCACTATAAGCAAGACAATAATCACCGTGAGATGAAATATCACGGTGATATATAGTCCTGCCTTATCTTCAGGAGTAATTCTTTTTATGAAATCCTTAAGCTTCACTTAGTCTGCGCTGGTGTTTCCCAATGATTTCTCAATGGTTGCTATGAGGATGTCGATTGCCACCTGGTTGTGGCCTCCTTGCGGAATGATGATGTCAGCGTACCTTTTGCTTGGTTCAATGAACTGGAGATACATAGGCTTGACAGTCTTGCTGTACCTTTCGATAACAGTCTCAACCGTCTTTCCGCGTTCTATAATGTCCCTTGCCATTACCCTCATGAGCCTGTCATCGTCATCTGCATCTACAAACAGCTTTATATCCATCTGCTTACGCAGTTCCTGGCATGTAAAGATGAGGATACCCTCAATTATGATTACCTCAGCCGGGTTTACAGTGATGGTCTCTGTCTTTGAGCGGGAGCATGTTATATATGAATATACAGGCTGCTCTATGCTTTGTCCTTCCTTGAGCTGCTTGAGCTGGGTCGTCAGAAGCTTGAAATCAATTGAATCCGGATGGTCGAAATTCACGTATTTCTTTTCCTCGTCGCTCAGGTGGCTTGAGTCCTTGTAGTAGGAGTCCTGTGGTATCACCACAACACGGTCCTTAAGCTGTTCTACGATCGCGTTAACTACGGTTGTCTTTCCTGAGCCTGAGCCTCCGGCAATTCCGATTATCAGCATAATACAGATTTAAATATTAATATTCAGCATTCTTTGGAGTCCTTGGGAAAGGAATGACATCCCTGATATTGCTCATTCCGGTCACAAAGAGCAGCAGGCGCTCGAAGCCTAGGCCGAAGCCGCTGTGTGGCGCAGATCCGAAACGGCGTGTATCAAGATACCAGCCAAGTGTATCCCTGCTCATTCCGATTTCATCTATGCGAGCCTCAAGCTTGGCAAGTGATGATTCCCTTTCTGAGCCACCGATTATCTCGCCGATCTTAGGGAACAGGACGTCCATTCCACGGACAGTCTTGCCGTCCTCATTCTGCTTCATGTAGAACGCCTTAATGTCCTTAGGGTAGTCGGTCATGATGACAGGCTTGCGGAAATGCTTCTCTACAAGATATCTCTCATGCTCGCTCTGCAGGTCAACGCCCCAGCTTACAGGGAACTCGAATTTCTCTCCGGATTCCTCAAGTATCTTTATACCCTCAGTGTATGTCAACCTGACGAACTTTGTATCAACAACACTTTCAAGTCTTTCTATAAGTTCCTTGTCGAACATGTCATTCAGGAATCTGAGGTCGTCTTTGCAGTTTTCAAGCGCATACCTTACCAGGGACTTGATGAAATCCTCTGCAAGGTTCATGTTGTCCTCAATCTCGTAGAAGGCCATCTCCGGCTCTATCATCCAGAATTCGGCAAGATGGCGTGGAGTATTTGAGTTCTCTGCACGGAAAGTCGGTCCGAAGGTGTATATCTCACCAAGAGCCATTGCTCCAAGCTCTCCTTCAAGCTGTCCGCTTACTGTAAGGCTTGTCTGCTTGCCGAAGAAGTCCTGGCTGTAGTCAATGCGGCCCTCCTCTGTACGTGGCAGATTATCCATGTCCAGTGTCGTTACCTGGAACATTTCTCCTGCCCCTTCGCAGTCAGATGCCGTGATGAGTGGTGTATGCAGATAGACAAATCCTTTATCGTTGAAATATTTGTGTATTGCAAATGCCATCGCGTGCCTAATCCTCAGTACTGCACCGAAAGTATTTGTTCTCGGCCTGAGATGGGCAATGCTGCGAAGATATTCCATGCTGTGGCCTTTCTTCTGAAGAGGGTATGAGTTCGGGTCAGCCTCACCGAAGATTTCTATTTCCCTGGCCTGGATCTCAACCGCCTGTCCGCTTCCGAGGGACTGCACCAGTTCTCCGCGCACACCGATACATGCGCCTGTTGTTATCTTCTTCAGCAGTTCATCGCTGAAATTCTCTACATCAGCGACAATCTGTATGTTATTTATTGTAGAACCATCATTCAAGGCGATGAACGCCACGCTCTTATTCCCTCTTTTAGTCCTTACCCATCCTTTGGCAAGAACTTCCTGCCCGGCTTCCAGCCTGAGAAGGTCCTTCACTTTGGTTCTGGTCAAATCTTTCATTTCAATTAGTTTTTAACATCGTTTCCGGAAAAATCGTACAAAGATAATTCAATTTATGTTTACTTAAGTACAATTTTGCCGTAAAAGTCGGTATTGTCCATCCTGCCGCTGAATCTTTCTGCTCCTTTGCCTATGGCGAACACGGGGACAGGCCCGCCTGTGTGGGTGTCTGATGTCCATCCTATGTTGACATCTCTGCTGACATCAGCACTGTCTTTTCCGTCAGCATCCAGATTCTCCCACCTAAGCTCGTAGTGATGTGCCTGGCCGCCAAGTGCGATGCCGCCTGTCTCATGGTCCGCTGTGACAATGATAAGTGTCTCGTCAGGGTGTCTCAGATAGAATTCATATGCAACCTTTATCGCGTCATCAAACCTCATTATTGACTCAATTGTCGAATTGAGGTCATTGGAGTGCGCTGCCCAGTCAATCTCCCCGCCCTCGTACATTATGAAGAATGGATCATTCTCTCCGAGGAAATCAATCGCAGCCTGCAGAACTTCAGCTGACGTGTCATCCTTTTCATCATATTTCACCTCGTAGTTAAGGGCTCTTGACCTTTGGCTTGGCGAAAGCAGCACTACTCCGTCTGTGTCGCTGCTTTCTTTCAGTTCAGATACGCCATAGCATACGTCATATCCTTCCCTTTCCAGCACATCATCCATAGTCTCCTTGTCGCCATCTGCGCCGTTTCTGTCTATAAGCGCGCTTCCTGCAAAGAAGTCAAAGTTGCTGGCCGGAATCTGCAGCGCGATGCTATAGTAGTCATGTCTTGAGTTTGAATTCGCGTAGAATGCGGCTGGAGTCGCATGGTTTACCGGAACAGATGATGTTATCCCGATGCGGTATCCCTGCTCCTTGAGGGCATATGCCATACTTTTCAGCGGATTGCCCTCCGGGTCGACTCCAAGCATATTGTTGTTGGTCTTTACACCTGTCGCAATCGCTGTACCTGATGCTGATGAGCATGTGATGTGCTTGTTGGCGGAATGCGTCGTACATGTACCGTAAACCGGGAACGTTGTGCATGTCAGCTGCTCTCCTCCATTTTTTCCTGCCTTGTATGACAGGTATGATTCTGTTGCGGCAACATGGGAGGCACCCATGCCGTCGCCTATCATAAGAAATATATATTTTGCCTGAGTGTTTTCCTCCCTGGTGCAGCCGCAAATTATTGACGCTGCATAAAGAAATGCTCCGAATATTGCTTTTCCCTTGATTGTCATCTCGTCTGTTGCTATTTAAAAAAAGGGTTGTCACAAAACAATGCTTGGACAACCCTTCTATTGTGTGCTGACAGATTATTCTCCGCCTGATTTTCTTGCAGCGTACATAATCTTCAAAGCAGAACATCTACGAAGTTCCTGCTTCACGTCAGTGATGATACCCATCCTGACATTTTCATCAGCTTTAATGGTTACTGTCATAAACTGCCTGTCGGCCTCGCTCATAGCATCACGCTCAGCGGCAATGAAGTCACGAATTTCATCAACAGTCTTGAACGAATCGTTCAGCTGTATGCGGGCGTCTGTACCGAACTGTGCCTGGAGGCTCTTGATCGGAGGACCCACGTTGATGTATGAAGTCAAGTCCTTCCTTTCAAGCTTAGCTATTTCAGTAGCTTCAGGAAGCTTGACCATGACTTTATTCTCCGTTTCACGCATACTGGTGGTGACCATGAAGAAGAACAGGAGCATAAACACGATGTCTGAGAGGGACGAGGTCGTCAACGCAGGCATTGATTTCTTTTCGTTATTTCCGAATTTAGACATAGTATAATCTCCTTATTTCTTGTTTATATCCTTAGGCTCAGCCTCAGATATGTTCTGAGGAACGGCCTCCCTGGCAATTTTCTGATAATCTTCCTCAAGCTGGCTATACTTTTTGCCGTAGTTCTGATAGCAGAAGTCATCACGAAGTTCGTTGATGGCCTTTACCAGTTCATTCTGTACGGAAATGTATGCCTGATAGCTGGTACCACGGTCATTCTGGAGTGAAATCACACCTTTTGACACATTGTAGGTACCGAAGCCTTCTATCTCCTTTGGAGTCCTCTCTGGAAGATTAGGGTCATTTGTCGGGTTAGTAAGAAATTCTTTTATCTTGTCCTTCAACTGGCTGACATCCATCGCATCGTTGCCGGCCCAAAGTCTGTCGGCAGAGTTAATCCTCACAACGATAATGTTACGGCGATTAACCTTCTGGTCCTCCACCTTCTGCTTCTCATCAGGCATAGGAGGCAAACGGCGCTGCAGACCTGAATCCTGACCCATAGTAGTGGTCATCAGGAAGTAGCACAGCAGCAGGAATGCAATATCCGCCGTTGAACTTGAATTGATTTCCGGTGTCTTTTTTGCCATAATGTCGATTATTTACGGATTGCCCCAACAATTGCACCTACAATGATTGCAGCAACAGCTGCTGCGCAGGACAGATATGTAAGGATAAGTACCGTATCAGTTAATTTGAGGGTCTGTGTCCCAGGCTGGATGCCGACAATGCCGACAGCCTCTGAACCTGGAGCAACAACGTACGCCAATGCTACGATGGCTGCGAAGCAGAGCACTACGGCACCTGTCTTCAGCAGGCCTTTCGGATTGGTCATGGCTCCGATTATGATGCCGATCACGATGATGGCAGCCAGAGTCAGCCCGACCATAGCATAGGCCCAAAAGAGCAGAGCGTCGACAGCGACAGCGTCATTTGTCGTGAACCCGATAAAGAAACCGAGTGCACCTATGACAACGCCGGCGATAAGCAGTGCCCAGGATGTGAATTTTATAATTTTAGAATACATTTTTCAGATTATTTAGACTGATATTTAACCAATGTGTCCACCAATGATATAGAAGCGTCCTCCATCTGGATTGAGAGACCGTCGATCATTGAAAGGATGTAGTTGTAGAAAATCTGAAGGATAACGGCTACAATCAAACCACCGACTGTAGTGATCAACGCCACTTTCATACCTCCTGCCACAACGTTTGGAGAAATATCACCTGCTGCCTGGATAGCATCGAATGCCTCGATCATACCGATAACTGTTCCCAAGAATCCGAGAGAAGGTGCAATCGCGATGAAGAGGGAAATCCATGAAAGGCCGCTTTCCATCTGGCTCATCTGTACGGAACCGTAAGAAACGACAGTCTTCTCAACAACATCAATACCCTGGTCCATGCGGAGAAGTCCCTGGTAGAAAATGCTTGCTACAGGTCCACGTGTGCTGCGGCATACTTCCTTTGCAGCCTCAACGCCGCCTTCCTGGAGCGCGCTCTCTATTTTTGCAAGGAGCTTCTTGGTGTTAGTCTTTGAGAATGAAAGATAAAGGATTCTCTCAACGCAAAGTGCGAGACCAAGAATAAGACAGATGATAACAAGAGACATGAAGCCTGCACCTCCCTCAATGAACTTTGTCTTGAGCGCCTGGTGGAAAGGAACTTCCTCTTTTGGTGCATTGAATGGGTCAACTGTCTCAGTTGCAGCCACTTCAGTTGCGGTTGTCTCCTCAGCAGCCTGCTCTGCTTCCTGAGCTGCTGCGAATTGTGCAGAAATGGCTGTGATGCCGATTACTGCCAAAAACATGAAAATTTTTTTCATAATTGTTTTTGTGTGTTTAATTAAAAATGTATTAAATTGTTCTATATTATATCCATGGAGTGTGCTAATCACAAAATCCGCTGCAATTTAGCAATAAATTTTCATTTGGCAATAATTATTTGGATATTTCACCTCTAAGGTCTTCCTCAAGCATGGACTTGACCCAGTTGTTGTCGCTGCTCTGCCCCATCAGGAAAAACAGTTTGGCGAGTGCACCCTCGGTCGTTATGTCGTGACTGTTGATGACTCCAGAGTCCTTGAGGGTCTTCCCGTTGGCGTATATGTCCATATTCACGCACCCGCCGAGGCATTGGGTCACATTGAGGAGTATCTTGCCGCTTCCTGATGCCTCCCTGACTATCGAGATGAACCACTCCTTGCATGTGGCGTTGCCGGAGCCGTATGTCTCTATTATGACGGCTCTTGTCTGGTCGCCGCATAATATGTTCCTTACAACATGCGGTGTGATGCCGGGGTGCATCTTCAGTATTGATACCCTTGTGTCAAGGGAGGTGTGTACTTTCAGCGGTCTCTCCGTGCATGGAGGCCTGCGTATTATGGCCCTGTTGTACCTTATGCTTATCCCGGCGATGGCCAGTGGCTGGAGGTTCTCGGACCGGAAAGCATGGAAATTGTCTGAGTTCACCTTTGATGCCCTGTTGCCGCGCATCAGGACATTGTCAAAATAGATGCAGACTTCGGGCACGATTGCCTTCCCGTCGCTGTCCTTCGCGGCTGCAATCTCTACTGACGAGATCAGGTTCTCTTTACCGTCTGTCCTCGGTACGCCTATGGGCAGCTGGCTTCCGGTGAAGATGACCGGCTTGGACAGGTCTTCAAGCATGAAGCTGAGGACAGAGGCCGAGTATGCCATGGTGTCGGTGCCATGCAGGATGACGAATCCGTCATATCTGTCGTATCTGTCTGCAATCAGCTGCGCAAGTTCCTGCCATAGCCCGGGCTCTACATCGGAGGAGTCGATGATCGGACTGAATGTGTATGTGTCTATCTTGTAGGCGAATTTGGATAGCTCCGGGGCTTCATCAAGTATCTGGCTGAAGTCAAATGGCTTCAGCGTCATGTCTGACGGGTCCTGCTTCATTCCGATTGTCCCGCCAGTGTAGATGAGCAGGATGGATGCCTTTTCCTTTCCGTTCAAGCGATTTGTCATATCCTGAATAGTTTGTGCGCGTTGGCGCTGGTTGTCTCTGCGACCTGCTCGATGCTGATCCCTTTCTGCTCGGCAATCTTTCCTGCGATAAGCGGTATGTAGCTGCTCTCGTTCCTTTTGCCTCTGTGCGGGGCAGGGGTGAGCCATGGAGAGTCGGTCTCGGTCACGATCCTCTCTACTGGTATCTCCTTTATTGTCTCTGCTATGGATGCTTTCCTGAATGTGACGACTCCTCCGATCCCGACGTATAGGTCGCCGTACCTTTCCAGGGTGCGGAAAGTCTCAATGCTGCCTCCATATGCATGGAACACTCCTTTCAGTCCTCTGCCCCTGTAGTCCTCGAGGATCTTGAGCGTGATTTCTGTCGCATCCCTGTTATGTATTATAATAGGTATGTCCAGCTTGATTGCAAGCTCGACCTGGATGCGGAAGACTTCCTCCTGCTCCCTGATGAAATCCTTTGACCAGTACAGGTCCATCCCGCTTTCCCCGATTGCGACGATTTCTTTCCTGCCGGCCGCCTGCATCAGCAGGTCGGCTTCGTCTCTCCAGTTCTCCCTGACCTCAGTGGGGTGAAGCCCTGCGCAAGGGAACGTTATGCCCGGGTATCTGGATGCAAGAGAGAACATGGACTCTCTTGTCTTGCTGTCTATGTCAGGCAGGACCATCTTCGTGACCCCGGCCTCGATTGCCCTTGACACTGTAATGTCTATGTCGTCGCTGTATGCTTCGTCATACAGGTGTGTGTGCGTGTCTGTAAAATTCATCTCTTTTCTGGCCCGTGCTTTCTAATGGAGCGCAAAAATACAATTTTTTAGAGATTTATGGAACAGCGTCTCATGAGGTCGGTTGAAATAATCCCGTCGCATTCCAGAAGGCCTGTAAGTTCTGCTGCGCGCTGGTATGTGATTCTGCATTCTTCGGCGATTTCACCGATGGTTATCCCGCTCTGCCTCCTTATCGCCAGAAGAATCCTGGCCATGGTGTCTATGCTGTCCTCGCTGATGCTTCCTGTGTACAGTTTCCTTATCTTCTCCTCTCTGCTCTCGTGGTGGCCGTTTCCTGCCGCGCTGATGCCGAGGCTCTCGGCGAGCGAGTGCTCCGATATGATAGGCTCGGCGATCTTCTCCTTTATCAGCAGGTTGCATCCCTGCGACCTTATGTCCTCGATCCGTCCGGGCAGGGCCAGGACATCGCGGTCATAGGAGAACGCAAGCCTTGCGGTCATCATGCCGCCTCCCTTTATCTTTGATTCGACAAGGACAGTTGCCTTGCAGAGGCCTGCTATGATCCTGTTTCGCCTGAGAAAATTCATCTTTACGGCGCATGTCCCTGGCGGGAAATCTGTAATCACGGCACTGCCAGGTGAAGACGCAATGCGTTTGGCGTCAATGCTGTGGCGCAGAGGGTATATGCTGTCGATGCCGGTAGGTATTACAGCTATGGTTGGTGTCATGGTGTCTATGGCAGCGCGGTGTGCTGTGATGTCAGTGCCTATTGCAAGGCCGCTGACAACAGTGACCTTGTCTCTGGCTGCCGAGAGTACGGATATTATCCGCCTGCACCATTCCTTGCCGTATGGTGACAGGTCCCTTGTGCCGATTACTGCGACATATGTCCTGTCGGCGAATATTTCCTCTATTGGACTGTCGCCTCTGACGTACAGTCCGGAGGGGGAGTCCGCGCATTCAAGCAGGCTGGCCGGATAGGACGGCTCGTGGCTGCAGATGAACCTGTGTCCCATGGATTCTATCAAGGCAAGCTCTTTTTCCGAGTCCGCGTATTCCTTGTCGCAGATCCTGTCTATCCCTTTTGTGTAGGGCAGTGCGTCCTTCAGCTCTTTCCAGCCTTTTCTGTATAGTTCTGCGGCAGAGCCGAAATGGCTTATGAGGGCGGCCGCTGTTTTCGGGGTGTAGCCGAATATCCGGTTTAGTGAGTGGCGGCAGATTCTTTCGTCGTATAGCTCCATTGTCTTATGCTTATCGTGAGCAAATATATGGAGCTGCAAAATAAAATCCGCCATCTGGATATTCCAGGATGGCGGATTTATATGTTTTTTATAGTTTTTTCTTTTTTTAACTACTCTTTTTTACAGTTCCGGGCAGTGCGGAATGTCAGATGATGAGCATCGCGTCTCCGTATGGGCCGAACTTGTACCCTTCTTTCAGGGCCACGCCGTATGCTTTCATCACGTTGTCAAAGCCGCCGAACGCAGCTACAGACATGAGCATTGTCGAGCATGGGAGGTGGAAGTTCGACACAATTGCGTCAGGTATCGCGAACCTGTATGGCGGGAAGATGAACTTGTTTGTCCACCCGTCGAATGCGATGACCTCGTCATTTGTAGTGTAGTATGCCTCAAGTCCTCTCATCACTGTGACGCCGACGGCAAGCACCTTGTGCCCGTTCTTCTTTGTCCTGTTGATGATGTCGGCTGTCTCTTCTGTGATGATGAGCCTTTCTGAGTCCATCTTGTGCTTGGACAGGTCCTCGACATCTACGGAGCGGAAATGGCCTATCCCCATGTGCAGGGTGATGAATGTCTTGTTGATGTCCTTGAGGATCATTCTGTTGAATAGCTCGCGGCTGAAATGAAGCCCGGCAGCGGGAGCAGAGACCGCTCCCTCCTTTTCAGCGAAGATTGTCTGGAAATTCTCCTCGTCCTCCTTGGTTACCTTGTCCTTTACCCATTTTGGTACAGGCGGCTCCCCAAGCCCGAAGAGGGTCTCCTTGAAGTCCTCATAGCTTCCGTCGAAGAGGAAACGGAGTGTGCGCCCTCTTGACGTGGTGTTGTCAATGACTTCAGCCACAAGGCTCTCGTCATCTCCGAAATATAGCTTGTTGCCTATCCTTATCTTTCGGGCAGGGTCGACAATTACGTCCCAGAGCCTCTGTTCCTTGTTCAGCTCCCTGAGCAGGAACACCTCTATGTCGGCACCTGTCTTTTCCTTGTTGCCGTAAAGCCTTGCAGGGAAGACTTTTGTGTCGTTCAGCACGAAAGTGTCCCCTTTCCCGAAATACTCGATGATGTCCTTGAATATCCTGTGTTCTATCTCGCCGGTGTCCTTGTGGACTACCATCAATTTGCATTCGTCGCGCCATCTCGGTGGTTCGGATGCAATCATGTCCTTTGAAAGGTTGAAATTAAACTGTGAAAGTTTCATGATAAATGAAAGCTGTATGGTTTAGTCAGCACATATCATTATACGATTTTTTTGAGATTTTGTTTCAGCCTTTGCGAAAAAAATCTCAAATTATATCTTGGCTTCCCTGAAAACCTCTATAATTGACGGGTAGGTGTTGTGCAGGAAAGGGGGCAGGCTTGATTTTGCCACCCATGCCGCCCTGGAAATGTCCTCCTCTCTCTGTGGGGTGAGGTCCTCCGGGTCGGTGTACAGCATGTCGTACCACCATGTGTGCTTGAGATGCCATTTCCCGTCCCTTATGTAGCAATGGTCGGTTATGCAGATCAGGTCGCGCAGCTCCAGCTGGCTGATGCCTGTCTCTTCCTGGACCTCCCTGAGTGCGGTTGTCCTGATGTCCTCTCCTGCCTCCTGGTGTCCCTTGGGCAGGTCCCATAGACCGTATCTGCTGATGAGCAGGAAGTCGCCCCGCTTGTTGGATACAAGCCCGCCGGCGGCATTGACGTTGACGAATTCTGCGCATATCTTCCTGTACGTGCTGTCCGGGTCCTTTGTGGGGATGTATATCCTGTTCAGGCTTTCTGTTGTCTCGAACATTCCTATAAGGGTATGCAGGTCAATTCTTTCACCTATGCAGAACTGTACCGCGTTCGGGTCTGTGAGGGCCTGCTCATGGGGAGAGCAGATATTGATGCATCTCTTTTCGAAATATATCTTGTGCATTATGGTTTCTCAAAGTAAAAATTATTACCTTTGCATGATATGCCTTGCCTTTCGGCGTTCTGTGCCGCAAATATAGGCAGAAATATGAATTATTAACCAATTATTTTTATGGAATCAATAGAGAGGTCTGTGGCGAAGTCGCTCCTTGACATAAAGGCAGTGCTGCTTAGTCCGGAAAAACCGTTTACATGGGCTTCGGGATGGCTTTCCCCGATTTACTGCGACAATAGAAAGATCCTTTCATATCCGGAACTCAGGGAGAATGTATGCCGCTGGATGGCGGACAATATAATAAGCCGCTACCCTGACCTGGATGTCATAGCGGGCGTCGCTACCGGGGCTATAGCCCATGGTGCGCTTATTGCCCATTTCCTGGGGAAACCTTTTATATATGTAAGGCCTAAGCCAAAGGACCACGGCACAGGCTCGCAGATCGAGGGGATATTGGAGCATGGGGCGAAGGTCGTTGTTGTGGAGGACCTCATCTCCACAGGCATGAGCAGCCTTGCAGCCGTTGCGGCCCTGGCGAACGCTGGAGCGCAGGTGCTCGGGATGTCTGCAATATTCTCATATAATTTCAATCACTCAAGGCGGGCATTCGAGAATGCCAATGTCGAATTGAATACACTTACAAACTATGATGCCCTGATTGAGGTGGCATGCGAGACAGGATATATCAAGGAGGATGACCTCAGCTATATCAAGGAATGGAGGTTCTCGCCGTCAACATGGGGAAGGGAGGAATAAAGATGCGTACAGAGATAAAGAGCAAGCATGCAATAGTTTCCAAGGCTCCATATATGCTGTATATGGCCTTTGTGGACATGCGTAATTTCATACAGTTCCTGCCGGAGGACAAGAGGCAGGGAGTAACTGCTGACTATGACAGCCTCAATGCTGTTGTGCAGGGGTTCAGCGTAGGGATAAGGATCTCGGAAAGGGTGCCTTATTCCAGGATTGACTTCACAGACAACGGAGCACCTTTCAATTTCAGCATATCAATGCATTTCGATCCGGCCGGAGAACCGGACAAGACTGAATTCTATATCGAGCTTTCAGCTGACCTTAATTTCATGATGAAGATGATGCTTGGCTCGAAGCTCCAGGAAGTGCTGGACAAGATGGTTGACGGACTTTCGGCTGTGTCTGAGGGACGTATGCCGGACGGAGTGGACCCGTCAATGTATCCGGAGGGCTTTGACCCTTCAAAATTCTCTGAAGGCTTTGACCCTTCAAAGGGATATCCGTCATAAATGCTTGTTCAGCTATGCTTGATGATTTTAGGGAATACCTTGAGGAAGCGATAGGGCGTGAGAATGCCGCTGTCGCTTTTTCTGCTTTCAGCGGGCCGGCTTCGGTCTCGGTGCGCCTGAATCCGTTCAAGTCTACGGACGGAGGTGTGAAGGCTTGGGATGAGTCTTCTGTGGAGCAGGTGCCATGGAGCAGCCACGGTATCATGCTGCCACTTCGGCCGGTATTTACGCTCGACCCGCTTTTCCACGCAGGGGCATATTATGTGCAGGATTCATCCTCCATGTTTGTGGGGGAGGTCTTCCGGAAGGCACTTGGGCGGCTTTTTCCGGATGGTGCCCCGGCAGACAGGCCCGTAAGGGTTCTTGACTTGTGTGCTGCGCCAGGAGGCAAGACAACAGACCTTGCCGCATCGCTGCGGGAGATGTTCGGTGACAGGTTTATACTGATTGCTAATGAGGTCATGAAGCAGCGGTCTGGTGTGCTTGCAGAGAATCTTGCATTATGGGGAGAGCCGAATGTAATGGTTACAAGCCTCGACCCTTCTTCCTTTGCCGCGCTCGGAGGATATTTTGATGTTATACTTGCTGATGTCCCGTGCTCTGGCGAGGGGATGTTCAGAAAAGATGCCGAGGCCGAAAGGCAATGGTCCAGGGACAATGTCGCATTGTGCCAGTCTCGTCAGAAGAGGATTATAGCCGATGTGTGGCCTTCTCTTGCAGAGGGGGGACTGCTTGTATATTCGACATGCACATTCAACAGATACGAGAATGATCTGAATGTCAGGTGGATAATGGATGAACTCGGGGGTGTGGCGGCAGATTGCACAGGCCTTGATTCCTTCAGTTCCGCTGGGGTGCTCAGGACAGAACACGGATACAGCCTGGTTCCTGGGCTTGTCAGGGGAGAGGGACAGTATTGTGCGGCCCTTGTCAGGACGTCAGGGAGTGAAGCCAGTGTAATGGACCGGCAGAGGCCGGGTAAACGGAAAGGTGCAAAGGAAGGCGGGAGCCGCGCGGCTCAGCCGTCTGCACATGCGCTTGACCCGTTGTTCCGCACACAGGTGGAATTGCGCCAGAAAGGGAATCTGCTTATTGCCCTGCCTGCCTCTGTCGCATCAGAGATGGAGACCGTGGCTGCAGAGCTGCGCCCTATCCGTGTGGGGTGTTCTGTGGGTGAGATAAAGGGGAATGACCTTGTCCCGTCTGCTGACCTGGCATTGAATCTTCTGCTTGATGAGAATGCATTCCCGATGGCTGAACTTTCCCTTGAAGATGCACTGGCATTCCTGCACCGGGATTCCATCAGCCTTCCGGAACTTCCGAAAGGATATGTGCTTGTCTGCCATGGCGGGCTTCCTTTGGGCTTTGTGAAGAATCTCGGGACGCGGTGCAATAACCTGCATCCTCAGGGACGCCGTATCAGGATGGATGTAAAATAACAGTAACATGAAACATATGAAAAAGATAATATTAGTGTTTGCGGCCTCATGCCTGGCAATGCATGCATTTGCCCAGGTCTCGCTTGAAAATGAGGCTGCGTCTGAGAAATATTCACAGAGGTATGACATGCTTGTGTCCAAGCTCGGTGCTGCCGGGGTGGGAATAGAGACTCTTCTTGAAAACTGGGAGCAGGTGGATCCGGACAACAGGAAGCTTCTCCTTGCCAAGTACAGCTATTATATCACCAAGGCGCAGAGCACTGCGATTGTTTCCAGGCCTGGAAAAAGATACCTTGGCAATGAACCTCTCTTCGCCCTTAAGGACTCTACTGGAAATAATGTAAACTATTTTGAGGAGACCAATTACGATGACTCGCTTTATTCGGTGGCACTGAAGAACATAGACAAGGTCATAAGGCTCTCTCCGCTTGACATGGAAGTCAAGTTCATAAAGGCAGCCTCGCTCGTGTCATACGAGAAGGAAAGCCCAGATATGGCGCTGGCTTTTCTGGAATCCATTGCAGATGAGTATTATTCCGGAAAATCAAGGCCATGGAAATTTTCCAGTGAGGATATGGATGAGGAGTTTTTCCAGGGGGCAATCCAGGAATACTGCTATGTCTTCTACAACATCGCGTCCCCTGCGTCGTTTGATGCCTTCAAGTCACTTTCAGAGAAGATGCTTGCCAGGGATTCCAAGTCAACGGTCTTCCTCTCCAATATGGGCTCATATTATCTTGTGGCGAAGAATGACCCTAAAATGGCACTGAAATATTACAACAAGGTGCTGAAAATCAAGCCGGACGACTATACCGCGGCCAAGAATTGCGTCCTGCTCGGACGGAGGCAGAAGAATCTGAAGCTTGAGAAGAAATATCTTCCTATGCTGATTGCATGTACTCCTGATGAAACTGAACGCATGTCTGCCCAGACACGTCTGGACGCTATCAGATAGGGCGTTCAAGGTTAACAGGATTAAAAGGACATGGTGATTCTATTATTTACCATGTCCTTTTCTGTATAGCTGCCAGGAGTTATAGACGTTGTGCCATATGCTGTAGAAGCCTCCAGCGACGGAGGTCACAGGGGTCATGAAGGTGTATCCCATCCATATTGCGAATACTGTGTTCTTCTGTCCCAGGGACTGTCCCGCCGTGATTTTGGCCCCATAGCGGCTTCCTATCTTCTTGCCGGCCCAGAACTGCAATGCACAGCATGCCAGTGAGACAGCTGCGATGCCGGCCTGGTATATGAACGGGACTGTGCTGTGCACTATTGACCGTGTCGTCATCAGTATCGCAAGCATCAGGCTGACGGCCCATATGTTGAAAGGCAGATTTTCGTGCCTTATGATTTTCCTGTGGAACCTTGGCATTGCGAACCTGACAATCCATGCCAGCAGGCATGGGCATATGAGCAGGGGAAACACTTTAGCCATGATCATGCTGAATGCAGTGAAGAAGGTGACCCCTTCCACTGGATGCACAATAGGGACGAACAGCGGCACGAGTATGGCTGTCACAAGGTTTATCAATATTGTGTATGTGGTAAGCCCTGACATGTCGCCTCCGAGTTTTCCTGTGACAACGGCTGCAGCAGTTGCTGTCGGGCATATCAGGCACAGCATCGCGCTCTCTATCAGTACACCTCCATGGAATTTCGGCAGAAGTCCAAGCAATACAGCAAGGCTGACGAACAGCCCAGACTGGAACAGGAGGAGCCATATGTGCCACTTTCTCGGCCTCATGTCCCTCGGGTCAATCCTGCAGAAAGTCAGGAAGAGCATCATGAAGAGCAGCAGGGGCTGCAGTATTGCAACCGCATGGTGCAGAAACGGGCCAGCTGACGACAGGCCCGGAATGCTATAGTATATAAGGTAGGCGGCTGCACCTGTAAACATGGCAATGAGCAGCATCCAGTCCTTGACGAATCTGATTACAGCTCCCATGTCCTCTAATTTTCAGCGCTTTGCTTACTGGCCCTGTCAAGCAGGCCTCCGAATACAAATTCTGTTGCTGGGTCTATCAGCTTCATCAGCAGTCCTGTCAGGAATGCTGATACTATTGTGCCGATTCCTATTATCACTCCCTCCTGCTGTGCAAGCAGGCTTTCTTTCAGGCCGGTGAACTCTCCGGCTGCAAGCGGATTCCCGAATATTGCCCATGATGTCAGGGCGGCTATTATGACAAGCGATATGTCGAATATGATCTTGACATTGCTGAATTTGCTTCCTGTCACCTCTGCAAAGGCGGCTGTTGTCATCTCGCCGGCGAGCATCCACGCCTTTGCCCTTACTTCGATGCTGATTCCGACTGCTGTGATTACACATGACAGCAGCATAAGGTAGAACTTATCAGCAAAACCTGATACAGATATTCCCTGGATAAGCCACAGGGCACCGTCAGTAAGGAAGCCGAACAGGAATGAGGCTACAAGCTGCAGAAGGTTCTCTGCCTTGAACTTTTTCCTGAGGAGAAGAATCTGCAGACATACAAAAAGAAGGTGCATGCAGATTGTGTATTGCCCGACAGTGAGACCTCCCCAGAGGCTCAATACATATGGAGGGCATGAGATTGGAGACGTGCCAAGGTCTGACTTGATGGAGAATGCGACACCGATGGCCACAAGTATGAGTCCTAATGTGGCTACTGCGTATCTGGTTATGATTCCTGTAAGTTTATTGCTCATTTTTCCTGATTTTTAAAAAGGACGGCAAAGATGCGGATTTTTTTTGAATATTGTCCATCGGCACTTCTGCTTTCGTGCAATTTTCTTTGTTTATGCTGTTTCTTCAATCGAAAATCTTCCTGCTGTAGTGAATAAGTCAAATCAGTTTCGTAATTTTGCATTTTGCCGAAAAGACACTAAGATGGATGTCTCGTTTTTCATAGCCTCCCGTCTGAGATTCAAGGGAAAGATAGCCACTGTCTGCATTGCAGTCAGTTTTCTTGTCATGATTATAGCTGTTGCTGTGTCTTCCGGTTTCAGGAAAGAGATACGTGACGGGCTGGCTGCAATATCCGGGGATGTCCAGATAACCCCGGTTGATATGAATTTCATTGGCGGGGAGTCTCCCATTGAACGCTATCCGGCGTATATGGAGCACCTTGAATCGCTTCCTGGAGTTGCCGACGTAATGCCTGCCGTATACAGGGCCGGCATAGTAAAGAGCGGCGACAATATACACGGGGTCCTTCTGAAAGGTGTGCCATGGATGGAGGAAGGGGAGTCCTCCACTCCATCAGTCTCCATACCATCCAGCCTGTCCGCCCTCCTCGGGCTTCATGAAGGTGATGAAATGCTTACATATTTTGTAGGTGAGAGGGTCAAGGTAAGGAAGTTCCATGTGAAATCTGTCTACAGGGGAATCCTGGATACGGAGGACAAGATTGTAGTCTATGCTGGACTGTCTGATATGCAGAGACTGAACGGGTGGGATGAAGACCAGGTCTCTGCGTTCGATGTTATCCTGGATGACAGGTTGCGCACCATATCCGGAATGGAGGAAATGGCAGGGGAGATTGGTTTTGTCGCCTATGGCCATTGGAAGGAGGGTGAGGAGACAGTTGTTGCCTCTTCTGCTGTGCATAATTATCCGCAGCTTTTTGACTGGCTGGGCCTTATAGACTTCAATGTGCTGGTCATCCTTGTCCTCATGACTATAGTCGCAGGATTCAATATGGTGTCCGGCCTTCTTATAATGCTGTTCGAGAATATTTCAACAATCGGACTGCTCAAGGCTTTGGGGATGACGGACAGGGCAATAGCGAAGGTCTTCCTGGCAAGTGCCTCCTCCATTGTGCTCAAGGGGATGGCAATAGGGAACATCCTGGCTTTTGCAATATGTATTCTCCAGGCGAGGTTCCATATTCTCCCTCTTGATCCTGCCAACTATTTTGTGGACTCAGTTCCGGTACATATTGAATCCGTGAAAGTCATGGTGGCAGACATCGTCTCCTTTATCGCAATAATGCTGCTTCTGCTCCTGCCTTCGCTGTTCATTTCAAGGGTTGATCCGGCAAAGACCGTCGCTGTCAGGTAGCACCGTCATTCCGGGCATATCTCGCAGAAGGCTTCGTAGATGTCATTGATTCTTCTGATGTAGTTGATTGTCTCACCACCCCTGAAGCGTCCTTCCCTTATTGTGTCATTATATTTGATTGAGTAGGTGCGCATCTCAGGTATTATCTGTACTATGTTGTCCCAGACAGTGCTGTCGAGTTCCCTGGAAGCTGCAACGTATCTGCAGTCTGCTATTCTTCCTTCTCCGGCATTGTACGCTGCCAATGTGAACTTGATTCTTTCTTCAAGGCTGAACTCATCCTCCGGGAATGCCTTCTGCAGGCGTGCAAGATGCCTTGTCCCGGCAGTTATGTTCTGCTCAGGGTCGAATGTATCTGTAATTCCATAGTAGGATGCTGTGGCTGGCAATATCTGCATCAGTCCGCTTGCCCCCCTTGATGAATGCGCCATTATGGAGAATCGCGATTCCTGGTATATTATGGCTGCAAGCATCCTCCAGTCCCATCCTATGGTGGAGGCATGTTTCCGGATCAATGCATCATACGGACTGAGAACTTTTGAACGATGCCCCCTTTCAACTCTCTTGAAAGGGTCGTACAGGCTGTAGAACCTGCTTTCCAGGGCCTTGTGCTCCTTGCTTCCTGTAAATGAACTTGCCCAGATGTTTATGGCCTTGAATTCTTTTGTACGCTCGTGGCTGATATACCATGAACAGTGCCTGCCGATTTCGCGGACTTTCCGGATATCCGGCCTGGACAGTGAATCCGGTGTCTGCAATACGAGTATGTCTATTGCTCCGATGGCCAGCGAATCCATATAGTCAGCACCATCTTCAGCCCTCTTGATGGATATGTCCCGTTTCTGTGTACCTGCAAACAGTTTCAGCATCTCGTAGCTGAATCCGGCACTCAATCCGTCTGAACTGTACATGCCTTCACCTGTGTCTATGATGCAGCGTATTGTCCCGTCCCCGAAAGCAGAGGAACTGTCAGACTTTTCGATGAATGGAGTCCTGCCGCCAGGTGCTATCGGCAGCAGAAGAAGTGTCAAGGCGCCCCTCAGTATCCGGGATTTCGTCTTTTCTGTCATCAGAGTCTTTATCAATAGTTTCCGATGGCGTCACTCCTGCCCGCGCCTCCTCCGCTTCCGCCAACTTTTGTGTTCTTGTTCGGCTGTACATAGAAAGGCCAGAATATGCCTATCTTGAATGCCCTCTGTGAATGTATATAATGATGTGCGCTGAAATAGTCAGCCCTGTCGTTCGGCCATCCCATCCCTATATTCAGCACCTTTATGAATATACATGCACGTTTCCACTGCACATTTACAAATACATCTATGTCAGGGCAGTTCCCATATCTGTACTCAGTCTGGTTGTGGAAGACACCAAGTACAGGGTTATATGCCGGTGCATACCATTTTGTGGTGAACCTGGCGTCTGCACCGAGCTGCATCTGCATCACATTCCGCACAACATTGAACTGGAAATAGTACCTCAGGTTAAGCGCAAGCATAGGCAGAGGCAAGACTTCCTCGTTGGAGGAGAGCTGGAAAAGCAGCTTGTGGTCAAAATGGAATTTCCATAGACGGAAATTCTTCATCAGAGAAGCTGTCATCACGCTCATCGGCGTGCTGTTCTGCCGTACCGTGCCTTCTGTGTCGTAGTATATGTTGTTGCTTAGAAGTGCATAACCAAATGAGGCTCCCAGTTTCCATCTCGGTATGGAGAGGTCTGCCTCCACCTTTGTAGTGGAGATCTTCCCGAAGGAGTTGTCCCACCTGTAGTGGTTCGAGTAGAAATGCTGCTGGTAGAAATCAGGCTCTTTCAGGGTAGTCTCGAAATGCGCGCTCAGCGCGAGAGGGCTGTTCCTGTCCTTCCTGAAAGGGTAGGCCTTGAATGTCGCGTTGGCCTCAATCCCGAAATCATTGATTTCATGTCCGAGGAATGTATAGCGTCCTGTCGCATCCCAGTTCATGTATTTCTTGTATTGTCCCTGGGCGCCAGCATACAGGTACATGGAATTCTCTATGGCATTGCGGTTCTTGACCACATAGCTTGACGGAGTGAACCTGTAATAGTTCAGGAGCTTGTCCCCGATGCCGATATCAAGTTTTGAGACGATGCCGTCTGCCTTCCATGGCTGGAGTCTGATATATACCTTGTTTTCAAGGCGCATGACCCTCATGGAGTCTGCGCTGGACGTCGGGTTAAGGTAGAAACGGTTGCCGTAGAAGTTCCGGCCGTTTTCATCCGTGATGTTGTCCTGGTACTGCTTGGTGAATACAGAATATTCAGAGCTGTGCCCGATGAATGCAGATGTCACGTCGCGGTTTACGCTGTCTCTCTTTTCGCGTTTCTTCAGCTCGTCCAGCTCCATGAGCGTGGCTATGGCAAGGCTGTCACCTGAAGACATTATGCTGTCTCTCCTGGCCCTCTCCGCCTTGCGCTCCTGGCGTGTACCTTCCTGCTTGAGGAAATTGAGCTGTACCCTGTATGACTGGTCAAGGAAGACAGTGTTTCTCTTGATCAGATTGCTGGCACTGGTGAGGTTTACCGCGATTTCCCTTGCGTCTACCGTCGTGTCCCTAATCCAGAAATTGTCTACAACTCCACCGTTCTCGTTTCTCTGTACCTTGTTATATATATAGGCTGCATGCATGAGATACTTTTTGCCCATATAGTTGGTGGATGCCACGAAAGTCCTGTTGTCTGTCTTTTCGTTAGTGAGCATGCCGTTCGCTCCGAACCTGTGGTATTCAAGCGTGACGTTCAGCTCCGGAAGTATGTTCTGGCTCGTGAGGATCTTGATATTGGATTCCTCTTTCTCCTTGTTTGAGAAAAGGGTGCCCCAGTATGCCAGTTCAGTATAGGTGGTCTTTGTGTTATAGAACGGAAGGTTCTCCGGGGTATATGAATACGGCTGGTATGGAGTGTAGAAGACTACATTTTCCTCATCGTCCCTCCTGAAGAAGTTATATGTCTGCGCTGCGGATCCGGCCACGCCGAGGTAGCTTGCATTCACGTCCTCCTTGAAGATCGGGATGTCGTTGAAGTGGTAGTTGTAGCTGGTGTCCAGGTCCTTGAGCTTTACAGTGTTGAAGTCCCTGTCGTGTTCCCACATTATCAGCCTCTTGTATTGCATAGAGTCTGCAACGGCATAGGTCTCAAGGATTCGTGGAGTCGCCTCTATGATACTGTCTCTCCTTGCCTTCAGGCTGTCCTTGCGGTTCATTATGCTGTCCATCCTGGCCAACTTTATGGGAAGCTCCTTCTCGTATCTGTATTTCTTTTTCTCTTTTCTGCTCATTGCGTTGTACCTGGCCAGCTCTGCAGCGATTGCTGTGTCGATGGAGTCCTTGACATAGAGTGAGTCCAGGCGTATTACTTCAAGTGTATCACCGGCAGCGAAGAGCGAGTCCCTTGTCTGTTTCCTTGTGAGCGAGTCTTTCAGCTCCACGAAGTATCTGTACCTTATGGGGTCAGTCTCCCTGAGCGAGTCAGGTGCAACTATTGTGTCCCTTGCTGTCAGCAGGACGGTGTCTGCCACGGAAGTGCTGTCCATGGATGCCAGCCCGAGGCTGTCTGCTCCAGCCTGCCATGATGTGTCTGCGGCAGGTATGGCTGATGTATCTGTAAGTCCGGCAGATGTGTCTTCAGGATCATGGCGTGATGTGTCTTGCGGATGTCCCTTTGACAGGGTATCGGCTGTAAGCGAGAAAACCGTGGTGTCCCTTAAAGGCAATATACGTAATGCCCTGCCGGCATCAATCCCGAAGGATTGAACGGCAGCAATGCCCACAAGCGTAGCCGGAACCAGTATTTTACTGTACCATTTCTTCATACAAACCTGCAAATTTAATCAAAATCGTTGAATTGGCAACATTTGTCTTTCCGGTGGTGCCGAATAGTGGCCCTCTGTGGCTGAGTTGTGCCGGCATGTCCTGGGGAGATGTCCTGTGACATCGGCTTTAGAGCATCTCCATGATTCTGCAGAGCATATTCTCTGGCAGTGAAAACCTCATGTCCTGTGGCTCCTCATCTCTTTGGCTGATGGATTCTATGAAATGCGGCCATTCTTGCTGATATACTTTCCTCATGCGTGAGTCTCCGCTTTCAGCGGTATCAGAACTGAAGGTCATGTTTGCAAAACGGTCGCATAATTTAACGAAAGGTGCAAACGGCGTACTGCGGATTCCGGCATAATAGTGTTCACCGGCGCGCTCCTGGCGTGTCCTGCCTTTGTCATTGGTAAGTGCGTAGACAATTTCTGCAGCTATAAAGGCCTGGCCCTCGTCCATGTACTGCCGTGCAGCCTTGGTCACATCATTGTATGTGAGACGTGCGTCCTCAATGCTGTCATGGAAATATGCCGCGAAAATCACGGGCATGATGTCATGCTCGTCATGGATGACTTCGTGCCCATATTCCATTGCCGCATCTGCGACCATTGAGAGGTGGTGGCTGTATGGCAGCTCCTTCCCGTATGTCTGCCCGACGCTTCTGTGGAGTTCTTGTGCGTCGTTGCGGATTTCTCCGATCCGGTTGATGTGCAAGGCGATGTAATTGTCAAATTCAGATTTTTTCATATCTATGCAAGTTGTATGTGCAAATGCTTCTTTGATGCCGCCAATGATGTGGCGGCCTGGGCCGATGCTGTTTGGCAGATGTCAAATATAGATATTTTTTGTAGTGTGCGCAATTTTGGGGGCGGGCTGTTTTGCTTTGCAGTCACGCTGAATGCATCTTTATCCAGTGCATGTACCCGCAGGTTACAGCAGGTGCGAGGACGCATTGGGCGGTATTGCCGCAAAAACTCTTCTCCATGTCGCTGAATATTGGTATCTTTACAGGCTGATCTTAAAGGTCGGGAAAGCAACATGTAAACGTATTCGATAAACGGAGGAATCATGAAATACAGGATTATAGGCATCATGGCAGCAGCTGCGGCATTCTCTGCGTTCCAGCTGGCATCTGCGGATGGCCGGAATCTGCAGGCTGTGCATGCAATGTCTGGCAATCAGGACGGAAGGCATCATTACACCCGTACATTGAGGGTAGACTATATCTTTTCCGGGACGGACAGGACCCAGGAGATAGCGCTTGATGAACTCATCTGCCTTGACGGATGGTACGGAAGACGGGGCAATATGGACCGGGTGCCGCTGAAAGGGAACGGGCAGATTGCCATGAGGGATGCTGAGACAGGGGAGGTGCTCTACATGACATCCTTCTCTACATTGTTTCAGGAATGGCAGGCTACGGAAGAGGCTGTGTCTGTCCGCCGGTCATTCGAGAATGTGTTTCTGCTTCCGATGCCTTGCACAAGGGCTGAAATAACTGTTGAACTTTATGATTTCAAGGGGAATGTATCTGCTTCGATGTCCCATACTGTGAATCCTGATGACATATTGATACGCCATGCCGGAAGGTCGGGCGCGCCTTTCCGGTATACCCATAGGGGAGGAGAGCCAGAGAAGTGTATCGATGTCGCGATACTTGCGGAAGGGTATACTGAGCAGGAAATGGATGTATTCTACAGAGATGCCGTAGCCGCTACGGAGTCATTGTTCTCGCATGAGCCTTTCCGGAGCATGAAGGACCGCTTCAATATCGTGGCTGTCGGGCTGCCTTCTGAAGAAAGCGGGGTTAGCGTGCCTCTGGAAGGTGTATGGAAAAGGACTGCATTGAGTTCGCATTTCAGCACTTTCTATTCAGACCGCTATCTGACGACATTGAGGCTTAAGGACCTGCATAACAGTCTTGCAGGGATTCCATATGAGCATATAATCATTCTTGCAAATACCGATGTGTACGGTGGCGGAGGAATATACAATTCATATACTTTGACTACTGCTCATCATCCTGCTTTCCGCCCTGTAGTGGTCCATGAGTTCGGGCACAGCTTTGCCGGGCTTGCAGACGAGTATTACTATGACGACCAGTATGTCGAATATTATTATCCCGGGACTGAACCTTGGGAGCAGAATATTACGACCCTTGCTGATTTTGGGGCCAAATGGAAAGATATGCTTGACCCGGATACGCCGGTGCCGACTCCACAGACTGATGAGAACAAGAATGCAACAGGGGTATATGAAGGTGCCGGCTACCAGTCGAAAGGTGTATACCGTGGATTCCAGGACTGCCGCATGAAGACAAACGGGGCATTGGAATTCTGCCCCGTCTGCCAGCGTGCAATTACGGACCTGATACTGTTCTACACAGAATAAAGCCCAGTCAATCTTATTCGACAGTGATGCCTTCGTCCTGCATCTCAGCCAATGCCTTCATGTGCCCTTCTGCATCTACATAGGCTACGGCATCTTTCAGCAGGCGTACCTTGACACCGGCCTTCAGCAGGTCCTCGCATGTGTTGCGGACGCAATATTCGGTCGCAATGCCGCAGACATACACTTCCTGTATGTCAAGCAGTTCCAGGATCTCGCCGAGTGACTGCCCGGCTGTATTCATGCCCTCGAATCCTGAATATTGCTCGCAGGCCTTGTCGCATCCCTTGTAGAAAGTCAGCTCTTCGCTTGCGTATGGCTCCAGGTCTGTGTGTATCGCTCCACCGCGTGTCCCCTGGACACAATGCGCCGGCCATATTCCCCCGAATTCCTTGAATGAAGAATGGTCGGACGGATGGTGGTCGCAGATAAAGAGGATAGGGTAGGTGTCGAGAATCTCTGTCTCATCGCCTCCCTGGCCCTTGGTCATCTTGTCTATGAAACGGACTGTTTCCTTTACTGCATTTTCTGCGTTCTGGCATGCAAGGCTGCCGTCAATGAAATCGTAGAGCATGTCCACGACAATAAGCGCTGTATCCATAAGAATGACTATTTAAGCTTAAATGCCTCTATCTCGTGCACAAGGCGGTTGATGATTTCCATCTTGAGGTTGTACAGGTCGTCCGATATGTCCACCTTGTAATAGTGCGGGTTTATGAGCCTGCGCTCGCTCTGGCTGAAATGCATCAGGGTGTCGTTGTAATAGGCTTTCTTCTCTGCGAGCGTATGCACAGGGACACACCTTGCCCCGTCTTTCATGACCTGCTCCTGGAGTGTATGGGCGTAATATGTACCGGCCTCGAATGTCTTGTACTTGTAGCGGTCGTATTCATCTGTTATTGTGAATGTCTCGCCGTTCTCGATCTTCAGTGAAAGCGAGTCGCCGCGCAGGCAGGTCACGTCAGCCTTGAATATGTCTCCTTTCCCGGAGTCTTTCTTCGTGATCCTGTATGTAATCTGGAATCCGGGATTGATGAGCTTGACCTTGTCCTCTGAGCGTTTCAGTACGGCCTGGCCGTCAATCTGTACGAGCTTGTAGACATTGCCGAAGCAGGGATTCGCCTTGCTTGTCGCGATTGCGTCGCCTACACCGTATGAATCAATCTTTGCCCCCTGGCGCTCCAGGTCCGTGATAAGGTATTCGTCAAGTGAGTTTGTCGCGAATATCTTGCATTTCCTGAACCCGTTCTCGTCGAGGATCTTCCTGCATTCAATGGAAAGATATGCAAGGTCGCCGCTGTCGAGCCTTATGCCATAGCCATATCCGTATGAGTCATCGATGCCGTTGTCCCTGTATGCCCTCATCGCGTTGAGGATACCGCATTTAAGGCTGTCGTATGTGTCAATCAGAAGAATCAGAGGCTCGTTCCTGTGTGTCTTGATATATGTGTCGAATGCCTTGTGCTCGCCCTCTACGGAGCATCCGAAAGAGGTGACGTAGCTGTGCGCCATTGTCCCTGTTGAACCGTAGTCGAACATGGCTCCTGTCAGGATGTTTGATGTGTTGCTGCATCCAGCGATGATAGCTGCCTTTGCTCCGTATGTGGCTGCCCACGGGCCGTGGGCACGGCGTGAACCGAATTCGCTGACAGGCCTGTCTGTGGCCCTGCAGACGCGTGATGCCTTTGTCGCGACGGCCATCTGGTGGTTCATGATGCAGAGCATCGGTGTCTCCAGGACCTGTGCCTCGATAAGCGGGGCCTCCACGATGATTATCGGCTGTGACGGGAATGCTATTTCACCTTCGCGCATTGCATATACGTTCCCTGTGAATTTCATTGCGGACAGGTAGCCGCGAAACTCTTCATACTCGCTTCCGGGTAGGAATTTCTCGAAGAACTCCATCGGCATCTTTCCGATGTTCTCAATCATCTCAAGCACTTCGTCAACTCCGCTGACCACAGCCCAGTTGTTGTTCTCAGGGGCCTTGCGGTAAAACATATTGAATATTGCGGTCTGGTCTTTCATCCCGCAGTCATAGAATGACTTTCCCATTGTGTACTGGTACTTGTCTGAGCAATAGGCGTTATTCAGCATCTCAATATAAGCTTTTACAAGCTGTAAACTTTTGTCTTTCATGAAGCCATCCGCGGCTTGCTGGACTCTGCCATCCGCATTCCGGCTTGTCTTTGTGTCAAATAAAACATGCAAATGTACATTTTTTAAGCGGATTAATCAGTAAATTTGCAAAATATCTGACCCGTTGGCGTCATGTAGGTGCAAAGTCAAGAAAATAATTGTAGAAATGGAAAATATTCTCAGGGAACTTTTCAAGTCATATGCAGGATTCCTACCCGTGGCGATGGAGCCGCTCGGGGCATCAGGAAGCAACCGGAAATATTACAGGATATATTTATATGGTAAAAGCGCGGACAATACCGGATTCGCGTCCGGAGGGCCAGCCGTGGATGGACGCATTGATGATGCAGAGGCGGGCCTGCCGGAGACCGTCATCGGCGTAATCGGGACTGACCCGGAGGAAAACCGCACATTCTGTACCCTGTCGCGCCATTTTGCCTCAAAAGGCATCAATGTCCCGGAAATATATGCCGTGTCTGAAGACTGGATGTGCTATCTTCAGCAGGATCTCGGCACCGCCAGCCTTTTCGATTCTGTGGCTGCGGGGCGCGCAGAGGCGGTTGAGGCATTCCGCGGGAATGCAAGTGGGGCGCATGGCCGGACTTCTGTGGAGGCATATTCCGGAGAGGAGCGTGCCCTGCTGCTGAAGACAGTCTCCATGCTTCCGAAAATCCAGCTTGAGGGTGCTGAAGGACTGGATTTCTCTGTCTGCCATCCGCAGGCCGAGCTTGACGGGAGAAGCATAATGTTTGACCTTAACTATTTCAAATATTGTTTCCTGAAGGCAACAGGAGTGGAGTTCAATGCGATGCTCCTTGAGGATGATTTCGGGAAATTGCGCGATGACATCCTCTCAGCAGGCGGCAATGCCTTTCTCTACAGGGATTTCCAGTCACGTAATGTAATGCTTGTGGATGGAGAACCTTATTTTATTGACTTCCAGGGAGGGATGCGCGGGCCTCTGTATTATGACCTCGCTTCATTTGTGTGGCAGGCAAAGGCATGCTATCCCGATGGCCTGAGGCAGGAGATGGTATCTGCATATATTGACTCGCTTAAGGAATATATGCCTGTGGATGAAACGGAATTCCGCAGACGCCTGAGTCTTTTTGTGCTTTTCCGCACACTGCAGGTGCTGGGCGCCTATGGCTTCCGCGGACTTTTTGAGAGGAAGCAGCATTTCATTGACAGCATCCCGTTTGCCCTGGCAAATATCTCTGCTGTAATTCCTGAATTTGCAGGACGTTATCCATATCTGTGCAGCGTGCTGGATAAAGTTGCTGCGCTTCAGATGGGGGCAATGGCCAGGACGTGCACCGCGGAGAGCGGCAGATGCCTTGAGATGGAGGTCTACAGCTTCTCATATAAGAAAGGGATTCCCGAGGACAGGAGCGGGAACGGTGGAGGATATGTCTTCGACTGCCGTTCAATCCATAATCCAGGACGCTATCCGGAATATAGGGACTTGACAGGAATGGATGCGGATGTCATCAGGTTCCTTGAAGAAGACGGTGAGGTATATGGCTATCTCGAACATGTATATGGAGTTGTCGACCCTCATGTCGAAACCTTCCTCAGGCGCGGATTCACTCATCTCATGGCAAGTTTCGGATGCACCGGTGGACAGCACCGCTCTGTATATTGCGCAGAGCACCTTGCTGCTCACCTGAGGGAGAAATACGCGTCGCAGATAGCTTCCGGTGATATGCGCGTTGTGCTGATCCACAGGGAACAGGGAATAAGAAAATAAAAGTTGCAGCATGAAAAGGGCCATGATATTCGCGGCCGGGATGGGGACCCGCCTGAAGCCGCTGACTGACAATATGCCGAAGGCATTGGTTGAGGTCTGTGGCAAGCCGCTGCTTGCACATGTCATAGATAAGATGAAGTCTGCTGGATACGGCAGCATTGTTGTCAATGTGCATCATTTCGCAGATATGATTGAGGACTATCTCCGCTCCAACGGGAATTTCGGGATTGACATCCGGATTTCTGACGAGAGGGATGTGCTTCTTGACACAGGGGGCGGTATCTTGAATGCGAGGAGCCTCCTGGAGAGCTATGTCTCAAGGCATTCAGACAGGACAGGGACAGAGCAAGATTGTGAGCCTGGGACCATGTCCGGGCATTTCCTTGTGCACAATGTGGACATAATGTCTGACCTTGATATAGATGGATTTGTCTCGGAGGCGGATGACGATGCAATCGCAACGCTGGTAGTAAGTGAAAGAAAGACCAGCAGGTATCTTCTGTTCAATGATGAAATGAGGCTTGTGGGGTGGACGAATGTGGCTACCGGTGAGGTCAGAAGCCCTTATCTTCCAGATGGCCGCTCCATTGCGGAAAGTGTTGATGTCAGGAGATGCCGCGAACTTTCCGGCTGCAGAATGCTTGCTTTTTCCGGTATCCATCTCATGTCCGACAGGATTTTTGATGCCATGGAGGAATGGAAGGCCTGCCGGAAGTTCCCGATAATGGATTTCTACTTGTCAGTGGCTGCCAGATACAGGATTAAAGGTTTTGTACAGCCAGGGATGAGGCTCCTTGATGTCGGCAAACTCGATTCCATAGCTGCCGCTGAGGAGTTCTGCCGTTCGGGCGGCATCCGGTGACGGCCGCCTGGTTTGAAACGACAAAAAAAACCGCCAGACGTAAAATTGTCCGGCGGGAATCTTTGTCAGCATGTTGCGCAAAACTCAGGCGTTCTGCTATCTGTTCATGGTGTCATCAGTGAAATCATCGTTCCGCAGTACCTCGCATGCGTTTCTCTGGCCGAACGGAAGGCTGACCATGGTCTGCATCCTGTATATGAAATATATGATCATAATTGCGCACAAGGCAAATATGAGCCAGTATTTTACAGGTGACATGACATCGAGGAATGATTCCGCATCCTTGAACTGGTCGACATGGCCGATGACAAGGCAGAATGTATTGTTGACGCAATGCATCAGCATTGTCAGCTTCAGTGAGCCGGTTCTGTAATAGACGTACCCGAAAAGCATTCCGAGGGCAAATGCCGGTATAGCCTGCCATGGGTTCATGTGGATTACAGCAAAGAAGGCCGATGAGATGACAATTGCCCATACCGGGCTTATCTTCTGCAGCAGCCCGCGCAGTATCATTCCCCTGCAGAGCCATTCCTCAAAGAATGGGGCGAAGACAGATACCAGCAGGAATGCCATCCATACCGGACCGGTCATCATTTTCTCCATCATGGCTTTCAGAAGTTCTGGCATAGGAGGCATGAGGACCGAGAAACCGTCCATGATGAAAGCGAGCGCGAGCGTGGCGATTGAGACTGCCAGTGCAAGCGAGACTCCGCTGAACCTTCCGAAGTTTCTGCTGTCAAGTGCATATCCGGTCTCGAACAATTCATTTTTCCTGCTCTGTACAGATGCGTACAGCATAGGGGGGATGAACATTACCGGATATGAGATGAGCATGCCATATGTGTCTGACAGCTCAGATGAAATCAGCGACATAGCCAGGACTGCGATATTCCCGAGTATTGCACCGATGAGGAACATCCCGAGCAGGGCAAACATTCCGCTTATCCCTGGGGCATACCAGCTGTATCCCGAGTACAGGTCGAATGATCTGATTTTTCGTTTAGCCATTTCTGCTGATGCTATTTGCTGTAAAGAGGAGACGGGTATATGCCGTTGTCTGCAAATTCCTGGAATTTCGCAACAACGCCCGGACGGTCCTCCTTGAATGTCACACCGAACCAGCGTGAAGTTGTAGAGAGAAGCTCTGTCTGTGCGCTGTTGTCCTTGATCATGCAGTCGATTGCAAAAGGAATGTAGAATTCAGATTTAAGCTCATTGGCGTTCTTCTCAAGGAAATCGCTGAATATAGCCTCGCTCTTCCCGAAATAGTCTGGTGTGAATCCCCACATGTTCATTGAGCACAGTGCCTTTCCGTCAAGCGTCACTTTCTCGCCTTTGCTGTTGTCTCCATATACTTTGCCGTCATCGGCCTTGGCGATGTTGTGGTGCTCCTCGACATGTGTCAGCTTGCCGCTGCCGTCTGCTGTGCAGATTCCGCGTGACACTCCGCCGGACTCGGAGAGCGTGTTCTCAAGCTCGAATCCAACGATTGCATATTCTCCTGTCGTGTTCTCGTGCGCCCTGAGCCAGTCGGCGATGATCTTGAATGAGTCTTTGCCATAGTAGTCATCCCCGTTTATCACTGCGAAAGGCTCGTTGATTACATCCTTTGCCATAAGGACTGCATGTGCTGTCCCCCAAGGTTTCTGCCTTTCAGGATTCAAGGTGTATTTTGCTGGGATCTTGTCAAGCTCCTGTGTGACGAACTGGAACTCGAGCGGCTGTCCGTCAGTGCATTTGACTCCGCTGTATTTCTCCTTTACGACTTTCTCGAACTCTTCCCTGAAATATTCCCTGACGATGTAGACTACTTTCCCGAATCCTGCCTGCACGGCATCGTAGATAGAGTAGTCAATGATTGTCTCTCCGTTTGGACCTAGTCCGTCCATCTGTTTAAGTCCGCCATAGCGGCTGCCCATTCCGGCAGCAAGGACAAGTAATGTTGGTTTCATGTTTATATATGGTTTAATGTTAAATTTCCAAAAATCTTCCAAAAATAACTATTTTTGCAGAGAACTTCATAAAATAATTGCAAATTGGGAAAAATCAGAGACTTATTTACCGGTGAACATCGCGGCTTCTTTATCTTTGCGGCAGGCGTGACTGCCTTCACCTTTGTATATCTTGCCATCGGACCTGGGAATAATCTTATACGCTGGGCCAAGGCGAAAATCGATATCGCTGGCCAGGAGAGGCAGATAAGGGAATACCAGGAGGATATAGAAAGGATGGAAAGGCGTATCAGGATGCTTACCTCAGACCGTGATACACTTGAGAGATTCGCAAGGGAGCGGTTCCTGTTTGCCGAGCCTGGCGATGATGTGTTCCTTGTAGATGAACGTTAAAAAAGACCGGCTCCCGCCTTGCCATTGACTTGTGCAGTCGGCATAGGCGGGAGCCGGCCTGATTATATGTCTTGCCGGTTGTCTAGAAGCCGGTGTATGTCATCGGGGTGACCTGGCGCAGTTCCTCTTTCACCTCTTCACTTACCTCCAGCCCCTCAATGAACTCGGAGATTGTCTCGTGGTTAATCCCTTTACCTGTACGGGTCAATGCCTTGAGGGTCTCGTATGGGTTCGGGTAGCTCTCCCTGCGGAGTATGGTCTGTATCGCCTCTGCGACAACGGCCCAGTTCCTTTCAAGGTCCTCATGTATGGCCTCTTCGTTGAGTATAAGTTTGCCCAGTCCTTTTTTGAGCGAATTGAGGGCTATCACTCCATGCGCCAGCGGCATTCCCACATTCCTCAGCACAGTAGAGTCCGTGAGGTCCCTCTGGAGCCTTGATATGGGAAGCTTCATGGACAGGTGGGTGAGCAGCGCATTTGCTATGCCGAGGTTGCCTTCAGCATTCTCGAAGTCTATAGGGTTGACCTTGTGCGGCATTGCGGATGAGCCGACCTCGTTCTTATTGACCTTCTGGCGGAAATATTCCATTGAGATATATGTCCATATGTCGCGGGACAGGTCGATAAGTATCGTGTTTATCCTGCGTATGTTGTCAAAGAGTGCCGCGAGGTTGTCATAATGCTCTATCTGTGTTGTAGGGAAGGACCTCTGCAGCCCGAGTGAACCAACAAAGTCGTTTCCGAATGATATCCAGTCTATTCCCGGGTATGCTACCTTGTGCGCATTCATGTTTCCGGTCGCTCCTCCGAATTTCGCTGGATAAGTGAGCAGGGACAGCTGGCGGAGCTGCTCCTCAATGCGTACCTGGAATACCTTGAACTCCTTTCCGACGCGTGTAGGGGAGGCCGGCTGGCCATGTGTCTTGGCAAGCATAGGTATGTCTTTCCACTGCTCGGCATATTCGCTTATGATTCCAAGTACATCGTTCATGAGCGGACTGTAGACCTGCTCCATCGCCTCCTTGATGGAAAGCGGTACTGAGGTGTTGTTGATGTCCTGGGATGTCAGTCCGAAATGCACGAATTCGCCCCATCTGATTATGCCAAGCTCCTTGAACCTGTCCTTTATATAATATTCCACCGCCTTCACGTCGTGGTTTGTGACTTTCTCGATCTCTTTCACCTTGGCGGCATCCTCAGGGGTCATGTTGCGGTAGATGTCCCTCAGCTCCTCTGTGCGGGAAAGGTCAAAGCCGTCCAGCTGCGGGAGAGGGATATTGCATAGCGCGATGAAATATTCAATCTCGACCCTCACCCTGTAGCGGATGAGCGCGTATTCGCTGAAATACTCTCTTAAAGGTCCGGTCTGGCGTGCATACCTTCCATCTGCCGGGGAAACTGCCAAAAGTGAATGATTGTCCATGTCTGTAGTTTTAGAAGCTGTTTTAATTTATCTGCTGAGCCTGTCTTGCGTGCAGGCGATCAGGTCCTGGCCCAAAATCGTGGGCAAAGATATGAAATGCCGCCTTATCTGTCAAGTCTTCTTTCTATAGCCTGCGGTACAGCTCTACCGTCCGTGCCGCTTCTGCAACGTCGTGCACGCGGAGGATGTCCGCACCATTCTGCAGGGCAGCAAGGTGCAGGACCTGTGTCTGCGGGAGCGATTCTTCCGGGGTTATGCCGAACAGGCGGAAGACCATGCTTTTACGTGACACCCCAACAAGGACTTTGTGCCTTGCACCTCCGACCGGTCCGGAGAATTTCTCCAGTTCCCTGAGCATCTGGTAGTTCTGTTCTATTGTCTTTGCGAAGCCGAATCCAGGGTCTATTATCCAGTCCCTGATCCCTGCCTTTTCTGCCTTTCCTGCAAATTCATTGAAATACCTGAGGACATCCTCAGTGACATCGTCATATCCGCACAGGCTCTGCATTGTCTTCGGTGTCCCTCGCTTGTGCATCGCGATATATCTCAGTCCGAGCCGTCCTGCTGTATCCAGCATTCCAGGGTCATCCTCTCCAGAGGATATGTCATTGACAATGAACTCCCCGATCCTGTCCCATGCCCTCTCCACCACGCTTGCCCAATATGTGTCTATGGATATGGCCGCATCAGGGAATGCGCTGCGGATGGCATCAAGCGCCGGTGACAGCCTCCTCCATTCCTCTTCCTCCCCGACCGGGTCTGATCCTGGCCTCGTTGAGCATGCTCCGATGTCTATTATTGTCGCCCCCTCGTCAATCATCTGCCCTGTCCTTTCGATTATTTTCTCTATGTCTGCATCGCCTTTCCCAGAAAGGCATCTGCTTGATGGGAAATAGGAGTCCCCGGTGACATTGACTATCCCCATTATGTCGATATGCCTGCCCTTTTCTTTCATGCTGTCCATTTATTCTGTCCAAATCGGTGCAAATATATAAAATGCTTCCGAATTAAAATCGTATCTTTGCCGGGATTGGTTTATCGCTTATAGAATATGCTTGTAGTATTGGAAGGTCTTGACGGGGCTGGCAAGTCAACCCAGGTCAAAAGGCTGCGCAGATATCTTGAATCCAGGTGCAGCAAATTGGAATATATACATTTCCCGCAATATGATGCTCCTGTATATGGAGGTCTCATAAGCCGTTTCCTGAGAGGGGACTTCGGCAGCAACGAATCTGTGCATCCTCAGCTTGTCGCGCTGCTTTTCGCGGAGGACAGGCATGGCGCGGCGCCGGGAATGAAGAATATCCTGGCAGATGGAGGGACGGTGCTCCTTGACCGCTATGTCTATTCGAATATAGCGTACCAGTGCTCAAAACTTGATGACGAGACAGAAAAAGAACAGCTCAGGGAATGGATATTCAATACCGAATATGGTGATTTCGCCCTTCCTGTGCCTGACCTGAACATCTTTCTGGATGTCCCGATAGGCTTCGTTGAGAAAAAGCTCAATGCGGCAAGGAAAGGTGCTGACCGTGATTATCTTGACGGGGCACAGGACATACATGAGGCCAGTATCGCTTTCCAGGTAAAGGTGCGCGATATGTACAGGCGTCAATGCGAACTGGATCCGAGATTCATCAGGATAGACTGCTCTGGACCGGACGGGGAGATGCTTCCGCCGGATGCTATCTTTGCCAAGGTCAAGGAGACAGTAGATGCCGTTATGCCATAGCGGCAAGTCAGGTATAATTTAACGCTTCTATATTGCAATGGGGCATTTCTACAATGTTTTCCGCAGATTCTGCGCCTTTCTGACCGGTGCGGTCTTTCTTGTTTCCGGGCTGCTTAAGCTCCTTGACCCGGTAGGGGCCGGGCTGGTAATTGATGAATATTATAAGTTCCTGGGAATCGGCTTCATGTCGTTCTCCTCGGAGCCTGCCGGGATTTTCCTCGCATTGATGGAGGCCTTTACCGGGCTTGCACTCATGACCGGGGTCTGGAGACGTGCGGCCGCAGCTGCAGCAATGGCTTTCATGGCATTCTTTACATTGCTTACGCTTGCGCTTGTCATATTCAATCCTGTGATGGACTGCGGGTGTTTTGGAGAGGCTGTGCATCTCAGCCATTGGCAGACGTTCATCAAGAACCTTGTGCTGTGCGCGCTGTGTGCCGTGGCGTTTTTCCCTTTCGGCAGGCTGGGACGTCCGAAGAAACGCAAATATGTGACTTTCGGGATTGTCGGGACGGCAATAATTGCCTTCAGCATATACCATATATTATATGTGCCGCTTGTGGATTTCACTGCCTTCAGGGCTGGTGCCCGTCTTGAGTCATCCATAGATGATGCCTCGGATGTATATGATGCTGCATTCATCTATGAAAAGGACGGGAAGCAGAGGCGTTTCAGCCTTGAGAACCTGCCGGATTCCACATGGACATATGTCAGCACTGAGACGGAGCGTGTCGGCGGGTCAGATGAAGTTGTTGTGCAGCTTCCGGTATCAGATGCTCAGGGTGTGCACCATGACGGGCTGGCTGCATACGGAAAGGCATTGGTTATTTCCGCGTACAGGCCATATGGAATGACAGCCCGGAGATGGCAGGCTGCGGCTAAGCTTGTCACTGAGGCATATGATGCCGGGTTTACCCCGGTTGTCCTTGTCCCTGAAGACCTTGAACGTATGGATGCCTGGCTGATGGATAATCTGGAATACGCAGATGCCGCTGTCCTCTCCGGTGCGATGTATTTTGCAGACTACAAGACGCTGGTGACAATGAACCGCTCTAATGGCGGTGCTGTATATTTCCATGACGGATATCTTGTCCGTAAATGGTCATGGCGCAATTATCCTGTCCTGGATGATTATTCAGACATCTCCTCAGCTGAGGCTGCTGAATTGTCGGCTGACTTCTCCTCACGGCGTCAGATGATGTTCCAGGCGTTTCTCCTGTATGTGTTTGCTGTACTGCTGTTTGTATAGCTCTGCCGCTCTACTGCTGCGGTGATGCCTGTGGACCGCAGGCTAATCGTCCGGCTGCATATCTGCCGAGGTAGGCAAGGGCAAGCCCTATCGCTGTCCCTGCTATGGCTCCGACTGTGATGTCACCGAAATAGTGCATTCCGAGGAAAACTCGGCTGAGGCTTACAAGTGTGCACCATATATATATCCATGCTATATATCCTCTGTACCTGAGCCTCCTGTCTGTGCGCAGTGCCACTGTGGATGCCGCTGCAAAGCCGAATGTGTTGGCCGCATGGCCGGAGAAGAACCCGAATGCGCTTCCGATACGCGGCGCATGCAGGCCTGCTGCCATCATTGCTGCATCTCGGCATGGCCTCAGCCTCTGCACCGAATTCTTTATGAGGTTTGCAAACTGGTCGCAGAATAGGACCATAAGCCCGAGGACTATGGTGAAGAGGAGGCCGCGTTTCCAGCCGAGCCTCCAGAAAAGGCATGCTGCCACTATTGCATACATAGGTATCCATACAGGGATGCTGGAGAAGAATTTCCATATGGCATCAGTGAAGGGGGAGTGCATAGAGTTGATTGCAAGCGTAATCTGCTGGTCAAGTCCGATAAGTCTGTCTAAATGCATGGCGTAATGTCTCTGTGTAAAATGAATTTTGTCCAAAGGTAGGCAAATATGTCCATAATACCACATTTTGCAATGAAGAAAAAAAATCATATCTTCGCAAAGATGCAGCCTGCATGCAGGCCGTACAGATATAAACTTAATATGGAACAGATATGGATGCTGTTATAACTTATGTTGACGGGAATGATCCGGTATGGAGACAGGATTATCTGAAATATGTCGGTGATTCTATCCTGACAAAGAGGTTCCGGGACTGGGCGACGCTGAAATACCTCCTGCGTGGCATAGAGACCAATATGCCGTTTATCCGCAATGTGTACCTTGTCGTGTCGCACAGGAGCCAGGTGCCGGAGTGGGTGGACATGGAGAACCTCCGGGTTGTGCTCCACAGTGACTTCATCCCTCAGGAGTATCTTCCTACGTTCAACAGCAATGCAATCGAGATGCACCTGCACCGGATTCCGGGGCTGGATGAGGAGTTCCTCTATTTCAATGACGACATGTTCCCGGTTGCTCCTTGCCGCGAGACGGACTTTTTCCGTGACGGCAAGTCTGTAATCTATTTTTCAAGGCATTATCTCGCATCCGGCATGTACAAGAAGATCTGCCGCAATTCGGACCGCCTTGCGCGGAAGATCCTCGGGATGCCTGAAAAATGCTGGTTCGTGCGTCCGCAGCATATATGCTCGCCGATGCAGAAGAGTGAATCGGAAAAGGTGTACAGTAAGGCCGGCGAGTGGATAGGACGTTCATCTACGCGTATCAGGACAGAGGACAACTGTACACAGTATCTTTTCCTTGATTATCTCTATTATTCGGGAAAGGCGATTTCAGAGAAATTATCCAACAAGCATTTCTCTGTCTTTACCGCTTCAGCGGGAAGTCTTGTCCGGTTTATCGTGAATCCATCAAGGAACCTTGTCTGCATAAATGATGTGCATGTCGGGCAGAAGAGGTATGAGAAGCTGAGGGCGGCAGTCCTCGATGCATTTGAGAGGAGATTCCCGGAAAAATCCAGATTTGAACTGTAGATGCGGTGCCTCTATACAGATACGGCTTCGGGGAAACCGAAGCCGTATCTGTATAGAAATGTCCCTGAAGGCTACTGGAGCATGTCCTTGTATATCCCGATGTAATTCTTGGCTGCATTTTCCCAGGAGAATGACTGTGCGTGGGCTACCATTGCCTCGATGTCCTTTCCGCCTTTTGAGAAATCGTCCATTCCCTTCATGAATTCCTCCTGCATGGCCCTTGACTCGAAATCGTGGTTGAAATAATATGCGTGTTCCCCTGCGATTTCAGGGAGGGATGTCCTGTCGGAGAGGAAGACCGGTTTCCTGTGGAGCATGGCCTCCAGTGCTGGAATGCCGAACCCCTCGCATAGAGATGGCATCGCAAATGCTTCACAGTGCTCGAAATACCAGTGCTTCGTGCTTTCGGATATCGCTCCTGTGAATATTATCCTGTCCTCAACGCCCCACTTCCTGGCTTCTTCATTGATCTGCCTGACTTCGGTCTCGTCGCACAGGCGTCCTATGATGACAAGGCTGTAGCCTGTCTCTGCAAGCAGGCATGGAAGGGTGTGGATGTTCTTGGATGTCGCGACTCTTCCTACGGACAGTAGGAACGGCCTGTCCGGAATCCTGGACGGCGGTGTCAGCTTTCCGGTGAAAGGAGTGATGCCGTTGTACACCATCTCCACTTTCTTGCCTTTTGTGTCGATGTTCTCAAGGATATCCTGCCTCGCGAATTCGGAAATCGTCACTATCCTGTCAGCCTTTTCAAACGTACGTAATGTACGGCGTCTGTATTTCTCTTTCGTGTGCTCGGGGAAGTCTCCATGCATGTAGTTGAGGTCATGCACGGTAAGCAGTATCTGCCCCCTGAATATGTTCGGGAAGAACTTTGAGAACTGTGTTGTCACATGGAACAGCGAAACGTCTTTCCCCGGATGGAAAAGGTGCCGGTGCAGACCTTGCATCTTCTTGTACCTTGAGGTTTCACCGAATGCTCCGCGGAATGATTCCGGTACATAGAATCCGATGTCGGCCCCGCAGGATGCCCCCTGGAGGTACAGGGAGTTGGCAAGGCTGTCTATATATGTATATATTCCACAGTATGGATGTCTCAGGTCAGAGCAGTCGAATAGTATCATTTCTTTTCCGTTTAATGGGTTATTGTTGCTTGAACTTGACGTCCAGGAGGTTGCTCATGTATTCCCAGAACATCTTCTTCTCGTCCTCGGATGCATTCCTCAGGTCGTTCATGCATCCGTATCTGAGGTTTTTCATCCTTGAGATCTTCTTGAGCTTCTTCTGGATGTGGTTCTTCTTTTCAGGGGCAGGCTGGAACTTTATTGTCAGTCCCGACGCGCTCCTGTGAATCAGCTTGCCTGCCTTTTCTGCAAGGAGATAGCCTAATGACTGCACATTGTACTGTTCATTGTCCCTGAACCTGTGCGATATGTTTCTTGTTATGGCTTCCGGATGCTCCCTGTAGAAGTCCTCGAACAGGCTTTTAAGCAGAGGGTGCGGCTCGTGCGGAAGATGGTAGTAATGGTTCATCCCGGCGGCATATGAGCTGTTGAGCAGCGAGTCCTTGTATGTGAACCTGCGTTTCCCGTCCTTTCTCCTTGGGCGGACAAGCCTCAGGAATTCTGCGGCAATGTTAGGATATCTTTCAGAATACAGGACGACTTTACCGTCCTGGAAAAGGTCTTCGTATCTGGATGGTGCGGCAAAGAAGAAATCATCGTTCATATATATGAACTCTTCGCTCAGTCCTGGTATCCTCCATATCATTGTCTCCACAGCAATGCTGTTGAATACAGGGAGATATTTTTCATGGCCTTCAAACAGGCTGTCCTGGTCTATGATTATCACCGGGACCTTGCTGTCCGGGAAATTCCTGCCTATGAAATCCTCAAGATGGGGGTCCTGCCCCGGTGTGACGATGAATATCCTCTTGACATATTCTGCAAACCTCAGGATGGAGGCAATGGCATAATGAAGCTCTCCCTCCTGTATATACCTTGCAGGGCCGGCGACATCGTTGAGGGTATCCTCTTTCCTGCCTGTAAGGTAACTTGTCTTTACCGCCTTCAGGGCCGGGTCGTTGCCGTCGACCCAGGTCAATACAGCATCAATCATATATAATTGTGTTTTTTTAGCCAGTCTTATAGATGCAGTTGATTCAGAAATGTTGCATCCGGACATGAAAATGTGGCAAAAATATCATGAAAGGCCGTAATGCCTGTCCGTTTCTGGAAAAATTGCTAATTTTGCGGGCACTATGCATTGATGATATGTCTTTATGGAACTTTTGAATGGCACTGACCTCGCTGTGGTGATACCGGCATACAAGGGGAAATATTTCGGAGAAACGCTTGAATCGCTTGCGCGTCAGTCTGACGTTGATTTCAATGTCTATATCGGTGATGACTGCAGTCCGGAACCGCTCGCGGAAATTGTGGCCGGGTTCAATGACAGGCTCCATATCAGGTATGTGCGCTTTGAGGAGAACCTTGGGGGAAGGGACCTTGTCGCCCAGTGGAACAGGTGCCTCGCCCTTGCCGGCCGGGAGGAGTTCGTATGCATATTTTCTGATGACGATGTCATGACGCCTGACTGCATCCGCAGTTTCAGGCAGACTGTGCAGGATTACCCGGGACACGATGTGTACCACTGGGACATAGAGATTGTCGATACGCGGCTGGCTCCATTGAGGAAGACTGCACCATGGGATGACTTTGTCTCCTCTGCGGATTTCTATGCGGACCTCTACATGGGCAGGATAGATGCCCGTATGCCGGAATTCATATTCCGGAAGAAGGCATTGGAGGAAAACGGGTTTGTGCAGTTCGACATGGCTTTCAGGACTGACAATGCCACTGTGATGGAGGTGGCCTCGTGCCATGGCATAAGGAATATAGGTGGTGTGGACCGGATTCTGTGGCGTGACAGCGGAGAGAATGTATCATCCTTTCTTTCAGGTGAATATGTGGAGCGCAGGTCTATGGCGACAATAGACTTCTTCAACTGGACTGAGGACTTTTTCCGGAATGTCCCGTACCCGCTGCCACGTAAAAGGTACAGGACGCAGCTGTGCAGGAACCTGGCGTGGCTTGCGGTCTCCTGGCCGTCTGTGAAAATCTATGGGCAGCTCGGCAGGTATGAGTATTTCAGGAATGCGGATCTGCTTCATAAGCTCAAATATGTTCTCCGGCTCAGGCACGATATACATAAAAAGAAGATTGAACTGAAAAAATATGACAATTATAGAATTAAGGGCTAAGATAGCTGGAGGATGCCTTTCCCTGTGCGGAAAACTTCCGCTTGGATGGCTTTACGGCATAGGCGGAGCCGTCTCATGGGCGATGAAGCGCATCAATTACAGGAAAGGTGTAATCTACACAAATATTGCGAGGGCTTTCCCTGAGAAGGACTACCGCTGGGTCGAGGATGTTGCTGACAGGTACTATGCCAGGATTGGAGAGCTTGCGGCGGAGGCAATCTGGTTCGGTGGGTGCGCCGGGAACGGAAACAAGCTCAGGAGACAGAAGGTGTATGAATATGTCAATCCGGAAGTCCTGCTTGAAATCCAGGAGAAGACCGGAGTCATGGCGATGAAGTCGCATTGCGGCAACTGGGAGCTTTTCGGAGGCATTTACAGCTACGTCGATAGTGAAGATTTCAAGGCCAGGCTTCCTATGGACCGTGTATTCGTGGCCTACAGGCCAATGCGTAACAAGGTGTCCGACATTGTGTTCTATGAGAACCGGAGGGCTCCTCTTCCTGACTATGCAGGGCAGATCTCAGATTCGAGGCTTATGCGCCATGCCGTGTCCAACCGCACACAGAGGCCTGTCTATATATTGAATGCGGACCAGTATCCTTATCAGGCTGGACATTATGTGGGGGATTTCCTCAATCAGCCGACATGGGGGATGCTCGGAGGTTTTGCACTGGCTGTAAAATTGGGGTTTGCAGTGCTGTATATGCGCGAGGAGAGGGCAGGAAGGGGGCGTTATCGCCTTACATTCGAGATTATAACTGAGAATGCAAAGGGACAGGACCCGGAAGAACTTATGAGACGGTATTATGCTCTGCTTGAGGAGGATATACGCAAAGATCCTGTCAACTGGCTATGGAGCCACAAGAGGTGGAGAAAATAAAAAGTGATTTTTTTTGAAAAAAAGTTTGCAGGATAAAAAATCTTATATATCTTTGCAATCCATTTCGGAAACGAAGTGAAGTTCTTAGCAAAAAATGGGAGCATAGCTCAGTTGGTTCAGAGCGTCTGCCTTACAAGCAGAGGGTCGGGGGTTCGACTCCCTCTGCTCCCACAAGAAGAGAGTGAGATGGTTATATTATAGCGGTTTCGCTCTTTTTTTTATTCACCTTCCTCCCCGGAGGTCTGCGGGCGTTTCTTATTGCTGTGGGCATGAAAAGTCAATGGGGGGGGAATCTAAATGAGTTTAAATATTTCGGTCTAAGGTCGGGGCGGTGTGCTTATGCCATCTGTTTTGGCTTTTGGGCCAGTTAACGGAATGGATTGGCTTGTAGTATGAAAACCAGGGCTAAACTGTTTTTTCTGTTGTGTCTATTGCTTTTTGCACCGGATATGAAGGGGCAGGATGTGGCGATAAAGACCAACGTATTTTATGATGCATTCAAGAATATCAACCTTGGTGTAGAGGTCGGCCTGGCCCCTAGATGGACATTGGATGTGTCCGGGGACTTCAATGCCTGGACCTTGTCGCATGACCGGAGATGGAAGCACTGGCTTGCCCAGCCGGAGGCGAGGTACTGGTTCTGCGACAGGTTTGCAGGCCATTTCATCGGTATACATGTCCATGGAGGCCAATACAATGTAGGTGCGCTTGGAAACAACATGTCTTTTCTCGGGACGGATTTCTCCAGGCTTACGGACAGCCGTTTCCAGGGATGGTTCATCGGAGCCGGTGCCGGATATGGGTATGCATGGATTCTCGGGCGTCACTGGAATCTTGAGGCTGAGCTGGGTGTCGGATATGCCTATACACGCTATGACCAGTTCCGCTGTGCCGGGTGCGGCAAAAGGGTGGCGGAGAATCTTCCGCACCATTATTTCGGGGTGACAAAGCTTGCGGTCAATATAGTATATCTGTTCTAAATGTGCTGAGGTGATGAAAAAGACAATTCTTGCAATAATATCCATTATCCTATCTTCTTATTCTGTCTCTGCACAGCTGGTTGATGAAAGGTTTGACGGGTCTGTCGTAGACAGCCTTGAGATAAGGCGCGACGGCGGATATATGACAGTGGGCATAGATATGCTTCTGTCCAGGCTCAAGGTCTCAAGGAACCGTGCTGTCACGCTGACGCCTTTCATTGTCGGCGGGACCGACACTCTTGCCCTGCCTTCTGTCGGGGTCTACGGGCGTACGAGGTGGTATCATTATCTCCGCAATGGGGGTATGGTAACAGGAAAGGATGAGACAAGCTATATGGCCGGCAGACGTCCTGACAGCCTGTCCTATGAGGCTGTTGTCCCTTATGAGGAGTGGATGGGCCATTCGCGTGTCCTTATGGTGCGCCGGGATTACGGATGCTGCCGTACACTGCTTTCCGGCAGTGACAGCCTCTTTGCCGGCTATAATGAGCCGGCTGCTGCTGAACCTTATTTTCCTGCACTTTCGTATATCCGTCCTGTTGCGGATACATCAAAGCATTATTCCATAAGCGGATCTGCGTATATAGACTTCCCGGTTGACCGTACCGTCATTTATCCGGACTACAGGCGCAATGCTTCAGAGCTAGCCAAAATACGTGCGACCATAGACTCTGTACGCAATGACAATGATGTGACTATCACTTCTATATGGCTCAAGGGATATGCCTCTCCTGAAAGTCCGTATGCACATAACGAGGAACTTGCCAAGGGGCGTACAGAAGCCCTTGTCAGGTATGTCCAGAACCTTTACCATTTCGGGGACGGCATAATTGAGACTGAATATGAGCCGGAGGACTGGGACGGTCTCAGGCGTTTTGTCGAGGCTTCAGGCCTTGAGCACAGGGAGCAGATCCTGGCCATGATAGACAGCAGCCTGGAGCCGGACGCAAAGGAATGGAGAATCAAGTCAATGTATCCGGATGAATACCGTTTCCTGCTAAATGAATGCTATCCGGCATTGAGGCATACAGATTACCGCGTGGAATATGACATACGTGTATTCAGCGATGTCGAGGAGATAAAGCGTGTGATGCAGACCCAGCCGCAGAAGCTGAGCCTCAATGAATTCTACCATGTTGCACAGACATATGCCCCAGGGACGGATGAATTCAATGAGGTGTTCGAGATAGCTGTGCGCATGTACCCTGATGATGAGACAGCCAACCTGAATGCAGCCAACACGGCGATGCAGGCCGGAAACCTGCTCATGGCTGAGCGTTATCTGGCGAGGGCCGGCTCTTCTCCGGAAGCGCAGTATGCACGGGGCGTATGCGAATTCCTTTCGGGAAGATATGATGTGGCTGAGGCCTTGCTGTCGGAGGCTATGGAGTCCGGAATCCAGCAGGCAGGAGAGGTGCTCTCCCATATCGAAATTATGAAAGACAATATTCACTTAAATAATTAGACACAGATGAAAAAGGTTTTAATTGCTTTTATGGCCGCAGCAGCTTTCTGCTCATGCGCCAAGAATGAGCTTCCAGGAGATGGTACCACTCCGTGGAATGGGGGAGATGAGGCTTATCTCAACATCAGGATTTCAGATGCCTCTGCCTTGACCAAGGCACCTGGGGACGAGACTGTTTCCGGGGATTTCAAGTATGGGACAGAGCATGATGTCATTTCCGCTAAATTCTATTTCTATGACGGTAACGGACATTATGTAGCTGAGGCTAATGTATGGAATGGCGGTACCGCTACAGAAAAGGACCAGAATATAGAGTTTAACGGGAATTCTGTCGTTGTCCTCAGGGGGCTTACAGAGAAGACTTTCCCTAAATATGTAGTTACATTGCTCAATGCACCTGCAGGATTCCAGCCGGCTGTGACACTCGAGGATATGGAGAAGGTGCTTGCCGGAGGTTTCAGCAGGAAGGAAGATGGCAATAACTATTTCATCATGAGCACCACCAGCTTTGCCGGACAGACAGATGCAGAGGGAAAGGCCCTTCCTTATTTCGTGACAGAGGTGAAGGAGGAGAATTTTGCCAATGAGCCTGTTGCTGCAGAAATTGCCAAGCCTGTGGTTATCTACGTTGAGCGTCTTGCCGCAAAGGTTACGCTTGGAGTATCTTCAAGCCTGGCTGCTACAGAAAACGGTCTGTATAAGCTGAACGTTACGGTTTCCGGTGACCTCAATGATGAAGGCGGAAGCGTTGTCGGAGGAAATGGGGAGTCTGTCGAGATCGGTGCGACTGACATCTATGTCAAATTCCTCGGATGGGGCCTGAACGCCACTGCAAAGGATTCATATATGATGAAGAACATCAGCGAGAGCTGGACTGATGGAGAGTTGGGTTTTGCCTGGAATGATGCTGCTAATTTCCGCAGCTACTGGGGCATGTCATACAACTATGGCAATGCTGATTATGCTTCTACCCTTGAATACAGGTCGGCAAACATGCTCAACAATGTGATCGGAGGTGTGGAGTATTGCTCCGAGAACACGACCACTGCAGAATATGCAGGCAACCGTGATGCTGTCACAGGTGTGATTCTCAAGGCTGAGATCTGTGATGCTGACGGTAATCCTCTTGAGGACCTTGTCCGCTACAACGGTATCCTCTATACCGCTGATTCATTCCTTAAGTACGTCCTCGGCTACACAGAGGGGCTCCCTTATTACAAGGAAGAGGTTGAAGGCAGTGTGAAATATACCAGGATCGGTGCAGAGCATGTCGAGCTTGTCGCTGGTGAGGACGGCTGCGTATATGTGCAGATGAAGGGCGAGGGACTTCCTCTGCTTTTTGCAGACGATAACGGCGAGACAGAGATTACTGACTTTACCGCTATCAATGATAGCCTTAAGGCGTTCGAGGAGAACCATGGCAAGGCAAACGGATATAAAGACGGCCTGATGTACTACAATATTCCTGTACAGCATTTCCGTCCTCTTGGTGAAGAGGTGCTTGAGGCTAACTACGGTATCGTGCGTAACCACCTCTATTCAATCACTGTCAACAGCCTTACCAAGATCGGAAAAGGTATCTATAACCCGGATGAGAACATCGTTCCGGACAAGGATGATGAGAAGGAGTCCTACTATGTAGGCGCTCAGATCAATATCCTTTCATGGAAGATTGTCAACCAGGGTGTTGACCTCTAATCTGCCAGATAATTAATTATATTCCAGGAAAGGGGCGGGAGTTTCCCTCCTGTCTCTTCCTGGATTTGAATGAAACAATTTGCCTGACTGTATGGACAGGCATGTATAAACAGGTTTTACAACAAGAAAAGTGATGGTCATGAATCAGTTGTCGTGTATAATGAAGAAAGCCGGCTGCAGGATGCTTTCCCTGCTGTCTTTCTGCCTCATTGGTGTTGCCTGCGGTGTGATATACGATGATGAGGGAGATTGCTCGGTGACATACCTTGTGAGATTCCGATATGACTGGAACATGAAATTTGCCGATGCCTTTGCAAATGAGGTCGAGTGCGTGACCCTTTATCTCCTTGATAAAGACGGGGAGATAGTATGGCGGAAGACCGAGCAGGGTGAGGCCCTGAAGTCCGGGGACTATGCCATGGCGGTGGATGTCGCGCCAGGATGCTATGACCTTCTTGCGTGGTGCGGCACAGTTGACAAAGGATCGTTTGCCTTCCAGGAGGACGCGGCTTCAAGGGAAGACCTTGTCTGCACGCTGAAGCGCGCATATCCGGACGGAGGGGCAGCGGAAGTACGCGAAGACCTTGACCGGCTCTTCCATGGATGGCTGCCGGACCAGGTCTTTGGAGAGACCGAAGGGGTCTACACATATACGGTGCCACTGAAGAAAAATACTAACAATGTCCGTGTGGTGCTGCAGCAGCTTTCAGGGGAGCCTATGGACAAGGACCGGTTTGCATTCGTTATTACGGCCGAGAACGGAAGCATGGACTGGGATAACGGACTGCTTCCTGACGACCTTGTGACATACTATGCGTGGAGCACAAAGAGCGGTGTAGCAGGGATTGTCAGCCCGGACCCGTCTCTGGTGTCGTCTTTCAGCGCAGTCGTTGCGGAACTTACCACGGCGCGCCTCATGACAAGGGACAGGAGCGGATATCTGTGGGGCGGAAGCACTGTCAGGTCGGATTTCCCTGAAGAAAACAAGATGACGCTCAAGGTCATCGACAATGAAAACGGAAAGATAATAATAAGTGTCCCTCTTGTGGACTATGCCCTGCTTGTCAAGGGCGAGAACAGAAAAGACATGGATGACCAGGAATTCCTTGACCGCCTTGATGAATACAGCATCATTTTCGTGCTCGATGAAGGCTGGAGATGGGTGACGATGAGCATAAACATACATTCCTGGAAACTTGTTGAACAGAATACTTCTTTGTAGTACATGTTTTTATGATGGGATTTTGCAAATATCTGCGCTATGCGATTCTTGCCGCTGCACTTTCTGTGATGGTGGCCGTCCCGTCGTGCGGCCTTATCTATGATGATGGCTATGATGAAGAAGAGCCAGTGCCGGTTTCAGGACCGGCCGATGTCGGTTTCCGCATAGAGCTTGGAGAACCAGGCGGAGTGCTGTCCAGGGCAACTCCTGATGGCAGCTATGATGACGGTACCGGCACTGCATATGAGAACTATATAGACCTCCAGGGAGGAAACTGGCGAATCTTGTTCTTTGATGCTGAGAGCAATACATATATAGACAAGTTTGTCCCTGGAGACATCAGGGCTCTTGATGATGAGCCATATTCAAAGAGGTACGAGGTTACCGGTACTGTGGCTGCCAGTCTCCCGTCTGATTTCAGGGTCGCAGTGCTTGCAAACTGGGATTCCTATCCGGTGGACCTTGTTGCCGGAGAGACGACAATTGATGACATATGCACAGGAAGCCATGCCGTATACAGCTATCCGGTGCCGTTTACACTGTCAGCGGATAGGCCGATGCCGATGTATGGGGCAAAGCTGTGCGAGGGGATGGTCTTCAGGTCCGGGATGATGACATGGCTCGGCACAATACATCTTCTCAGGGCCATGACAAAGGTTGAGGTGGCCATGGAAAGTACATCGGAAGTGGACTGGACCATTGAGAAAGTGCAGATGCGGCGCTATAATGCTTCCGGATACAGTGCCCCGTATATGGTGTACGGTGAAGATGATTATGTAAAGGGAAGCTATGAGCTTGACTATGTGGATAATGTGCATGTGGTCCCAGGAGTGGCAATGGATGCATTGGCTGATTTTGTCCGCAATGATGACGGTAGTTTTGTAATCTATGTGCCTGAGTACCTGAATTCAAGGAACGGGGAGAGGCTTCAGAATGCTGCAAGCATTTCCGTGACATTCAGCGAACGTCCCGGCTATGCATATACAGTGGAATTCAAATATTACGACAATGCTCCATCTACTGCGGACATTGGCGATTATTTTGACATAAGGCGCAATTATTATTACAGGTTCGGGATCAGGAAGTCTGCTGAATATGTGGATCCTGTTGTCTCGGTGGATCTAATGCCGTATTTCACGCATGATCTCGGACCGGTTTTCGGACAATGATGGTAATGGTTAGACACATGAAGAATAGTGTATTATATTATATGCTGGTATCAGCAGTCCTCGTGCTTGGGGCAGTCTCCTGCGTGAAGGAACAGCTTGTTCCGGAGGATTGGCATATCGGTGATGGAGAAAGTTCAGTCTCTTTCAATATGGCATTCAAGTCTTTGGCTGATACAGAGCTTGGCCGTACACGTTCTGTGGGGGGAGATGAGATCAAGACTATAGAGAATGTGTTTATTGTATGGTATAATGCAGACAGCACATATGCCGGAAGCATGTATTTCCCGCAGCCGGCAGTTGTGGATATTCCTCGGGATGCTACAGAGCAGATTACAGGGCATACTGAACTTAAATGCACAATGCCATATGGGCGGTACCGTATATATGCAGTAGCCAATATGGGTGATCTAAAGGATGACGGCCGTATAATGGAAGAGTCTATGTTCAGGTCGCTGCAGCTGTCATGGAATGAGGAGAATGTAACTGAGAATAACCAGATGTCAGGGTATTTCTGCGAGAGCGAGTCCAGTGAATATGCGCGTGGTAATGCTCCTCTGCTCACAGTCAGCCGTCCTGACATGAAACTCCACTCATGGATAAGGCGGGCAGTATCGAAGGTGACTGTGGCGTTCGATGCCTCAGCTCTCAATGAGAGGATATACATATATATAAAGTCAGCGCAGATTATGGATATACCGGAGCATTGTACCCTTGTGGATGATAATCATCCTTCTGACACGCTTGACCTTATACATTATGGGGATATAATACAGTTTGGTGCTGGGGATGACTATGAAAATTGGCCCCGGCTGGCGTGTGGCAGGGGTGCAAACCAGTATGGAGACCATTCCAATGATGCCCAGTCGCTTTTCTTTTTCGAGAATATGCAGGGGAAACATCCGGACAAGCATGTCTATAATAATTTCAAGAAGAAGGATAATGTGCTGTGCGGGACATATGTTGAAGTAAAAGGGTACTATGTCAATAATTCCGCTGAGAATCCGTCTTACGGTAATATCGTGTACAGATGTATGCTCGGGCAGGATATGAAAGAGGACTTCAATGCAGAGCGCAATGCACATTATAGACTTACATTGAAGTTCAATAAAGATGCGAATGACCCGGATTGGCATATTGAATATGACTATGTCCCTCAGCCACCGGAGATAGTCATCCCTAATCCGATGTATATCTCATACCTGTCAAACCAGTCTGTTAATGTGCCAGTCACAATATATTATGACAAGAATCTTACTTCTGTCGAGTCGGTGACGGCAACAGTGATAAAGAATGACTGGGGATATTATGACCACAAGTATGTCGATACTAATAAAGAGCTTGTCAAGGGCTTCCTTTCCATGAAAGAAGATGACTATACACCTGTGACTGTCAATGATGCTACCTGGCGAAGCAATGGAGGAGGCTCCAGGAAATTTTCATCCGCAGCGCTTAGCTATGCAGATGGAACAGATGGTGAAGCGGACACGTGCCGTATCAATATCCCGGTATATACACGTCCTATGGATCTTGGAAACGGTTTCTCTGGTAATAACTATTATGTTGGAAGGAGGCGGTATGCCAAGGTGGAGATTATTGCCAAGTTTACCGGTGGAGTTGGTGAATTAAGGGATACAGTAGATGTTATCCAGATACGCCGTCTTGTGAACCCGAAAGGGATATGGAGAGATGGGAATTCTACAAAGTCTTTCCGTGTGACATTGAAAAATACAGATTCAATACCGACTGTGGCTGAAGTTTTCAAGGATGTGAAATCCGAGGGAGGACCGTGGACAGCCAGGATTCTTGAGGGTGACTGGTTTGAGATAAAGGATACAGAGTCGGATACATGGATAAAAGGTAAAGACACACTTACTGGAGGAACCGGCTCTGTCGTAGAGTTTGATTATAGGCCTACATCGACATATAAGGACGGATGCCGTTTCGGATTGATTGGGATAACATTCCACAATAATACCTGTCAGCATGTCATACTTGTGAGCCAAGGTATTGGCTTGGTTGAGATTGGAGGAAGGAAGTGGCACATGACAAATGTGGAATATAACGGGAAAGATGCGGGTAATCCTCTTCTTGAAGGTTCTATGTTCAAGTTCGGATGGCCTTCTGTTGCTTTCATGTCATCAAATAACCTGAAAGACGGATATGGTTTCCTGGAGCAGGCATTGTACAAGGAATTTGATGTCCTGGACAGCAGCGGCAAAGCCGGGAAGGCTGTTTTCAATGCCGTCCGTGCTGATGTGGAAAATGGGTTTAATAATGATGAAATAATGACTGACAATGGCAAATCCAGGGTTGCTGACTATGATGACTGGAATGCGCTTACTGACGCGAATAAGTTTGTCAGGTATTATGGTGTGTTGTATGGAGAAGAGTGCGACGGGACATTATCTACAAACAAGGTGACAAATACCTATACAGAACCAGGTGAAGAGAAAGGAATGAGGGGATGTTTTATATACGAAAAATCTTCAGGCAGGCATCTCTTTTTCCCTATAGGTAATACGGGGCATGGTAGACGCCAGCATCTCGATCACTCCCCAAGTACTGAAACAGTCTATAGGTATGGTGTCTTGAAATATGCAGACAGGACCAATGAGATGCCAGCTGATGTTGCTGCCAGCCTGCCGTGTCTGTATAGCCTGTGGAATGAGCCAGGAGCTGTATATTGGTATGGGGAGCAGCACAAGACATCTCCCTACCATTATGGCTTTGACATAAATTATATGACTTTCGGTTTCCAGTCCTATACGTCTGGACATGTATATGGCGTCGGCGAGTCAGCCTATTCAGACGCCTGCTTTATAAGAAGGGTAGACAACTGATAACATGAAGCAGCCCTCAAAATCATATTGACCTTGAGGGCTGCTTCATGTTATCATTGTGTTGTCATTGCTTTTCCGCGAAATATCTCCAGAGCGGAGCCGCCATGAGTGATTGCTTGATCTGGTCCTTTGCCAGCAGTGCCTTGACTTCATCCTCTGAAAGAAGCTCTACCGAGAGGTCTTCTGTAGGGTCAAGGTCCTGTCCTGAAACCTTTTCGACGCCTGTGGCAAGGAAACAGTGGGTGATATTGCTTGTCGTGCTGCTGTTGCCGGATATCTCCATGAGCTTACGCCATTCGCCTCCTGCATATCCTGTCTCTTCGAGAAGTTCTCTCCTGGCTGCCTCGACAGGGGTTTCCCCGTCCTCCATGACACCTGCGCATATCTCGTAGCATGTCTTTCCGAGACCATAGCGGAACTGTCTCTCCATAACGAATTCACCTCCGGATGTAATGGCTATCACATTTACCCAGTCGGGATATTCCAGGACGTAGAACTCCGGGTTTATCCTGCCGTCAGGCAGCCTGACAGCATCATGCCTGACTGTCAGCCACGGCCTCCTGAAAAGGTATTCGCTGCTGACAGTCTCCCATTTGCCTTCTTCGCTGATTGCTTCTTTCATGCTATCTTACTCCATTGAATGCGTATGGTGCATAGATGAATCCGAAATATTCATATAGCGGCTTCATTGAGGCTGTTACGCGCGATAGGAACTCGTCGTAGCTGTCTTTGCTTTCGCTCCATGACACTTCTGAAAGGGCGGCAAAACGTGGCAGGTCCATGAACTGCACATGGTCGAAAGTCTTTATGTATTCTGTCCATGTATTTGCCTGTATGCCTTTTATGTGCTGCCTGGTCTCCTCGTCCAGCTGGTCGTAAGGGTCGAATGAGTAGCATTTTGAAAGAGGGACATATCCTCCGATTCCGAGCGGCTCGCCGTTTTCCTTTGGAGCAGCTGTCTGGTAGTAGTCGAGATAGAAGTAGTTGTTCGGTGACATTATCACATTGTTGCCCTGTTTTGCTGCGGTGATTCCTCCCTGCGGGCCTCTCCATGACATCACGGTGGCTGTCCTGGTCACTCCTCCTTCAAGGATTTCGTCCCATCCGATTATCTTCTTTCCTTTGGCATTAAGGTAGGACTCAATCCTCTTGAGGAGATATCCCTGCAGTTCGCGTTCCGCAGTAAGCCCTTCCTCTTTCATCCTTTTCTGGCAGTCCGGGCATGTCGTCCATCTCACTGACGGAGCCTCATCGCCTCCGATATGGATATATTCGCTCGGGAACAGCTCGCAAACTTCGTCAAGTACATTCTCAAGGAACTCGAATGTGCTTTCACGTCCTATGCAGAATACATCTTTGCTTATTCCCCAGTCAGTCCTTACTGTGTAGTCCTTTCCTGTACATCCGAGCCATGGATAGCTTGCCAGTGCGGCTACAGCGTGGCCAGGCATCTCGATTTCCGGTATGACAGTTATCTGTCTCTCTGCTGCATATCTCACTATCTCCCTGACCTGGTCCTGGGTGTAGTATCCGCCATATGGTGTGCCGTCATATCCTGTGGATTTGTCTCCATACAGCCCTATCTTGGTCTCAGGCCTGACAGATCCTATCTCAGTGAGCAGGGGATATTTCTTTATCTCTATTCTCCATCCCTGGTCTTCAGTAAGATGCCAGTGAAGTGTGTTGAGCTTGTGCAGGGCAATGATGTCAATGTATTTCTTGACCTCATCGACAGAGAAGAAATGGCGGCAGCAGTCAAGCATCGCGCTGCGGTATGCAAAATGCGGCTGGTCCTCAATGTACAGCCCTGATACAGCCATACATCTTCCGTCGGATGTCGGGGCAGCCTGGACAAGTATCTGTGTGAGTGACTGCAGCCCCCACCATACTCCGGTCACAGAGCCTCCTTTTATCGCTACGCCCTGCTGTGAAATCTCGAGTGTGTATCCCTCTTCTGAGAGCGAACTGTCGATAGACAGTCTTATGTCTGCCCCCTTGGCCTTGCCTGTGACGGTGATTTCAGGAAGCCTTACATCGGATACAATCTGAGTGAACCCGGTCTCGAGCTGAACAGTCCCCGGATTGCATGTCTTTTTCATTGACTCGGCCCAGACAAATGCAGTCTGTTTCAGGCCTTTTTCGCTGGCATGTACTTTCAGCCTGTCTGAAGGCAGATGGACTATGGACCTGTTTTCCATCATGCGGGACGGCTTCGGGACGATACTGATGGCTGACATCTGAGTGAATGTTGCTGCCAGAGCCATCGCTGACAGCAGGATCTTTCCTGTTAGTTTCATTGATATTTATTGGTTTAGTTATTGATGTTCTGCTCTTTTCTACGCTTCGGGTTTTCCGGGAACCAGCCTTTCTCTACACGTTTCTCCTGTTCGAACAGCTCAAGTATCGACCAGAAGCTTGAAAAGGCCGCAACCCCGGCAACCGTGGACCATATGACGCTGGTAAGTGCCAGTGAAACGGCTGAGAATGCCAGTCCGGCGAGAAGGAAGGCCCACCAGCATCCTTTGCCGAAATGATATTCCGCCTTTATTACAATGGGATGGCAGATCCCGATTATCAGAAAGGTCGCGAGACCGATTGCTATTCCGCTGAAGTTCATGTCTATCTATATGTTTAACTGTTTTGTTGCAATGTTTCTGCTGCTGTCTGTAAATTGTTGTCCTCGCAGGACTCGCCGCATCTGCGGCTGCTGCATCTGTGGGAGGAGTCTTCAAACTCGATGGTCGAGTGCGGCAGTCCGGCTTCTGTGAGCATGGACTTCAGCCTTGTCTTGACATCATTCATAAGGGATATGTCTGTGATGACAGCATGTGCCGTGATTGCATATTCGGTAGTGCTGATGGCCCATATATGTATATGGTGTATCTCTTCCACTCCGGGCACGGTGCTCATCATTGCCCTTATCCCGTCCACGTCGAACTGTCCGGGTGCAGCGTCCAGTGCAAGCTTTATGCTGTCCTTCATGATGCCCCATGTGGATACCAGGATGACAACCGCTATGATTATCCCTATTATCGGGTCGATGATGGACCAGCCTGTAAGCTTTATCGCCATTCCTGAGATTATCACTCCGACAGAGACGAGCGTGTCGGCAAGCATATGCATGTATGTCGCCTTGATGTTCAGGTCCTTTTCCTTGTCTTTTGTAAAGAGCCATGCCGTAAAGCCGTTGATGAGCACGCCAACGCCTGCGACAATCATTATCCAGTTCCCTTCAACCTCTTCGGGACGGATGATTTTCCCGATGCTCTCAACAAGGATGAATATGACTGCGAGGAGCAGGATTACGGCATTTGCCACAGAGGCAAGTATGGTTGCTTTCCTGTATCCGTATGTGTATCTTGATGAAGTATGCCTTGCGGCAAGGAGACAGGCCAGAAGCGCGATTGCCATGCTGGCCACATCGCTGAGGTTATGGCCGGCATCGGAGACAAGCCCCATTGAGCCGGAGATGAACCCGAAAATGAATTCAACGGCCACGAAAGCCAGGTTCAGCGCGATTCCCCATCTGAATGCCTTTCCTGCCGTGACGCTTATCCCGTGGCTGTGGCTGTTATGCACGCTGTGATTCCTGTCGAGATCGTGCTTCCTGTCAAGGCTGTCCCTTTCAATGTCTGCCGTCTTTGTGTCTTTATTCTTGCTTTGCATATCATTTACCAGTTTATTCTATCCCAATGCTACATCAAGTGCCATCATCAACGTAAAGCCGATGGAGAACATTATCGTCCCGACATTTGAGTGGCTGCCGCCTGACATCTCCGGTATCAGCTCTTCCACGACGACATACATCATGGCCCCGGCAGCAAAGCTGAGCATATATGGCATGGACGGAATAAGATATGATGCAAGTATTACTGTGAGTACCGCCCCGGCAGGCTCTACGGCCCCGGAGAGTACACCGTAGAAGAAAGACTTGTTACGTGACATCCCCTCGGCGCGGAGCGGCATTGATACAATTGCGCCTTCCGGGAAATTCTGTATGGCGATTCCTATTGAAAGTGCAAGGGCACCGGCCATGGTCATTGACGTATTTCCGCTTATCCAGCCTGCATAAGTCACTCCTACCGCCATCCCTTCTGGGATATTGTGAAGCGTGACGGCGAGAATCAGCTTTGTCGTGCGTTTAAGCTTGCTTCTCGGGCCTTCCGGCTCGGTCCCGTGGTTGTGGAGATGAGGGATTATATGGTCAAGGAAAAGCAGGAAGAGCACACCTGCCCAGAATCCTGCTACGGCCGGGATGAATGAGAGGTGTCCCATTCCGGACGCTTCTTCCATGGACGGGATCAGCAGGCTCCATACGGAAGCCGCGACCATTACACCGGCGGCAAATCCCGTGAGTGCCCTTTCTGTCATCGGCCTGATGCTTTTTTTCATGAAATACACGCATGCGGCACCGAGCGAGGTCCCGAAAAACGGTATCAGTATTATCCAGAAATCTTTCATCATAAAGTCATTTTGCGCCGCGCCCTCAGCAAACACCAAACCAAACGCCAAAGATAGGAAAACTATTTTGATTTGCCGGACATGATGAGGTCATCAATTATTGGTATCTGGAGGCTATTTTGTGCATTGTGTTGCGCAGTCGGCCGTAAAGATGTAAATTTGCCGGATTTCATTTTTGAGATGGACATGAAAAATATTCTTGAGGAGCTTTCCGTATCGGGAAACCTCAGGACGCTGCCGGAGGCGGAACATTCCGGAAAACATATTGCCAGGGACGGGCGCAGGATGCTGAACCTGTCCTCAAATGACTATCTCGGCATTGCCTCGGATGGCCGGATGATGGCTGATTTCCTGCATGAGGTGGCTGCTGTACCGGAACTTTCAGGGGCTGATGCAGCGGGATTCCTTCTTTCATCCACATCGTCAAGGCTTCTGACCGGGAACTATCCCGTCTGCGGTAAAGTCGAGGATGCGCTTGCCGGGATGTTCGGGGCTGAGGCTGCATTGACATTCAGCAGCGGCTACCACATGAATGCAGGCATTCTTCCTGCCGTCTCGGATAGCGGCACACTCATACTTGCAGACAAGCTCATACATGCCAGCCTGATAGACGGGATGCGCCTGTGCAATTCAAAGGTTCTCAGATACAGGCACCAGGACATGGCGCAGCTTGAGGGCCTTGTGTGGAAATACCGGAATGAATTCTCACGCATAATCATTGTGACGGAGAGCATTTTCAGCATGGACGGTGATGTCACAGACCTGCGGAGGCTTGTGGAGATAAAGAAGGCTGTCCCTTCAGTGATGCTTTATGTAGATGAGGCCCATGCCTTTGGCGTCAGGGGGGAGACAGGGCTTGGAGTGGCCCAGGAACAGGGCTGTATCCATGACGTGGATTTCCTGTGCGGTACATTCGGCAAGGCCATCGCCTCGATGGGGGCTTATCTTGTCTGTTCTGAGACAGTGCGCAGATTCCTGGTCAACAGGATGCGTACGCTTATATTCACCACGGCACTCCCTCCGCTGAACTATCTGTGGACATTGAGGGTGCTGAAGGAACTGCCACAGCTTGGCGGCAGGAGGAAGCAGCTGGAAGAGAACTCTGCAAAGGTAAGGAATGCAGTGCGTGCGCTTGGACTTGAGTGCCCTTCAGGCAGCCATATCGTGCCTGTCATGGTCGGGGACAGCAATGACTCCATACGGCGGGCTTCGGAGATGCAGGCCGCTGGATTCTATCTTCTTCCGGTACGTCCTCCGACAGTGCCTGCCGGCACATCACGGCTCAGGATATCAATGACAGCCGCTGTGACGGCTGAGGAGACAGCCGCCTTGATCTCAGCTCTCTCCGTCCAGTCCAGTGCAGGCGGAGATGAATGCAGATAGTTAATGTTCAGAATATAGGATCTTGGATGAAACAGGAATATATAATAAGGGAAGACGGAAATCGGGGAGTTGTCCTGATGTTCGGAGGCTGGGGCAGCGGCCCGGAGCTGTTTGGATGCTACGCTGTACTTGCCGGATATGACTTTATCCTGTGCTATGACTACAGGGAAATGGATTTTGATTATTCCATCCTTGACGGGTATTCAAAGGTCAGGCTTGTGGCCTGGTCCATGGGGGTATGGGCTGCCGGGCATGTATTCGGCAGCGGAAAGGATGCCAGGAGTGCCTTGGCCGGCAGTCCCGTGTGGGAGAGCCGTATCGCGATAGGGGGGACACCTTTCCCTATAGATGACTCCATGGGAATACCGGTGAATATATTTGCCGGTACGCTTGAAAATCTTTCTGAAATCACTCTCGCGAAATTCCGCAGGAGGATGTGCGGGCCTGAGATGGGGCATTTCATGGAGCATCTTCCCGGCAGGGGACTGGATGAACTGAGGGATGAGCTTGACAGTATAGGCAAGGCGGTGGCTGCGTGCCCATGTGATTCTGGATTTGGATGGGATATGGCTGTCATCGGAGGCTCAGATATGATTTTTCCTCCGCAGAACCAGAAAAATGCCTGGGAAAATCTCGGCGTAGAGCTGCATGAGGCGGAGGATGCAAGACATTATGAACCGTCAATCTTTAAATTTGTCCTATCTTTGCCGGCTGATGTTGTTGCCGGAGGAGATGGGTGGATCCGGGAAAAATGATTTTACATGTTGGACAAGGAACTGATAAGAACACGTTTTACACGCTCGATGGGCAGCTATTCCGCCATGGCTGATGTACAGCATCTGGTCGCGGACAGGCTTGTTGATATGGTGTTTGCTGATTCCCCGGGATGTATGGATGAAGCAGGAGGTAATCCATGGAGGCGTGTGCTTGAGATAGGATGCGGGGACGGGCTTCTTACGAGGAGGATAGTCAGCAGGATAAAGCCGGATGTGCTGGTGGCGAATGACTTGTGTGACTCAGCCGGGCAATTCGTGTCTGTGCTCCCGGGAGTAGAGTTCATTCCAGGCGATGCCGAGTCTGTATGCTTTCCGGAAAATATGGATATGATTATATCTGGCTCCACGGTGCAGTGGCTGAGCGACCTGCCTGCATTCTTTGCAAGGTGCGCAGCTTCCCTGTCTCCAGGCGGGGTGATGGCTTTCAGTACTTTCGGACCGGACAATCTCAAGGAGTTTTCAGTCCTGGAGGGAGCGGGGCTTGATTACTGCCGGCCTGATGAACTTGAGCGGATGGTTTCAGCCCATTTCTGCGGAATATCCGTGGCGGATGAACATATTGTAATGAAATTCAGTTCTCCTGCTGATGTGCTCAGGCATCTCAAGGGGACAGGCGTGACGGGAATAAGGCGTGAGGCCTGGACAAAGGGGAGATATTCAGAGTTTGTCGGGAAATATTCAGAGAAGTTTTCCTGCGGAGACGGAGTGACGCTGACTTATCATCCGGTGTGGGTCATGGCACACGCCCCATTGAGGTAGATGCACAGGGTGGACTGTCATGTGGCCGATTATGGAATAATTTATATAATGGATATGAAGGAAAATGTATATTTCGTGTCAGGAATAGACACAGATGCCGGAAAAAGCTATGCCACAGGATGGATTGCGAGGCAATGGAATGCCGCCGGGGTAAAGACAATTACACAGAAGCTCATACAGACCGGTAACACCGGGATGTCCGAAGACATTGAACTTCACAGGAGAATCATGGGGTGCGGACTTCTCCCGGAGGATATGGAGGGGCTTACGATGCCTGAAATCTTCACTTATCCATGCTCACCGCATCTCGCTTCCGAGATAGACGGGAGACCGGTTGACCTTGCAAAGATAGGAAAGGCTACGGAGGTCCTGTCCGGGCGTTTCGATGCCGTGCTTCTTGAAGGTGCGGGAGGACTGATGGTGCCACTTACGCGTGACATGCTTACAATAGACTATGTCAGGGAAAAGGGATATCCTGTCATATTTGTCACTTCCGGAAGACTTGGCAGCATAAATCACACTCTTCTCGGGCTTGAGGCCATAAAGTCACGGGGCATGACCCTCAAGGCTCTTGTCTTCAATGCTTTTCCGCATGAAGATGACGAGACTATCTCAAATGATACACAGGCATATCTCAGGGAGGTGATTGCCCGGGATTTCCCTGGGGCTGAATATATTGATGTGCCTTTGATATAGAACAATGGCTGCCAGTGCCGGATTGTTTGCGCAAGGGTGGCCGGACCTTTGAATGGAATAAACTTATAATAGATATTTTATGGACAAGAACAGTTACGCTTTGGGCATGAGCATTGCCCACAACATGATCTCCTCGGGTGTAAAGGAGGTTGAATTCAACGATTTTACAGCAGGTCTAAAGGCGGTCCTTACAGGTGCCGAGCCTGAGATCAGCTTTGAGGAGGCAGGTAAGCTGCTTGACAAGTATTTCGCTGAGATCGAGTCAAAGCAGAAGGCTGAGATGGCTGCCATGAGTGCAGCCGTGCGCCAGGAGGGAGAGGAATTCCTCGCTGACAATGCCAAGAAAGAGGGTGTCACAGTCCTTCCGAGCGGCCTGCAGTACAAGGTGGTCAAGGAAGGCACAGGAAAGAAGCCTAAGGCTACAGACAAGGTGAAATGCCATTATGAAGGCACATTCATCAATGGAAGCAAATTTGACAGTTCATATGACCGTAACCAGCCTGCCGTGTTCGGCCTGAACCAGGTTATTGCAGGTTGGACAGAAGGACTCCAGCTGATGTCTGAAGGGGCGAAATATGAACTCTATATCCCATATACTCTCGGATACGGGGAGGCTGGGGCACCGGGCGCAATCCCTCCATACAGTGCACTCGTTTTCACTGTGGAGCTGATAGAAGTGCTTTAGTCCCGTTCCATATGGCTCTGAAGGCGTTCCTGGCTGGCAGATAAGATGCCGGCCGGGAACGCTTGTCTTTTTATGGTGCCTGTACTATAGAAATTCCCGATAGCAGGTATCGAATCTTTCCTTGACCAATCCTTTGCTGTGATGCCCTGAATCCATACTTTTGCGCCGTTTTTAGAAAATGGAAGAAATAATGATTATGGACATGCAGATTTTAGTTTGGATTTTTATTGTGGCCTGCGTATTGGCCGCATTTGTCTACAGGTGTTTTGAGAAGACACATGAGGAGCCGGTGCAGAACCGTCATTTCTTTGATGCCGAGACAGGGCAGAGGATCCGTGAAAGACCATATATCTTTGATGATGAGGATGAGTTCGAGGACATGTAGTCTGGAAGGCAGGCAGCTGCAGATGACGGAAGCCTGTCTCTTCCTGTCTGAATATGCCGCGCTTATGCTCGGATGCGGGGCTACATGCATAAGGATAGAGAAAAATGTCAGGAGGATGGCACGGGCCATGGGGATGAGACCTGTACTTGTGATAATGCCTTCGTCTGTGGAGCTGACCCTATGGGACAGGGAGCACAGGCTCTCATCCTGCAATACAGAACCTATACATAGGAAAGGAATCAGGTTTGACATGAACACAAGGCTCAGTTCGTTAAGCTGGGAATTGGCTGACGGCAAGGTTACTTTTGATGAGGCAAGGCGGAGATTTGCAGTTATCTCCCGTTTAAAGCCTGCAAATAAATGGCTTATACTTATATTGGCTTCTCTCGCCAATGCCTCATTCTGCCGTCTTTTCGGTGGGGACCTGGTTTCCATGGGAATTGTGCTTGCGGCAACGCTTGCCGGATTCCGGCTGCGGCAGATCATGCTTGAGGACGGCATTGACATAAGGCTTGTGTTCGCGATATCCGCTTTCGTCTCTTCGGTTATAGGCTCGGCTGGATATGTGTTCGGGATAGGGGAGACTCCGGATGTCGCGCTTGGGACGAGTATCTTGTACCTTATTCCAGGAATACCTTACCTTAATTCGATGAGCGACCTCCTTGACGGGCATTATCTGAGTTTCCTTAGCCGATTCATGGATGCAGCGGTATTGACCGCATGTCTGTCGGCTGGCCTGTGCGGCGGCCTGCTTGCCATGAGCATCAAATGGTTTTAGGAGGTTTCACTATATATTATTTAAGGTATATGAATTTTGCTATGGAGATAATTCAGGACGGATTCTTTGCTGCTGTGGCTGCTGTCGGATTCGCAAGTATAAGCAATCCACCGAAATCTGCATATCCGTGGTGTGCAGCCATTGCGGCTGTAGGGCATCCTGTAAGGTTCGTGCTTATGGAGTCAGCAGATTGCCATATTGCCCTGGCAAGCCTTGCCGCTGCCCTGGCCATTGGCTGCCTTGCAGTCTTTTCCGCGCCTGCCGCAAAATGCCCTGCCGAGGCCATCTCGTTTCCAGCTCTGCTTCCGATGATTCCGGGGATGTATGCCTACAGGACATTCCAGAACCTTGTCCTGTGCCTGTGCTGCGGTGAAGGCGAGTTTCATCACTATTTCTATCTTACATCATATAACTTGCTTACCTGCATCGTTGTCCTTCTTGTGATGGCCATAGGGGTGACCCTGCCTATATTCGTGTTCAAGAAAATATCTTTCAAGGCGACAAGATATATATAGAAATTTCCTAATTTTGGACCCCCTTTCAGCGTTTAATTGATTTTCATATGGAACTTAGACAGTTAAGATATTTCGTCAAGGCTGCAGGAACACTGAATTTTTCAGAGGCGGCAAAATCCCTCTATGTGACGCAGAGCACTCTTTCACAGCAGATACGCCAGCTGGAGAATGAACTTGGTGTACAGCTGTTTGAACGTAACAGCCATGAAGTGTCCCTGACCGATGCCGGTGAGGAGCTTCTGCCATATGCCATGAAGACCCTGGAAAGTGCAGAGACCTGCGTCAACCGCATAAATGATATCCGGAGCCTGCTTTCCGGAAGGCTGACCATAGGGGTGACATACACATTCATACCGATCCTGACAGAGACGGTGCGGGGATTCATGAAGCTTTATCCGGAAGTGAAGCTTAACATATGCTGTAAGACCATGGAGGAGCTGATGGGGATGCTGGAACGGAGGGAAGTGGATTTCGTGCTTGCATTCAGGCCGACCTGCAGGTATCCGGACATTGAGTCGCATACGATATTCGACAACCGTCTTGCGGCAATAGTACGCTCCGACCATGCACTTGCCGGGAAGGGGCATATTGACCTGAAGGACCTGTATCCCTACAGGCTGATACTCCCTTCAAGGGGGCTTCAGGCGCGGAATACACTTGAGACCTTGCTTACCAGGCATGACGGTCTCGATGTCAGGGCAGAGCTGAATGAAGTCAATATCCTTCTCCAGCTTGTCCGCCAGGGCAATATGGTGACAATCCTCTCGGAGGCCACCATACATAATGAGCCGGGCCTTGTGGCGGTGCCTTTTGATGTGCCGGGCAGTGAAATGGAGGGATGCATCCATACGTTGAGGAACTCATACCGGAAGCGCTCTGCCCGGGCGTTCATCCGTATGCTTTGCGAATCTGATGCGGTACGCCGTCGCAGCCAGGACTGGCTGTAGCGCCTTTACATGGCCATCTCTTTTTTGCGGTAGGCTATCGGGGTGATTCCGGTCCTCTGCTTGAAGAAGCGCCCGAGGTGCGACTGGTCAGGGAAATGCAGGCGGTCGGAGATCTGCTGCAGGGTGAGGTCCGAGAATGTGAGGAGTATCTTGATCTCCTGGACAAGGAAGGCTGCGATTGTCTGCTTCGGGGATTCCTTTGCAATGTCTGCCGTAATCGAGGCAAGATATCTGGTAGTGATGCACAGCCTGTCCGCATAGAACGCGACATCGTGATGCTCCACCCCATGCTCGTATACAAGGCTCCTGAATTCATTGTATATCTCCTCTGGCCTGCTGACCGACATTCCGTTGGTGCCTCCGAACTCATATTTCTGTATCTTGTCATATACATTCAGGAGGAAGCTCCTGAGGATGTTGGTCGCAATGATTGTCCTGTACCTGTTGCGCCTGTCAAGATATGTCATTTTCAGAAGCGAGAAATATGTGAGCGTAGACTCCTCTGTACTGTTCTTGTGCATGTAGACAGGGGTGCGTGATATGTGGCTGAAGAAATCAGGGGCGAATTTCCGTGAAGCCTGTGACAGCATGTCTTCGGAAAAGTAGAATATCGTGATGTGCAGGTCTTCGCTGCATTCAGTGAATGATATGTTTGTCTCTGGAAGTACAATGCTCTCGCAGCCTGCGGAAATGTAATGCGGCCCGATGTCAAGGTATACCTTGCATGTTCCTCTTGTGCACAGGAATATGCTCCCTCCCTTTGTCCTGAATGGTATATCTGCGCATATCTCGGAACCGAAGTCCCTTATTATGAACGGATTCTCCTTTGAGAATGCCGATTCTGACAACATTTTTATGTTTTCCATAGCCTGCAAATATACTAAATATATAATTCATGTTCCGTTTTTGGTCAAAAATGATTGGCTTTTGACGTTTTTCCGCACATAATTCTGTGCTACTTTTGCACCCCTGAAACCGGAAACAGGGAAAATTGCCGGAATCAGGTTGATTTCATGAGACCAGGGACCTGGGTGGCCATATAGGACAGGCCTGCCGGGTGTGTGGCCTTACGTGCTGTGTATGAATATAATGAGGATATTAAATGTAAATATGAAAAGAAGTATGAAATGTAGTAAGACAAGGATTGCGGCAATGATTTCTGGCTGCCTTCTTCTGCTGTCATGCGGACAGCAGCCACGGACAGAGGCCGTGAACAATGTGTATGGGACAATAACGGTATCGGAAAGGGATATCGTTCTATCTGATAGCTATCCGGCGTCTATCCAGGGACGCCAGGACATCGCCATCTATCCGCAGGTGTCCGGGACAATATCAAAGGTATGCGTGACAGAGGGGCAGAAGGTCCGCAAGGGACAGTCCCTGTTCATCATAGACCAGGTGCCTTTCAAGGCGGCTCTCCAGATGGCCCAGGCCAATGTCGAGGCAGCCGAGGCCGGGGTTGCAACAGCGCAGCTCGTGTATGACAGCCGCAAGGCGCTCCGTGAAAAAGATGTGATTTCCGACTATGACCTCCAGACAAGCTACAACCAGCTGCTGACAGCCAAGGCTCAGCTCGCGCAGGCACAGGCTCAGGAAGTCACGGCAAAGAACAACATGACATATACAATGGTACTCAGCCCTGCTGACGGTGTAGTCGGTACACTCCCTTACCGTGAGGGTGCTCTTGTAGCCCCGTCTCTTCCGCAGCCGCTGACCACAGTGTCTGACAATTCCCAGATGTATGTATATTTCTCGCTTACGGAGAACAAGCTGCTTGACATGACATGCGAGTACGGAAGCATGGATGAGGCACTTGCTGCGTTCCCTGATGTACAGCTCAAGCTGAATAACGGTGCAATCTACAAGGAGGCTGGAAAGGTCGAGAGCATCAGCGGCGTGATAGACCGCAGCACAGGAACTGCATCAGTGCGTGCCGTGTTCCCGAACAACGGTGGAATCCTCCATAGCGGTGCATCCGGTACCGTAGTGCTTCCGCGCACAGTTGAAAATGCTGTCGTTATACCTTGTACCGCGACATTCGAGATGCAGGACCTGGTCTTCGCCTACAGGATAGTTGACGGAAAGACACAGGCCGCACGCCTTGCCGTGATGCTTTCAGACAATGGAAAGGAATATGTGGTCACTTCAGGGCTGTCGGCCGGTGACATCATACTTGCCGAGGGTGTCGGAATGGTACGTGAGGGACAGGCTGTCCAGACAAAAGACTCGGCTGCAGAATAATCAGGGAGGATAATCATGACGCTAAAGACATTCATAGAACGCCCGATACTTTCGGCCGTCATCTCAATAGTTATCCTGCTGGCCGGAATAATCGGCCTTGCGACATTGCCTGTCGAGCAGTATCCGGACATCGCCCCTCCTACGGTGATGGTGATGACTTCATATCCGGGAGCAAGCGCCGAGACAATACAGAAGTCCGTGATCGCCCCTCTTGAGGAGTCCATCAACGGTGTGGAGAACATGGACTACATGACTTCATCATCGACCAATACGGGAGATGTGACTATCAATATATATTTCCGCCAGGGAACTGACCCGGACATGGCGACAGTCAATGTCAACAACCGTGTGACAATGGCTACAGGACTCCTTCCTGCAGAGGTGAACCAGATCGGTGTGACTGTCCTCAAGAGGCAGAGCAGTATGCTTAAGATTGTCACGCTGCACAGCCCGAAGGGGACATATGACACCAAGTTCCTCGCCAACTACATGAAGCTGAACATCGAGCCTCAGATCAAGCGAATCAAGGGTGTCGGTGATGTGGTCCTGCTTTCCGACCAGTACAGTATGCGTATATGGTTCAATCCGGCTGCGATGGCCCAGTACCGCCTGATCCCTTCAGATATCGCAGGAATCCTTGCAGAGCAGAACATCGAGGCTGCAACAGGTTCTTTCGGTGAAAGTTCAGGTTCTGCATACGAGTATGTCATGAAGTACAGGGGACGCAAGATGACTGCTGAGGAGTTCGGTGACATTGTAATCTCGGCCAAGGAGAGCGGTGAAATCCTGCGTCTGAAGGATGTCGCAAGGGTAGAGCTTGGAATCCAGTCATATGGATATGTCTCAAAGACAGACGGGCATCCCGGTATCCTGTCAATGATTTTCCAGACAGCCGGCTCGAATGCAACAGAGGTTGTCAATGAGATTGATGCCTTGCTCGCCGAGGCATCCGAGGATCTCCCGGAGGATGTGGAGATATCTACAATGATGAGTGTGAATGACTTCCTTCTTGCTTCAATGAAAGAGGTAATCAAGTCCCTCATCATCGCTCTTATACTGGTCATCCTGGTTGTGTATTTCTTCCTCCAGGACTTCAGGGCCACCCTTATACCTTCGATTTCCATTTTCGTGTCCATAATCGGAACATTTGCATTCCTTGCCGCTGCAGGGTTTACAATCAACTTGCTGACCCTGTTTGCGCTTGTGCTTGCAATCGGTACTGTGGTCGATGACTCAATCGTTGTCGTGGAGGCCGTTCAGGCCAGGTTCGATGCCGGATACAAGTCTCCATACCATGCTGCACATGATGCGATGGGCGGAATCACCGGTGCTATCGTCACTTCCAGCCTTGTCTTCATGGCTGTGTTCATCCCTGTGTCCATGATGGGCGGAACATCCGGAATCTTCTATACGCAGTTCGGTATAACAATGGCTGTCGCGGTCGGACTTTCCGCAGTGAACGCCCTTACTCTCGCACCTGCGCTCAGTGCAATCCTCATGAAGCCGTATGTGGATGAGAACGGACGTCCTGTGGACAATTTCTCAAACCGTTTCCGTAAAGTCTTTACAACTGGCTTCAACGCGATTGTGGACAAATACAAGTATGGTGTGCTCTTCTTCATCCGCCGCAAATGGGCGATGTGGGGTACTGTCATTGTCAGCATTGCATTGCTTGTCGTGCTGATGATGAACACGAAGACAGGACTTGTGCCTGACGAGGACCTTGGAACTATCATGATTGACATCACCCTTGCTCCGGGAAGTTCGCTCCAGAATACGGAGAGGGTGCTCCAGGACATAAGTGCGCGTCTTGAGGACATGAAGGAGATCGAGATCATGTCCACAGTGTCCGGATATGGAATGATTTCCGGGTCTGGTGCTCCATATGCCCAGATTATTCTCAGGCTTAAGGACTGGGAGTTCAGAAAGAAAAGGGAGGAGAAGGTAGATGCCCTTATAGGACAGGTGATGGCGAGGACTGCAGACATAAAGGATGCGAAGATTATCCCTATGGCGCCTCCTGTGATTACTGGATATGGTACGACCAACGGATTCGAGATGCATCTCCAGGACAAGAACGGCGGTGATGTGAACGATTTCTTCGGTGTAGCCATGCAGTTCATCGGTGCACTGAACCAGCGTCCTGAGATTGCATATGCATATTCTTCATTCAACCCGAACTTCCCTCAGTACATGGTTGATGTGGATGCTGTCAAATGCAAGCGCGCAGGTGTCTCTCCTGCAACAGTGCTATCTACGCTCGGAGGATATTTCGGCGGCCAGTATGTGTCGAACATCAACAGGTTCTCGCACATCTACCGTGTCATGATACAGGCAGACCCTCAGTACAGGATGTCTCCGGAGGATCTCAACAGGACGTTCGTGAGAATGGACAACGGGGAGATGGCTCCTCTCGCACAGTTCGTGGAATTGACCAAGGTATATGGTGCACAGACCCTGTCAAGGTTCAATATGTATAACTCCATAGCGGTGAACGGTGCGGCGGCAGACGGATATTCTTCCGGTGATGCCATCAGGGCCATCAATGAGGTTGCCTCACAGGTGCTCCCGAGGGGATTCGGGTTCGAGTTCTCGGGAATCACACGCGAGGAGGCGCGCACAGGAAACAACTCCCTTATAATATATGGAATATGTATTCTGCTGATATATCTGATACTTTGTGCATTCTATGAGAGTCTGCTGATACCGATGGCCGTGATTATATCAGTGCCTTGCGGACTTATGGGAAGCTTCCTGTTTGCCAAGTTCTTCGGACTTGAGAACAACATCTATCTCCAGACTGGTATCATCATGCTGATCGGCCTGCTTGCAAAGACTGCCATCCTTATCACCGAGTATTCAAGCAAGAGGCGCAAGGCAGGCATGAGCCTTACACAGGCTGCGATAGGGGCTGCAAAGATACGTCTCCGCCCGATCCTCATGACTGCATTGACAATGATATTCGGCTTGCTTCCGCTTATGTTCTCCACAGGTGTGGGTGCAAACGGAAACTCTTCTCTCGGAACAGGTGCTGTCGGTGGTATGATTGTGGGTACGCTCGTGATTCTCTTCCTTGTGCCGTCGCTGTTCTGTGTCTTCGAGTTCATTGAGGAGAAGTTCAGGCCGGTGGAGCATGAGCGCGGTGACTGGCAGGTGCAGGGCGAGATAGAGGATGTGCGTGAGATGAAGAAGCGCAAGGGAGAGCGTGACAATACCGTTAAACTATAGTCGAATTATGGCAATGAAAAAAATTATATATATGGCGGCAGCTGCAGCAATGGTCTGCAGCTGCGGAATATACAAGAAATACGAGCGTCCGGAGTCAGTCCAGGCGGATTCTCTCCTTTTCGGGGAGGAGTATGTGACTTCCGATACGGTGTCCATAGCTGACATGGGCTGGAAGGAACTCTTTACAGATCCTCTGCTTCAGGGACTTATCGGAAAAGCCCTGGAGAACAATACTGACCTGAGGGCTGCCAGGCTTCATGTCGAGGAGGCTGAGATTGCCCTCAATACAGCAAGGCTGTCATATCTTCCGAATTTCAATTTCGCTCCGGATGGAGGTGTAAGCTCTTTCAATAACTACAATGGTGTTCAGTCAGGTCCGTCATGGACATATACTGTGCCTGTGGTTGCAAGCTGGGAGATCGATATCTTCGGCAGGAAGACCAATGAGAAACGCCAGAGCAAGGCCGCCCTGGAGATGTCAAGGGACTATGAGCAGGCTGCTGTCACGGGGCTTATCGCTTCTGTGGCCTCGCAGTACTACACTCTCGTGATGCTTGACGAGCAGCTGAGGATTGCGGTGAGCACGGCGGATAAATTTTCGCAGAGCGTGGATGTCCTGAAGGCGATGAAGGATGCCGGCATGGCCAATGAAGTTGCCGTAGCCCAGATGGAGGGAGCCTATTATCAGGTCTGTGCGGCTCAGCAAACCATTTCGCAGACTATCAGCCAGATAGAGAACTCGCTGTGTACGGTGCTTTGCGAGACTCCGCACAGGATAGAGAGAGGTACGCTTGACGGGATGTCTTTCCCTGAGACTCTCAGGACGGGGCTTCCGGTGCAGCTCCTGTCACGCCGTCCGGATGTGCGTGCTGCCGAGAACAGCCTTGCGTCCGCATATTATGCTGTCAATGCTTCCAGGGCTGCCATGTATCCGTCACTCAGCCTTGGCGGGACAATCGGATGGACCAACAATGCCGGTGTGCCGGTAAGCCCGGGAGGACTCATAATGGCGGCTACAGGATCGCTTCTGCAGCCTATCTTCAATGCCCGTGCAAATGTGGCGAAGGTGAAGATCATGAAGTCACAGCAGGAGGAGGCCTGCCTGAATTTCCAGCAGGCAATCCTGAATGCAGGTGCTGAGGTCAACAATGCCTTGACCCAGTATCAGGCGTCACAGGCAAGGGCAGGGCTTCGTGAGCAGCAGATCTCCTCACTTTCAAAGGCCGTGGAGAAGACTGAGCTTCTGATGCGCTATACCCCGACAACCTACCTGGATGTCCTGACAGCCCAGCAGTCCCTCCTTTCTGCCCAGACGGACCTGGCGCAGGACAGGTATGACATGATTGCAAGTGTGATCTCACTCTACCGTGCCCTTGGCGGCGGACAGCAGGAGTAGAAGAAAGCTGATCTGATATTGAATAGGGGACTGACTGGAGATTCCGGTCAGTCCCTTTTCTTGTTTTTCAGTTTCTGCATATCATAAATATTGTTTACATTCGCAGCTTGATTTATAATGCATCGGAATGGACTGGATGGAAATATTTACCCTGGTGACAGGAATCATATATTTGGTGCTGGAGATAAGGCAGAAGAACTTTATGTGGGTACTCGGGGTTGTCAATGCCGCGGCTGCCATGTATATGTTCTGGAAAGGTTCCCTGTATGCGTCATTTGTTGTGAATGCCTATTATTTCCTTGTCTCTTTCTGGGGGTTCTACCAGTGGAGAAAGGATGCGGCCGGCTTGCACGCTTCCTGCGATAATGTTTCCAGCGACGCTGTTTCCGGTGATGACGTCATACACCTTAACAGGATTACATTGAAGACCGTGGCTGTCAGTGCTGTGATTATGGCTGTGCTGTCCGCGGCCCTGATTCTTCTCCTTGACAGACTGGATGACCCTATGTCTGCACTTGACGCCCCGGTCGCCGTCCTTGGTGCCATAGCTACATTTTGGCTGAGCCGTTCATATAAGGAGCAGTGGCTTCTGTGGATTGTCGCGAATCTCTTCTCAACCGTCCTCTGCCTTACCCAGGGACTGTACTGGATGTCCTTGCTATATATAGTATATACTTTGTCTTCCATATACGGCTATTCCCACTGGAGACGTAACGGCATATACCTGAAGTGATGGCTTTATCTGCATTTTGAACTGATGATATGACACTTATTATTGAAAGCGGTGCAACAAAGGCTGAATGGGCCTTAAGGGACGGCAGTGGTGTGCTGAGATTCAGGACACCGGGTATAAATGCCGCGGTGATGCCTGTGTCTGCGATTCTTGAGATAGTCGCAGATGCCGCGGAAAAGATAGACCTGGAATACTCTGCCGGAAAGCTTTGTCCAGGTTTCTCCGGGAATCCTGGGGATGCCGAAGATGGAACGGGCATTGGGCCAGGGGGGCAGAAGGCCTCGTCCATGGTGACAGACATAAGGTATTATGGCGCAGGGCTTGTCGGAGGAGAAAGCATAATCATCCTTGACAATATCTTTAAGGCAGTATTCCCTGCCGCTGAGATAGCCTATGGCTCGGATCTCCTTGCTGCTGCAATGGCGGGGCTTGGGACGGAGCCGGGGATTGTCGCAATACTCGGTACCGGGTCAAACAGCGCATTCTATGACGGGCACCAGATTGTACGCAATATACGTCCTGGTGGCTTTATCCTTGGTGACGAAGGCGGCGGAGTTGCACTTGGAAAAGCATTTGTGGCAGACTTCATAAAGGGCCTGCTTCCGGAAGAGCTTGCAGATGCTTTCAGGGAAAGGTTCGGGTTGACCTATGAAACCATTGTGAAGAATGTCTATTCCGGAACAAATCCTTCCGGCTATCTTGCTTCGTTTGTGCCGTTTATACTTGAAAACAGGTCTTATGGCTGTGTTGCCGGGATGGTCAGGGATAATTTCCAGTCCTTTATCAGCAGGTGCATAATGCAGTATGACTACAGGAAGTACCCTGTCGCAGTAGTAGGGTCTTTCGGCAATGCCTGCCGTGAAGAATTGATGCAGCTTGGTGTTGAGAATGGCGTGAATTTTTGTAAATTTGCGCCCTCTCCGATTGAGGCATTGATTTATGTATAAGGAAAACTATCCATCAAAATTGCTTGAAGAGGCTGTAGATGCCATCAGCTCCCTGCCAGGTGTAGGGCGCAGGAGTGCGTTGAGGCTTGCCCTGCATCTGCTGAGGCAGCCCCAGGAGAATGTCCATCATTTCACTTCCTCCATAGACAGGCTAAGGGATGAAGCCATGTACTGCAGCGAGTGCATGATGATTTCTGATGGACAGAAATGCGCCATCTGCTCCGACCATTCACGTGACAGATATACTATATGTGTTGTGGAAAATGTACGAGACGTGATGAGCATAGAGAATACCGGTCAGTATCATGGGGTATACCATGTCCTTGGAGGCATCATCTCACCGATTAACGGAGTCGCCCCCTCTGACCTTACGATATCAAGGCTTGTAGACAGGGTGCGCTCCCTTGTCGCAGAAAGTGACGGGAAGCCTGTTGAAGTCATTTTTGCCTTGAGCGGTGATGTCGAGGGCGAGACAACTGCCTTCTATATCTATCGCCAGGTTTCAGGGGAGGGCGTCAAGGTGTCATCCCTTGCGCGCGGGCTTGGCTTTGGAGATGACCTTGAATATGCCGATGAACTTACTCTCGGCCGATCCATACTTAACCGTCAGGAATTCAGACCATAGTGCTGTTGTAAGATGCCGGGCCGGATGGCGTATTCGACTGCATGCCCTTTTCTGCCAGGCTGTGTTGATGAAATTAAATTTGTTTTATTATGACCTTTGTAGAAATTATTCTTCTTTCTGTTTCATTGTGTGTGGATACTCTGATTGTATCCATGGGTGCAAGCCTCGCAATCGGGAAACTGTCCAGGGCCGGTAAAATAGCCGGTACCGCGCTGACATTCGGGTTTATGCAGGCAGCACTGATGTTCGTCGGATGGGTTCTCGGGCATTCCATCGTCTCTTATGTATATAGTTTCTCACGCCTTGTCAGCTTTGCGCTTCTTGCCTATATAGGTGTAATGATGGTGCTTAATGCACTTGGGAAGGATAAGGGTGCATCAGCCAGCCTGTCTGGTTTCAAGTCTCTTCTGCTTGCTGCTGTGGCGACCAGCATAGATGCCTCAGCCGTAGGTGTCTCCCTTGCAATGGCGGAAATATCGCTTGACGATATGTATCTCAGCATCTGCTCTGTCTTCATTGTCACAGTCATTGCCGCATTGTGCGGAATGCTTGGCGGACGCTATCTTGGTAACAGGTTCGGTAAGCCGGCCTATATCATTGGCGGAATTGTCCTCGTCATGATAGGTGTACGTATCCTTTTCATGTAATTCTCGGTCTTCAGGTTTTCGAAGAAGCATTCGGTGACGCTGCTGTCATTGTCATAGAGCAGTTCCCTGTCCACACAATGAAGCCCTTCCCGTGGCCGAGACACTCTGATCACGTCCCTCGTCCACACAATGAAGCCCTTTCCGTGGCCGAGACACTCGGATCATGTCCTTCGTCCACGGAAACAGCCGTTGTAGTGGACAGAATTCTTTCGGTTCGACATGCTCCGCCCGATACTGTTGCTCCGGGGTGAACTTGAGATATCAATGGGGCGATAAGTGCAGCCACGGCACTTGCCTTGTACAGCGAGCCATGATGTGAGTTGAGCCGCGTGCCATGGTCAACATGCCATTGCCAGAGTGGAGCGGCGTGCTCAGATTCGAGTGGAGCAGCGTGCCTTTAGACTCCACCCGGCCGCCTTGAATCTGCCAGGTGGTAACACATACCGGCCCGCCTGGCAGCAAATACAATAGTAAATGCAACTTGTAATTTGAGAATGCAGATCTTTATCCTCCTCAAAAATAATCCGCTTTCAAAAAAACATTACTTTGTACAAATTTTTCATTTTTTGAGCAGATAATTCAATTTTGTTTCTATATTTGCACCTGTGTACGAACACAGTCATATAATACAAAACTAATACGCATGAGAATTCTTCCTTCTTTTCTGACAGTTCTTGCTGTGTCATCCGCTGCTGTGTCTGTTTCTATAGCAGCAGATAATGATCAAGTGCAGCAACGTAAAGTCTCAAAATTCGAGCTTGGCAAAAGCAAAATCTACCGCAAGGGGTGGATTGACTTCAACAAGAACGGGGTGAAGGATGTCTATGAGGATCCTGAGGCTGACATTGATGACAGGATTGAGGACCTTCTCCGTCAGATGACCGTGGAGGAGAAGACCTGTCAGATGGTCACCTTGTATGGCTACAGGCGTGTGCTTGCGGATGACCTGCCGACTCCGGAGTGGAAGGACAAGCTCTGGAAAGACGGGATCGGGGCTATAGACGAGCATCTCAACGGCTTCTACGGCTGGGGGCTTCCTTATGGGGAGAATGAAAACTGCTGGCCGGCATCGCGTCATGCGTGGGCCATGAATGAGGTGCAGCGTTTCTTTGTTGAGCAGACCAGGCTCGGCATTCCGGTGGATTTCACGAATGAGGGCATCAGGGGAGTAGAGGCATTCAAGGCCACGAATTTCCCGACACAGCTTGGAATAGGCCATACGTGGGACAGGGAACTCGTCCGTCAGATAGGATATATAACCGGCAGGGAAGGACGTCTGCTTGGATATACCAATGTGTATGCGCCGATACTTGACGTGGGGCGCGACCAGAGGTGGGGCAGGTATGAGGAGGTATATGGCGAGTCACCGTATCTTGTCGGGGAGCTTGGTGTGCAGATGGCCCTTGGGCTTCAGACAGACAACCAGGTGGCGGCTACGGGAAAGCATTTCATAGCATATTCCAATAATAAGGGCGCGCGCGAGGGCATGGCAAGGACCGATCCCCAGATGGGGCCGCATGAGGTCGAGAATGTGCATGTCTATCCGTGGCGTGAGGTCATCTCAAGGGCAGGGCTGCTCGGTGTGATGAGTTCATATAATGACTATGACGGTGAGCCTGTCCAGGGCAGTGAGTATTGGCTTACGGAACGCCTCAGGAATGATTTCGGATTCAGGGGGTATGTGGTTTCGGACAGTGATGCCGTCGAATACCTCCATTCGAAGCATAGGGTTGCCGGAAATATGAAGGAGTCTGTGCGCCAGGCTGTTATGGCCGGACTTAATGTGCGCTGTACTTTCAGGACTCCTGACACTTATGTTCTTCCTTTGAGGGAACTTGTGGAGGAGGGAGCCGTCCCTATGGATGTAATTGATGACAGGGTGCGCGACATCCTGAGGGTCAAGTTCATTGTGGGGCTGTTTGATGACCCGTACCAGAGGGACTATGCAGCGGCTGACATGGAAGTGAACTCGGCTGCCAATAATGAGGTGGCTCTGAGGGCATCCAAGGAGTCGCTCGTGCTGCTGAAGAATGCTGATTCATCTACTGGATATGGTATGGACGGCAAGGCTCTTCCGCTGAATCTGGAGAAACTGCGCAAGGTGGCTGTGGTCGGACCGAATGCTGACGAGACTTCATATGCCGTGACACATTACGGGCCGGTGGGAGTTGATGTCGTGAGTGTACTCGATGGCCTTAGGGCACGTCTTGAAGGTGTCGCTGAGGTTGGATATGCAAAGGGATGCGAGCTGGTGGACGGGACATGGCCATTGTCCGAGATCATGCCTGTCGCGATGAATGCGGATGAGGAGAGAATGATGGCTGAGGCTGTGGAGCTTGTGGAGGCTTCCGATGTGGCTGTAGTTGTTGTCGGAGGAGGGGTGAGGACCTGCGGTGAGAACAAGAGCCGCACGAGTCTTGAACTTCCGGGGCATCAGCAGAAGCTACTGGAGGCTGTGAAGGCGACCGGCAAGCCTATGATTGTTGTGCTGATAAACGGACGTCCGCTTTCTGTCAACTGGGCTGACATGTATGCGGATGCGATACTTGAGGCATGGTATCCGGGCTCTCATGGCGGAACGGCTGTGGCTGCTGCACTCTGCGGCGACTATAACCCGGGAGGAAAGCTGACCGTGACCTTCCCGCGGACTGTCGGGCAGATTCCGTTCAATTTCCCTTATAAGCCTTATTCCCAGGTGGACGGATATGGCAGGCCGGGACTCAAGGGAGACCAGAGCAGGGTGAACGGTGCATTGTACAGTTTCGGCTACGGACTCAGCTATACGGAGTTCGAGTATTCGGATATGCAGCTTTCTTCCGATGAAATCATGCAGGACGGTACGGTTGAAGTCACTTTCAATGTGACGAATGTCGGGAACAGGGACGGTGACGAGGTTGTGCAGCTTTATGTGAATGATGTCCTCAGTTCCATTACTGTCTATGACTTGCAGCTGCGCGGCTTTGAAAGGGTGTCGCTTAAGGCAGGTGAGACAAAGACGGTCAAGATGACACTGGATGCACGCCATGACCTCAGCCTGCTTGACAGGAACATGGAAAGGGTTGTCGAACCTGGTGACTTCAATATCATTGTGGCAGCCTCGTCCACAGATTTCCGTCTCCAGAAAAAGCTTGTTGTGCTTGACAAAGACGGCAGGAATGTCTCTGAGCAGACTGCCGGCACGGGAAAAGCCCCTTGGCGCAATCTTTCAAAAGGTGATGAGGTTACTGTCAATGCGGCAGGAAAGACCATAGACCGGGTTACGGTGGACTGGAATCCGGGCACTTCGGACTGCAAGTTCGTGATTTCTGTAACAGACGGTGGCGGACAGTTCATCCCTGTGCTCAACGGACGTTCTGCAAATGGAATCGCCACATACCGCTTTGCTCCTGTAAAGGCGAGTGAGGTGAAGATTTCCATTACCGGAGGAACCGGGTTTATTGACGGGATCTATCTTGACTGATGAATGGTAATCACCGGCAGGAATAAATTGATGTGAAATGAAAAAATGTGACAATATGAATCTGTTGCTTGGAAGCCTGGCTGTTTTCATGACTGTTTTCACGGCCACTGCCGCTCTTGCGGCCTGCTCTTCCGAGAATGTCCCGCAGGATGGATATTCCCGTGACGCAGTCGTGGATGTCTATGAATATGCTCCGGCTGTTGTCCCGTCCATGAGATATTCAGTCAAGGTGGACGGGATTGAGGCCTTTGTGCTTCCGACCCCCGAGCATGATGTCTGCATCTTCGGATGTGACAAGACTGTCTCAGTCACTGTAAATCCGATGGGGGGGGGTATTTAGAATCTGCTAAAATCCTTCCTGTATCAAAGGATTACAGTTGCAGCTTATCTAATGGAATCGCGACATTGCGGCTTTCTCCCGGAGATGAGGCCGTAGTCGAAATAAACGGATCTGAGGAAAATTCTCTTTTCATCTTTGTCAATCCTCTTGAGACAGACAGGCCTGACCCTTCAGATCCGGATGTAGTATATTTCAAGTCAGGCTCAGTCTCCAGCCGCCCAGACCTTGACCTCAAGTCAGGCCAGACCCTGTACCTCGAGGGCGGTGCAATCGTAAAAGGAAACATCAAGGCCAATGGCGCGGACAACATCTCCATACGCGGCTGCGGCATCATAGATTCCCGTGGCATAGGTGCACGGGCTGTCCAACTTGACAATGTCAGCGGGCTTACAATCAGGGATATAACTCTTCTAAATGACATAAACTGGTCAACCTTCATTGCGAGATCCTCAGATATTGCGGTAGACAATTACAAGGTTGTGGCTGTCGAAAACCCTGACAATCCTACCGGGTGCGAAAATGACGCCCTCGACCTTCTCGGGTGTACGGATGCAAGGGTGAGCGGCTGCTTTGGCTATTGCCATGACGACGTATTCTGCGTCAAGAGCCATAAATGGGCATATTCGGGAGAGGTAAGGAATATCCTTTTCGAAGATTGCACGGCATGGAACTATCTGAGCGGCAACTCTTTTGTGATAGGCGCGGAGACCGGCAAGAATATATCCGGAGTGGTTTGGCGCAACTGCCGCAGCATCCATAGCGGAGGCCGGCCGTCAACTCTGTACCGCAGCGGCCTTGGCATACACCATTGTGCCGGAGGGCATATTTCAGACATCCTTTTTGAAAATATATTCCTTGAGGACTGCAAGGAATATGGAATCTATATAGATATCCGCGAGACTGGCTATCAGATCGGGGACGGGGTGACATGGAGCCCCGGCACAATGGACGGGATAACTCTGCGCAACATCAATCTCCTTCAGCAGGCCAGGTACAGGAATGTATTCTATGGGTACGACGCCTCAGAGCATTGCATCCGCAATGTGAAGATAGAAAATCTTGTAATAGACGGGAAACGGGTCACCGGACCTGACATCAGCAGCGTGTTCTTCGCCTTGAAGAACACTGAATTTACCATTGAATAGCTTTAAAATCTTTAACAATATGAACCACCAAGTTTTATCACACATTGTGATGTGTGCATGCACACTCTTTTATATGTCATGCACATCATGTACGGACAAGCCTTTGTCTGGAAGTCCGGAGCCGGACGGCGGGCACGTGCTTGCGGATGAAATGGAGTACTATGAGTTTGCTCCCCAGATAATGGAGTCCACAAAGTACACCGTCAAGGCAAACGGGACATATATCTTCGTCTATCCTACCATTGAGCCGCATCTCGCATGGGTCGGTGCCGGAGAAGGAAAGGTGAAATGTGAAATCACTCTCCAGGATGCAGAGGCAAGTTCTGTTGTGGTGCACCCTGTCGCAAAGCATTATGAACAGTCTTTCAGCGACGGAAAACTTACCCTGTATCTCGAGGCTTATGACAGGGTTTCTGTTGAGTTCAACGGAGATATGGACAATCCTCTCTTCCTCTTCGTCAATCCGATAGACAGGGAAAAGCCTTCAAAAGATGACCCTTCCGTATTGTATTTTGAAGGAGGTAAGGTGCATGATGCCGGTGCGATAACATTGACGCCTGAGTGCCGGGAGGTATATCTTGAACCGGGATGCATCGTGAACGGCACCATCTTCGGACGGGATGTCAATGGGGTGAAAATCCATGGCGGAGGCTTTCTCAATACATACAACTGTGCACGCAGCGACAATGAATTCTATCAGCCGTTCTCGATTGCCCTTGCGCGTTGCGAAAACTCCGAGGTCAGGGATATAACGAACCTTTCCAACAGCGGAGGCTGGGAGTCGCTGTACACCAACTGCCATAATTCCAATATCATAAATGTAAAGACACTTGGCACCAACAGCGCACCGGGAGTGAAGACCAACAATGATTCCATGGACATAATCGGAGGTATAAATGTGCATGTCTCCAAGTGCTTCCTCTACGGACATGACGACTGCTATTGTCTCAAGTCGCAGAAATTCAAGCTGAAAGGCGATGTGGACGGCATATGGTACGAGGACTGCATCGGCTGGAATGTAGATGCCGGCAACACATTTGAAATCGGATATGAGACAAATGTCAACATCAGGAATGTGCATTACAAGGACATATATGCAATCCATTCAGGGACCGGAACTTCTGACCTCAGACGTGCAGCACTGAGCATCCACAACGGGGCTGCCGGTACAATTTCGGATGTCACGTATGAAAACGCATATCTGGAGGATGTGATGGAGTTCGCCATATATCTTGCCTGCCTCAAGCATAACTACAATATAGGCTATGATGACGAAGGGAATGCCCTGGAATATTCTCCTGGCCGTATAGACGGTGTCACATATACCAACATCAATGTCCTGGGTGTGCGTAAAGGAAAGGGCCGGTGCGTCATCCGAGGGTATGATGCCTCACACGATGTGGCGGGTGTAACGTTCAACGGTTTCTCGTATTTAGGCCGGAAAGTGACATCCCTTGATGACAGCATCTGGACAATAAAGAGGAATTATTCTGATATAAATTTCAACTGATATGGGACGCGGTGCATTTACAAAATTTGCCTTATGTGTTTTCATGGCAATTCTGCCCCTTGCGGCCTATGCGCAGGGAAACATTGTCAGCGGAACAGTGACGGACCAGGACGGCAACCCTCTTCCAGGCGTGGGAGTAGTCTACAGCGGAACAAATGTCGGGACGGTAACTGACATTGACGGAAGATTCTCGATAAAGGGCATAAAGGGTAAGACGCTCAGCTTCTCGTTCTATGGGATGCAGGCGCAGGACGTCGTTGTCGGTGACAGAAATATCATAGATGTAGTGATGAAGGAGGACCGTCTCCTGCTTGATGATGCCGTGGTCATAGGCTATGGCTCGCTGTCAAGGAGAGACCTTACCGGATCTGTCAGCTCCGTAAAGGCAGATGAACTTGTAAAGACCGGAAGCAGCAATGTCTTCGGTGCGCTCCAGGGCCATGTCGCGGGACTGAATATCACATCCCAGTCAGGAGAGCCTGGCTCGGGATTCAATATCAAGATCAGGGGAAACAATTCCATCAATGCCGGAACGACTCCGCTTTTTGTAATTGACGGCATGCAGATGGACATCTCCTCCGGTGAGGTTGCCACGACTTCCACTACCGGCAGCGGCACGCTTGACCCTCTGTCCTTTCTCAATCCCAATGACATTGAGTCGATTGAAGTGCTCAAGGATGCGACCGCCACTGCAATCTACGGTTCAAGAGGCGCCAACGGAGTCGTGATCATCACTACCAAGTCCGGAGCAACCGGAACGGACAAGACAATCGTGAACTTCGATGCCTCTGTCGGGATAGCCAATGTCCCTAAGTATATAGATATGCTTGATGCACAGGGGTATGTGGACTACAGGTTCAACCGGCGGGACTATGGATGGACAGGCTATGGAATAGATCTGGACGGTGACGGGATTGCTGACGATGCGCCTGCTGATGCTTCGCAATATGAATACCGTGACTGGCAGAAACTGCTTTACAGAACGGCTGTCACACAGAACTACAATCTCTCTGTAAATGCAATTGCGAACAAGAAGACGCAGCTGCTTGCCACGCTGGGGTATCTCAACCAGCAGGGACTCATCGTGAACAACGACTATATACGCTATACGGGACGCCTGAAGCTTGACCATCAGATCAGCGGCCGCCTGAAATTCGGCGCAAATGTGACATACGGACGCAATGTCTCCAACGGTGCGGTATCTTCCGGGGGAGGTTCGCTCGGCAACAGCGGACTGATACAGCTGATCTATCTGCGAAGGCCTATAGAAATCTACACAGAATCAGATGCTTCCGAGTATATGAACGGCTACACCCTGCTTGATTGCGTGTCCGGAGAAACATACAGGAAGACCGTATATTCAAGAATCCAGGGGAATGCCTACCTTGACTGGAACATAATCGACGGCCTTGACTTCAGGGCATCTGCCTCAGGCAACACATCAGGTTCAAAAGGTATGGAATTCTATACTGCTAACAGCCTGTGGGGATATTCCAAGAACGGATATGCCAAAATAAAGTCTGTCGACACCTATGGTTACAATGCCTCGATGACACTTACCTACAGGCAGCAGTGGAAAAAGTCGCACAACTTCGATGCCATGCTCGGTGCAGAGCTCAGTGCGTACAGGATCGAGAGCCTTGCCTCAGGGGCGTATGACTTCATCGACAGCTCTACAGGCGTGTTTGACATATCCAAGGGACAGGTCCAGGAGTCTCCGGATGAGAATGTGGCTATGAATACCAGGATGTCTGTCTTCGGACGTGTAAACTATAACTACAGGCAGAGGTACTATATCTCGTTCAACATGCGCTCAGACGGCTCGTCGAAATTCGTTGCAGGAAGCCGCGTGGGATATTTCCCGTCCGTGTCGCTTGCCTGGAGACTCTCGGAGGAGCCTTTCATGCGGAATGCGAGAAAATGCCTGGACCAGTTCAAGTTGCGCTTCAGTGCCGGTGCTTCAGGAAATGACAGGATTGCTGACTATGCTGCGCTTGCCCTGATGACTACGAACTATTATGCCGTCAACGGCACTGAAATCATGGGTATGGCACCTTCCTCTTCAGCCAATTCAAGGCTCAGGTGGGAGACGACATGGCAATATGACCTCGGGCTGGATGTCAGCCTGTTCTCCAACAGGATAGACTTCTCCGCGGATGTGTACTACAAGGATACGAGGGACATGCTGTACCGTGCGACCCTTCCTGCACAGACGGGATATACCGAGCAGTGGCAGAATCTCGGGCGTGTGGACAACAAGGGAGTGGAGATAAGCCTCAGCACCCACAATGTGCAGACACGTGACTTCGCATGGTCCACAAACATCACGTTCGACCTTTCGCGCAACAGGGTCCTGGACATAGGAGGGATAGAGTACACGAGCGTTAATATCTCCAACGGCGTTCTTGCCAATGACATTTCAAGGATTATGACCGGATATCCGATAGGCGTCGGATACGGGTATGTGTGGGACGGCAATTACCAGCTTGATGACTTCATCGCTGTTGACCGCTGGGGAAATGAATTCGAGTGGCCGTCGGACGTGGTGACATCTGACAATATGGACAATTTCAAGTACAGGCTGAAGGACGGAGTCACGTCAATCAATTCTGTTGCCGTCCAGCCCGGAGACCGTAAGTACAAAGACCTTGACGGGGACAATGAGATTACGGCTGAGGACAGGACAGTGATCAGTGATTCAAACCCTAAGTTCACCATGGGCATGGGAAATACATTCACGTACAAAGGGGTTGAATTGTCATTCTTCTTCGAGGGCGTGTATGGACGGGACATCATGAATGAGTTCAGGCTGCGGTCCGAGTCGGGCCAGAGCGGCGGTACGCAGTTCAACAATCTCCGCCGTGACTACTGGGACGGCCACTGGACTCCGGAGAATCCGTCAAATGTATATTCGCGGCTTTTGAACTCCACAAATACCTGGGTGTCATCATACTACGTGGAGGACGGCTCGTTCCTGCGCCTCAAGACGCTCAATCTTGCCTATACATTTACCGGGAAGAGGCTCGCAAAGGCAAAAATCAGCTCCATAAAGGCATATCTGAATGCCGAGAACCTCTTTGTCATTACGAAGTATAGCGGAATGGACCCTGATGTCAGCACATCAAATCCTCTGTTTACCGGATTCGACAGGATGTCTTATCCGAAAGCCCGCTCTTTCACGTTCGGGATAAACCTTTCGTTCTGAACAGCATAAATATCAATGAAATGAAAAAAATCATCAAATATATATTCCTTGCAGTGCTGCTGCCTGCGCTTGCCGCCTCATGCGAGAATGCTGCATTCCTTGACCAGGCCCCGTACTCGCAGACCTCTCCGGAGAATTTCTACAGGACGGAGGCAGACATGAAGATGGCGCTGGTCTCATGCTATGAGATTATAAACGGCCATAAGATTCCGGGATATTCTTTTGTGCAGAGGGGCAGCTACGGGCTTGGTCTCATCTATATGATGAATGCCCCTGCAGATGACATTGTGTCGGTCTCTTCATCTTCCGACGAGGGCCTTGAAATGTTCTGGTGCAACTATACGGAAAGCACAAGGTGCATAAGGGACGCCTGGAAAGTCCTGTATGCCGGTGTGGCGAGATGCAATGTCATACTCCATTATATCGACAATGTGGACATGGCTGATGACGCGAAGGTGCAGTATAAGGCGGAGGCACGCTTCATGAGGGCATTTTTCTATTATCATCTTGCATGGCTGTTCGGCGGCGTTCCTCTTGTGACCTCCTATGATTCCGACGGACAGGAGCCGCGCTCTCCGCTGGAGGATGTCTACGGCTTCATCCTCGGCGACCTGGAGTATGCATGGCGGAATTCAGCCCCGGAGGGGGTCCTGCAGACTTCTTCTGCCGGCAAGTACACGGCTGCGGCTTACGTGGCAAGGATATGCAACTATCTTGCGGCATGCAGGAGAAGCGGCACCGGGGCGTCCCTTGTGGCGGAGCAGCCGCTTAATGACTTCTCTTTCGTGGACGCGGATGCAATGACGGAAATGGCTCTGGAGGCCTGCAGGGATGTAGTCGAGCATTCTCAGTATGTGCTTATCGATGATTATGCGAACCTCTTCCGTGAGACGACGAAGGCGCAGCAGTACCGGGAATGCATGCTTCTGGCCGAGAATCCGCTGTCCGGGTCGGAGGGCTATTGGCCGAACAGCTTCTATCTGCCGACCCCGGCGAACAGCGGAATAGACAGCCCGAATGTATATGGCGGCAGGAATGTGCCGACCCCGAGGGCGTTCTACATGTATCATCCGGAAGACCCGCGCCGCGACCATAATTTTACTGGACGTCTTTCCGACGGCAAGAAGAAGGTGATGGTGGACGGCTATACATACTGGGACCCAGCCCCTCCTGTGATTAAAGTCAAGATTGCCGTGGACGCTTCCGGGAACCCTGTGTCTGATTCCGGAGAGGGTGTCGCTACAGTGGAGGTCCCGCATCCTCTGTATGACAATCTCAGGACGCAGACATATCTCCCGATTTCCGGAATGCAGCTGTGCGCAGGCAAATTCCGTCTGTGCAGTTTTGATGAGCTTCAGCATACATGGCAGCAGCATGCTGTGTCCTATCCTCTGATGAGGCTTGCGGATGTATATCTGATGTACGCGGAGGCCCTCTATTTTTCCGGTGACGAGCCTGGGGCGCGTGTCTGGCTTGACAAGGTGCTGGAGAGGGCTGTGAAGGACAGGGAACTGTTTGAGGAAATAAGGGAATATTATCGCAGGGATGACTTTGTGGAAGAACTTCTTGAAAGCCGGGAAAGGGAGCTGATCTTCGAATTCTCAAGGAAGTATGACCTCATCAGGTTCAATATGATAGACGAGAAAATCATGAGCCTTGACGAGGACAGATGTGTGGAAAGAGAAGGGACTGTAGATGACAAATATCTTGTGTACCAGACTGACGGCTATCTGCATATGAGCATACCTGTCATGCGCCAGAACTGGTCGTACCATAAGATCTGGCTCCCGATTTCAGAGGAACAGCGCGGTGTGAACAAGAACCTTGTCCAGAATGCGGGCTGGGGGCTGTAGCGGCCTGTGTGCACTTGCTGACATCACTTGAGAATGGTGTACGCTTATGAAGAGAGAATCTTTAATCAACTTAATATTAATGCAATGAAACGTAACTATCTATCAATTTTTCTGGCTCTGTCTGCCATCGCGGCTTGCGAAAAGGTGCCTGTAGAGCCTGGTACTGTCTACCCGGAGCCTGACTCCAATGTCTCTTATCTGCTGGAGGGCACAGTCGCAACCGAGGGCTTTGCATGGAAGACCAGTTCCGCTGTGGGACTGTATTCTGCCATGGATGAGATAAAGATAATCAACAAGGAATGCAGGATTGTCGGCTGGGCCAATACGGCTCCGGTAATCGATGAGGAGACGGGCGAAAACACCAATACTTATACTCCGTCAGAGTACGAGGGCAAGGCCGTAGCGAGGTTTACCACCCCTGCGCTTGACCTTGTGGCAGGGGAGAATAAGTTCATGGTATATTCCCCGTACAATCCGGACCTTGTGTACAGCAGAGGGACCATCTATGGACTGAATATCGATGACAGGCAGGTGCAGGCCGCACCGAATGTGGCAGCCGACTGTTTTGCCCTCGGCATGGTGACAGGGATTCCTGGGGTGGACGAGACGTTCAAGTTTGAACTGAATCCTGTGACAGCTGTAGCGCAGGTCAGCATTTCGTCTACTGAATTTGCAGGCTATGCTCCGAAGAGGGTGTCTATCTATGACGACAACAACACTCCGATGGCAGGTGGCTTCAACCTGAATCCGGAGACGATGGAGATCATTCAGACAGGAGAACCTCTCAACCGTGTCTCAGTGACAGTCACAAACACATCTCTGCTGTCTGAAGTCAAGACACAGAACATCTATATGAATATCCTTCCCGTGGACATGAGCGGAAAGGAGATATGGGTGATAGTGGAGCTGCAGAATGAAGAAGGGCTTACCATTACGGTCCCTACAAAGAAATCCGGCTTGGTGTTCAAGGCAGGCCAGACTACCCTCATAGACCTGGGCGGACTCAGCGAGAGCATGAATGCAGCAGGGGAGTGGTATGTCGCCACCGAGACCCGCTATCTGCCGGGGCCTGGGGTCGCATACGGAGAGGCCAATACATATTTCATACAATGCAAGAACGGTTCTACCTATACTGGAGCAGCCTATACCCCGAATCCGGATATTCCTGACGAAATAAAGATAGACATCAGGGCAAGGGGAAATTTCTACAATGCCGTAGATCCTAAGGGTGCTGAGTTCGACTGGGCAAGGACTATGAACGGGACTGTATATACATGCCGTACCCTTGGATATGAGGCGAGCGGTGTGGACCCGGCCAACGGATACGAATTCTCATACGACGGGAACTATACCGTTACGGTAAAGAACGTGAGCGCATACGCAGGATCGCCTATCCTTGTCATGAAGAAAGACGGGAAAATCCTCTGGGCATGGACATTCTGGAATGTGGCTGCTGACGGGACTTCAATTGCGCCTGTGACTACTGCTGGATATGATTTCGCACCGATGGATATAGGCCAGGCAACTACTCAGTTCGACACATGGATAGCGAACAAGAGCGGTGCCAATCCTGATGTTGTCTACAGGACTACAAATCTATATCAGTGGGGACGCTATATGCCGAGCTTCTGGACATCATACTGGACAATCACGGGAGGACATGACGGCGCAAATGCAGTGACAAACGAGCAGTGCCTTGCAATCCAGACCAATCCGCTTTCCTATGCAGATGCCATGGCCAATCCTGTGGGAATGATCTTAGCCGTGACCGACGCCACAGATCAGGCGAACTGGTGCTCCGATGATGTCAAGGACTTCTGGGGAAGCACTACCGGAGACAGGGAGAAGGAAGGCATTAAGTCGATATATGACCCGTGCCCGAAAGGATGGCGTGTGGCTGATACCAAGGCATTGTCGGCCATAGTTGATGCCTGCCCGGCAGTCGGAAGCGGATATTCGTATATTGACACTGCCGGATATCCTGGCATCAGGATAGGGGACAATTCGTTCATCTGCGCCGGATATATAAATGGAAAGACCTCTGACAACGGAAGGCTTGCCAACATGGGAGGGGCGAACACCGGAAATACCTCAGGAGCTTCCCATGGCCTGCTTTGGAGCAATGTCTGCGGAGCTGTCCAGGGGCAGGCTTTCTATTTCAGGCCTTCAAGCGGAAAGGTGGCACCGAAGATCAACTCATACAACAAGTCTATCTCGGCTCCGGTAAGATGCCAGGTGGACAGGGACAACAGGTAGCATTATGAGAAGACGTGTGTTTTTTGTATCTATGGTGATGTCCATAGCGGCACTGTGTTCATGCCGTGGGATGGAGCCGGATGATGCAGGGAAGGACAAGACGGAAACCGGCCATGGCAAGACAGCCATGGTCCGGTTTGAAAAGTCTGGAAGCACGGAAGTATTCTATGTCGCCCTGCAGGACAGGATAAGCAAGAGCAAGTATTTCGTGTTTTCTGTAAACCATTACAGGAATCATGGCGAGGAACAGTATATGGACCTGTGGCGCCTGAACGGTGCGCAGCTTGAGATGTACGCCAAGGCAGACGGGACTTTTTCCGTAATGACCGGAAATCTTCTGACAAACGGTGAGAATGAGTCTGTGTTCAGGGACTGTTCGGATGAAAGCACGATGGCGGACTTTACAGGAGGATACCATGGTGACGAGCGGATAGACATGGAGGAAGGATGCGGAGTGAAGTTCTACATTGATGATGTGGAGATTGCCCCGGAGATGCTTGAAAGCTCATTCGGCTGGGTGGAATGCGACAAATTCCATTATGTGCAGACCTCGGCAATGTACAAGACCGGCCAGAAGGTGAATGGTGTATTCGTCGCATCTGACCACCGCGTTGTGGCTGACCATGTGAAGACGACCGTGTTCGGGGATTCCGGCTACAATACGGTGAACAGGCTTGTCTTCAGGGAGGAGATGCCGATATACTGGTACTGCGGCATCTGCTGTGTGGGGCATAATCTTGCAGAAAAAGGCTACAATGAGGATTTCAATGTTGAAATTTTCGACAGCTCCGGTGCAAACCGTCTTGATGCCGTTGGCAGGAATGAGTTCCATGCATGGAATGACAGCAATGGCGTTGAGGTCAACATTACATCAAGGATGCTCAGCGGAGGCGATGATTCGCAGTGCCGAATGTTCATCTGGGACACGAAGGCATACGCTAAATACTACCGGAGGATTCCGGCCAACGGCTCAATGCCAGTCTTTTCCGGAACCGTACTTGAAGCGGAGATGGATGTGAGGATGAATGTCCGGTAGCTGTTTGTCTTTGCTGTATTTTACATGGCCGCCCTGCTCTGGACGGCCATTTTTATAAGTATCACTGTATCGTCATCCCGAGTTTGAACATTGGCATGTACATCGCTATCAGGACAAACGCCACTATCACGCCTATTACAAGAATGAGGATAGGTTCGGCTTGAATCATATCATTGATTTTGTCAGACGTGCTTCCGTATAATGGCGGTATTTGGAGTCTGAGTCACTATTGAAATAGTCATATGTTCCTTAAGGGGATGTTCCTGAAGCAGTTCCGTGCCATAGACATCTTCTGCAGGAGAGTTGCCGGAGGCTGCACGATATGACCAGTAAAGTCCAGGCGTGAGATAAAATCTTTTCGTAATATGTATGTCATAATCCGCCCCGAGCTGTAAGCCAAGGCCGAATATACTTGGTATTTGCACCGGATTAAAGCAAGTGGTCTTGTACCCGGCCACACCTACGTCAGCACGGACTGCAACCTAGGCAGATGTAGTGGTGGCGCAAATTTATAAAGATTGTCTTTAAAGTCCTCATAGTTTGTATTATTTTATATCATGGGGATTATCAGGCAATTTCATATAATTTGAAATGTACTCATTGGTAAATAATAGATCAGCTTCGCTAAATCCTTCTTTAAAAACTCTATTGATAAACTTTATACCTTTCTGTTTGTATCCTGTTAAGTAATACAAAATAGGCAGTCTGCGAAAGAGACTATAATTACTTGGATTCCAAGCTTCACTTTCTATCTTCGCTATAATATCATCAATCGTCAAGAATCGCTTACAATATTCGATACTATATTTTTGTAAGGCTTCTCTTAAATCATTTATAATAAATTCTGGAGTATTCCCATGTTCAATAAAGTCCCATTCTTTCCAATCGTCTATAGGCATTATATAGCCAATATGTTCGGAAATAGTATTTGGATTTCTAGACTTTATAAGTCGTTCATCAGGGGATATTTCTTGTAAAATTTTTTCTACATCTTCATATCTTACTCCTATCATAGGAGCAACTAATCTATGACCTTTGATTCGATAAGATGCTATACTAAAACGTATTGTCAAATAAATATTAGAGGAAAATGGCTTTATATAAAAGTCTCCTTTTTTTTCATATCCGAGACTCCTGCAAATTTCTTTAAGAGAATCATTTACTTGTTTACTCATAACTATTTAAAAATTAAATTTTATGATAACAAAGTTATAATTATTCGTGGGATATGGAAATATGTTTGTAGCCTTAACTCCAACAGGATGTACAATTGGTCGATTTAATAACATATTGGGGTATACAATCTTTTGATTTTTTGTAAATCCTGCTTTCAATCCGTTTTTAACTTCAAAGAAAGTCGTTTTGCCGTCAATCTCAGCGACGAAGTCCGTACATACTTTTGTGCCATCTACTTTAATTGTTACTTCTGTATCAAGAATTTTACCTCCTTCTGCTTTGACTTGCTCAATAGCTCGCGCGACACCTTGCTTACCTTTTTCGTATGGTGATAGATTACCATTATCAAGAATTAACGTATTAGGAGTACTGCCATCACAAAAGTATTGCGGATGAAGTCCCCTGAACTAAACCGCCACAGCTATTATTTTTGTCTTCATTTCTTACTGCTTTAAGGATTCTACATTCTTGATTATTTCTTCATACGGTGGCCACATCTTGATGTCTTTCATTTCCGGAGTGGGCGGGTAGGAAATAGCGATAGAAAGATTGCTGACGGACAATGACCGTAAATCTTCCAATGAAAAGTCATAACGGGCCATTATGTCATAATTCTTTGCGACCTTCTCCCACTCGTGCAATCCTGTCCCTTCTATAAGGGAATTGTCAAATATAAAGAAGGACAATGTGTCGGTTTTATAATACTCATATACTTTCGCAACGTCATGGTAGCATAGGAACACATACTCTGTTGTCGCTTTTGCCTTGAACGGAAACTGGACAAAATGCATGGCAAAAGTTATTGTGGTATCCGGATATACATGATATGGATAATCTTCCAAAGGATAATCCGACACACGGGGAAAGAAACAGGCAATATCCGCGTCAGAATTGTTGGTTACAACCATATTTACCCGGTTCTCCCAATATGGGCTGGGGCAGCCGGTCAATACAAATAACATAAGGAGAAAGTACAGCTTTTTCATAATGGACGTTTAAATTAATGCCAACAATTCCTCAACTTGTACACTAAGCTCACAAAGAATGGTCTGATCTATATTGAATATCAATTTTAGCTTAGCAGACGTAGTGGTGGCGCAAATTAAAAGTGATGTTATAAAGATTATTGTCAGTTGTTTCATATTTATTAATGGGCTAAAAATCGCGACCTAAAAAATTACCATACTTAAGTTTATGGTAGACACTCTTTGGTGAGAAAAGAAGTGTTGAATATGAATGTTTAAAACGAGCCGGAAGTTCATTAAAAAACATAAATTCCTCATTTACTCTCCAAACACGCCAACATTTTAAGCCAATCAATTCTTCATCAACATAGTTTTTAAAATAAATATCAGATAGGTCCGAGCATGCAGGAGCATTACCATATTTCTTCCATAGACCGAGTTTTACGCCCAAATTTATATTAGTATGACAATAATATTCAACTGCTCCTTTGGCGATGTCATCTAATGAAGGTGACTCGAATTTATCATATTTATTATTAAATATTGCAATAACATTTCCTCCTAACATAGAGGAATCAGATTGTAAAAACTGGAAATATCTTTTACAGTCCGGCAACTCAACCTCGTAAATATCGTTGATTCGTTTATATACTCTCATATCTTGGTTTCAATAAATGTAAATAATTCTTCAAGCTGTACACAAAATTCACAAAGAATGGTCTGATCTATATTGAATATCAATTTTAGCTCAGCAGATGTATAATCCCAATCTTTAAGTATGCATGTAACGGCAATGTTTCCTGTAACATTCCTTTGAAATTTTATGCTCAAGTGTTCGTCAATCATTGATTTATATTCATATGCGATGTTTTCACCTGATATGAGTTTTGAAAGGGCCTTTTGCAATAATATCAAATCCTCCTTTTCCCCATAGACATTCTTATTGGCATAAAAACCATTTTTACTTAGATTTACTAAAAACTCAACTTGCGAAGTGTTACTGTAATGATTCACTAAGTTCAGATGCATATATGATATGCCATCTAAATCCTTTATTCTTAAATTTGTCATATTATTTTTTAAAAAGGTATAAAATATACCATCTTGATTAATGCCAATTTGATACCTGCACAGGGGCAAAGCAAGTGGTCTTGTACCCGGCCACACCTACGTCAGCACGGAAAGCTACTTGAGCTGACGAATTGACAGCTATAATAATTGAAATTAACAGTACTAAGAATACTTTAACTTGTTTCTGATTTATATCGGACATGCTATATGAAAGTTAAGTTTATTATCTATCTTATTTAAACATACCAATTGAACTACATATACCGAGATATTTGTTTCTGTAGGACACAACATAAAATCAACCCAAGAAATCTTATTTTGATATTTGTGTATCAGATTGACTAATTCGTTTAAATCTATTTTTTCAGAAGAGAGTATCATAGAAAAATAGTCAGACTTATTATTTGTAAAATTGTTTACATAATTGTTTGCTTGATTCGTATCATTAATGAACTTCGGAACAAAAAAATATTCAGTTGATATATCTCTTTGATATTTTTCTTTGAGTAGCGTATGAAAATTATCAAGAGTCTTCATACACGATATCTTTATTGAATCTAATGATTGCATGACCTAAAATTTAAATTTAATGACAAAACCTGTTTTAACTTGAGGCGAGAACATAAATTCTTTACCAGTTATGTGTCCTCCTGTTAAATTTTGCCCCATCATAGTACAAAGATCGCCATTATATTGCATTTGTTCAAGTGTAATTTTAGGTATTGTAACTTCTGCGACCTTGCCATTACCATATGTAGCTGCATATTCATAACTATCTGTCATAAACAGTGGGCCTTGAATCCGGATTCGCTCGCTTCGACTATCTCAATGCGGTAGTTCGCATTGCCGTCTTCCGTTACCAGGGGCTGCTGCTCAAAACCTATCTCGTCAAGGCTGTCCGAATATCTGGAGTATGTGTAGAAGTAACTCTTCTGAAGAGTGTGCACGAATGCAAAATGCTGTGCCTCCATAGACTTCGCCCTCGAAATCAGAGGTCTCAGATTAGGAAGCGCAATCAGCACAAGTATGCCGATTATCACTAATACGACCAGCATCTCGGGAAGGGAGAAGGCGCGGAGGCCTTTTCCCTTATTGTAAAACTGATGATTCATATTAATGCTTCTTTTTGCTGAACCTATATCTGTATCCCACATATAGATTGCTGGCATTCATGAAGTTGTTCTCGGCAAGAGCGCCTTTAACCCTATTGTTTATCCCGAAATCATAACCGGTAACGAGTTCGTGGTTGCCTTTGATCACAAAACCTACTCCAATGTCAAGTCTTGCTTCCAAACGGCTGTACCTCACTCCCATGGTATCAAGCTCATCTTGAATCATATCATTGATTTTGTCTGACATGCTTCCAGATAATACCGGGGATTTGAAGTCAGAGTCACCATTGAAATAGTTATATGTTCCTTCTACCTTTATTGCGGATATCATCATGTCAAAATTAGAGCGGGAGGACATTCCGACAGAGAATACCGGTCCGACATAGACATAAATGCCGAACTTCTCCGGTCTGATGTCAAACTTCCACTTTGCGTGAACAGGGATATTGAGAAAATGTTCCTGAAGCAGTTCCGTGCCATAGACATCTTCTACAGGAGAGTTGCCGGAGGCTGCACGATATGACCAATAAAGTCCAGGCGTGAGATAAAATCTTTTCGTAATATGTATGTCATAATCCGCCCCAAGCTGTAAGCCAAGGCCAAATACACTTGATACCTGCGCCGGATCAAAGCAAGTGGTCTTGTACCCGGCCACACCTACGTCAGCACGGATTGCTACTTGAGCAGATGTAGTGGTGGCGCAAATTAAAAGTGATGTTATAAGTATTGTTGTCAGTTTTTTCATCTCTTAAGTGTTTTTGTAAATGAGCTTAAAACATCTTGACCTAAAAATTTACCATATACAAGTTTATGGTAAACACATTTGGGCGGAAACAGATAGGTAATGTATGAATCTCTAAACTGGTCAGGAATTTCATCAAAAGACTGAAGTTCCTCATTGGCTCTCCAAATATGCCAGCATTTTTTCTCATCTACATAGTTCTTAAAATAAACTTTTGATAAGTCAGCGCAAGCAGGAGTGTTGCCATATTTTTTCCACAGCCCAAGTTCAACCCCATAATTAATATTAGTATGACAATAATATTCAACTGCTCCTTTGGCGATGTCATCTAATGAAGGTGACTCGAATTTATCATATTTATTATTAAATATTGCAATAACATGTCCTCCTAACAAAGAGGAATCAGATTGTAAAAACTGGAAGTATCTTTTACAGTCCGGCAACTCGACCTCGTAAATATCGTTGATTCGTTTATATACTCTCATTTTTTTCTCAAAATTAATAAATATTATACTTTGGCCAAAATATAGGAGCAATAGAATTAATTTTATTATATAAATTATCCAAACCAAACTTGTTAATCCATAATTGTTCTATTATTCTAGCATCCTGTTTTGAAAGACCAGACTCTATTACTGAATATATTAGGTCTGCGCGTTCAGTGTTAGATCTTAGGTGTTCCATAAAACGTATATACGGATCACGTTTGGTCATTCCTATATACTTTGTCTCTCCTGTATTTGGATCTACACCTTTGTATACACTATAGTCTCCCTTACTATTCGATCCATCTGCAAATGTTTCATAATTAGCGTTGTAATTGCTTGAATTATGGCGGCATTTATGTAGACATTGATAGATCTGTCTACTGTGCCTTCGGACTGATACAATTCTTTAATGCGGATATTTTCTCTGGCCTCCTCATCATGGCCATTTGTTGCATTGGCACATACTCCCGAAATGGTAAAAAGCAGTAATACAATTAATTTTCTCATGACTAATTTTTAATTGGTTATTCCGCAAATGTATTTCAGGCAAAGTTTTCTTACAAATAAAAAGTTTTCATTTGTGTTGGTGTAACTTGTTGAAAATCAATGGGGTGTGGTATACCCATCGCAAAACAGATAAAGTACTGATAACTCAATCGCTATCAGTACTTTAAAAAATATATAGCATTGGAAGACTTTACTTAGCAGTCTGACCGAATAAATTGCGCAAAAAGATATCAATGTTGGTGTCTTTCTCTTTCAAAGCAAACTTCTTCCTTAAATTGCTGCTGAATTTATAGTATCCGCTTTGACTCATTCCCATATAATTGGCAATATCTTTTCCCCTGAGACCGATTGTATAAAAACAGCAAAATCCGATTTCGCTGTCTGTCAATTCATGCTTACGGAGATATTCTATGAATTCCGGATATGCAAGACCAAATGAAAAGCGGGTGGATTCGATGAAATGTTGTTTGTCATTCATAATGTGCCTCAATTCTTCTACGGCTTCATTTGAAAATCCCGGGACAATATTCGCTGCAATAAATTTATTCAACAATGCCAGGCGTTCTGCCACATGCTTCCGGACAGATGCATCCAATTTATTATCGTTTAAGGTATTCTTCAAACGCTCTATTTCGTGCAGAGTCTCATCATACATCTTGATGTAATTGTCCTTCTCGATTTGCAACTGTTTCTTTTCTTCTGCATATTGCATCCGTTCTGTAATCTGCCGCTGTTCCGCCAGTGCAATGGCAACCTTGTGCTTTTCATCGGAAAGTTTCTTTTCCTTTCTGAGCCAGCGCATTCTGCTTATTATGACGATTGCCGTAAGCAATAATATCGATGCGTACGACAACAATAGAGCTACAGTATAATTTTTACGGAGCAACTTCATCTGCAGGTCATGACGTTCTCTGATGAAATTGATGTCAGACTCAAAGAGTTTTCCATTCTTCTTTCCTGTAGCCGCTATATATTGGCGATATGAATCTGTTGCCTGACGATAATTCCCGATATCCGCATTTATATCTCCTGATATAAGATGATAATATAGGAAGTATTGATTCTCATGCTGTTCTGCCTTCTCCAAAGCATCCGAGGCTTTCTTTAGATTACCACTGTAATAATATGCATTGGCAACTGAGAGCCAGCGTACAATTGATGGCTCTGAAATTGTCGCCAGGTATTCTGAAATCATTTCTTCAGCATCAACACATCCTGTAAATTCGTTCAACAGCAGCATTGCTGAATACCAGTTGCTCATCTGCCTTGGAGTAAGAATGTTCCAATATGACTTCAATTCATCAAGGCACATGCGTGTATTTGTCGTATCTTGTTTATGAAGATAACCGCTGACGACATCATTAAGAGTATTTATATATTTTGTCGTATCTCCTGCTGACAGATAATATTTGGCCGCTTCTTCTGCCGTGTTAATAATCATATCTGAATCATACGAGTATTGGTAGATGACCATCTGGGCTTTATAGAGGCGTGCTATGGCTATATCGTCTTGTGCATATTCCACATACTTCTCAGCCACCGTAAATCGTGAAATGGCATCTTCGTATTCTCCGGCATTCATTGCGATGCGTCCCCAATAATAGAATGTCTTCAGTCTCTCATCTGCATTGCCGTGATTCTTGTAATATTTCACAGCCGGTGCAATTATGCTGTCGTTCGCGACATCAACATAATTCTTGTCCAGGGCCATAGACAGCATCAGTGCATACCTGGCCTGTAACTTACGGGTTTTCAATTCGGACTGTTCAATGGATTCCAGTATATCCAGTGCCTGCTTAGGGGAATCTGCCATGTTCATCTCTGCATCATGCAATGCCTCATTTACAGATTTTGTATCGGTGCATGATAGAAATAGTGCGGTAGAGAATGCGGCAAGTACAAGTATATATGCGATTTTTTTCATATGTGTTGTTTAGGTTCATGGCACAAAGTTACATAAAAACTTTTATTCCATATGGCGAGTTTATGTCATTTGCCACCGGTAAGTATAATCAGGAAATCTGCTTCAAGTCCATGTCTGTCATGATAATAAGAAATATAGCAGTCGAAATGCGGATTGTTAAATAAATCCTGGTAAAGATATTTTCCAGTTGGACTCGTTTGAATCGTAATATCGTATTTTCATACGGCCGATGCATTCTGTACACGAATGTTTGATTTCAACTTTTTTGACAGCATTAGGGCCAGTGAGGATGAATTTGCCTGCAACCTGGGCGAATGGGGTTGTGCACATTAAAAGTGATGTTATAAGTATTATTGTCAGTAGTTTTCATCTCTTAAATATTTTTGTAAACGAGCTTAAAACCTCTTGACCTAAAAAAATACCCTACATAATTTGCAAATTTGCAATAAATTTGTACTTTTGCAGCCCCATAATCGGAAGAGACGTTATGGAGCTGTTTTAAAGTCGAATTTTTCCGACGACTGAGCCGGACAAAAACGGGGCAAGGTATGATTACAATCTACTACAGGACCAGCGGACAGATAATGGTTTCCCAGTCGGAGACGGATTTCAGGAATCTCATAAGGCAGGATGTCATCTGGATAGACCTTTTTTCACCTACAGGGGATGAGAAGAGGGCTGCGGAGGCTTTTCTTGGCACAACCATACAGAGCAGGGCGCAGGCCGAGGAGATCGAGAGTTCATCACGTTTCTCGGAAACGGACAATGCCGTCTTTGCCAACACGAACTTCCTTATTCCGGGGCCTGAGGAATATTCGATGGAGACTGTTTCCTTCATATTGACCGACGGAATACTTGCCACGTTGAGGGAGTGTCCTCTCCGTAGCTTCACGGACCTGCAGAGGAGAATGATTGCCTTCCCGAAATTCTATCCTGCGGGAAGTGTTGTGTTCGTAAGTATCCTTGAACAGCGTATTGACCTCGATGCCGACATGATAGAGCTGATGTCCAAGGAGATTGCCCAGTATAACCGCAAAATCGGAATGGGGGAGGACATTAATGAGGAATTCCTCCTTGACGTCAACCAGCTGCAGGAGAATACGATGCTTGTGCGTGAGAATATCGTGGACAAGCAGAGGGTGATTTCCAGCCTGCTTAAGTCGGAGCAGTTCCCGGCAGAGCTGCAGGGGAAGCTGAATGTCATGCTCAAGGACATATCCTCTCTGATAAACCATACGAATTTCAGTTTTGAGAGGCTTGAATACCTCCAGAATACAGTAATAGGTATTATCAACCTGGACCAGAACAAGATCATGAAGGTATTCACTCTTGTTTCGCTCCTGCTGATGCCTCCGACCCTGATCACCAGTTTCTATGGGATGAATGTCACTCTGCCTATGACAGCTACAGTATGGGACTGGATCATTATCGTGGTGCTGATGATTTTGTCGTTCCTGCTGATTTTATTCGTCTTCAAGAAAAGAAAAATGCTTTAGGACTTTGAAAATACGATAAATATACATATTTTTGCGCGCCTTTTTCCCGGAGGCGCGCTTTTTTGTGTCCGAGGGACAGGTACAAGAGATAAAGTTTAACCCACTAGTTGTTTTTATTTAATTATGGAAGAAAACAAAGTAGTTGCAGCAGAGGAGACTCCTGCAATCGAGGAAACCAGGAAAGTGTCCCTGAACGCCTCAGTTGATCCGGACAAGTTCAACTGGGAAGAGTTCGAGGGTGGCGATGTCTATGGCGAAGACAAGCAGACAATCGCGGAGAAGTATGATCAGACTCTCTCAAAAGTAGTTGAGAATGACGTTGTTGAGGGTGTTGTTACAGCCATCAGCAAGAGAGAGGTTATCGTTAACATCGGTTATAAGAGCGAGGGTGTCATCATGGCTCCTGAGTTCCGTTATAACCCAGACCTCAAGGTTGGTGACAAGGTTGAGGTATTCGTTGAGACTGCCGAGGACAGGAAAGGACAGCTCGTCCTCTCCCACAAGAAGGCACGTGCTCTCCGCTCCTGGGATATGGTTAATGAGGCATTCAATGCAAATGAAATCGTCAAAGGTTATGTCAAGACCCGTACTAAGGGCGGTATGATTGTCGACATCTTCGGCATCGAGGCATTCCTTCCAGGATCACAGATCGACATCAAGCCTATCCGTGACTACGACCAGTTCGTTGACACAACTATGGACTTCAAGATTGTCAAGATCAACCAGGAGTTCAGGAATGTTGTCGTTTCCCACAAGGCTCTTATCGAGGCTGAGCTTGAGCAGCAGAAGAGCGAGATCATCGGCAAGCTTGAGAAAGGACAGGTACTTGAGGGTACTGTCAAGAACATCACAAGCTACGGTGTATTCGTTGACCTTGGCGGTGTTGACGGACTTATCCACATCACAGACCTTTCATGGGGCAGGATCAACCATCCGGAGGAGGTTGTTAAGCTTGATGAGAAGATCCGCGTGGTTATCCTTGACTTCGATGAGGCTAAGAAGAGAATCGCCCTCGGTCTTAAGCAGCTTACAGTTCATCCTTGGGATGCTCTTGACCAGAACCTCAAGGTTGGTGACAAGGTTAAGGGTAAAGTTGTCCTTATCGCAGACTACGGTGCATTCGTTGAGATTGAGCCAGGTGTAGAGGGACTTATCCATGTGTCAGAGATGTCTTGGTCTCCAAGGCTCCGCATTGCACAGGATTTCCTTAAGGTTGGTGACGAGGTTGAGGCACAGGTTCTTACCCTTGACAGGGATGAGAAGAAGATGTCTCTCGGCCTGAAGCAGCTTGTTGCAAATCCTTGGGAGAACATCCGCGAGAAATACCCTGTAGGTTCACAGCACTCAGCAACTGTACGCAATATCACTAACTTCGGTGTATTCGCAGAGCTTGAGGACGGTATCGAGGGACTTGTTCATATCAGCGACCTTTCATGGACAAAGATCAAGCATCCTTCAGAGCTCGTTCAGCCTGGTGACAAGATGGATGTTGTTATCCTTGACTTCGATGAGGAGAACCACAAGCTCAGCCTTGGCCACAAGCAGCTCCTTCCTAACCCTTGGGATGAGATTGAGAGCAACTATTCAGTAGGAACAGTTGTTGACGGTAAAGTTCTTTCAATAGCAGACAAGACTGCAGTGGTTTCACTTGCAGAGGATGTTGAGGCTACATGCTTCGTGAAGGATCTTGTAAAGGAGGATGGTACTTCAGCTGTTGTTGGCGAGACCCTTCCGTTCAAGGTTACCGAACTTAGGAGGAACACCAAGAAGATAACTGTATCGCATCTCAAGACCTATGCTTCTCCTGAGACAAAGGCAGAGAAGGCAGCACAGGAGTCTGACAACACCAAGAAAGCTGTGAAGAAGATCAACTCAAATATCGAGAAGACTACTCTCGGTGATATAGATGCTCTTGCAGCCCTCAAGGACAAGCTTGAGAAAGGTGAGTAATTTCTCTCTGAAAATACTGGGCACGGCTTCGGCCCTGCCCACTGTCAATAGAAATCCAAGCGCTCAAGTACTTGATGTACGTGGGCGCTTGTTCTTGATTGATTGCGGTGAAGGTGTGCAGATAAGCCTGCGCAAGGCAGGTGTATCCTTTCTGAAAATAGATAACATATGTATCTCCCATATACATGGAGACCATATTTTCGGTATTTTCGGATTGCTGTCCACAATGGGGATGCTTGGACGTTCCACTACATTGAATATCTATGCCCCGAGGTCATTTGCGCCTATAATGAAATTCTTTTTCTCTTATTTCGGTGAAGGGCTCAAGTACAGGGTTGAGCACCATGTGCTTTCCATGAAAAGTCCAGAGGTTGTGTTTTCCAGCAAATCGACAGAGATGCTTGCCTTTCCGCTGAACCACAGGATAGAGACATACGGTTTCATGATAAGGGAGAAAATGCCCATGATGAATGTACGTAAGGAGGCAATCAGCAGATATGGCCTTACGCTTGCTGAGATCGGGACTCTCAAGAGGGGAGAGGATGTTGTACGTGAATCCGGTGTAATCAGTAATTCTGATGTAGCCTATCTTCCGTATTCTCCACGCAGCTATGCCTATTGCAGTGACACAGCTCCTTTCCCGGAACTGGCCGGATGGGTCAGGGGAGTTGACCTGCTTTACCATGAGGCCACATTCCCTGAAAGCATGGCAGATATGGCTGCAAAGACTTTCCATTCCACTACGGTCCAGGCGGCCAGGTGTGCTCTTGAAGCCGCTGCAGGCAGGCTGCTGGTCGGGCATTATTCGTCCCGTTTCCCAGATGTCTCCTCTTTTCTTCATGAGATGCGGGAGATTTTCCCTGAATCATATCTCGCCCGCGAAGGTGACACTTGGGAGATTCCTCTCGTGCACCTGTGATGATGCCGCTGAGTCCAGTATCAGGTAATAATAGAGGAGCATTTTTTTCAAAGAAAAATGATGGAGGGTGAGTAAGAATTTACTTTTACCACCCTCCTGCTTTTCTTTAATTCTGTCTTACTATGATTCCGGCAGCAACATCTCCTTCTGCTATGGTTATAGTGCATCCTCTCATTGTCCCGGTGTCATTCCGGTTCGCAATAATCTTAAGGTAGTGTAGCCCGTCTTTGTCGCAAAATTTTCTGACTTCAATCCAGTCGTGTTGCAGGTAAAGTTCGTGACCGTCAAATTTAATCCAGTTTTCTTCAACATAAATGCCTTCATTAGGCTTATTGGAATGAAATGCTAAGGCTACTAAATGAAACTCTCCCGCAGCAATAAAAATCTCACCACCCTCTTTCTCAAATGTAACATCATCTCTTTCTATATAGATATGATCATTCGGACCTTTCGGGCAGGCGCACGTCAGAAAAATTGCTGTGACAAATATCAATATTTTTATGTATTCCATAATGAATATGTGGTTATTATGGATTTACTGCTTTCTGTGTGGTTCTAGTATTTAACTCAAAGTTATATGAATAATTCAAATCAGTACATATTATAAATAAAATGTTGCTGATGGCTATTGCAGGTCTCAGACAAATGCGCTTGTTTTCTATACTATCATGCCCGCCTCGCCCGCGAATGGGACACTTGGGAGATTCCTCAAAAATTGCTACCTTAGCACCGTTTCAGCATTAAGTGTTTATGGGCTATGGAAGATAAAGAGCAGGCAGACATCTTGCTTCTGAAGATGGGTGATGAAAAGGCATTTGAGAGGCTGTACCGCAGGTATTGGGCTAAGGTCTATCATTACGCCAGGCTTTTCATTCATGACTAAGCTGAGCAGGAGGACCTTACGCAGCAGGTCTTTCTTATAATCTGGGAGATAAGGGACAGCCTTGACGAAGAAAGGTCCCTCAATGGCCTGCTGTTTATCATAACCCGTAATCTTACCTTCAACACATATCATAAGTCTCTCAATCTTGATGCCGTTAAAAGAGCGGAGGAATTGTCGGCTGAGTATAGCTCGGCAGATACATCTTCTGCAATAGAGGCAAGAAGCCTTGAATCATATATCAGCCAGCTTGTGGACTGCTTGCCGTCGCGCCAACGTGAGGCTTTTATGCTCAGCCGTGCTGAAGGCTTGACATACAAGGAGATTGCACAGAGAATGAGCATCTCCGTCAAGGCCGTTGAGAAAAATATATCCCTGGCACTGAAATTCATCAAGTCCAATCTTTATCTTCTGATAATTTTTTGCACACAAGGCGTTTTATGATGTCTTGGTTTTCTGAACTTTTTAATTCGGTCTTATGATGGTTCCGGACCACCTGCAAAATTCTGCGGCTATGTATGGATTTGGGGCAGTGGTTTATAGGATATACTTGAGCGTCAGTGGTTTACGAACAGCGGTGTGTTGCCCTGTCTAATGCCCCAACGCGCACACCTTGAAATCTCAACATGTTGGTTGCCAATACTTTGTGGATCCCGTCCGTGCGCGTTGTCCAGCCAATTGCCCCAACGCGCACACCGTGAAATTTCAATGTGTTGTTTGCCAATGCTTTGTGAATTCTGCCCGTGCTCGTTGTCCAGCCAAGTGTTCCAACGCGCACACCGTGAAATTTTAATGTGTTGATTGTCAGTGTTTTGTGAATTATGTCCGTGCGCGTTGTCCTGCCAATTGCCCCAACGCGCATACTGTGAAATCTCAACATATTGGTTGCCTGCGTTTTGTAAATCCTGTCCGTGCTCCCGTGACCTGTGTGGCGGGAATGAACTGCAATGACTCTACGGGACTGTCCTGTAAAAAGAGTTTGCCGCCATGAATAACAAAATTAAAGAGGGTGACTAATCTGTCGTCAGACTTTTTAGCCACCCTCTCTTTTCTCGTTTTCGGTGCGGTCAACTCAACCTTGTCACCAAATTTTCAAATCTCAAAGAGTCCTTGTTTATTTGTTCGGATTGGAGAAGTCGTACATTTCCTCACTCCACTGTGCAGTACCTCTGACAGTAACATCTATGGCAGCTTGTCCGCTTCCTTTCAATACGTTTCCTTCTCCTTCATCGCATGGCCAATAAGCATACAGGCCATCAGCGTCAGACGGGATGGCCCGTGACATTCCGTCAATAATTCCTGAAGGAGTCTGGCACTTGGTCCATATACGGATCTGAGCCATCTCCATTTCCATTTGCCATGCCTGTGAGCCAGAGCCGGACATGTTGAACAAATTCACATTTTTAAATACGAAAGGACCTTCCTGACCGTTTTCGCGGTCTTGAACTCCGTCTTTGTACAGCCTAGCAGTCTTGCCGTCCCAAGTATAGGCGATATGATACCATGTATCAGCTTCCCACCATTCGTTTGAGTCAAAATAACCCTTGCTTGTCTGGAACTGCAGAGTCGGGCCGATTCCGGAAGCACCGTCTGCCCACCAGCGAAGAAGAACATCACCTACTGTAATCGGGCCGCAGTTGTCTCCGAAAATCCTCTGTCTTTTGGACTTGCTCGGGTCGTTTCCTTTGCCGAAGCCGAACCAAGGCTCTGATTCAGAAGGAACCCAACCTGTCTTGTTGTTCACTTTCACCCAAAACTCGATTGTAAATTCATTTGCAGTGACTTCAGGAATTTGAAAACTTGTCTCATTCCCTCTGTGAACTATGATGGATTTCTGGATGTTCGGCGCGGCAAGGAGATAGAGGATATGATCCGAATTTCCTACGATATCCACAGGACCGGACACATATCTCATTCTGAAAGGTATGGCATATACCTCAGCATTGGGACTCTTTGTGTACGTTATGGTGAATACTTCCGATTCTGAAGCTACCTTGCCGGCAGGAATGATTATTTCTTTGCCTTCATCGAAGTCAAGAGATCCGGAAGGAATCAGCTGGTAAGAAGTTCCGTTCTTGCTGTTGTACTGTTCAATAAGTGATTCGTCCAATTCAAAAGTAACTTTCACATCCTCGGAAACTGCTTTTGCCAACTTTGCCGTCAAAGTCTTTTGAATTGGGTCAAGTCCCATTGTAATACTCTCTGTCTGCTGTGAGAAAGTCTTGTTTGAAGTTGCTTCAGCCAGATAGAGCCCATTTTCAAACGGAGGATTCACCTCATCATTGCAAGATGTAAGGACCAATGCTCCGATTGCCATAAAGCCAAGTATTGTTTTAATTTTCATATAATTCAATGTTTAGTTGTTAGCCGGATTGACACCCTGGATCATTCTGCGCATCAAGGCATATTCGTCAATTGAGCCGATGATGTCGAAACGGTATGCTCCGAAGCCGCCGATCTTAACCTGCTGGCCGTCAATGTCTCTGTAGTATCTGGACATGCCCTCGATAGAATATGGGGTTTGCGTTCCGTCACGGTAAGTGAAGTCTTTTCTTCCGTCCTGTATGCTTTCGAAATCTTCCGTCCAGAACAATTTCTTCAATACGGTCGCTTCGTCTTCTACGCTGCTGAATTTGTTGAACAGGCCGCTGAAACGTCTGTCAAGATCGGAATCCCCGGGACAACGATATGCCTGGATTATGTAATAGTCAAGAAGCGGTCCGCTCTCGGCTGCAAGAGTCTGAGGCTCGCCGTCCACAGCCAATATCAGGCCACTGCCGGACTTCGGCCCCATGTATTTTGACAGTTCTGTGAGCAATACGTGAAGTGCCGTGGTGTTCTCAACCAAGTTGCCTCTTTCTCCATAGTTGACCTCATAGTCGAAATCTATTCCGTCATAGCCGTTCTCTATCGCATAGTCTTTCAAGGCCCTGGCGTATTTCCGGATTGCCTCATCCGCAGCTTCGCTTCCGTCATAGCTTCGCTCGTACCAGCCCCATGTCTCTCGCATAAGCTGTTTGTATGTTTCACTCGGATTGCTGTTTTCCGCTGTTTCAAGGCCAGGTGTCATCCTGAAGCCAAGATCCTTGAAGAAAAGACAGAACAAGACTTTAGTGCCCTTTTCCTGGACTGCTTTCAGGTCTTTCTTCTGATTTTCGCTAAGAGGCTGTGCATAAGATTCCACAGGCAGCCAGTGTGAGACGATGTCCATGGAGTCAGGAAGTCCTATGAGATAGTTCTTCATGTCATTGCCGACGGCAGTCCAGCTGCTGTACCATCCGAAACACTTGACATGCTCAGAAGACTTGTACGCGCGAAGTGCGGCGTAGTAATCTTCACCATGTATGTTTTCCGGTTCCTTGAACAATGGTTCCGGAGTTAGCCATTTGTTGCAACTTGCCATTGACAAAATTGCAAAGGCTGAAAACATGATATATGTAATTTTCTTTTTCATAAAATGTTTATTATACTGAGTTTCAATGAACGATAAGCCATTTGTTATCAGTTGTTAGTAACTTCCGTTGGATTTCTGTGCCCACCAAAGATCTGTGCCGTTTGTATCCTTGCCGTTACTCAGATAAGCTACTGCCGCATTGACATTTTCAGGGTTGTTCTGATATTCGCTCTGCGGGAAGCGGAGTCTGCGCTGTCCGCGTGTGACGGTTACACTTGAATCATCACTTTTGCTTGACTGGAAAATCTTTGGATATCCTGTGCGCCTCTGGTCTGACCAGCCGTTCAGAGGGTCAAGATAAAGGGCAATCCACTTCTGGGTAAGGATTCTCTCAAGTTCACGGCCGTCATCGCTCCATTGGATGGTAATGTCAGACATTGCCGGGCAGTTGTTGCCTGTCGAGCCGGCAGCCGGCTGCAGATTGTCAGTATAAGCTGCTGGTTTTGATGTGTTGTCGGCAAGATATTCCTCTACGCCTGAGACGTTGAATTCCTCGAATGAAAGCCTTATGCCTTTTTCATAGAACTCCTGGGCTGTGCCTCCCATATTCCAGCCTTTCAAAGCACCTTCAGCACGAAGGAAAGCTGCCTCGGCCGCATACATCACCACGGTAGGTGCAGTCTCGTCAATGGCACACAAAAGATTGCTGTAGTTTACGCAAGTGCTATGGTAGCTCTGAGAGATTCCACCGTGTCTTACTCCGACATAACCGCCGCCTGGCTGTGCAGACTGCTCAGTAAAATATTTCGGACGGCGAGGGTCTTCGTAGCCGTTCATACAGGAAATGATGCATGCATTGGCGCGTACTTCGCCCCATCCTCCTACGACTTTGTATCCGTTAGGCTCACCGCTGTTGGTTGTGTCCCAGCAGCTGTCGCCCTTGCTTTCCATAACTCCGGAAGTGACGGCTTCTTCTGCCTTTTTCCTTGCAAATTCAGGATCTTTCCCTGAAATTCTGATTGCCATTCTCAGTTTCAATGTGTTGGCGAATTTCAGCCATTTTGCGCAATCTCCGCCGAAAAACTGGTCAATGTCTTTCAGGTCAGCCTCGATGCCGTTTGCAAGGGAAAGCTTGGCGATGACATCATCAAGGTCGTCGAAAGCCGCATGCCATGCAGTTTCCTCATTGTCATAAGCAATCTTCGTTGCTCCCTGGGTCGCCTGTGAGTAGGGAATAGGTCCGTAAAGTGACAGAAGCACTTGGGCGGAATATACTTTGACCAATTCGGCCAAGGCATAGACCACGCCCTCTTTTTGTGTCATCGCCTCAATCTGGTACAAGTTGTTGGAAACCTTTGTAAAGTTGTCTCCCCATGAACCGTCATTAAAGCCGTCCGGTGCGCTATAATAATAGAAACCTCTTCCACCCCATGCTCCAGTCTCGCAAACTACTCCGCTGAATGACGCCCACATTGTATTATTGTACTGGCAGGCATTCTGCTGTGCATTCGCATAGATTTTCCACATCTCGGAAAGGAGGGAATAAGGAGCCACCTTAGAAGGCTCGTACGGATTCTTATTATATTCTTCGAACTTTCCGATACATCCAGACAATAACGAAAGCACCAGTACAAGAGATATGTATTTTGTAATCTTTTTCATTTTCTTAAAAATTTAGAATTGTAATTTTACATTAAATCCCCAGTTCCTTGTGCTTGGAAGCATATAGGCATCAAAACCTTGGTAATAGTTTGAACCGGCTGCTGTAGTCAGTTCAGGGTCGAATGGAGCCTTGCAATAAATCATGGCAAGATTCTTTCCGACCAGACCGAGAGTCAGGCCCATCTTGTCTTTGAACCATTTGCGAGGGAATGTATAATTAAGGGCCACTTCTCCGAGGCGCACATTGGTTGCGCTGTATGTGTAATAATATGCGGCACCGTTGATTGTCTCATAATATTTCTGGGCATCAGCCATGAATCCATTGATCGGAATGCCGCCATTGTCGCGTGCGACGGCACTTTCTTCACTTACGCCGGAAGCATTCAGCAGTGACTGGGTGGCGCTCATTGCAATGCCTCCGAGACGTGCATTGAATGTCACACCGAGATTCAGGCCTTTCCATCCTGCGTTGAGAGTGAGTCCCATGTTGCTTTTAGGAAGAATTGAGCCGAGGAAGACTTTGTCGTCTGTGCCTACGGTCTCGGTCTTCAGGTCATTGGCGATGTAGCCGTTCTTGTCTCTTGCAAGGAACTTGTAGGCATAGACGTCTCCCATGGAGCCGCCTGGCTTGAGAATAAGCTGTGCGTCAAGAGGACCATAGCTGCAGACCGAGAGCTCTTTCATGTCGATAGGCTCGTTGGTATACGGGTTGATGACACCGTCTGCAAGCCTGATGACCTCGTTGCGGTTCCATGTCAGGGTGTAATGTGCCCCGAAAGAAAAATCTCCCCATGTATTGTCATAGCCGAGAGCCATTTCTACACCTTCATTGAGGATGTTTCCGCTCTGGATAGGAATGCTCGTATATCCTGAGGACTGCGGCAATGTAGCGTCGAATGTCTGGTTGAAGGTGTTTGAACGGTAATATGTCAGCGCCATGCTCAGTGAATTGAAGAAGTTGGCATCGACTCCGACTTCCCATGACTTGGTCCTCTCAGGCTTCAGATCCAAGTTTGGATATACCGTTGATGTGGACCATGATGCGCTCTGCTCGTTGTAAGGATATGTGATTGTGGTCATGAATCTGTCGTATGGATTACCCACCTCCGTATAAGAAGCACGGACCTTAAGTAGTGACAGCCATTTCGGTGCGTTGAACATATTGGAGATTACGGCAGAAAGTCCGACGGACGGATAGAAGAATGACTTGTATCTGGAATAGGCCAGTCTTGAATCCCAGTCATTGCGGCCTGTAATAGTAAGGTAGAGCATGTCTTTGTAGCCTATTTCGGCAGAAGCGAAGATAGCCTGTGCCTGATCGTGCCATCCGCTCTGTTTTGCTTTCCACGATTTGTTGAAATCTATATTGTGCACTGCAAAGAAGTTGTATTCCCTGAGACCTCCTTCATAACCGATGTCTTCGTAACTGCTGTCATTGATGGAAGCACCGGCGTTGATATGCAGTGATACGTCTTCCCAAACCTTGTTGACTGTGGCGATTACGTCAGCGTATGTGTTCTTGGAGTCGGATTTCAAGTCCATATATCCGCCTTTGCCTGCTCCGAGGGACGGGTCACCTGTGTTCGCATGTTCCTTGCGGGTGAATCTGTTGCTGTAATTGTCGACTTTTACACGTCCCGCTATATCAAGCCAGTCAAGAATCTGATATTTGAGAGACGCGCTGATCATATAACGTGTCTTTTTGTTCTCACGTACCTGGCGGTTCTGGATCCAATAAGGGTTTGCAAGTCCCTCGGATTTGCCGCCGTATGGCCAGAATTCTTCGTTGATTCCGTATAGAGGGTTGTAACGCTCGTATAGGCGTACGTCATCGAAATTCTCGCTGCGCGGGAAACGGTAGAGGGCAGGAAGCGGGTTGTAATAGAAACCCTGTGCCATCATGTTCTTGTCGTTCTGGAGAATATAATTGGCTCCTATGTCGAGGGTCATCTTGTCTTTCAGGAACGATGTCGTGTTGCGGAGCGTGAAGTTATAGCGGGAGTAACCGCTGTTAGGAAGAATGTTGGTAGTATTGGTGCTTGCAGCGGAAATGTATGTCTGGTTCCTGTCATTTCCTGCTGTGAGCGACAATGTGTTCATTTCATTCACACCTGTACGGAAGAAGTCGCGTGGGTCATAGCTGCTTTCTACCGGATCACCCCAGCTGTTCAGTACGTTTGGCAGGTTGCCGTAGCGGCTCTGTGTCTGCGGCATCATGTAGGCTGTTGAAAAGGTGGTGTTGTTCGAGTATGTAAGCTGTACTTTTCCCGCCTTGCCTTTCTTTGTCGTGATCAGGACGACACCGGCTGCAGCTGCATTACCGTAAAGTGCAGCGGCTGAAGGGCCGGTAAGCATAGTGATGGATTCTATGTCGTCAGGGTTTATGTCGGCTACGCCGTCAGTTCCAGGCTGTGACGAAAATACGCTGGCCCCGTCGCCTCCTTCGAGGCCGTTATACATAGGAATACCGTCAATTACATACAGTGCAAGGTTTGAAGATTTGATGGATTTCACACCGCGCATGACGACACGGGAAGCACCTCCGGCGGAAGTTGCGGAATTGATGGTGACACCGGCGACCTTTCCGTTAAGAGATGAAATGAAGTTGGCATCTCTGACGTTCATGATCGCATCTGCCTTGACCTGCTGGACGTTATAGCTCAGAGCTTTTTCAGAACGTTTGATACCGAGAGCCGTTACGACAACTCCATCCAGATACTCATTTGACATCTGGAGGAAAATTTCCAGATTTGTCTGTCCGGTATAAACGATTTCCTGTGTTTCATACCCGATCATGGAAACGACAAGCACATCGTTGGATTTCAAACCTCCAAGAGTAAATACTCCGTCCAGATCTGTGGTATTACCGTTCGTGGTGCCTTTAACCATAACGGATGCACCGATTACAGGGCCGGCATCATCAGTTATCGTACCACGGACCTCACCTTTGCCCCCCCCGCATTCTGGGCTAACGCCAGAGAAGGCATCGCAATGCATAGTGCGACACTCAGAATGAGCGCCGAGAATCCACTAAACATTGATGACAATGTTGATTTTAACATAAAATAATAATTAGGTTATTGATTTGTTGTATTGTTTGTTATTAAACAATCTTTTGTAAAGGTAACAAAATAAATCGGAATTGTTCCTGAATTCGGAATATTTGATATAAAAACAAGATTTTGAGCCATGATTTCTGACGATTTGTTTTTTTGCCTTTTCTTTGGCATGTAATATACCATGCCTGCTAAATGGATGCTTTCATGGTTTCGCTTGGGAAGCCGGGGCTTTTTGCTATATTTATGCTTCGCATATATATACGCCTGTGCTTCGGCAAAGCATACAAACAGGTTTGATGCTCTGCTCTCAGCTTTTTGCTATATTT